>DASZHO010000092.1:0-5473 GCA_035937795.1 Vicinamibacterales bacterium | reverse complement strand
GTGCTGGTTTCAGTACCGCTGATGCTCCAGTACGAGTCGGTCCTGACTCGGCCCGAACACCTCGCCGCGTCCGGTACATCGCCGGCAGATGTCGAAGTGCTGCTCAACGCGTTGGCGCTTGTTGCGGAACCGATTCGCATCTCTTATCTGTGGCGGCCGGTACTGCCCGACGTCGGCGACGATCTTGTCCTTGAGACTGCGGTGAACGGCCGCGCGAACGTCGTGGTTACGTTCAATCGTCGCCATTTCGAACCGGAAACCAGGTCGTTCGGACTCGAGATTCTGACGCCAGGGGATGCTGTGCGACGATTGGAGAAGAGCTGATGAAGAGGAGCAATTTTGCGTTGAGGCTTCAGCCGTCGTTGATGGAAGAAGCCAGGAAGGTCGCGAAAGCCGAAGGCGTCGCTGTGAACCAGTTGATCAATGTGGCCGTAGCTGAGAAGGTCTCCGCGCTACGAACTCAGGAGTACTTCGCGGAGCGCGCCGCCAAGGGCGACATCAAGAAGGCATTTGAGGTCCTTAAGCGGGCGGGCAAGGGCAATCCTGCAGTCGCCGGGGACGCACTGCCGCTTAAGAGGACGCGCCGCCGTCGCTGAACACATTCCTGTCCCAGGCGCGCCAGATTTTGCCGCCGATCTCAACCTGCAGTAACCTCTGGGCATGGATGCGCGGATGAGCCGCATGCGAATGCCAGTGCTGGTGGCCGTCACTGTGAGCGTCACGATGGCGGCTCTGGCCTCCTCGGGCGCGCGCCGGCAGGCCACCACTCCGCCGAACCCGCAGACGCCGGACCGATCGCCGCTCGACCTCGCGAAGGTACTGGCCGCCAGGTACCCGGCGCAACCGATGATGAGCTACATCCCGGCGCTCTCGTGGTCGGGGTCGTTCCGCTTGGCGGCCCTCACGGGAGACGATCGCTGGAAGGAGAAACCACGGCGCGAAATGCAGGCGTTCCTGTTGGGGGCCTCGCCGGCGATCGCGGAACCATACCAGCTCGCGAGCCTCGCCGGCCACCTCGCGTTCGCCGACGCCGGCACGCTCGACGCAAACCCCGCGGCGGCCGCGCTCGCGCAAAAGGCCGCAGACTTCATCCTTCCGCAGTCGCCGGCTGAGACGGTGCGGTTCCCGCGCAAGTGGACCGACGACATGTTCATGGCCGCTTCGGTGCTCGCCCGCGTGGGCGCCGCCACGAAGGACCCGAAGTACGGCGCCGCCGCCGGGCGCCTGCTCACGTCTTACGCGGAATCGTTGCAGCGGCCCGACGGGATCTTCATCCACGCGCTTGAGGGTCCGTACGCCTGGGGTCGCGGAAATGGTTTTGCGCTGCTCGGAGTCATCGACGCGCTCACGTACTTTCCCGACACCTGGCCCGACCGCGCCCGCGTGCTGGAGATTTACCGCAAGCATGTCCGAGCGCTCGTGACCTACCAGTCGGACGACGGCAGCTGGCGGGAGGTCGTCGACGAGCCCACGAGCTACCGCGAGTTGACGGTGACCGCGATGACGGTCGCCGCCATGGCCCGCGGCGTGCGGCTGGGCTTCCTGGATCGTTCGGCGTACCAGCGGGCCATCGATGCTGGATGGAAGGCCGTCGTCGTGCGTG
This sequence comes from Vicinamibacterales bacterium, assembly GCA_035937795.1. Taxonomy (GTDB): domain Bacteria; phylum Acidobacteriota; class Vicinamibacteria; order Vicinamibacterales; family JAMQPK01; genus JAMQPK01. The sequence continues at coordinate 3,870 of DASZHO010000092.1, read as the reverse complement.
TCAACGAGGACGGCACCGTGCGCGACGTCTGTTCGAGCACCGGTGCGGGGCCCTCGAAGGAGTACTACCTGAATCGTCCGGCCGTGAGCGGCGCCGACGATCGCGGCGGCGCGATGGCGCTGCTCGCCGCGATCGAAGTGGAGACCCTTCGCCGACCATGAGGATGAACCTGCTTCGAGCGATGGCCGGCTGCATCCCCAGTCGCGATGACAAACGCTAAAAAGGCGCCCGCAGGCGCCTCCGATCACCTGATCGAGCTTGCGCGGGCGGACGAGGCAGCCCTTCTCGAAGCACTCCACTCCCAATCGAGCGGCCTCGCCGCCGCGGATGCCGAGGAGCGTCTGCAGCGGGACGGACCGAACGAGATCGCGCGCGAGAAACGGCGCTCGCCCATCATTCGCCTGCTGCTGACGGTCAGGAATCCGCTCGTCGTTCTGCTGTCGGTCCTCGGCCTCATCTCCTTCCTCACTGGCGACATCAGCGGGACGCTCGTGATCCTGACGATGGTCGTTCTTGGCGTTGCCCTGCGCTTCGTCCAGGAGACGCGTGCGGACCACGCCGCCGAGCAACTGAAGGCGATGGTCCGTAATACCGCCACCGTCATCCGGGACGGCCGCGACCAGGAATTGCCGCTGAGCGTCGTCGTGCGCGGCGACGTCGTCCGGCTCGCTGCCGGCGATATGGTGCCCGCCGACGTGCGTGTACTCACGGCCAAAGATCTGTTCGTGAACCAGTCCGCGCTCACCGGTGAGGCGCTGCCGGTGGAGAAGCATCCCGGCGCCGCGCCGGCCGACGTGTCCAATCCGTTCGACCTGCCGAACCTCGCGTTCCTCGGATCGAACGTCGAAAGCGGCACAGCCACGGCCGTCGCAATCCATACGGGTGAACGGACGTTCTTCGGCTCCCTCGCGGCGAGTATCGCGGGAGAGCGGCAGCTGACGAGCTTCGACCAGGGCATCAACCGTTTTACCTGGCTGATGATTCAGTTTATGGCGGTGATGGTCCCAGCCGTCTTCCTGATCAACGGCATCAGCAAGCACAACTGGCTGGAAGCATTCCTGTTTGCGTTGGCGGTCGCCGTCGGCCTGACCCCGGAAATGCTGCCGATGATCGTCACCGTCAACCTGTCGAAGGGCGCACTCGCGATGGCGCGCAAGAAAGTCGTCGTGAAACGGTTGAACGCCATCCAGAATTTCGGCGCGATGGACGTGCTCTGCACCGACAAGACCGGCACGATCACGGAGGGCCGGATCGTGCTGGAACGATACATCGACGCCCACGGCGCCCCGGACGACAAGGTGCTGAATTACGCCTATGTGAACAGCTATCACCACACCGGCCTGCGCAATCTGATGGACGAAGCGATCCTCAAGCATCAGGAACTGGAGCAGAGCCTTCAGCCAAAGGACAAATACAGGAAGATCGACGAGGTGCCGTTCGACTTCGTGCGCCGCCGTATGTCTGTGGTGGTCGAAGACGAGACGGGACTGAACACGCTCATCTGCAAGGGCGCAGTGGACGAGATGCTCGGCATCTGCACTCGTGTGGAAATCAAGGGCAAGTCCGTCGACGCGCGGCCGGCCGAAGACGCGGCGCTTCGGCAAATGGTGATGGAACTGAGCGGACAGGGGTTTCGCGTCATCGCCCTTGGATACAAGGAGATGCCCGACGCGCCAGACAAGCCGGTTTACTCGGTCAAAGACGAGTCCGACCTGACGCTCCTGGGGTTCCTGGCGTTCCTCGATCCGCCCAAGGCGAGCGCCGCGGAGGCGTTGAAGCGGCTGCATGATCTGAACACGGATGTGAAGATCCTCACCGGCGACAACGAGATGGTCACCGGATTCATTTGCGGGAGAGTCGGCATCCCGTCGCCGCGCGTGCTCATGGGCCGGGAGATAGAGAAGATGAGCGACCAGGAGCTGACCGAAGCCGCTCTGGCGACGACCGTGTTCGCGCGGCTCGTGCCGGCCCATAAAGAGCGCATCATCCGCGCGCTGCAGCGGGCCGGGCATGTCGTCGGATTCCTTGGCGACGGCATCAACGATGCGCCCGCCCTCAAGGCCGCCGACGTGGGCATTTCGGTAAACTCCGCCGTTGACATCGCCAAGGAGTCGTCCGACATCATCCTGCTCGAGCAAAGTCTGCTGGTGCTGGAAAGCGGCGTGGTGGAAGGGCGGAAGGTATTCGGCAACATCATCAAGTACGTCAAGATGGCTGCCAGCTCAAATTTCGGCAACATGTTCAGCGTCGTCGGCGCCAGCGCGTTCCTGCCGTTTCTGCCGATGCAGCCGATCCAGGTGCTCGCCAACAACCTGCTCTACGATTTTTCGCAGACGACGATTCCCACCGACAACGTCGATCCGGAATGGCTCAAGAAGCCGAGACGCTGGGCCATCGGCGACATCAGACGATTCATCGTGGTGATCGGGCCAATCAGCTCCATCTTCGACTACCTCACCTATTTCATCATGCTGTATGTCTTCAACGCCTGGAAGAATCCGGCGCTGTTTCAGACGGGCTGGTTCGTGGAGTCGATCTTCACCCAGACGCTGATCATCCACGTCATCCGGACCAACAAGATTCCGTTCATCGAGAGCCGCGCGAGCTGGCCGCTCACCGCGACGTCGATCGTCATCGTGGCAATAGGGGCATGGCTGACCGTCTCGCCGCTGGCTGGGCCCCTTGGGCTGGTCCGGTTGCCGCGGCTGTACTGGTTGTTCCTTGCGGGGATGCTGCTCGGCTATGTCGCCCTCACCCAGGTGGTGAAGAGCTGGTTCGTCCGGCGCTTCGGCGAATGATCCGTCAATCTGTGCGCATTGTTATCACCCCCGGGACCGTGCAAAACTTCGTCAATCGGACACGTTGGAACAGGAGGTGAGATCGTGAAAAAACGCGCCTTGTTGTTATTGGGCGTAGCCGCGATGACGGCTCTTACCGCGATGGTCTTGGCGCAGCGAGCGGAGTATCCCATCACCGTCGTCGCGCCGGGAAAAGGCCCGTACACCTTTCCTGCCGGCTACCAGACGCCCTGGGACCGGATCGAGATTATGGTGACGGAAAAGATGTCGCCGAACCTCTTTGTTCTGCATGGCACCGAAGGCCTCGATCCGGCCCACCCCGATGCGTCCGGCGGCAGGGCCATGGCGCTCTTCGGACCGGATGGTGTCCTCATGGTGGATACCGAGAACTCACAAGTGGCCGACAAGACCCTCAAGGCGATCCGATCGTTCACCAACGCGCCCATCAAGGTTCTGGTCAACACGCATATTCATTCCGACCACACCGGCGCAAACGCCTTCTTCGCCCACCAGGGGGCGTTGATTTTCTCGCAGGACAATCTGCGCGCTGAGATGCTCCATCCGCCGCCGCGCGCCAACGGCCAGCCCGCCCCGGCGCCGGATATGGCCGCCGTTCCGGTGGTCGTCTACGGCTACAACCCCGGCGCACCGGGCCAGCCCGCGGTTACCTTCAATATGAACGGTGAAACAGTGGACTTTATCCCGATGATGCCGTCCCACACCGCCGGCGACACGATCGTCCGCTTTCGCAACGCCAACGTGTTCTATATCGAGGATTTCTACCGCAACTTCGGCTATCCCTTCGCCGATCAGGCCAATGGCGGTTCGATCAGGGGCATGCTCGATGCGACTGACCTCATCGAGAAGATGGCCGGTTCCGACACGACGCTCGTCCCTGGCCACGGCACTCTGGTCAAGAAGAAGGATCTGCTGGGCTATCGAGCGATGCTGGTGGACATCCTGGCCAAGGTGAAGACGCTGCGCGATCAGGGCAAGTCGTTGAAGGAAGTGCTGGCAGCCAATCTGACCGCGCCGTATGACAAGACGACCCAGGGCGACACGCAGCAGAGCA
>DASZHO010000091.1:0-6992 GCA_035937795.1 Vicinamibacterales bacterium | reverse complement strand
CGGGACGTTCTCCGGCGTGTGGGGTCCGAGCGCGCTTCCGACGCTCGCGTTCACGATCGGACCGGGCTCGGCGATGGCCGATATGATGCACGCGAACAAGGCGAAGTTCACCGGGCCCGGTCGGTACACCGACGTGATCATCGCGCTCTATCTCGGAAAGACGGCGCTCGAGGACAGCTACGCCGGACTCGGCACGGTGGTGATCGGTGCCGACGGGCGCACCGGGAGCTTCACGCTGAACAACGGCACCGCGTCCGGCCGCTTCGACTGCGGCGCCGCGCCGTCGAGGTAACGAGGAAGTCGAGGTCGGCGCTTATCCGTGCGCTATCGTGACCGTGGCGCCACGCCGCGAAACGGCGCCGGTATCTCTGTGTAGTCTGCCGGAATTTCAAACGTATCAGCCGGAGCCGGCTCTTCCTTGATTTCCGTCACCACCCATTCGATTTCGTACGCGGGGATCATCGAGATGCGCATCACGCTCTTGACCATGAAGCCTGGCGGTACGAGGACGTCGAGACCCATCATCGCGGCCGGGGCGCTCGCAAGCGCCGAGTAGTTCGCGTACGCGTCGGCCATCCAGAGATCCGCGCTCATGGTGATCGACGTCGGCATCCCCGGCGGTATTGGCGCGCCGGGCGGCGGGGCAGGCAAATCAATTGTGGTCCTCGACGTGATGTGCTCCGCGCGTACGCCGGCGATGGTCGCGAACTCGCCGGAGTGCACGAAAGACACGTCGGGCTTCATCTGCGACAGGGCGATCATCATCTGCGGCATCATCTGCGCGACAGGAATTTTCCAGTACGTCCTGTCTTTGGGATTCAGGATGGCCATCGTGCCGTCGGCGAGATGAAGCATCACCGAGCCAGCCGGCATCATGACGTTCGCCTTGGTGAGCTCGATTCGCGTGCCCTTGTCGCTCAGCCAGTAGATCGAATCAGCCGGCCCTTCAGGGAACATCGCCCGGACCAGCATGTCGCCCGCCATCACCAGCATGGCATCCGCGTCTTCCGTTGGCGTGACCTGGCGCGCCTCGGTGTGCATCGTGTAATGCAGATCCGCTCGCGCAGGCACGGCAAGAGCGAGAACGCATGCTGCGACGCCGAGTACGCATCTTGATCTCATGGGAATCATATTGCGCCTGTCAGAAGGAAGTTTCAATCGGAGGATCGGTTGGAATGAGAATTGGAAAGCACGGGCTACCCTGGACAGAATAGCCCGGGCAATTGAGCCGGAGAGATTCAGACCCGAATCACGCCCATCAGGTAAAGTACCAGCACGATCACCAGGACGAGCCCGATCCCGCCGCCGCCGTAGTGATACCCACGGTCGGAACCGCCGTAACTGTAGCCGCCGAAGCCGAAGACGAGCAGTAGCACGAGAATCAGAATTAACATCCCACAGTCCTTTCAGTGACCGCGCCAATCGGTGACCGCAGGAATAACTTTGGCAGAAGGAGGCCAACGGCGCTGTGTCCTTTCGCACACGCCGCCCGCTGGAAAGCTCGGACCCGTCAGACCTTCAGTTCATACCCAGGGTCGAGTTGCTGATACGCGACCAGTATCTCGTGGATGTCGTAGGGGTTTGTGGGCGTCCCAGTCACCCAATTACCGACCACTTGAAAAATGTGCAGAATCCCCTGGGCATCGTCGATGTCGGTGTCCGATATCCAGTCGGTGCCGTTGGAAAAAAACGTGAGTTGGAGATTCCCGTAGAGATCCTGCGTCTTGAAGCTGCCCGCGGGATCGAACCCTGGGGGAGGAGTGTGGAGCGCTTCATCGACGGGATGAAAGAGTCCGGAATGCACGCTGTTCGCGGTGGCGTCCGGAAGGTCCTGATGCACGGCGGCGAAAAACCGATCCCCCTGCATTTCGGTCAGGCTTTGGAAATAGCTCGCGACCGAGCGCCCGCCGTCGAAAGCCGTTGCGTTGGACTTCTGCAGAATATTGAGGAAGCCTGCCTTCCGGACGTCGTCCAGTTTGTCGTAGAGCCCGGCACCCGATAGACCGGTGAAATTCTTGACGGAGGTGCTCGCCTGGAGGATGCGCTGTCCGTCAGGAAGCAGCGTAGTGAACGCGGGTGCGTCTATGCCGGTGACCTTGACTGGATCGACGGGGAAAACCATCGGCGCCGGGTCGTCGACGCCGTCTCCCACCATCGCGAACATCCCGACCGGCCGATAGGAGAGCGGATGGACCTGCACCGAGTACACGCCATCCAACAGGTTCGGGATGGTGAACTTCCCCTTCGCCACCAGCTGGACTTTTGTCGCGGTGCCGCTCGTCTGGTGCCGCAACAGAACGTCCACCGACTCGCCGAGAGCTTCACCGTCCACATCTACCAATTCAAGCGTCAGCGTCGTGCTTGGCATTCATCACCTCGAAGAGTGGATGCTAGCGCGTCTGTCAAGATCTCACTCCCGCGCCTGCCGGCATCCACGCGCGCGTGCCGGCGCGCTTCACACCTGCCGCGCCGGTCCGACGCCGGCCCCGGTTTGCTGAATCGCCTTCGCGATCTCGTCGGCGTCCTGCGGTGTGAGGGCGATCGAGGCGGCCCCAATCCAGCCGTCGACCTGCTGAGGCGTGCGCGCGCCGACGATCGCGCCGCTCACACCCGGCCACGCAAGCGCCCATGCGATGGCGATCGAGGACACCCACGTGTCGTGGCGCCTCGCGATGGGAACGAGCGCATCGCGCAGCAGCAGATTCCGGCTCAGGTTCGGCTGTTGGAACTGAGGCGAGCGGCGCCGCCAGTCATCGGCGGCGAGCGATACCACGCGATCCGCCGTGAAGCTGTCGGTCAGCAAACCGGACTGCATCGGGCTGTAGCAGATCACCCCGGTGTCATGGCTCGCGCACCACCGTATCTGGTCGTCTGCGGCCGCGCGGTTGACGAGCGAGAATGGCGGTTGAAGCGAATCGACGTGGGCGACCGCTTCGCAGCGTGTCAGCAGCGGGACGTCGAAATTCGACACGCCGATCGCGCGAACCTTGCCCTCGTCGACGAGCTTCACCATCGCCGCCCACGAATCCTCGACAGGCGTGCCTCCCTCATCGGGCCAGTGAAACTGATACAGGTCGATGCGCTCGATCCCGAGCCGCTGAAGCGACGCCTCGCACTCGCGCCGAATCGAATCGGGGACGAGCGTTCGCCGCGCCGCCTTCATGGGATCGTGTTCGTCCCAGATGAGCCCGCATTTTGTAAAGATCAAGGGCCGCTGCGCGCGCGGGATCTCGCGCAGCGCCTGTCCCACGACTTCTTCGGAATGCCCGAGTCCATACACCGCGGCGGTATCGATCCAGTTGACGCCGAGCTCCACCGCATGCCGCATCGTTGCTAACGACGCGGCGTCATCCTGCGGCCCCCATCCGAACGCCCAGCCGCCGCCGCCGACGGCCCACGACCCAAATCCAAGCCTTGTGATTTGCATTCCGGTTCGACCCAGGCGACGAGTAGGCAATGCCACGGGGTGGTCCCTCCGCGTTTCGGCGCAGACGTTGGCAGAGGGCGCGTGCGCCGTGACGCGCAACATTGGCGATTTCGGAACACGGCGGGAGCGCTCCAGACCTCGAATACGCTCCAGGATGGCCAGTGTTCCCGGCCATTGTCACATGAACTCTGGCGTGATGGTTGCTACGAGACGAACCCATGAACGATTCACCTCGTCTCCCGGTGCCGCGAGTTGGCTTCATCGGTCTGGGCGGGATGGGAATGCGCATGGCCTCACGCCTCCTCAACGCCGGGTATCACCTGACGGTGTACAACCGTACGAGACGCCGCGCCGAGGAACTCGAACGGCTTGGTGCTTCCATCGCGGAGTCACCGCGCGAGCTCGCCGGCTCGGCCGACATCGTGCTGTCGTCGGTTGCTGATGACAATGCGCTGGAGCAGGTGATGTTCGGCGACGGAGGCGCCCTCGAGGGCGCCTCATTTGGCAGCGTCTTCATCGACGTGAGCACCGTGCATCCGCGAACGTCGGTTCGGCTGTTCATGGCCGCTCACGCCAAAGGCGTCGATGTTCTCGATGCTCCGGTTTCGGGAAGCCTCCCGCAGGCCGAACAAGGGCAGCTTGTCCTGTTCGTCGGAGGCGCGCTGCCGGTTTACGAACGCTGCCAACCGTTGTTTGGCGTACTTGGAAAGACAGCTCTGCACATGGGTCCGTCCGGATCGGGCGCGACGACCAAGCTGTGCGTGAATGCGCTGCTGGGAATAGGCATGCAAGCGCTCGCGGAGGCCGTTGTGTTGGGCGAGCGTAGCGGGTTGCCGCGCGGGCGTCTCCTCGAGGCGCTCGCGGAGACGTCGGTGCTCTCACCCAGTCAGCAATCGAAGTTCGCCAATATCCAGCGCGACGAGTATCCAGCGACGTTTCCGCTGCGGCTGATGTTCAAGGACTTGTCGCTCGTTCTGCAGCGGGCTCGCGAGCTCACGGTCTCTCTGCCGGCGGCCGCGGCCGCTGCGGAGGTCGCCGGAACCGAGCGCGCGCGCCAACCGGCCCCCGAGGCCGATGAGGATTTTTCAGTGGTCGTCCGGACAATGCGGCAATCTGCGCCGCCCGTCGAGTGACAGCCAACCGCAACACACAAACTTGTTGGCCTGCTCGCCGAGTTCCTACAAAAACTCGCTGGCACGAAAGGAGACCGGCTCTCTGATTTAATGACACCGAAGCGGCCGGGATGGAATCCACGTACAATCTCGCCTTATGATGAGCCGTCGCGTGGCTCGAGGACCGCTCGGCGTCCTCAGCCTCCTCTACGTTGCCACCACGCTGGCACACCAGGCGTCAGGCGCCGCCGAACGCGTCCAGCAGACGCCGTTCGACCTCGACGAGGCCACGATCGCCGGCCTGCAACAACGGCTGCAGACGGGCCAGGACACCGCCCGCTCGCTCGTGGAGAAGTACTTGGCGCGGATCGAGGTCATCGACGCGCAAGGGCCGGCCCTCCACAGCATCATCGAGATCAACCCGGACGCGCGCACGGTGGCGGACCAGCTGGACGCCGAGCGGCGCGCGCGGGGCCCGCGTGGGCCGCTCCACGGTATTCCGGTGCTCATAAAGGACAACATCGCGACCGGCGATCGCATGCTGACCGGCGCTGGGTCGCTTGCCCTGGCAACTTCGCCCTCGCCGAAAGACGCCTTCATCGTCCGCCGGCTGCGTGAGGCAGGCGCCGTCATCCTGGGCAAGACGAATCTCAGCGAATGGGCGAACTTCCGGTCGACGCATTCGACCAGCGGGTGGAGCGCCCGTGGCGGGCAAACGAGAAACCCGTACGCCCTTGACCGCAGTCCGTCTGGTTCGAGCTCCGGATCCGGCGCGGCGGTCGCCGCGAACCTGGCCGCGGTCGCTGTCGGCACGGAGACCGACGGCTCGATTGTCGCGCCTTCGTCGGACATGGCGCTCGTCGGCATCAAGCCGACCCTCGGGTTGCTGAGTCGCACGGGCATCGTGCCGATTGCTCACAGCCAGGACACTGCCGGACCGATTGCGCGGACCGTCGCCGATGCGGCAGTCCTTCTCGGCGCGATGGCTGGCTCGGATGTTGAGGATGACGCCACACGGGACAGCGTGAGGAAGGGCCTGCGGGACTATTCGGCGTCTCTGGATGCCGGCGGTCTCCGGGGCGCGCGCATCGGGGTCGTCAGAGACAAGCTGTTCGGATACAGCCGGCCTGCCGACGAGCTGGCTGAGCAGGCGATCGCGGACATGAAATCCCGCGGTGCGATCATCGTGGATCCGGCAAACATTCCGACGCTGGGAAAATTCGACGAGACGGAGCTGACCGTGCTGCTTTATGAGTTCAAGGCCGATATGAAGCGATATCTGGAGTGGCTCGGACCCGCCGCACCTGTGCATTCGCTCGCCGACATCATTGCGTTCAACGAAGCGCACGAGCCGCAAGAGCTTGGGTACTTTGGCCAGGAGCTGATGGTGAAGGCGAACGGAAAGGGACCCCTCGAAAGCGCGGAGTATCGCCGGGCGCTCGAAAACAATCATCGGCTGTCTCGCGCACGCGGCATCGACGATGTCATGACCAGGAACCACCTCGACGCACTGGTCGCTCCGACCACTGGGCCGGCAGGTCTGATCGATCTAGTCACCGGCGATCACTCCAATCCCGATGAGCTCTCGCCGTCGACCGTCGCGGCCGTTGCCGGATATCCACACATTACGGTGCCGATGGGCTCGTATCGGGGGCTTCCGATTGGCCTCTCGTTTTTCGGCCGCGCATGGAGCGAGCCAACGCTCATCAAGATTGCGTACGCGTATGAGCAGGCCACGAAGCACCGCCGCTCGCCAACATTTCCCGCAACCGTCAATCCGGACTCGCGCTAACCGTTAGCGCGTTGACACCATCGAGCCTCCGCTGTATGGCGGTGCGTCGACATTTTCGACGCGAAGACCAAACGGGCAATCTGGCACGGCACCGCCAGCGACGCGCTGTCGAACAACGCCCGCTCGAACGAGCAAGCGACGGCGCAGGCGGTGAAAAAGATGTTCAACGACTTCCCGCCGGCTCCGGGCGAGCGGTAGGCGTGATAATGACGCCATGCAATGGCTTATCTACGCGTTCGTTTCGGCTGCCGCCTCGGCGCTCACAGCGATCCTCGCCAAGCTGGGAGTGGAAGGCGTGCCTTCCACCCTGGCGACGGCGATTCGCACCGTCGTCATTCTGGTGGTCGCCTGGGTGGCGGTGTTTGCGTTTCACGAGCAGCGGACAATTCCGGATCTCTCGAAGCGGTCGGTGATATTTCTCGTCCTCTCCGGTTTGGCCACCGGCGCCGCCTGGTTCGCCTACTACCGCGCGCTTCAGCTCGGCCCTGCTTCGCGCGTCGCGCCGATCGACAAGCTGAGTCTGCCGCTGACCATCCTGCTCGCGACCCTCTGGCTCGGTGAGCCGCTGTCGTGGCGGCTTGGCGCAGGCGTTGTCCTCATGACGCTGGGGGCCCTCCTCACAATTTCCTGAACGCGTCCTGAACGTATCATCGGTATCCTT
>DASZHO010000090.1:0-2279 GCA_035937795.1 Vicinamibacterales bacterium | reverse complement strand
CAGAGGTAGATAGGCCGAGCTTCCAGCTATCCGACATAAACCACTCCAGATTGCTCAGCCAATCGGACTCGCAGATATCGCCGGATTCGATGATCGCAGCGAGTGGATCGCAGAAACTCTGATGGCCCTAATTTTTTGCCGCTCCTCGATTTCACACTTGCTCGCCAGCAGCGCGCGCCCGGGCGCCGCGGCTTTCTTCAGCAGCTTTTGTCCCGCGGCTGGCGACCCACAACAACAGGAGTGCCACGAAAGTAGGAGGGCGATATCCCTGCGCGGAACCTCAGCAATATCGGCCGCTCCGCGCGATCAATTGAGAATGAGAGTGGCGTCTTGAGGTTTCGCCGCTGTTTGTCTAGACCGTACTCGAATAGGAGCGCGCCGCATACGTAACGAGATTCTCGGCGATGGTCAATGCACCCAGTCCGGTCCGTTTGGCACGAAGCGGATGCAGGGCGATGAGTATATCTGCTGGCTTCGGTTTGCTAGGATCGCGCGATGGCGCAACATACGACTCCGGCTTTCCTCGCAGCTCTGGTCGTTTGCGGCGCCGGCGCGTCGCTCGCCCATGCGGCAGCTCCACTCGCGGCAGCGCCCGGCGCGCGCGTGGTCACGGTGTCGCCCGCGGGAACGACCGCCAGCGAGCCGGCCATCGCCGTGAATCCACGCGAACCGCACGAGGTCGTTGCGGTCGGCGGCCGTTGGGCCGCCTACTCGATCGACGCCGGCGCGACATTCACGCCGGTCCGGCTGACCCCCGACGACCACCCGCCGCTCGGAGACGTTTCGCTCGCCTTCGACGACCGCGGGCGCCTGTTTCTTTCCTACCTCGCGATCCAAAAGAATGGCCTGCCCGGCTACTGGGGTCACGGTACCGGCGGGAATGGCGTCTGGGTGCTGCGCTCGCCTGACGGCGGCAAGACTTGGGATCCCGCTCCGGTCGGTGTGAAGGTATGGAAGGGCGACGAGCCGGACGTGAAGCTCGAGGATATGCCGAGGATCTGGTCGGACACCAGCGCGACCAGCCCGCATCGAGGCAACCTGTACATGGCGTGGATCGAGTGGCAGCTCGAGCAGTCGATCATTCTCTACACGCGCTCGAGCGACGGTGGCCAGACCTGGGCGACCCCGATGCGGATCAGCACCAGAGCCGGGCTACCGCGCGATGACAACGGTGCGGTGGTCGGCCCTATCGGTACCGTCGCGCCTGACGGCACGATTTACGTCATCTGGAACGAAGGGTTCAACATCACGCTGGCAATCTCGAAGGACGGCGGCCGGAGCTTTAAGCCCTCGCGCCCGATCTTCGACGTCGCGGCTCCCTATTTCGGTGGCGCCAGCGGCATTCCAGGCGTCGCGCGGTGCATGGGTTTTCCGCAGGTCGGTATCGATCCGAAGCTCGGCAGGCTCTATGTGACGTGGAGCGACTTCCGCAATGGCGATGTCGACGTGTTCATCTCGCGCTCGGACGACCACGGCAAAACCTGGACGGCACCGATGCGTGTCAACAACGACCCGGTCCACGACGGCGCCGACCAGTTCCTGCAATGGATGGCTGTCGACACGACCGACGGTTCGGTCAACGTGCAGTTCTACGACCGGCGCGATGATCCAGCCAATCGTCTGACGCGCGTTACCCTCGCCCGCTCGACCGACGGCGGCCAGAGCTTCACAAACTACGCCTGGACAGCCGAGCCCTTCGCTACGGACAGGACCTTCCTCGGCGACTACGAGTGGCTCGTGGCGCTGGGCGGACGCGTGTTCGGCACCTGGGCCGAGCCCGCGCCGGCCGGTTACGTTATAGCAGTGCCGCGGGCTCCAAGCACCGTGGCGTCGACGACGCCGACGATCATCCGCGTCGGCAGCGCAGACTTCCGCGCGGCGCACTGAGCTTGACGCATCCGGCGCCCGCAGGCTCAGGGCTCATCCGCTTCCAGGCGGGAAATTTAGACAGACGGCGTCAGCGAGCCGTCCAGTCAACTTACAAGAGTCACTGTCGCTATAGCGGCCGTTGGGCTCCTGCGCTACGCTAACGTCCACCCGGATGATTGCTCGCATTGAACCAAGGGAAACGCGGGCAGATCGCGTATCTATAAGAAGAGGAAATTGCATGCGTGAATACCTGATGCCGATTTTCGTGATCGCTTCTTTAGTGCTAGCCGGCTGCAACAAGTCGAAGTCGCCGGAAGATGTTTCGAAGGACGTAGCCAAGGCCGAGCAGAAGGCGAACAACGAGGTGACGAAGAGCGAAGAACGCGCGCAGAGCGCGCTGGATAAATCGT
>DASZHO010000089.1:0-86978 GCA_035937795.1 Vicinamibacterales bacterium | reverse complement strand
CGGCGTGTGGTAAAATTTGCGGTCCTGTCAGCGGTCTTTCCCTGGAGTTTTGACATGTCCGGCCATTCCAAATGGGCGTCGATCAAGCACAAGAAGGGCGCACTCGACGCCAAGCGCGGCAAGATTTTCACGCGCCTCATCAAGGAGCTGACCGTCGCGGCGCGCGGCGCCGGCGGCGATCCGGACATGAACCCGCGCCTGCGCACGATCATCGCCGACGCGAAGGCCGCGAACATGCCGGCCGAGAACATCAAGCGCGCCATTCGCCGCGGCACTGGTGAAGAACCGGGCGTGAGCTACGAGGAAGTGACGTACGAAGCGTACGGCCCCGGTGGCGCGGCGGTCATCGTCGATACTCTGACCGACAACAAGAACCGCACCGTCGGCGAGCTGCGACACATGCTCGAGAAGCACGGCGGCAATCTCGCGGCGGCGGGCGCGGTCTCGTGGATGTTCTCGAAAAGAGGCTACATCGTCGTGGAGAAGTCGAAGGCCGACGAAGAGAAGCTGATGGCGGCGGTGCTCGAGGCCGGCGCCGACGACTTGCAGGACGATGACGACAACTGGGAAGTGCTCAGCGCGCCCGATGCATTTGTGGCCGTCAAGGAAGCGGTGAAGCAGCTCGGCATCGAGCCGGCGACCGCCGAGGTGTCGAAGATTCCGCAGAACTACGTGAAGCTCGAGGGCAAGCCCGCGCAGCAGATGGTGAGGCTCATGGAAGCCCTCGAAGAGCACGACGACGTGCAGCACGTGTGGTCGAACTTCGACATTTCCGAGAAGGAGATCGAGGCCTCGCTCGCGTGAGAATCTTTGGGATCGATCCCGGCTCGGCCCGCACCGGCTACGGTTGCGTGGAGACCGACGGCAGCCGGCATCGATTGGTTTCCTGCGGCGCCATCAAGATCCCGATCGCGCATCCGTTTCCAAAAAAGCTCCAAGCCATTCATTCCGAGCTGGCCGCACTGTTGGCCGCGCACCGGCCCGACTGCGTGGCCATCGAGAACCTGTTCCACGCGGCGAATGCGCGCAGCGCGCTGAAGCTGGGGCACGCGCGCGGCGTCGCCATGCTCGCCGCCGTCGAAGCCGGCGTCCCGATCGTCGAATACACCCCCGCCGAGGTGAAACAGGCCGTCGTCGGCTACGGCCGCGCCGAGAAGGCGCAAGTGCAGATGATGATTCAGCTCATTCTCGGCCTCGACGCGCCGCCGGCGCCCTACGATGCGTCCGACGCGCTGGCCATCGCCATCTGCCACGTTCACAGAATGGCGGTGCCGGGCAACGCCGTGCGCACTATCCGCGGGTCGCGCCCCGCGCGCCGCGCGGGCAATTGGCGCGCCTTCCGACTTCCTCGCTGAACGCATGATCGCGCATCTTCGCGGGCGGCTGCTCGAAAAGCATCCGAACCGGGTCATCGTCGATGTGCAGGGCGTGGGCTACGAAGCGCACGTGCCGCTCTCCACGTTTTACGAGATGGCCGAGCCGGGCGATGAGATCGCGCTGCGCGTCCATACCCACGTCCGCGAAGACGCGTTGTCGCTCTACGGATTCGCCACGCTGCTCGAGTTGCAGTTGTTCGAACGGCTGATCGGCGTCAGCGGTATCGGGCCGAAGCTCGCGCTCGCGGTGCTGTCGGGCATCGAGCCGAACGAGTTGGTTGCCGCGGTGCGGCAGGGCAACGTGGCGCGCCTCACCGCGATTCCGGGGGTCGGCAAGAAAACCGCCGAACGGATTGGCCTGGAGCTCAAAGACAAGATGGCCGCGTTCCTGCCGGCCGAAGGCGTGGCGGCCTCGCCCGCCTCGGCGGGAGAATCGCTGCGGACCGACGTCCTCTCGGCGCTGATCAACCTGGGGTATCATCGGCCGCTCGCCGAACGCGCGCTCGACGCCGCGCTGCAAACGCCCGGCGCGGCGACCTTCGAGCGGGCGCTGAAACAGGCCCTACGCGAGCTTGCCCGCTGACATGCCCGACGACCGAATCGTGACAGCAACGCCGGCGGACGACGATGCCCAGTACGAGGCTGGGCTGCGCCCGCGCACGCTCGACGACTACATCGGCCAGGAACGCATCCGAGCCAACCTGCAGGTGTCTATCGCGGCCGCGCGCCAGCGCAACGAAGCGCTCGATCACGTGCTGCTCTACGGCCCCCCCGGTCTGGGGAAGACCACGCTGGCGTACGTGATTGGGAACGAGCTCGGCGCGGCGGTGCGGGCGACCTCGGGGCCCGTGCTCGAGCGGCCGGGAGACCTTGCCGCCATCTTGACGAGCCTGGGGGAACGCGAGGTCTTGTTCATCGATGAGATTCACCGGATGTCGCCGGCCATTGAGGAAATTCTGTACCCGGCGATGGAAGACTATGAGCTCGACATCGTGATCGGCCAGGGCCCGGGCGCGCGCTCGATAAAGGTTCCGCTGCAGAAGTTCACGTTGATCGGCGCGACGACGCGCGCGGGACTCCTGACCGCGCCGCTGCGATCGCGGTTCGGGATCGTCCATCGCCTGGATTTCTACAGCGAAACCGACTTGCAGGAGATCATTGTTCGGTCCGCCCGCATCTTGAACGTGCCCATCGTCGGTGCCGCCTCGGCGGAGCTGGCCCGGCGCTCGCGCGGCACGCCGCGCATCGCCAACCGGCTGCTGCGCCGCATCCGGGATTTCGCCCAAGTGCGCGCCGAGGGCACCATCACCGAACAGGTGGCTGACGATGCGCTCAAGCTGCTCGAGGTGGACGCCCACGGCTTCGACGAAGTCGATCGCAAATTGCTGCGGATCATCATCGACAAGTTCGGCGGCGGCCCCGTCGGCGTCAACAGCCTGGCGGCCGCTATCAGCGAGGAGAAGGACGCGATCGAAGACATCTACGAGCCTTTCCTGATTCAAATCGGCTTTCTGGACCGCACGCCGCGCGGCCGCGTGGCGACTGCCCTGGCGTACAAGTATTTCGGACTGACCGCTCCGTCGAGAGGTTTGTGGTGAACAGAGCCGGCCTTCGCAACACCAAGATCAGCGGACTTGCGACCTATGTTCCCCCCAGACTGCTGACGAACAAAGACCTCGAGAGAATGGTTGAAACCAACGACGAGTGGATACTCCAGCGCACCGGCATTCGCGAGCGCCACATCGTCGATCCCGGAGTGGCGACGTCCGATCTCGCCAGGGAGGCGTCGGTCAAAGCCATCGCGCAGGCAGGCCTCACGCCCGACGACATCGAATTCATCGTCGTCGGCACCACCACGCCCGACATGGTGTTTCCGAGCACCGCGTGCCTGCTACAGAACAAGATTGGCGCGAAACACGCCTGGGGGTTCGATCTCGGCGCGGCCTGTTCGGGGTTTACCTATGCTCTCACGACGGCCGTGCATATGGTGGCCGGCGGCACGCACAGACATGCGCTCGTCGTCGGTGCCGACGTGATGTCGAGCATCATCGACTACACCGATCGTTCCACGTGCGTGCTGTTCGGCGATGGCGCGGGAGCGGTGGTCGTCAGCCCCGCGCCGGAGGGCGATTGGGGCGTGATCGATTTCGAGCACGAGATCGACGGCAGCGGCGGACCGGCGCTGTGCATGCCGGCCGGCGGCAGCTTGCGGCCGGCCTCCCGCGAGACCGTCGACGAGCGGCTGCACTACGTGAAACAGGACGGGCAGGCGGTTTTCAAGTTCGCGGTACGCAAGACCGAAGAAATCTCCTTACGCATCATGCGGCGGAACCGGATTTGTGCGAACGATATCGACCTCTTTGTATCCCACCAGGCGAACCGCCGCATCATCCTGTCGGCCGCCGAGCGGCTGGGGCTGGCCCCGGAAAAAGTCATCATCAATATCGAGCGCTACGGAAATACCACCGCCGCCACGATTCCGCTGGCGCTGAACGACGCGGTCGCCGAGGGGCGGCTGAAAAAGGGGGATCTCGTGCTGCTGGCGTCAGTGGGAGCCGGATTCACGGTCGGTGCCGTGCTGCTTCGGTGGGCTATCTGATTGAGTAAATTTTACCAGATCTGTACGAAGGCAGGGACATGATGGTTCATTCTTGACATATTGCAATAAAACGTTCTCCACCAATTACTTAGTGTGAATTTAAGTTCGTGCATGTTCCCAAAAGGCACACATTCCCACAACTTCCCACGGCGCAAACCACGGTCGTGATGTCCTTGTAACTGTCTAAAAGAAAACTACTTAACTGTCAAAACCGCCTCTTTCTGGCCTCCTGGTAGGGTCCTTGCTCTTACCACGGTCGTTATGGAAAAGATGCCCTACCAGGAACGTACACAGCCGCCGCAAGAAGGGCAGACGAATGCCTTCGAGTGGCATTTCGGTCTCCCGACGCTGAAGGCGGACAAGGTCACGCTTCGCGAAGTTCGCGAGAGCGACGCTCCGGCGTTGCTTGCGATGTTGACGAGCGACGAGGTTGCCGAGTTCGTCTCGCCGCTGCCCCGGACGATTGAAGGATTTCACGGCTTCATCCGCGACGTTCACGCCGAGCGGCTTGCTGGCACTAGTTTCTGCTTCGCCATCGTGCCTGAAGGGTACGAAGATGCGATGGGTCTGTTTCAGGTGAGGCAGCTCGAGCCCGGCTTCGGCAGCGCCGAGTGGGGGTTCGCGCTCGGCTCGCCCTTCTGGGGCACCGGAGTGTTCAACGAAGGCGCGCGCGCGGTCGTCGACTTCGCGTTCGGCGTTGTCGGCGTCCATCGCCTCGAGGCGCGCTCGATTGCGGGAAACGGCCGCGGCAACGCCGCCCTGCGAAAAATGGGTGCGATGCAGGAAGGTCTGCTTCGCCGATCGTTCCTTCGCAACGGCCGATATTACGACCAGATTCTGTGGTCCATTCTGAAAGACGACTGGCGCCAGGACAAAGCGGTTTGGGGTCCGAAACTTCACTGACGTTCCCGCTATTCTCCCGCCCATAATCCCGACGACAATTATCCGCACAAGACACGGCTGGCGCCCGGGGCCAGCCCCTCTTCCATCTCCATGGATGTCTCAGACTTCGATTTCGATCTCCCATCCCGCCTGATCGCTCAGGAGCCCGCCGCCGAACGCGGCACCTCGCGGCTTCTCGTGCTGCACCGGCGCTCGGGGCAGATCGAGCATGCGATCGCGTCGGGCGTTCCGGACTTCCTTCGCGCCGGCGATCTGCTGGTGGTGAACGACACCAAAGTGTTCCCCGCCCGTCTCGTCGGCGAGCGGGATCCGAGCGGCGGCTCGGTGGAATGCCTGTTGTTGCGAAAGGGTGAAGAGGATTGCTGGGACGCGCTCGTGCATCCGGGCCAGAAGCTTCAACCCGGCGCCCGCATGGTCTTCCGCGGCGCGGGGCGCACTCTTCACGGCGAGGTCCTGGACCGCCATTTTCACGGCCGGCGCACGATTCGGCTGTGGTCCGACGGCAACGGCGACATTGACGAAGCCATCGACGATATCGGGCACGTGCCGTTGCCGCCCTACATCAAACGCAAGGACCAGCCGCAGGATCGCGAGCGGTACCAAACCGTGTATGCTCGCGCGCGAGGCTCGGTCGCCGCGCCCACTGCCGGTCTGCATTTCACGCCGCCGATGCTCGACGCGCTCGCCGGCAAGGGGATCGAGCGCATCGCCATCACACTGCACGTCGGATACGGCACCTTTCAGCCTGTGCGAGCCGCCCAGGTAGAGGCGCACACCGTCGACCGCGAGTATTTTTCGATTACCGGGACCGCGGCCGAGCGCATCAATCGCGCCAGGGAGGAAGGGCGGCGGATTGTAGCGGTCGGCACCACCACGACGCGCGCGCTCGAAGCGGCGGCGCACGTAGGGGGCGGCATCATCACGCCACAGGCCGGCTGGACCGATCTGTTCATTTACCCGGGCTTTGAGTTCCGAAGCGTCACGGCGCTCCTGACCAACTTCCACCTGCCGAGGTCGTCGCTGTTGATGCTCGTCGCGGCGTTCGCCGGCCGCGAGCGCCTGCTCGCCGCCTACCGCGAAGCCGTTCGGCTCGGCTACCGCTTTTACAGCTACGGCGACGCGATGTTGATCCTGTGACAGTGTTAAAATCTGCTGTTCCGCCGGTGTAGCTCAGTTGGTTAGAGCACGCGGCTCATATCCGCGGTGTCCGGGGTTCAAGTCCCTGCACCGGCACCATCTTTTCTGACGCATCTGACGCACTCGGGATGCGGGATCGGGCCCACGCGCGGCTGGCCGCGCGTGGGTGCCGGTCTTTCGCGCGCACGTTGCAATGGGGCCCCACGTGCGGCAGCCGCACGTGGGTGCGAATCGGGAATCATGCTGCTTCATGATCAGGTGCGGCGGGCTC
Source organism: Vicinamibacterales bacterium (assembly GCA_035937795.1). Classification (GTDB taxonomy): domain Bacteria; phylum Acidobacteriota; class Vicinamibacteria; order Vicinamibacterales; family JAMQPK01; genus JAMQPK01. Next base: position 80,692 of record DASZHO010000089.1, on the reverse strand, counting down.
TCCGGCGGCATGGATTACTCCAGGCGGGCGATCGTGTGGCTGTCGCGCTCTCCGGCGGGCCCGATTCGGTCGCGCTCCTGCGGGTGATGCGCGACATCGCCGGCGACGAGCGATTTCATCTCGTGGGCGCCGCCCATCTCAACCATCAACTGCGCGGCGACGAGTCCGATCGCGACGAGGCATTCTGCCGGCGTCTGGCCGCGGAGCTCTCGCTCCCGATTGATGTGGAGCGCGCCGACGTCGCCGCCTTCGCGCGTGATACCGGGTCGTCGCTCGAACACGCGGCGCACGACGCGCGTCTCGCGTTTTTCGAGCGGGCGGCCTCGCGCATGGGCGCCTGCCGGGTGGCTGTCGGCCATACACGGGACGACCAGGCCGAAACGTTCCTGCTTCGGCTGCTGCGCGGAGCCGGCCCTCGAGGCCTTGGGGGAATGTACCCGCGCTCGGGTCTGGTGATCAGGCCGCTCCTGGAGACATCGCGGCAGGATATTCGTGACTTTCTCCAGCGGACACGGGTCGAATATCAAGAGGACGGGTCGAATACCGATCGGGCGATTCCCCGCAACCTCATCCGCCACGAGCTCATCCCGTTTCTGGAATCGCAGTTTGCGCCGAATGTGGTCGAGGTGCTCAACCGCGAGGCAGCCATCGCGCGCGATGACGCGCAGTATCTGGAGGAGGCTTCGGCGGCGGCTGTCCGGGAGCTTGTCGTGCGCTCGCCCGACGGGAACGTCGAGATCCCGGTCCGGCAGCTCCTGGCTCGACCTCCGGCGATCGCCAGACGGGTTGTGCGCGCCGCACAACAGCTCGCAGCCGGCGGAAAGTTCGTGGGGTTCGATGCGGCCGACGCCGTTCTGACGCTCGCGGTGTCTAACCTGGCAGGACCGCTCGATTTGCCCGGCCACCGCGTGAATCGTGTAGGACAAAAGCTCGTCTTAACTCCCAGGGCCGGCCGCTTGCTGCGGCGGGGCTCCGGCGAGGCGGCGAGGTTCAGCTACGAGCTCGACGTGCCCGGCGAAGTCAGGGTTCCCGAGGCGGCCTGCGCTATCACGGCGAAGGCCCAAACAGTGCCGCCCGGCCAATCGGCCAGCGCCTGTTGGCCCCTGGTAAGTCGCGGTGACCAGGTCGTGATCGAGGGCGGACGGCTGGCTGCTGGGCCGCTGGTGGTGCGAAACAGGCGCCCGGGTGACATTTTCCGGCCGCTCGGGCTGCATGGCCGCAAGAAACTGCAGGACTTTTTCGTTGACGCAAAAGTAGGCCGGACCGAGCGCGATATGGTGCCCGTGGTGGTTGATTCAAAAGGCCAGATCGTCTGGATCGCGGGCCTCTGTGTGGCCGAGGAGTTTAGGGTCACAGAGCGCACAAGAGCCGTGGTAATCTTGAAAAGGCAGCCTATTTTGAGTTGAGGCACGGCTTTTCAGGTTAAGGCGCGGCGGTCGGCCGTCCGATAAGAAACAAGGGTGGGAGGTCAGCGCGTGAGTTCCACGTTGAAGAGTCTGATGTTTTGGATGGTCCTGGTCGTCGTCGCGGTCGTGGTGTGGAATTTTTCCACGAAGTTCCAGACCCGCGAGCGTTCGGTGCCGTTCAGCGATTTCATGGCCGACGTGGAAGCCGGCAAGATCGACAAGGTCACCATTACCGGTCAGGAGGTCACCGGCAGCTATCGCGCGGGCGGCGAGGCATTTCATACATACGCGCCGTCGCAGTACGACGCGCTGGCCAACAAGCTGATCGAGCGCGGAATTTCCGTCAACGCCAAGGAACCGACCCAGAGCCCGTGGGCGTCGCTGCTGTATTCGTGGGCACCCATCCTCCTGTTGATCGGCTTCTGGATCTTCTTCATGCGCCAGATGCAGAGCGGCGGCAACAAGGCGCTGTCGTTCGGCAAGAGCAAGGCCAAGCTCTCATCCAGCTCGCAGAAGAAAGTGACGTTCAAGGACGTCGCGGGCGTGGATGAGGCGAAGGAAGAGCTCCAGGAAATCATCGAATTTTTGAAAGAGCCGCAGAAGTTCCAGAAACTCGGGGGCCGCATTCCCAAAGGCGTGCTGCTGATGGGCCCCCCCGGAACCGGCAAGACGTTGCTCGCGCGCGCGGTGGCGGGCGAAGCGAACGTGCCGTTCTTCTCGATTAGCGGCTCGGATTTCGTCGAGATGTTCGTCGGAGTCGGCGCCTCGCGCGTGCGCGACCTGTTCGAGCAGGGCAAGAAGAACGCGCCGTGCATCGTGTTCATCGACGAGATTGACGCGGTCGGCCGCCATCGCGGCGCCGGCCTTGGCGGCGGCCACGACGAGCGCGAGCAGACGCTGAATCAGCTGCTCGTCGAGATGGACGGGTTCGAATCCAACGAGGGCGTCATTCTTGTCGCCGCCACAAATCGTCCCGACGTGCTCGACCCTGCGCTCCTGCGCCCGGGCCGGTTCGATCGCCGCATCGTGGTCAATCGTCCCGACGTCAAAGGGCGCGAAGGCATCCTGGCGGTGCACACGCGCAAGATCCCGATGTCCGACGATGTGGACGTGCCGGTGCTGGCAAGAGGCACGTCTGGATTCTCGGGCGCCGACCTGGCGAATCTTGTGAACGAGGCAGCGCTGAATGCCGCGCGCTACAACCGCAAGACCGTGCGGATGATCGATTTCGAGTTCGCCAAGGACAAAGTGCTGATGGGCTCCGAGCGCCGCTCGATGATCATCAGCGAGGCGGAAAAGAAGATTACCGCCGTGCACGAAGGGGGGCACGCGCTCCTGGCGGTGCTGCTGCCGCACGCCGACGATTTGCACAAGGTCACGATCATCCCGCGGGGCATGGCGCTCGGGCTCACCCAGCAGCTGCCGGTGGACGAGAAGCACAACTACTCGCGCGACTACCTGGTCGACCAGATTGCGATTCTGCTCGGCGGCCGCATTGCCGAGGAGATCACCATGCAGGGCAGCATGACGACCGGCGCCGGCAACGACCTCGAACGCGCGACCGAGCTCGCCCGCCGGATGGTCTGCGAGTGGGGCATGAGCGAGGCGATGGGTCCGCTCACGTTCGGCAAGAAGGAAGAGCAGATCTTCCTCGGGCGCGAGATTGCGCAACATCAGGACTACAGTGAAGACACGGCGCTGCGCATCGACCAGGAAGTGAAGCGGTTCGTCACCGACCAGTACGACCGCGCGCGCAAGACGCTGGAATCGCACCAGGCCAGCCTCGAGAAGATTGCGGCCGAGCTGCTCGTGCGCGAAGTGCTCGACGGCGAGCAGGTGCGCCGCATCGTGGCCGGCCTTCCCGTGGACGAGCCCAGGCCGGCGGCCGCAACCGGTCCGGCGGTTCCGCACGAAGAAGAGGCGGGCCGGCGGCAGAAAGAGCGCCCGTCGCTCGTGCCTCCGCTGTCCGATCCGCTTCCGCAGGAATAAGCCAGGGAAAGAAGGGGTCCGTCCCCTTCCTTCGCACGCTTGATACCCCGCGCCAAGTTCACGCTTCCTCTGCCTGACGGCCGTGCGCTCTACCTTGGTGAGCGCACCCTCGTGATGGGCATCCTGAACGTCACTCCCGATTCGTTCGCAGATGGAGGGCGTCACTTCGACCCCGGCGCGGCCGAAGCCGCGGCGGTTGAGATGCAGGCCGGCGGCGCCGACCTCATCGATGTGGGCGGGGAGTCCACGAGGCCCGGGTCCGGCCCGGTGTCGGCCGAGGAGGAAATTGCCCGTATCCAGCCCGTCCTGAAGCGGTTGAAGCGCGCCGTCGCGGTTCCGATTTCGGTAGATACATCGAAGGCCGCCGTCGCGGAGGTGGCGCTCAGCGAGGGCGCCACGCTCGTCAACGACGTGAGCGGTCTAAGGTATGATTCGGCGCTCGCCGAAGTTGCTGCGCGCCACCGCGCCGGGCTGGTTCTGATGCACAGTCGAGGCGGATCGCGAGACATGTACCGCGAAGCCAGATATGGCTCGGTGGCCCGCGAGGTGAGAGACGAGCTCCAGGCGAGCCTCGAGCGCGCGCTGGCCGCCGGCGTGGCGCGCGACACCGTGATGCTCGACCCGGGTCTGGGGTTCGCCAAACGTGCCGAGCACAGTTATGCCGCCCTGGCCGCGCTGCCCGCATTCGCGGCGCTTGGCTGCCCGCTTCTGGTTGGCCCCTCGCGAAAGTCTTTCCTTACCGCCGCCATCGGCGAGCGGGGCGCCGGCGATCGCGATTTCGCGACCGCGGCATCGGTCGCGGCTGCCGTCCTCCTGGGCGCGCACGTGGTGCGCGTTCACGCCGTGGCGGCGATGGTTGACGTGGTTCGCGTGGCCGATCGCATCCGATGCTGAACCTGATTGCCAACCTGTCGCTGCCAGCCATGACCTGGTGGGACGTGCTCGACGTCGCCATCGTGGCGTTGGCGATCTACGAGATTCTCAAGGCGATCCGCGGCACGCGCGCGGTACAAATGGCCGCCGGTCTGGCGCTGCTCGTCCTGTTGTCGTACGTCTCGCGCTGGGGCCATCTGGAGACCATCGATTGGCTCATCCGTAATTCCCTCGGGTACGTGGTCTTTGCCGTGATCGTGCTGTTCCAGGCCGATATCCGCCGCGCCCTCGCGCACCTCGGCCGCGCGCCGTTCTTCCGCTACTTTCTCACCACCGAAGGCGCCGAGGAGACGATCGAAGAGCTCGTCGTGGCGGCGACGCAGCTTTCGGGGCTGCATATAGGCGCCATCATCGTGATCGAGCGCCAGATCGGCTTGAGGAACTACATCGAGACGGGCCTTCCGCTCGACGCCCTGCTCACATACGATCTGCTCGTGAGCATTTTTCAGCCGAAGTCGCCCCTGCACGACGGCGCCGTGATGGTGCAGAACGACCGGATAGCCGCGGCCGCCTGCTTCCTGCCGCTTACAATCAATCCGTTGCTGGCGCGGAGCCTCGGCACGCGCCATCGCGCGGCTATCGGGCTGACCGAAGAGAACGATGCGGTGGCCATCATCGTGTCGGAAGAAACGGGACGTATCTCCGTCGCGCTCGATGGCCAGCTCGAGGGGCCGTTTGACGCCCCGATGCTGAAGGCGCGGCTGAAGGCGCTCATCACACGCCGGGATTGATGCGATACCATCCCTTCGCGCATTTCGGCTTCAAGATTGTGGCGCTGGCGCTGGCGGTGCTGCTGTGGATGATGGTCTCGGCTCAGCGCGCGTCGGTCGAGCGCGGCCTGCGTATTCCGCTGGAGGTGCAGAAGCTGCCCGACAACGTCGAGATGGTCGATCCGCCGCAGGACACCGTAGATGTCCGCGTGCGGGGTACCGCGGACGTGATGGGGCGTCTGGGTCCGGGCGACCTCGTGGCCACCATCGACCTGAGCACCGCCCAGCCGGGCCGGCGGCTGTTTCACATTTCTCCCGACCGCGTGAAGGCGCCGTTCGCGGTCGAGGTCACGCAAGTGGTGCCCGCGTCGGTGGCGATCCGCTTCGAGCCGTCGGCCACGCGCGTCGTCCCCGTGCAGCCGTCCGTGGAGGGCGAACCGGCGACGGGCTTCATCGTTGGCGATATTTCATCGCAGCCGAAGACGGTGGAGGTCGTGGGTCCCGAGAGCCTGTTGCTGCACGTGACCGAAGCGATCACCGAGCCCGTGTGGGTGGGCGCGGCCAGGTCGGCGATTCGCCAGACGGTGCCGCTGGGGGTCGCGGAGCAGGGCGTCCGGCTGAAGGCGACGCGAAGCGCGCTGGTGAATGTCGAGATCCTGCAGGCCCCCGACGAGCGGCAACTGAGCGTGCCGGTGCGCTTGAGAAATCTGGGCGCGGGGCTCAACGCGCTGGTGGTCCCGCCGACCGTGACCGTGCGCGCGCGCGGAATCAAGACCACGATCGACAAGCTGAAGGACGGTTTGGTGGCCGCCTACGTTGACATGGATGGTATCGGGGAAGGCGACTACGGGCTGCCGGTGAGGCTGGACCCCGCACCGGGCATCGGCATCGATCAACTCGATCCCGCTGTCGTTCGGATACATGTTCAGTAAACCCGCATACATGTCCAGCAAACCCGCATACATGTCCAGTAAACCCGGCCGACCCGCTCGCCGCTGATGGCACACCCGCTGTTCGGAACCGACGGAATCAGAGGATCGGCCGGCACGTTTCCGCTGGACGCCGAGACCATCCGGCGGGTCGGCGCCGCGCTGGTGAAGGTGATGCCCGGGAACGGGGGCAAACGCGTGCTGATCGGTCGTGACACGCGCGAGTCCGGCGAATGGATCGAGCGCGAACTGGCGCACGGCGCCGGCTCGAGCGGCGCCACGGTCTACAGCATCGGCGTTGCGCCCACTCCGGCGGTCGCGTATCTGACGCGATCCCTGCAATTTGATTCCGGCGCCGTCATTTCCGCTTCTCACAACCCGTATCAAGACAACGGCATCAAGGTATTTTCCGGTTCCGGCGCCAAATATAGCGAACATCTGGAAGAGCGCATCGAAGAGCTGGTGGCCGACCCGTCGTGGCAGCCGTCGAGGGGCGACGCGGCGGAAGTGAACGCCACCGATCATCTCCGGGCTTACCTGGATCACGCGCGCGAAGTGCTGCCGCGCCTCGAACGTCTCGGCTCGCTGCGCCTCGCCGTCGATTGCGCGAACGGCGCGATGACGACGGTCGCGCCGAAGCTGTTCAGGGAGATGGGCTTCGACGCGATCGTGCTTGCGGCCAGCCCGGACGGCCGCAATATCAACCAGGGCTGCGGCTCGACGCATCCGGAATCGCTGGCCGAGGCGGTGGTCTCGAGCCGCTGCCGGCTGGGCGTTGCGTTCGATGGCGACGGCGACCGCGCGATCTTCGTCGACGCGGCGGGCCGCATTCTCGACGGCGACCACGTGCTGCTGATGTGCGCCAAGCAGATGAAAGCCGAGGACCGCCTGCGCGGCAACGCGGTGGTCGCGACGGTGATGAGCAACATCGGCCTGGAGCTGGCCCTCCAGAAACTCGGCATCGGCCTGGTGCGGACCACCGTGGGCGACAAATACGTCATGGAGGAAATGCAGAAGAGAAATCTGTCGCTCGGCGGCGAACAGTCCGGACACATCATTTTTTCCGATTTTCTCTATACGGGCGACGGGCTCATCACCGCCATGAACGTCCTGCGCACGATGGCCGTCACCGGAAGGGAATTGGCGGACCTTGCCGACGACTTGCAGACCTATCCACAGGTGCTGTTGAACGTGCGCGTGCGGGAAAAGGTCGATTTGAAGACGATTCCGCAGATCGCCGCGGCAATCGAGCAGGTAGAGCACCGCCTGGGCGCCAACGGCCGCCTGCTCGTCCGGTATTCCGGGACGGAGCCCTTGCTCCGGGTGATGCTGGAGGGCCAGAACAAAGAAGACATCGACGCTTGGGCGCGCGAAATCGCCTTTCAGGTGAAGCTGTCGCTGGGGTAGCGTGGTCGTCCCTTACTCTCTACCTTCTACTTTTAACTTGTAACTTAACTTTCTACTTTTAACTTAACTTTCCACTTTTAACTTTACTTTCTACTTTTAACTTTCCACTTTTAACTTTCTTATGCTCCGCCTCTCGGTCAACGTCAACAAGGTGGCGACCCTGCGAAACTCGCGCGGCGGCAGAGAGCCGAGCGTGCTCGACGCCGTTCGCGTCTGCGTCGAGGCCGGTGCCCCCGGCATCACCGTCCACCCGCGAGCCGACGAGCGGCACATCACGCCGGCAGACGTCCGCGCGATCGCGTCGCAATTGCGATCGCTCGCCGGCCACGTCGAATACAATCTCGAAGGCGACCCGCGCCAGGGGTTTCTCGATCTTGTCGCCGAGGTGCGGCCAACACAGTGCACGCTCGTGCCGGTGAAGCCCGGCGAAATTACCAGCCAGGCGGGTTGGCCGGCCGCGACGCCGGCGGCTGCGATCGAGAAGGTCGTGGGCGATTGCAAGCGGCTCGGCGTTCGCGTGAGCCTGTTTGTCGATCCGGTGGCCGACGCCGTACGGTGGGCGGCCGACCGCGGCGGTGATCGCGTCGAGCTCTACACCGAACCCTTTGCACGAGCGTTCGAGGCGGGAACAGGCGAGGCGAGCTTCAAAAGCTACGCCGCCGCCGCCGAGCTCGCCCATTCGCGTGGAATGGGGGTCAACGCCGGCCACGACCTCGATCTTCACAACCTTCCCCTCTTTCGGCGTCTTCCGCATCTTGCAGAAGTATCGATCGGGCACGCGCTCGTCTCGCATGCGCTGTTTGTCGGGTTGGAGAGATCTGTTCGTGACTATCTCGATGCCCTCAGAACCACGCCCTGATTTCGAATCGGCCGCCTGCGTGAGGCTGCCGCCCGCCGGATCCGGATCCGGGTCCGGAATCCAGATTGGGGTCGAATCCCGAATCCCGATCGGGTGCCGGCTGACGGCTGCGCTTCTCGTGCTGCTGTTCTTTGCGATGGGCCAGCGAGGACAGGCCGCCGCGTCCAGACGTGTCACGCTGCGAACCGAGGACGGCGTCAGTCTGGCGGGCACGTACCTCGAATCCTCCCGGCACCCCTCGCCGGGCATCGTCTTGCTTCCCATGCTGGCGCGCACGCACGACGACTGGCTGGCGGCCGGCTCGCGTCTGGCCGACGCGGGCTATGCCGTGCTCGCGATCGACTTTCGCAACGGCGGCGACGCAGGCCAGGACGCCTTGCAGCTCGATGTCAAGGCGGCCAAGGCGTTTCTGCGGGAGCGCCCCGACGTGGTGCCGAGCGCGGTGGGCATCGCCGGCGCGTCGATCGGCGCCAATCTCGCGGTGATCGACGGCGCGGATGACCCGAACGTACGGTCGATTGCGCTGCTTTCTCCAGGCCTGGACTACCGGAACCTCAGGACCGAGGCGCCGATGAAGAAATTCGGTGCGCGTCCGGCATTGCTCGTGGCGAGCACGAAGGACCCGTACGCGTGGCGCTCGATTCGCACGCTCGCCGCCATCGGGCCGGGCACGCGCGAAGTGCGGCTGAGCGATGTCCTGGCGCATGGCACGGTGCTGCTGTCAAAAGATCCGGACTTGGCGGGCGCCTTGGTGGACTGGTTCAGACGAACACTATTATGATCTGAGCCAGGAACCATGAAACTGGAGTCGGTGATTTACGCAATCTCAGGCGTTTTCTTCGGCCTGATCGTCGGCTGGATGATCGGCAGCCAGCAGGCGCAGCTCGCGCCTCGTCCGGCTGCGACCCAGGCCCAGAGCGCCCCGCAGCAGGCTTCGACCGCCTCCGAGTCCAGTACGCCTGCTCCGGCGATGCTCGACGAAACCAAGGCGCGGGCGCTCGAAAGCGTCGCCGAGCGGGATCCGAAGAACGCGGTTGCGCGAAGCCAGCTTGGCGATCTGTACTACGATGCCGGGAAATACCCCGAAGCCATCAAGTGGTATCAGGAATCGCTGTCGCTCAATCCCAAAGATGTGAACGTCAGCACCGACCTCGGCGTCAGTTACTACTACAACAAGGAAACCGATCGGGCGTTAGAGCAGCTCCAGCATTCTCTCGAAATCGATCCGACGCACGCCAAGACGCTGCTCAACCTCGGGGTGGTCAGGGCCTTCGGCAAGCGCGATCTCAAGGGCGCGACCGAGGCGTGGCAGAAGCTCGTCGAGGTGGCGCCGCAAAGCCCCGAAGGTCAGCAAGCCAAACAGGCGCTCGACAGCCTGTCATCGGCCCACGGGAACATCGGCCAATGAACCAGCGGACCGAAGACGCATTCCGAGCGGACATCGTCGAAGTCGGCAGGCGCGTCTACGCGCGCGGCTACGTCGCGTCGAACGACGGCAACATCAGTATCCGGCTGGACGACGAGACGGTGTTGACCACGCCCAGGAGCGTCTCGAAGGGATTCATGACGCCGGAGATGATGGTCGTCACCGATCTCGCGGGCAAAAAGCTCCGCGGCGCGCGCGATGCCTCGACCGAGCTATTGATGCATCTCGAGGTTTACAAAAACCGGCCCGACGCGCGCGCCGTGGTGCACGCGCATCCGCCCACCGCGACCGGGTTTGCCGTCGCCGGCATTCCGCTCGATCGCGCCGTGCTCGCAGAGGTCGTCACCACGCTCGGCAGCATTCCCATCGCTGAATACGGCACGCCGTCTACTCCCGAGCTGCCGGAAGCCGTGCGCAAATACATCAAGGCGCACGACGGCTTGCTGCTCGCCAACCACGGCGCGCTGACCGTTGGGAGCGACGTGTTCTCGGCTTATTACAAGATGGAAACGATCGAGCACTTTGCGAAAATCAGCCTGGTCGCCAGACAGCTCGGCCGCGAGCATCTTCTGTCGCGACAGGAAGTGGAGCGGCTGCAGGGGCTCCGCGGAAATTACGGCATCAGCTCGCCCGCGCCGATTTGCGCCGATGGGCCGACGACGATGCCCGAAACCGATGAGGCTTCCGACCAAGCTTCGTGCCAGACGATTCAGGCGCCCGCGTCATTACCGAGCGGCCCGGGCGGGGCGAGCGGCGCGCGATTGATCCCGACCGATCCGTCGGATTTGGACGGGGAAATTCGGCTATCATACCGCGAGCTTACGGCCCTGATTGAGGATGCCGTGAAGGCTCTATTGGGAGGTCAGCATGGGTGAGGCGCTCGGCATGGTCGAAACCAAAGGACTCGTCGCCATGATTGAAGCGGCGGATGCGATGGTGAAGGCCGCCAAGGTGACGCTGGTCGGCTGGGAAAAGATCGGCGCCGGTTACGTCACCGCGATCGTGCGCGGCGATGTGGCGGCGGTGAAAGCCGCCACCGATGCGGGCGCGGCGGCGGCGCGCCGGGTAGGCGAGCTCGTGTCGGTGCACGTGATCCCGCGCCCCCACGCCAACCTCGAAGAGGCGCTGCCGATTGGCAAGTCGGGCGTCAAGGCCTGAAAAAGTGATACTGGCCAAGGTGGTCGGCACCGTGGTGGCGACCCGCAAAGATCCGCGCCTGGTCAGCAGCAAACTCCTCATCGCGCGACCCATGGATCCCAAAGGCAAGCCCGAAGGCAACTATCTGGTCGCGGTCGATACGGTCGACGCGGGCTTCGGCGAGACCGTGTTGATCGTCAGCGGCAGCTCGGCGCGCATGGCGTCGGGCATGAAGGATTGCCCCGTAGATGCCGCCATCGTCGGCATCATCGACGAGATCGAAATCAAGGACTGACGGCCGTGATCATATGCAACTAGGCAGGGTCGTTGGAAACGTCGTCCTCAACAACAAGAACGATACGCTGGCCGGCGTGACGCTGCTGCTGGTGCAGCCGATGTCTTCATCCGGCGAACCCGCCGGCCGGGTGATCGTGGCGGCCGATTCGATGGGCGCCGGTGTCGGCGAAGACGTATTTTTCGTGCGCGGCAAGGAAGCGAGCTTTCCGTTTTACCCGATCGAAGTGCCCGCCGACGCGGGCATTGTGGGAATCGTCGATCACTGGACCGTCGGCTAGCCCGCGCCATGCTTCTCGCTCGCGTCATCGGAACGGTCGTTTCCACCAAAAAGCATCGAAAGCTCGAAGGCGGGAAGCTGCTGCTCGTGCAGCCGCTTACGCTTGAAGACACGCCGCGCGGCGGCGAGCTGCTCGCCGTGGACGGAGCAGGCGCGGGGGTCGGCGAACGGGTGCTGATCGTGCTCGAGGGACGCTCGGCGAGCGACGCTATCGGCAAAAAGGCTGCGCCGGTCGACGCGGCGATCGTGGGCATCGTCGATACGGTCGATCTGCCATCATGAACGAACAAGACCTCCGCGTGCTCGTCCGCGAAGCGATCGAGCGGCATCTCGGGCGGCCCGCAGAAAGAGTCCCGAAGCGAGATCGGGAGTCGTTTTCAGGCGGGCTCGCGGACAACGACTCGCGATCCCGGTTCGCTTCGCATGCCAGCCACATCATCCTGCACGTCACGCCGGGCAGCGAGATCGATGATGGCAGGTGTCTGATCGAACCCTCCGTGCAGTGCAATCATTGCGGGTTCTGCCAGTCGTACGGACACTGATCGGCATGGCCAAGCCCTCGATTCTGGTCACCTACAAGCTTCCATCCGCGGCAACCGCGCCTCTCGAAGCCGTGGGGGACGTCGAGGTCTACCGGGAGGGCGTGCTCACGCACGACGAGCTTGTGAGGCGCGTCAAGGGAAGACAGGCGCTCGTGGTGGCGGCGCTCGACAAGATCGACAAGGAAGTCATCGACGCTGGAACCGATCTCAAAGTTATTGCGAACGTTGCCGTGGGCTACAACAACCTCGATTTGCCGTACGCGCGGTCGAAGGGCATCGTGCTCACCAACACCCCGGACGTGTTGACCGAAGCGACGGCGAACATGGCCATCACCTTGATCATGGCGGTCACCCGCCGCATCGTCGAAGGCGATCGCGCAGTCCGGCGCGGCGAGTGGAAGGGCTTCGCGCTGGACTTCATGATCGGGTCCGACGTCAGGGATCGGCAGCTTGGAATCATCGGGGCCGGCCGGATCGGCCAGGTCGTGGCGGAAAAGGCCCGGAACCTCGGTATGAGAATCGCCTACTACGATCCGGCGCCGCGCTCGTTGCCGGCGTACACCAGCATGTCGGTCGATCAGCTGTTGGCGACTTCCGATGTCGTTTCGGTCCACGTGCCGCTGTTGCCCGAGACGCGGCACTTGATCGACCGGACCGCCTTGTCCCGGATGAAGCGGTCGGCCTATCTGATCAACACGTCGCGAGGTCCTGTCGTCGATGAGGACGCGCTCGCGTGGGGGTTGCGCGAGGGCATCATAAAAGGCGCAGGGCTCGACGTGTACGAAGATGAGCCGAGAGTCCATCCAGAGCTGCTGAAGCTCGAGAACGTGGTGCTGGTGCCGCACCTGGCGAGCGCGACCGCCGAGACCCGCGCCGCGATGTACGATCTCGCCGCGCGCAACGTGGTCAACGTGCTCACGGGTAAGCCACCCGTCACGCCCATCCCATAACCGGATCGGACGTTATTTCTACGAAGAAACGTTCTCTATCGCAGACCGTGGAACGGGTGATGCGGAGGCTCGCGGTGGCCATCACCGGGCTCGAGCTGCCCGCGGTGGAGAAGATTTCTGCGTCCCGGGAGGAGGATCCCTTTCAGGTCACGATTGCCACGTTGCTCTCGGCGCGCACGCAGGATGCGACGACCTATGCCGCTGCGGAGCGCTTGTTCGCGAAGGCGGGCACGCCGGAGACGATGGGGAAGCTCACCGTCAAGCAGATCGAGAAGCTGATCTACCCCGTGAGCTTCTATCGCTACAAGGCGCGTTACATCAAAGCGACGTGCGCCACCCTGATCCGCGATTTCGGCGGGAAGATCCCGGGGACGATGGAAGAGCTGTTGACGCTGCCCGGCGTGGGCCGCAAGACGGCGAACCTGGTGTTGATCCTCGCGTATGAAAGCCGGAGGAACATTTGCGTCGATACCCACGTGCATCGCATTGCGAACCGGCTCGGATGGGTCAAGACGAAGACGCCCGATGAGACCGAACAGGCGCTCTACAAGGCGACAGACGAACGCTGGTGGCCGTACATCAATTTGTATCTGGTGACGTGGGGCCAGCACGTGTGCCGTCCCGTGTATCCCCGATGCCCGTCTTGCGCGATCCGCGATTTGTGCCCGCGCATCGGCGTCACGCGGATCTCAAGGGCGGCAGTGGATCTTCCGGTTGAGGCCAGCGCCGCCGAATCCAGTATGTGATCGCGATTGCCAGCCCGTAACGGCGCGGAATCGTCGCGAGCAGCGGCACCAGCAGCGAACCGAAGAACACGACGCCGATCTTCCAGTTCGTCACTCTGAAGCCGAAGTAGACGAAGACGATGCCGATGGCGACCGGAATGCGATCGGTGACGATCCACACCCACCACACATCGCCGTAGTCTCTTTCGTAAAGGTAGCCGCAGACGGGGCAGTGGCGGTAGGGCCTGTTCCATCCGGCGAACAGCGGGCCCTGGCCGCAGTGCGGGCAGCGTTTGCTCCAGCCGCGCCGGACGGCGTCACGAAACGTCAGCGGCTCTCGTGGCGGACCGGCGCCGGCATCCACGCTTCAGTGTAATCCTTGACGACGCCCTTCAGGTGCGGATAGGCCTCGAGAAACGCCGGCGGGTACAGGCCGTCGATCGGCTCGCCGAGCTGCCGCTTGATCATGACCGCGTTCGCGACCGCCTTGGCCGAGAAGTGATTGTTGAAGTACAGGTAGAACTTTTTCACCAGCCGGCGCGCGGCATCCGCCGTCTCGGCGATCGGCGCCAGTTCGTCCGCGGAGTACAGGTAGTTGTAGCGGTCCTCCGACTTGTCGTGCGTCCACCACTGCGCCGCGTTGCGTCCGTGCAACCGCATGTAATAGAAGCCGGAGATGTTCGGCAACTGATTCTGACGAATTGAAACCTGGAATTTCGGCTCGTCGATCTGCGTCAGCGCCGCGTTGTGCGAGTTCAACAGCGTCAGCGTCGCCGCAAAGTCATCGCTCCAGCTGCGGTGCCGTAATTCGACCGCGACGGGATAGCCGCTGAAGCGGGACAGCAGCGCGTCCAGGTAGTCTCGCGATTGCGGCGATTGCTTGAAGCTCGGTGGAAACTGCGCCAGCAGCGCGCCAACCTTGCCGGCATCGGCAAGCGGTTCGATGCCCCGGCGGAACACGTCGATCTCCGTTTCGTCGAGGATTGGCACGCCGGGCACGTCGGAGTGGGCGTCGGCCCTGCCGGTGGCCTTTTCGTACATCGCCGGATGCGTGAACTTCCGGTAGAGCTTCAGCGAGAACTCGAAGCCCTGTGGAGTTCTGCGCGCCCAGCCTGCCGCGATGTCCGGCTTCGGTTGGCCGTAGAACGTGGTGTTGATCTCGACGGTATCGAAATGCTCGGCGTAGAAGGCCAGCTCGTCAAACTTGGGCGCGGGGGCCCCTCGCCCCGCGCCGCCGCGCGACTTTGCGGGCCCCGCGCTGGGATAGAAAATGCCGTTCCACGTGCCTTTGCCCGCCGGATAGTTCCAGCCCGAAGTGCCGATGCGGAGATTCGAGAGTGTCGGCTTGGCCATTGGACCGATTCTACTGAATGTGACTCCAATGCGCCGTGGTATCTGTGTTCGCCTGTCTCGACCAGTCAGGCTTTGCGCCCTTCTGGTAATTGCCTGCAGAGCACGCATGCCGCGGCACGAGTTCGAGCAGCCGGTGGGCCTCGCGTAATCAATCGGAGGGGATGAGCGTCTTCATGAAGAAGGGTCTGATCGCAGCTTTCGTCGGGGCGGCTGTTCTGACAGGCTGCAGCGGCCGGAACCGCGCAGCGCGAGACGCGCGCGACGCCGCTCTAGCTGTCGACGTTGAAGCCTTTACGGCGCGATTGTCTGAACGCGACGAATTCTCGGGAGTCGTGCTGCTCCGTCACCACGAGCAGCTCCTCGTGAGGCACGGTTACGGCTTGGCCGATCGCAACGCCCAACGGCCCAATACTCCTGAGACTCCGTTTATGCTGTCGTCGGTGGGCAAGATGTTCACCGCGGTCACGATCGCGAAACTCGTGGAGCGGAAAAAGTTGTCGTTTGACAGCACGCTCGGTTCGCTGCTTCCAGAGTACCCATCTGCCGAAGCACGCGATCGAGTGACGGTCCATCATCTGTTGACCATGAGCTCGGGCATCCCGGACCTGTTCCGGGTACCGGATTTCTGGGCGAACATCCGGACTATCAAGTCGCCGACCGACTTCTGGAAGTACTTCGCGACATCACCGCTTCAGTTCCGCCCTGGCACACAATGGGCCTACAGCAATTCCAACTTCCTTCTGTTGGGCGCGATCATTGAACGACAGATGGGTCGCGCGTTTACGTCGGTCGTCGAGGAGGAGATCTTCCGTCCACTCGGCCTGGCGAACACCCGGTACGAGATCGACCCGGCTCGTCAGCCTTCGCTCGGTTATACGCGCACGCCACCTGGCGGCACCAGCGCAGATTCGGCTCGGTGGTATCCAGCGTGGGAGCAGCCCAAGCCCGGGGACGAGTTCATCGTCGGGAGCCCAATGGGCGGCGGATATTCGACGGTGGACGACCTTGCCCGATTCGCGGACGCACTCGTCGCCAACCAGCTTCTCAGCCCGGACACAACCGCCAGAGTCCTGACCGGCTACATCAACGCGGATTATGGCGGGCGCGACGCCTATGGCTTCGAGACGCGGCTCGTGAACGGCGTGAAGATCGCCGGGCACCGCGGCTCGCTTGCCGGTTCGTCGAATCAGGTCGAGTTCTATCCGGATCTTGGGTACGTTCTGGTCATTCTGGGTAACACAGACAGTGGCACTGACGCCATCGCCGCTCACGTACGCGGCTTACTTACATCATCGGAGCGGCCGTAGCTCCGCGCTGGCCGATCCTCTGTCGCTTGGCGCCCGGTGGACAACCCAGGGGTACAGCTCTTCGAGTTCGGCTCTGGCGTTCCTTGTGAGCTCTCGCAAAACCTGGCGTGTTCTCAATCCAAGACTTGCGCCTGAAGGCCGGAGCCCAGGGCCAGAGCCTGAATGTAGAATGAGAGAGCGTGCTGACAATCAACGAAATCTTTTATTCCATCCAGGGGGAGTCGACTTACGCAGGCAGACCTTGTGTGTTCGTCCGCCTGACGGGCTGCGATTTGCGGTGCTCCTGGTGCGATACGACCTATTCGTTTCACGAAGGCCGGAAGATGTCGGTCGACGACGTGCTGCGGGAAGTCGATCGATTCGGAAGCCCGCTCGTGGAGGTCACCGGCGGCGAGCCGCTGTTGCAGGCCGACGTGTACCCGTTGATGGAGCGGCTCCTCGAAGCCGGGCGCACGGTGCTGCTTGAAACGGGCGGCCAGGTGGATGTGAGCCGCGTGCCCGGCGCCGTTGTGAAGGTGATGGATGTGAAGTGCCCCGGCAGCGGCGAGGCCGACGGCAACGATTGGGGCAATCTCGAACGGCTCGGCTCGCGCGACCAGGTGAAGTTCGTGATCAAGGACCGCGTGGACTACGAGTTTTCACGGGATCTCGTCACCCGCCATGCGCTGGACCGGCGCTGCGCGGCTGTGCTGTTCTCGCCCGTTCACGGCGTGATGGATCCGAAGCCTCTCTCGGAATGGATTCTGCAGGATCGGCTGCCCGTTCGGCTTCAGCTCCAGATCCACAAGCACATCTGGGGTCCGGAGGTCCGTGGTGTGTAGCCGATGAAGGCGGTGGTCCTTCTCAGCGGCGGCCTCGACTCCTACACCGCGGCGGCCATCGCGCGTGCGTCCGGCTTCGAGTTGTACGCGCTGACCGTCAAGTACGGCCAGCGCCACGCGCATGAGATCCTGGCATCGCGCAGAGTCGCCGAAGCGCTGGGCGTCGCCGCGCACCGCGAGCTGGCTGTGGATCTCGGCTCGGTCGGCGGCTCGGCGTTGGTGGGCGATGGAGAGGTGCCGAAAGGCGGGCCGGACCCGAACGTGATCCCGTCGACTTACGTTCCCGCGCGCAACACAGTCTTGCTGTCGCTCGCGCTGGCGTGGGCAGAGGTGCTCGGCGCATTCGATATCATCATCGGCGTGAACGCGCTCGACTATTCAGGCTATCCCGATTGCCGGCCGGAGTACATCGAAGCGTTCGAGCGATTGGCCACGCTGGCCACCAAGGCGGGGGTGAACGGCGGACGCTTTCATATCCGCGCGCCGCTCTCGTCGATGACCAAGGCCGAGATTATCCGGCGGGGTGTGGCGCTGGGCCTCGACTACGGCCTCACGCACAGCTGCTACGACCCGCTGCCGCACGGCGCGCCCTGCCGCCGCTGCGACAGCTGCGTGTTGCGGGCGCGCGGCTTCGCCGAGGCGGGCATCGAGGATCCCTTGCTGCGGTAGTGCGGCCATTCTCATGAACGAAGAACGCCTGTACTACACCGACTCCTACCTGGTGGAATTCGACGCGGTCGTCCGCGACGTCGCCCCCAAGGAGGGCCACTGGGAGGTGACCCTCGATCGCACGGCGTTCTATCCCACGTCGGGCGGGCAGCCCTGCGACGCCGGCACCCTGGGAGAGGCGACGGTGCTCGACGTCTTCGACCGGGAGGACGGGACGATCGGCCATCTCGTCGATCGGGACCTCGCGAAGAATGCCCGCGTGCGCGGGCATATCGCCTGGGATCGGCGATTCGACCATATGCAGCAGCACAGCGGGCAGCATCTGCTCTCGGCGGCGTTCGACCGCGAGGCTGGCGCGCGGACCGTGAGTTTCCATCTCGGCGCTTCGTCAGCCACGATCGATCTGGACAAGGAGGTGGCGGCCGGGCAGATTGCCGCAGCCGAAAGTGCGGCGAACAGGATTGTGTGGGAGGACCGGGAGGTCTCCATGCGCTTTGTCACATCGGCTGAAGCCGCCAAACTGCCGCTTCGAAAGGATCCCGCGCGCACAGGCGATCTGCGCATCATCGAGATCGAGGACTACGACCTGTCGGCGTGCGGCGGAACGCACGTGAGTAGGACTGGCGCAATCGGCATCATCGCGATCGCAGGAGCCGAGCGCTTCAAAGGCGGAATGAGGATCGAGTTTGTGTGCGGCGGCCGCGCCCTGCGCGCGTTTCACGTGTTGAACGACGCCGTGACCGGCGGCGTCCGGCTGCTATCTGTGCTGCCGGAAGAGTTGCCCGCCGCGATAGAGAAGATGCAGACGGCCAGCCGCGCGCAGCAGAAAGATCGCGAGCGCCTTCAGGAGAGGCTCGCGGCTCATGAGGCCGCGGCGCTCGGCGCGAAGGGTCAGAGCGTCGGACACGTGATGCTGGTGTCCGAAGCGGTCTCAGGCTGGGACGCGAATGGACTGAAGAAGCTGGCTTCGACCATCGCTGCTGACCCCGGTAAGGTGGCGGTCCTTATCTCTGCCGAGACGCCTGCGCTCGTTGTGGTGGCTCGATCGCAGGATGTCGCCATCGATGCGGGCGCCATTCTCAGGAAACTCATCGAACGTTTCGGCGGGAAAGGCGGCGGCAAGGGCGGGATGGCCCAGGGTGGAGGACTGGCGGGCTCGGCTCCGGAGATTCTGGCCCTGGCCAGGGACGCGGTCAGATCGTCATGACGCTGAAATCGGCGCCCATCATCGCCTTTGTTGCCACGACAAATCCGGACGCCGCCAGGGCGTTCTATGCCGGGACGCTCGGTTTGAGCCTCGTGAGCGAAGACGGGTTTGCGCTGGCGTTTGATGCCGCCGGCACGATGCTTCGCGTGGCGATCGTGCGGGAGCTGCAGCCGGCCGCGTTTACTGTCCTCGGCTGGACGGTTCCCGATATCACGCAGTCGATCCGCGATCTCGTGAAGCGCGGCGTCGCCTTCCAGCGGTACGGCTTTCTCGATCAGGACAAAGACGGCGTGTGGACCGCGCCAGGCGGCGCCAAGGTCGCATGGTTCAAGGATCCGGATGGAAACACGCTGTCGCTTACGGAGTTCAAGGGATGAATGACGGCGCCATAACGGCTGTCATCGACGCGCTCGAACGGGCGCCGCAGGTCATCCTTCCGTTGGTGCGCGAAGTTCCATCGCCAATCCTCAAGCGGCGGCCGGCGCCGCGAAAATGGTCGGCGCACGAACACGCGTGTCATCTCGCCGTCGTCCATCAGTTGTTTTTTGGCCGGCTCGACCAGATGCTGCGCGATCCAAATCCCGTCATCAGGCCCTACCTTCCGGACCAGGCCGATCCCGACGACATGCTCCTGCAGATGGATCTGAACCGGTCGCTGGACCAATATGTGAGCGACCGCGGGCGCCTGGTCGAACGGATCCGGCGGCTGACGCCGGAAGAGTGGGCGCGGACGGCCGAGCACGGGGAGTACGCCCGGTATTCGGTGATGATCATGTTTCGCCATCTGGCGCTCCACGACTTCCTGCACGCCTACCGAATTGAGGAGCTGCTGCTGAAAAAGGACTGGGCAGGCTGAAGCCCGATGCTGCCCCTTCATATGCACCAAGGCTCTCGCACACGACCCTTCATCTTCTTCTTTCTGGTGCTGCCCATGGGCATCAGCGCCGGTTTTGTCGGCGTCACGTTGCCGTTTGTGCTGACGCGCGCTGGATTTTCGGTCGGTGCCGCGGCGGCGATTGTCGCCGTTGGCCTTTCAGCAAACATCTGGCGGTTCCTGTGGGGCCCGATCGCCGATCTGACTCTGTCGCTCCGCAAATGGTACAGGATCGGCCTGGGGACCTGCGCCGGCTCGCTGTTCCTGCTCAGTCTCATCCCCATTCGCCCGGGCGCCACGGCGCTGCTGACCGTGATGGTATTCATCTCACAGGTCGCCGGCACCCTGGTCGTGTTGCCGGTGGGCGGTTTGATGGCGCATGCGGTCGCCGAGAACGAAAAGGGACGGGCCGCGGGCTGGTATCAAATGGGGAATCTTGGGGGCTTCGGCCTGGGGGGCGGGGCGGGAGTGTGGCTCGCCAGCCATTTCTCGAGCCAGCTCGCCGGATCGGTATTGGCGCTCGCCATGCTGGTGTGCACGGCCGCGCTCTACCTGGTGCCCGATGTCCAGCCGGTCGCGGGCGAACGAATCGGCCGGCGCGTGCGCGACATCGGCAGCGATTTCCGCGAGCTGATTCGGTCGCCGATTGTGCTGCTGACGATTGCACTGGTCGCGTGCCCTATCGGAGCTGCCGGAGCGTCCAACTTGTGGTCCGCGATTGCTCCCGACTGGCGCGCGACGCCGGACACGGTGGCGCTGGCCACAGGCGTTTTGAGCAGCGTCGCGAGCGCCATCGGATGCTTCGCCGGCGGCCAGATGGCGGATCGCGTCGGGCGTTGGTGGACCTACTTCATCTCCGGCAGCTTCATGGCGGTCGTCGCGATTGTCATGGCCCTGGCGCCGCGTACGCCGCTTGAGTACAGCGCGTGGGTGCTGTGCTACGCGCTCTCGCTGGGCATGGCCAACGCAAGCTTTTCGGCGCTCGTGCTCAATGCCATCGGCCGGGGAGCGGCCTCCACGAAATACGCCATCATGGCATCGCTCGGAAATATTCCTTGCGTGTATATGACGGCATTCGACGGGTGGGCGTACGACCGCTGGCATGCGTCGGGCATGTTGAACGCGGAAGCCTGGATCAGCATAGCTTGTGTCGCGCTTGGAATGCTGGCGCTATGGCAAGTGAACGCTCGCGCCGCCGAACGGAATCTGGTCGGCGCCGAAGTCCCCGCCTAGGCCCGCCTGGGCCGGTCCCGCCGGGCTCGGCGCGCCCCAATGGCGAGGAACCCGTCCCGTTCAGGGCGGTGTATCGCTCGGCCGTGCCGGCCCCCGCGGCGCAGCCCGCCCGCCGCCGGCCCCGGCGCCTGGTGATTGCGTGAACGAGACCAGGCGGACGAGCGCATGATCGACGGCGGCGTCGATCTGCGCCACCGGCAGCGAAAAATTGTTGGCGATCATCGAAAACACCAGCGTGTCGCCGTTGGCCGTATCCAGGTAACCCGACAGCGCGCGCACGTTGTCGATGGTTCCGCTCTTGGCGCGGACCCTGCCTTCGGCGGGGGTTCCCGTCAGGCGCCTTGCCAGCGTCCCGTCGCGCCCGGCCACCGGAAGCGTTGCGGTGAACGGCGCCCGGTCAGCCGGGCGATCGCGAAACAGCTGCAGAAGCCTTACGAGGGCCTCCTCGGTCACGAAATCGTAGCGGGACAATCCGGAGCCGTCCGCGATGATGTAGCTGTCGTCGGCGATGCCGAGGCTTCGAAGGCGATCGGCAAGCGCCTGGCGGCCGCCGAGCGTCTTCAACAGCAGCTCGGCGTACTGGTTCTGGCTGACCTTCATCATCGACGTGGCGAGCACGGCCAGCGGCGGGGAAAGACGTGTGGCCAGCGTCCGCGCGCCCGATCGATCGGGTTTCGAGCTCATGTCGTCGATATCCAGGGCGCCCTTGCTCACCTGGATGCCTTCGGCGATGAGCGCCGCGCGCAAGGCGTTCACAAAAAACCGCGTGGGATTGTCGACCGATGCGGTTCTCGCAAATGGCGCCGCCTTGGCGGGAATCTGCCCTCGCACGACCAGATGCGACGAACCCGGCAGGCGCTCCAGCGTCAGCGCGCCGTTCGCCGTCTCCGCGGCGGTGACAAGGCGGTTTTCGATCTCCAGGCCGCTGCCCTCCGGCTGGATCTGAATCGCGACGGCATCTCCAGCCGCTGCTCCGGCGCGAATGACCAGATCGACCGATCCCTCGTTGTACTCCAGCGCCGTGACCGGCGCCGAATAGCCGTATGGAAGATTGTCCCAGGCCCAGCCTTCGCCGAGCCGCTGGCCGTCGAACACATCATCGTCTCCGATGATCCGGCCGTCGATCTGGCGAATGCCGGCATCCCTGAGCTGCTGGGCCATGGATTGCAGGATGCCGTGCTCGTCGCTGCGCTCGCTGATGCTCGGATCGCCGCTGCCGACGACGATCAAGTCGCCTAGCAGCACGCCCGCTTCCACAGGCGCCGTCGTGACGATCTTCGTCTCGTAGCGATAGTCCCACCCCAGCTGGTCGGCGGCGGCCGCCAGCGTGAGGATTTTCATGTTCGAGCCGGGCATCACCAGCTTCGAGGCGTTGAGCGAAAACAGGTTTTCGCTCGACGACGCCGGCCGCACGAGCACGCTCCAGATGGACCGATCGAACTCGGGGGCCTGGAAGATGGCGGTGAGATCTCTTTGAAGCGATTCGACGGGCGAGAGGGGAGTGACCGCTACGTGGCGCGCGCCGCCACAGGCGGACAGGACGCACAGGCCAAGTAGGGCGAACCTACTGAATCGAATCAAGCTTCTTCAGAGCGTCGTCGAACTTTCCGGTTTCAACCTTGAGCGCGCCTGGTTGGTCGGGGCGTGAGGCGAAGACGTCGGGGCCGGGGCTCGAGCGTCCGAATGTGACGCGCTCTTCCTTCTTCCCGTCGTCAAATTTGACCGTGATGATTGCGGCCGGTGTGTTGAGGCCGGTGGCTGGACCTGCCTTGTCGACGGCCGCCGAGGCACGAAGATTGGAGAATTCCAGCAGCGCGCCCTCGAAGTTGCTGGCGTCAACAGTCTTCACGGCCGGGAGCAGCTGCTTCCACGTGTCGGGCGCATTCGGGGCGCTGCCTTTGACCCGTTCGAACGCCCGCGTGTCTTTACCGCGGACGATCTCGAAACGGGTGGCATTGAACGACCTGAACGCGAACAACTCCTTCCGGCGCAAGTCGAACGTCGTCTTTCGAAGTTCCTCGGCCACACCGTTGCCGATGCTGAAGACGATCGGCTTGGCCGGGTCACGCGCCCACAGCGTGACGGTATCGGCCTTTGAGCCCAACTCGAGCGTCACGTGAGAACCGCCGGTGCCGAGCGTCGCGCTGACCTCCGGCTTGTCGAGCCCGAATTTCTTCAGGTCTTTCAGGTCGTCCGGCGAGTCCTTCAGCGCCGTCATTTGCGCCGAGTGAATCTGGCCGATCAATCCTTGCACGCTGGAGAAGTCGGCCGGCGCCTCGATGGGCTTCACAAGCTTCCAATCCTCTCCCGTTCGGGCGAGCAGGATGGTCTGGTTCTTCGACCTCAGCTCGACCGAGTCAACCTTGTCCTGGTCGAACTTCAACGCGGTCTTGTCCCGCAGGTCGAACGTCGATCGGTTCAGCGACGTGTCGAGCGAGGTGGCGACGAGGAAAACCTTGTTGCTGTTCGGCAGCTTGGCGTACACGCCGATGCCGGTCGGGCTCTTGTCGCCAATCAGGATTCTATGCGTGTCCTTGTCGCCATCGATGTTGAACGACACGTCGATTCTGGGTTCCGCGAGGCCGTAGGTCTTCAGATCGGTCGCGTTCTCGTCGACCACGCGGTCCTGGTCGAGATTCGCGAGGCTCGCGGCCACATCCGAGGCGCTGTTCTGATCGGCCTCCGCATCGACGGGCTTGACGATGGTCCAGCCGCCCGAGCCCTTCTTCAGCGAGGTGACGTCGCCGGTGGCAGATTTGATCTGCAGTTGGACAATCTTCGACGAATCGTACGAGAAGACTTTCTGCTTGGCCTTCTCGTCGGCGACGGGCTTTTTCGCGTCGACGAAGTAAAGGTAGGCGCCGAACGCGACTGCGACGACCAGCAGAATGACGGTTGACCCAAACCGGCGCATGTTACCGCCTCTGGAACCAGGTGAAGACGCCCGCTCCCAGCACCAGGCCCGGGATCAGCAGCAGCGACATCCAGGCCAGCCGGCGCTGCTGGTCCGCAGTCAGCGCAATGCGGCGGTCGTCTGTGGCGCGCGGGTGGATCGAAATCAAATCTTCCTGTTGCGTCAGCCAGTTGTTGATGTTGACGAACAGATCGGAATTGCCCTGCACGCCGGCGGCGGCATTGGACGCGAAGTCGGAATCGCCGATGACCACGATGCGGGTCTGCGGCTTGTCCGTGGGGCTGTCGGGGGTCCCGGGCGCCGTGGCCTGGTCCCTGGCCGTCTCGCTGACCGTCAACCCGATCGTAATCGGGCCCTTCTTGTCGCCCGCCTTCTCGTTGAAGGCGACTTTGCCGCCGGACACCAGCGATTTCACGTCGGCATCCGACCAGCTCCGGTCGCTCGTCTGGAGAAAGTTCTGCACGGTTTCGTTCGGGTTGGAGCCGGCTTCGCCGCTGACCGACTGCGCAAGAGGAAAGGCCGTCAGCAGCCCGAAGTCCTTCGTGATCGCGTGCTGCGGATACGGAGGTGTGACGACGGGCACCGACGCATCGGTGCCGAGCATCTGGCCGATGCCGCTGACGTCGAGGACCACGTCGTGTCCCATCGACACGCCCCAGTCCTTCAACAGGGCCTCGAGGGCCGGCAGCGGATGCATGGCGTTGCCAATCACCGGGTCGAGGAGGAACAGCGCTTTGCCGCCGCTCCGCAGATATTTCCTGATGGCGTCGATTTCCGGCGGCAGGTAGTCGGCGGCTGGCCCCGCAATCACGATCACCGACGCGTCTTTCGGCACCGCGGATGTCTGCGCGAGCACCAGCCTGTCGACGGTGTAGTTGTCGCGCTTCAGCACGTCCAGGGCGCTGGAATATCCACCCCGCTCCACGCTCGTGCTGCTCTTTTCGCCGTGCCCTTCGACGAAGTAGGCCTTCACCGTGCGGCCGGTGGTCACCTTCACGAGCCCGTTGGTCAGTTCCTGCTCCCGGTCGCTCATGACGTGCTCTTTGCGGCCCTGATACTCGATGACCACCGTGCCGTAATTCAGCACCTCGTCCTGTTTCACCCGTGTGGGCTGGCGGTCGGCATCGATGTACTCGACCGACACGTTCTTGTTGGCGAGCGCGTAGGGCCCGAGCGCATCGCGGAAGCGCTGAAACCCCTGCGGCTGGTCGTACACGCGAACATTCACCGGGCCGCTCAATCTGTTCAGCACCTTCACCGTCTCGTCCGACAGCGTGAACGACTTGGTGGCCGTCAGGTCCCATTGCTTGTCGCGGCGAATCACCAGGTAGTTGACGCCCACCAGAATGGCGAGCACCGCGGCAATGCTGATCACCGACAGCGCGCTGAACCGCGCTTCGCGTCTGCTGAACGAGCGCACAATTTCGCGCCACTGGCTCAGCGTGTAGAGCGCCACGCACACCAGGCCGGCGATGGCCGCCCAGTAGGCGTACTGGTCCCATTGCGGACGGAACATTCGGATCGCGACGCCGGCAAATATCAGCAGCGTGCCGATCCAACCGACGATGCCCAAGATGGTATTCAGCATTCCTCTCTCACCCGCGCCAGCGTTCGCTGTCGACCGACTTGGCGGTTAGAAATAATCCAAAGCTGATGAAGCTCAAGTAGTACACCACGTGCCTCAGCGCGATCACGCCCTTGGCAAAATCGTCGAAATGGCCGGTAATCGATACCGCTTCCAGCACCTTCTGCATCGTGGGGCCTGCCGAATCGGTGGCCCACGTCAGCGTCCACAACAGCAACAGCACCGCGAAGGTGATCATGCCGGCCACGATCTGGTTCTTCGTGAGGCTGGAGATCAGCAAGCCGATCGAGATGAACGACGCGCCCATCAACAGCAGGCCGAGGTAGCCAGTCAGGATTGGCTTCCACTCGGGGTTGCCGTAAATGAACAGCACGGCGATGTGAATCAGCGTGATCGCCAGCATCAGCGCGTAAAGCGCCACGGCGCCCAGAAACTTGCCCATGATGATTTGAAAATCGGTGAGCGGCGACGTGAGCAGCAGCTCGATGGTGCCCGAGCGCTTTTCTTCCGCGTAGGTGCGCATGGTGATGAGCGGCAGCACGAACAGCGCCACGACGCTCACGTTCTGGAGCAGCGGCCGGATGGCCATGCTGTTGATGTTCACCTGGCCCTGCCCCGGAATGCCCATCTGCATCGCGGCCGACAGGAAGAACGAAATCGAGACGATGTAGAAATAGCCGAACACGAGCGCGAAGAACCCGATGATGACGTAGGCGATCGGCGACGCGAAGTACGACCGAAGCTCTTTTTGCGCGATCGCGAGGATGTTACCCATGCTGTTCGGCTCCCGACGCCGGCTCCGGGTCCCCCGAGCGGCTGCCGCTCGTGGGGTCCGTCTCGGCGCTCTCTTTATCTTCTTCTTCGGTCGTCAGGCTGAGGAAGATTTCCTCGAGGCTCATCCGCGTGGGGCGCAGCTCGAGCAGGCCCCAGTTCTGCGACACAACCGCGCGCGCCAGATCGCGCCGGATGTCGCGGCCAGCCCCGCTGTTGACTTCGTAACCGGCATAGCCGGCGTTGGTGTCGACAATGGACACGCCGGTGACGCCCGCGAGCGACCGGAGAACGGCGGAGGCATCCTGTCCCGACGAGTCGATTTGCACGTACATCGTCTCGGAGCCGCGTAGCTTCGCGGTGAGGTTGCTTGGCGTGTCCACGGCCACCATGCGGCCCTTGTTGATGATGACGACGCGCTCGCAGGTCTGGGACACCTCGGGAAGGATGTGCGTGCTGAGAATAATCGTGTGGGTGCCGCCAAGCTCCTTGATGAGCTGCCGGGTTTCAATAATCTGCTTGGGGTCGAGCCCGGCCGTGGGTTCGTCCAGGATGAGCACTTCGGGATTGTGCAAAATCGACTGCGCGAGACCCACGCGCTGCCGGTAGCCTTTCGAGAGCTTCCCGCAGTGGCGGGTCGCCATGTCGTCCACGCGCGTGCGCCGCATGGCGTCTTCCACGCGCTGCCGGCGCTCGCTGGCGCGCACGCCTTTGATCTTGATGCGCGCGACAAACTGCAGATACTCGCGCACGGTCATCTCCGGATAGAGCGGAGGCGTCTCCGGCAGATAGCCGGTGCGGCGCTTGGCCTCGATCGGCTGGTCGAACACGTCGAAGCCCGCCACGACAGCCTTGCCTTCGGTGGCCGGCATGTAGCCGGTCAGGATACGCATGGTCGTGGTCTTGCCGGCGCCGTTCGGGCCGAGGAAGCCGAGGATTTCACCCCGCTCCACCTTGAACGTCAGGTCGTCGACCGCAGTGACGCGGCCGTAGCGCTTCGTGAGGTGCTGAACCTCAATCAACGGGCATTCTCCATCTCTGGTGTTTGAGCTTCGCTGTAAGCTTCTGAAGTGGCAGCGGCCGTACCACCAACAGCCGATCCTAATCGAATGGCCTCACGGGCGGCAAGGGGCCGGCGCCCGGAGGGGTCCCCGGCGCCGCGGCGGCGCGTGGGGTCCGTCGTGGCGCTGTTGCTTGTCGCCGCGGCCGGAGTCTCGGGGGCGGGGTGGTGGTGGACCCGAAGGGTCATCCCTCCCTTAGACGGCCGGACCCCGGTCGATGGTCTGCGCGCTCCGGTCGACGTGCGCTTCGATCGGTTCGCCCTCCCCCACATCTATGCGGCATCCGAGCCCGACGCGTGGAGGGCCGTCGGTTACCTTCAGGGCCGCGATCGTCTGTGGCAGATGGATCTCTACCGGCGGGCGGCCTCGGGCCGGCTGTCCGAGCTGCTCGGGCCGGATACGCTCGCGATAGATGAACGGTTTCTCACCCTCGACCTCAGGCGGGCGGCCGAGATCGAATGGACGCACGCCGCGCCCCCGGCGCGCGCGGCGCTCGAGAACTATGCGGCCGGCGTGAACGCGGCTATCGCCGCAGCGGGAGGGTGGAAGCGGCCGCTGGAGATGCAGTTGCTGCGAGCGGCGCCCGAACCGTGGACGCCGGTCGACTCGCTCGCCATCGGAAAACTGTTCGCGTGGCGGCTTGGCGAGAATCATCAGGCGGAGCTGCTGAGGTACTCGCTCCAGAGAGAGGTCGGCCCGCGGGCGGCCGAGCTGTTCGGCGCCCCCCCGGCCTGGGCGCCGGTAATACTCGCGGATGTGCACGGGGACCCCGGCGGGGCAGCGCGTGGCGCCTCCAACGATTCTGCCGGCTATCCTCCCGGCCTCGAATGGCTCTCGGACGAGCACCATGCGGCCAGCAACAGCTGGGTGGTGAGCGGGGCGCGCACCGCGTCGGGGCGGCCGCTGCTGGCCAACGATCCGCATCTTGCGATCGAGATGCCGTCGGTGTGGTGGGAAGCCCATATCGTTGCCGCCGGGCAGCCGGGAATGAACGTCGCCGGCGTTACGATTCCGGGCCTTCCGTTCGTGATCATCGGCCACAACGATCGGATCGCGTGGGGGCTGACCAATTCCGGCGCCGACGTGCAGGATTTCTACATCGAACGGCTGGACGGCTCGCGGCAACGGTATCTCGTCAACGGCGACAACTGGCTGCCGATTGACACGACTCGACGCGACGTTCGCGTCAGGGGGCGCGCGGCGCCTGTGCCGTTCGAGGTGCGCCGGACCCGCCACGGCCCGATTCTGAATGCCGAGGATTGGCGCGAGATCTTTCCCGCAGATCGCGGCCAACTCCCCCTCGAGGAAAATGTCCTTGCGCTGAAGTGGGACGCCCTCGGCTCGGGCGGCTCCGCCGACGCCTTCGAGGCGCTGGCGCACGCCGCGAATTGGACCGGGTTTCTTGCCGCGGTCCATCGCTTTTCCGCGCCCTCGCAGAATTTCGTGTACGCCGATGTCGACGGCAATATCGGATACGCGATGTCCGGAGTGCTGCCGGTCCGCCGCACCGGCGACGGAACCATGCCCACGATCGGCTGGATGGCCGAGAACGAATGGAACGGAACCGTCAGCGGCGACGAGCTGCCTTCGGTGCTCAACCCAGCCTCGGGTCAGATCGTGACGGCAAACAACGAGGTCGATCGAGACTCCCGGTTTCTCATCACGCGCGACTGGGTGGCGCCGTTCCGCGCCGAACGCATCACCGCGCTGCTGGGAGCCAGACGCGGGCTCGACATCTCGTCGATGGCCAGCGTACAAGCCGATATCGTCAGCCTCTCGGCCGATGCCATCATCAACGCCGTGGGCACAGCCGCGCCCGCCGAGCTGCGGCAATGGGACCGGCGCGTAGACGCGCGGCCCGTTTCGGCGCTCTACGAGGCGTTCGAAGAAGCGTTATGGCGCCGCACATTTGCCGACGACCTCCCGGGCGCCCTCTACGATCGGTTTTATCGCTATGCTGCGCACGAACGATTCGCCGGCTTGCACGCCATCATCGGCGACCCGAATTCACCCTGGTTCGACGATCGGTCCACGCCGGATGTTCGCGAGACGCGCGACGATATCGCGCGCCTGGCGGCAGAAGACGCGCTGGCGTCGACGCGCGCGAAGTTCGGCGCTGAGACGGACTGGCGCTGGGATCGCATGCATGCGGTGAAATTTGCGCACCCGTTGGGGGGCGGTGGACGCGTGCTGGACTGGTTCTTCAGCCGCGGGCCGATTCCCGTGGCTGGTGACGGGATGACGGTGAACAAGACAGCGACGAACTTGCGCCGCCCGTACGAAACATCCGAAGCGGCGTCGTATCGCCAGATACTCGATGTCGGCGCGTGGGATCTCTCGCTGGCGGTGAATACAGCGGGCCAGTCGGGGCACGCAGCCAGTCCGCACTATTTCGACCAGAATTCACTGTGGCGCGAAGGGCGCTATCATCCTCTCCCGTTCAGCCGGCACGCGGTGGACGCCGCCACGGCTTCGCGGCTGGAGCTGGTGGTGGGAGAGAGAGGAAAGTAGAAAGTTAAAAGTAGAAAGTTAAAATTAAAAGTAGAAAGTTAAAAGTGGAAAGTAGAAAGCAGCAGGAGGTTGGCAATGGCGGCAGAGGTGGGAAGCAAGGCTCCTGATTTCACGCTGATGAATCAGGATCGGGAACCGGTAAGGCTGAGCGATCAATTCGGCAAGGCGAACCTCATCCTGGCATTCTTTCCCGCCGCGTTCAGCGGAACGTGCACCAAGGAAATGTGCACGCTGCGCGATTCGATGAGCCAGCTGAGCGGGCTTGACGCCAGAGTCTACGGCATCAGCACCGATACGTTTTTCGCGTTGAAAGCGTGGGGCGACGAGCAGAAGCTGGGGTTTCCGCTCCTGAGCGACTACAACAAGGCAGCCATCAAGGCGTATGACGTGGCGAACCCCGACATGATCGGGTTGAAAGACATCGCCAGACGCGCGGTGTTCGTCATCGATAAGAACGGCGTCGTCCGCTATCGCGAGGTGGTCGAGGATGCGCGGAACGAGCCGGACTACGAAAAGCTGAAAAAGGCGCTGGCGGCGTTGTAGTCGAGGTCGAGCGCTACGCCTTCTGTATTCGGACCCGATCGACGCGCAGTCCGTCGAGCGCGACGACCGTCAGCCTTCGTTCTCCGGCCTGGACGGTGTCGCCAATCCGCGGCCGTCGTCCGAGGCGTCCCAGCATGAAGCCGCCGATGGTGCTGTAGGTTTCCTCGTCTATCTCGAGGCCAAACTGCTCGTTGATGTCCGACACGAGCGCGAGCCCGTCGACTTCCGCCGAGCCGTCGGCCAGCCGGGTGACCGGCCGCGGCGTGGTGCCGAAATCGCCGCCAAGCTGGCCGACGATGCGTTCCATGACGCGTTCGAACGTCACCAGCCCGGCGGTGCCGCCATACTCGTCGATGACGATCGCCTGATGAGTGCGATGCCGTCGCATCTGCCTGAGCACCTCGTCGGCCTTCATCGTCTCCGGAACGGTGAGCGCCTCGCGGGCGAGAGCGCCGATGTTGAGGGGCGGCGTCGGCGACGCGAGGGCGCGCACCAGGTCGGTCACCAGCACGATGCCGATCATGTCGTCGACTTCCTCCCGATAGACTGGAAGACTGGTGTGGCGGCCGCGCACGACCAGATCCACAACCTCCGCCAGCGAGGCATCGGAGCGCACCGCGGCCATCTCGGTCCTCGGCACCATCATTTCCGCCGCCGTGTAGTCGGCGAAATGAAACACGCGGTGCAGCATCTGTTCCTCGTCCTCCTCCAGCACCCCGGCTTCCTGGCTGGCCGTCACCAGCATCTTCAGTTCCTCTTCCGAGTGTGCGGGCCCGTGGCCGCTCGGCTCGCGGAAGCCGATCAGATGGACGATCGCGCGGCCGGTGCCGTTCAGCACTTTGATGAACGGCCCGAGCGCGCGCTGGAAGAGTTCGGTCGGTTTCACGACGAGCATGGCCGTCTGTTCGGCGCGCTGGAGCGCGATCGTTTTGGGCACGAGCTCGCCGAGCACGATGTGAAACGCGGTGATGGCGGCAAACGCGAGGGCGGCGGCAATCGTGTGGGTC
This sequence comes from Vicinamibacterales bacterium, assembly GCA_035937795.1. Taxonomy (GTDB): domain Bacteria; phylum Acidobacteriota; class Vicinamibacteria; order Vicinamibacterales; family JAMQPK01; genus JAMQPK01. Next base: position 49,249 of record DASZHO010000089.1, on the reverse strand, counting down.
GTCGCCAGGGAGATCAGCGGTGGGAGCGATGCGAACGCCGGCTGGATCATCGCGGCCACCGCAGGCTGGCCCACCCAGCCGAGGCCGATGCTCGCCATGGTGATGCCCAGCTGGGTGGCGGCGATGAAGGAGGTCGGGTTGTTCAGCGCCTGCCGGACGGATCCCGCGAGCCGGCTGCCTTCAGCGATGAGCTGATCGATGCGGGTCTTCCGCACGGTAACGAGCGAGAACTCGGCGGCCACGAAAAATCCGTTGGTCAGGACCAGCGCCAGCACCGCAAGCAAGCGGACTCCCACATCCATGAGGAAAGCCTCCGCCAGGATCCTACAGGTTTCCTGTCAGATTTTTCTGCTGCTGAAGAAATGCGCGTCGACGAATTCGTCGATGGCGGCCTGGTCGGTGGGATCGACTTTTTCGAACTGCAGGCCCATGCCGTTGCGGCGGTCGCTCCACGTCACGCGGCCTTCCGCATCGATATCGCGCCTGGAGCCGGGCAGGCGGAACCGAAGGCGCATCTTCGCCCCGCTTTCCAGCGGGCTCGTCGTGCGAATGGCGATGCCGCCCCGGCTCAGGTTGAGCGTCAGCGCGGCCGCAATCGTGTTGCCGAACCGATACGCGGTGGGGATGCCGAGCACGACGCGCGGGCTGCCCCGGCGGTTGAAGTTGTCGGGAAACAGATGGGGCGCCAGCGACGGCAGAATGTGCTGCACCGCGCTGTACTCATTCACGTAGCCGGCGACGCCAAGCGCCGCAAGGTCGCGCACCTCTTCGGCACTGGTGATCGTCCCGCTGAAAATCAGGATGGGAAGCCGTCCGCCATCGAGCTTGCGGATGCTGCGCACCAGCTCGACCCCTGCGGCGTGCGGCAGCCGCAGGTCGATCACGAGCAAATCGAGTTGGTCGAGGTCCGCGCGCACGCGCGCCAGCAGCTCCGCGGCGCTCTTTACGACCACCGCGCGATGCCCCGCAGTTTCGAGCGCCGTCTTGAAGCGGTCTCGGACGAACGCCGTATCGTCGGCGATGAGAACGGTCTTGGCGGCGGCGAGAGTTGTGGTCATGAGGCGGTAGTCTTCCCATCGAATGTATCGGGATGCGAGGCGTTTTCCGTTAGCTCGCGTTGCAGAATTTAACAGGTTCTCGCTATAATCCGAACTCTTCCCGCATTGGCACGTTCGAGGCCGCGGGCGTGACTCAGGAGTACGAAATGGCAACCTGCCCCGAATGTGACGCCGAGATCGAAGTCGACGAGTACGACGTCGACAAGGGCGATCTGCTCAGCTGCCCGGAGTGCGGGTCGAATCTCGAAGTCACCGGCCTCGCTCCGCTGGAGCTCGACCTCGCGTCCGAAGAGGATGAAGAGGACGATGATGAGGAGGACGTCGAAGACGAGGACGAGCTCGGCGACGACGATGATGTTGACGAGGACGAAGAGGCGGAGGAGGAAGAGGACTGGGACGAGTGACATCCGAGCTGCGGTCGATCCTGTCCGACATGCGCTCGGTGATCGTCGCCTTCAGCGGCGGCGTCGACAGCGCGTATCTCGCGTACGCGGCGACCGAGATCCTTGGCGCGCGCGCGCTGTGCGTCACGGCTGAAAGCGCGAGCTATCCCGCCCACCATCGCGAGCTCGCGCTGCGAGTGGCGCGCGAGTTCACGCTGCAGCACGAGATCATCCACACCGGAGAAATCGAGCGGCCGGAGTACCGCGCCAACCCCGAAAATCGCTGTTACTTCTGCAAGCACGAGCTCTACACCCGGCTCACGGCCATGAAGAGCGCCCGCGGCTTCCAGTGCGTGGTGGACGGCACCAATGCCGATGACCGCGGCGACTACCGGCCGGGGCGCCGCGCGGCGCGCGAGTTCGGCGTGAGGAGCCCGCTCGACGAGGCGGGGCTGGGCAAGGCCGATATTCGCGCGCTCTCGCGCGAGGCGGGGTTGCCCGTCTGGGACGAGCCGGCGTCGGCCTGCTTGTCGTCGCGTATCCCCTATCACCACGAAGTGACGCCGGACAAGCTGCGGCAGATCGAGCGCGGCGAGGACGCGCTGCACGCGCTCGGCTTCCGCGTGTGCCGCGTCCGCCATCATGACTCGCTCGCCAAAGTCGAGGTGGCGTGCGAGGAGCTCGGCCGCGCGCTCGAACCCGAGATGTACAAATCGATCGTGCGCGAGCTGCGCGCCGCCGGCTACGAGTCGGTGATGATCGACCCCAAGGGCTATCGCACAGGAAGTCTGAACGAAGGCCTGATGCTTCGCCAGGTTTGAAGCCGAAACTGCTCCTGGCCTCCGGGCTCGCGACGGTGTTCCTCGTCGCGCATCTCGCATTTCTTCCCTCGACGCTCGAGGACATCGATTCGCTGAATTTCGCGCTCGGCCTCCACGATTTCGATCCCACCAAGCATCAGCCGCATCCCCCCGGGTACCCGATATTCATGGCGCTCGGAAAACTCGCGCGGGCGGTCGTACCGTCGGATCCGAAGGCGCTGGCCGTGCTGGGCGCCGTCTTCGGCGCGCTCGCGGTCTTTCCGCTGCTGGCGCTCTTTCGCAGCATCGAGGCGCTCGAGCCGCGGCCCGATCCAACGCGGCAGGCCCTGGGACCCGCGCTCGCGACGGTGCTCGCGATCGCCAGCCCGCTGTATTGGTTCAACGCGCTGCGGCCGATGAGCGACATCCCCGGTCTTGCCGTGACGCTCGCGGCGCAGGCGGCGCTGGCCGCCGCCTACGTCCGGCAGCGGATGGATCCGGCGCGCACGCCGCAGGCGCTCGAAGCGTCGGGAAAAATGATCGTCCTGGGCGCGTTCCTTTCCGCGATCGCGATCGGGTTTCGATCGCAGGCCGCCGTCCTGACGCTGCCGCTGCTGCTGCTCGTGCTGCTGCAGCGCGCCGGCCGCGGGGCCGCGGGCGCGCTGCTCGGCAGCGCCATGACCTTTTCGATCGGCACGCTCGCCTGGGCCATACCGCTCATCATCGCCAGCGGCGGGCTCGCGGCCTATCGCACCGCGCTCTCGTCGCAGGGCGGCGAAGACTTCAGCGGGGTCGACATGCTCTATCGCAATCCCACGCCCAGGCGCCTTGCGATTGGCCTCCTGCAGACGTTCATCTATCCCTGGGCTTCCGCACCGCTCGGCGGCATCGTCTTTGCGCTGGCGGCCGTCGGCATGGCCGCGCTGTTCTGGCGCGCGCGAAGGGCCGCGATTCTCGTGATCGCGCTCGCCGTGCCGTACGCGATGTTCCATCTCGTGTTTCAGGAAACGGTGACCACGAGATACGCGCTGCCGCTGATTCCGGTCATGGCGCTGCTGGCCGTGCGAGGCCTGGAAACGCTGCAAAAGGGCGTCCGGCCGTTCCCCTTGTCGGCCGCCGCGGTGGCCGCGATCGTGATCTGGTCGCTCGCGTTGACGCTGCCCGCAGCCAGCGTGTACGCGCACGAGGGAAGCCCCGCGTTCGCCGCCCTGGCCGAGCTGCATCGTGCTCTCGAGCGGAACCCGGACGCCGCCATCGGCATGCATCAGGGCATCTTGCGTTCCGTGCAGACGCAGAGCTTTGGTGCCGCGAATGTCCTGAGGGCTCCGCCGATGCGCGAATGGCTCGAGTTGGACGCGTACTGGCGTGAGGGCAATACCGCTCCGGTCTGGTTTCTCGCCGACCCGGCCCGAACCGACATCGAGCTGATCGATCCGTTGAGCCGCAAGCTGCAAGGACGCTACGTGTGGCATTTTGCGCGCCAGAATTTCATGAGCGGCGTGCGTCCCGACATCGTCGATCTTGTCCGCATCGATTCTCCGCCTGGATGGTTCGGCGAGGAAGGATGGCATCTCACGTCCGAGACGCTGAACATGTCGGAACATCGCGGCACACACGAAGCGATCGCCTACGTGCGAAGCCGTCCCGACGCCGCCCTGCTGGCGATCGGCGGCGAGAATGGCGGGACCGATGCGCACGTCTCCCTGACGGTCGGGGATCGCCCGATCGACCGATGGGATGTGCCGGCGGGAGGTACGTTCTTCAAGCGAATGATGCTGCCGCCCGGGAGCCTCGCTGGTGGCGCGTTCAAGCGGCTGGCGGTGTTCTACGCCTATCCCGACGGGACGCCCGAGAAAATCCGGCTGACCCAGTTTGCGGTCGAGCCGCCCGGCGATCTATTTTTCGTTCAGCAGGCGGGGTGGAATGAAATCGAATACAACCGCGACATGCAGCGCCGGTGGCGCTGGACGACCGATCGCGCCGTCACCTTCATAAATTCAGGCGGCCGCGATGTGACGGTGGCCGTGGCGGGCGAGTCGCCGCTCACTTACTTTGACAGCGCCCCCCACGTCGCCATACGCGCCGGGAGCCAGGTGCTCGCGACGGCGACCCCCTCGACCGATTTCGAGCTGGCTGCCCGGATTCCAGCGGCGACGCTGGCTGCAGCCGATGGAATGGTCACGATCGAGACCGACAGGACGTTCGTGCCCTACCAACGTTCGGGCAGTCCCGACAAGCGCACGCTGGGCCTTCGGATATTCAAGTTCGAGGTGCAGGGCCAGTAGGCGCCTACGAACCCTTGCGGGCCAGACAGAGCACTGAACTTCCGGCCGGCATGTTGATGCCGGCCGCGATCAGCTTCGATTCGACCGCGAGGGCGCCGGCAAACAGCGCGTTCACCGGCGCCGGCGGCACGTAGAAATCCCCTCGCGGTCCCCCGCCGGGCTTCACTCCCCGGAGGCGCTGGAGCGCGCGTACGGCTGCCGTCACCGGAAACAGCGCCGCGTTGGTGTAGGTGATTCGATCGACACGGAATCCGGCGCGTTCCAGCTTCACACGCAGTCCCTCACGGGTGTACCGGCGCACTTCCGATACCAGAGCGGAGTGATCGCCCTTCAACATGTCGAGCGCCGCGGCGTTGACGATCACGGAGCCGCCAGGACGCAGCACGCGATGCATTTCGGCAATGGCTCGCCGCTCGTCCTCATCGTCCAGGCAATACAGGACATCGAAGGAAAGCGCGAGGTCGATCAGGCCCGACCCGAACGGCAGCGCTGCCACGCTGCCCTGCGCGAGACGCGTGAGCCCATGCCCGTGAGCAAATTGGAGGCCGCGCCAGGTCAAGTCCACACCGAACGCCGCCCCGAACTGCTGGAGAAACCGTAGATTACTGCCGGTGCCGCAGCCGCAGTCGAGGAGCCGTGGACGTGTCAGGCCCGAGATGGCCTCCTGTATAAATGGGAGCACAAACCGCCGAAGACCTTGAAACCAGAAGTGCCGCTGTTCAGCACGATAGGTTTCTTCCAGCATCCGGTCCACGGATGAATTTTATGGTACTCTGTCGCGCGCTTCGTTCGATCGCTGCGCAACTTCGACTGAGGAGAATTCCATGCGACGATTTCTCTTGGTCGGCGCACTCTGCGCCCTCTTGGGTCTGACGGCCGCGGCCTGCAAACGGCCAGTGCCGCCCCCGGCTCCAACACCGCCACCGCCGCCGACGGCGCCCGCTCCACCACCACCGCCGCCACCACCACCACCGCCGCCGCCTCCGCCGCCGCGCGCACCGGCCCCTCTGACCGAGGAACAGATTTTCAGCCAGAAGACGGTCGATCAGTTGAACGCGGAACAGCCGCTGGCCAACGCCTACTTCGACTACGACAAGGCGGATCTACGAGACGATGCCCGCGCCGTGTTGGCGAGGAACGCGGATTGGCTGAAACGATTCCCGACGACACGCATCACGGTTGAAGGACACGCCGACTCGCGCGGCACCGCCGAATACAACCTTGCGTTGGGCGAGCGCCGCTCGTCCGCGGCGAAGGACTATCTGGCGAGCCTCGGCGTGGCGGCCGACCGGATGACGGTGGTGAGCAAAGGCAAGGAACAGCCGGTCTGCACCGAGGAGAACGATGCCTGCTGGCAGCAGAACCGTCGGGTGCACTCGGTGATTACGGCGAAGTAAGGCGTAAGGGAAGCCTAACTCCTTCGGTCCAACATCTGGGTCAGTTGCTCTTCCGTCACCCGGTACTTCGCGGCTTTGGTTCCATCGATCAACAACACGGGAATCTCCGTCCCGTAGCGTTCGACGAGCGCTGCATCGCGAGAGATGTCGACTTCTTCGAGCGAGATGTCCTCGCGGCGCTGAAGCACGCGCCGGACGACCGCTTTCATCTCATCGCAGAGATGGCAGCCGGGCCTGGTGTAGATGGTCAGCGTCATCGCGCCGACAAGGCGATCTCGTCGGCGGCGGCACGCGGATCAGGAGCGGCAATAATCGGCCGTCCAACCACGATGTAATCCGCGCCTGCGCCGAGCGCCTCGCGGGCGCTCAGCGTTCGCGATTGATCGTCGGCTGGGGCCGTTGCGGCACGAATGCCCGGCGTCACGATCGTGAGATTGGGGAACTTGGGCCGCAGCATCCTCAGCTCGTGCGGAGAGGCCACGACCCCGTCGAGGCCTGCCCTGTCGGCCAGCGCCGCCAATTCCTCGACGTGCCGCTCCATCGAGCGGTTCACGCCGATGTCAAGAAGCGCGCGGTCGTCCAGACTGGTCAGCGCCGTCACCGCAACCACGAGCGGCGCCGGTGTCCGCCGGGCGGACACCGCTTCGCCGGCCGCGCGTTTCGCCGCCTTCAGCATGTCGAGGCCGCCTGATGCGTGCACGGTCAACATCCAGACGCCGAGCCGTGCCGCCGATCTCACGGCGCCGGCCACGGTGTTCGGAATGTCGTGGAACTTCAGATCCAGAAAGATTCTATCGCCCTGCTCGATGAGGCGCCGGACCAGCGCGGGGCCTTCGGCGGTGAACAGCTGGCTTCCAACCTTGAATCCGCCGACGCGGCCGCGCAGCCTGGCCGCCATTTCGATCGCTTCAATGGCGTTGTCGACATCGAGCGCGACTAGGAGCTGATCCATTCCTTTTCCCGCGCGCTCGTGTCAATCGTTCCCGTGAGCTCGGCGATGGTCCTCAGGTTGTGGCGTTCCAGATACGCCCGCAACCCGTCGACGAGCTTCGGCCAGATCATCGGATCGGAGAAGTTCGCGGTGCCGACCTGCACGGCCGAGGCGCCGGCAATCATGAATTCCAGCACGTCCGCGGCCGTTTGGATGCCGCCCATGCCGATTATCGGAATACGCACGGCGTGCCTGCATTCGTACACCATCCGGACCGCGATCGGCCGGATGGCCGGCCCGCTCAAGCCGCCGACGATGTTCGAAAGACGAGGACGCCGCGTTTCCACGTCGATGGCCATCGCCAGAAAGGTATTCACGAGCGAAACCGCGTCGGCGCCCGCCTCTTCGGCAGCTCTTGCAATCGAGCTGATGTCGGTCACATTCGGCGTGAGTTTCGGGATGATCGGCAGCCGCGTCGCCGCGCGCACGCTCCGCACCACATCGGCCGTTCCATGAACGCTGCAGCCGAATGTGATCCCGCCTTCCTTGATGTTCGGGCACGAGATATTGAGCTCGAGCGCCGCGACGCCTTCCACGTCCGACAGAATTCTCGCCAGCTCGACGTACTCCTGAATCGTCGTGCCGCAGATGTTGACGATCACGACGGCGCCGCGCGCGCGGAGCTCGGGCATTTTCTCCGCGATGAAGCGATGGACGCCGATGCCCTGCAGCCCGATGGCGTTCAACATCCCCGCCGGCGTTTCAACGATGCGAGGCGGCGGATGGCCTTCGCGCTCGGTCAGGAAGAGTCCCTTGACCGCAACGGCGCCGAGCGAGGAGAGATCGATCACGTCGCCGTACTCGGTGCCGTACCCGAAGCATCCGCTCGCCGCAATGAGCGGATTGGCCAGCCTCAGCGCGCCGATCCCGACCGCGAGATCTACCGCCACTCGATTTCGTCTCCCCGGAAGACGGGCCCTGCGATGCACGACCGTACGTAGTGCGCGCCGCGCCCTGTCGCTTTGAGAGGGATCACGCAGCTGTAGCAGCCGCCGAGACCGCAGCCCATCACGCGTTCGACGGAGACTTGTGACTGGCGGCCGTGGGCGGCCGCGAGCCTTGCGACGGCGGCGAGCATCGGCTCCGGCCCGCACGCATACAGCATCGCTCTCACGGGCTCGGCGCGGTCGCCGAGATCGCGCTCGAGCGGCGCCGTCACCCGCCCGTGCAGGCCGCGGCTGCCGTCTTCGGTGGTCAGGATCAACCGGACGCCGAGCTGTTCGAAGGCATCCAGGAAAAACAGCTCGGATGCGCGACGCGCTCCGTAGTAGAGCCGCACTGCCGTGCCCCTGGCGCGCAACCGCTCGGCGAGCATGGCAAAAGGCGCCAGACCCACGCCGCCGGCAATCAGCCACGCCTCGTCCGGCGGCGCGACCGGGACGAACGGCCGGCCGAGCGGCCCGAGGCACTGGACCCGATCGCCGGGCCTTGCCTCGAAGAGAAGCGTGGTTGAAGGCCCGATCCGCTTGTTGAGAATGGAAAGCCCCGTTGTCGTCCCGTCGGCCTCGAGAGTTTCGAACACGGAAAACGGCCGCCGCAGCAGCGGCTCGAGCCGGTTGCCGCTCTTCAACATCACGAACTGTCCCGGCCCGGCGCTCGCGGCAATTTCCGGCGCGGCCAGACCGAGCACGTTGTAATCGCCGGAAAGGTGCGTGTTGAAAAGAACCTCCGCGGCAACATCCAGCGGCATCTCCGAGAGTATAGTCGAGCCATGCAATACCTCCGCATGCTCACCAACTCGCTGGTGGGCGGCGCGTTGATCGGCGGCTACGTCACGCTGCTCGTGCTGCAACTCAATCCAGGGCTGCGGCTCGATGCGGCGACGGTGGCGCCCGTCGTCCTCACGTGGTGGCTGTTCTACGGCCTGCATGCGACCGTTTTTTTCTACGCGCTGATCGTGTTCGGGCAGTTGCTCGCGGTTGAAGTCAGGTCGCCAGGCTGGATCAGCCTGCGCCTGCTGGCCGCATTCGGTACGCTCGCCATCTCGTTGGCGACCATCGTCACGTGGCTGAATCTGAGCGGATTCCGATCGGTGCTCGGACCGGATGCAGCCGCGCGCATGACGTCGGGCGCCACGGTGCTGTCCGTGTGCGCGGCGTCGTGCCTCGCCGTCGCGCTGCTCCAGTTGATCCTGGAGCACGGGCGCCGCCTTGCCGCTGCGGTTTTCGGGGCGCTCGTGCTGGCCTCGCTCGTCGTTCCGCTCGTCTTGCGGGGTGTGGGAACGCCGCGCCTGGCGGCGGCTGTCATGCAGCCCGTCACCAACATTGCGGCGGAACCATCGGCGGCGCGCGTCATGATGATTCTGCTCGACGGCGCGTCGATGGATTTCATCGCGCCCGCTGCGGCAAGCGGGCGCGTGCCGAATTTCGGCCGCCTGCTCGAATCGGGCGCCGTGATGCACCTGGCCACGCTTCGGCCTACGCAGCCCGCGCCGGTGTGGACGGCCGTCGCCACCGGCAAGCTGCCGTACAAGACGAGCGTCTATTCGGCTGCGCGCTATGGTGTGCCGCGATCGACCGCGCGGGTCGATTTGCTGCCCGATTTCTGCTTCGCGCAGGCGCTCGTCCGCTTTGGTCTGCTGGCGGTCGAAGCGACTACCGCGGCCGACATAAAAGCGCGCTCGATGTGGCAGCTGCTCGACAGCTTCGGGATCACAACCGGCGTGATCGACTGGCCCGTGACCTATCCCGCCAACACGGTGAACGGATATCTCGTGAGCGACGAATTTCTTCGCCGGAACAATCCGTCCGTCTTCGCGTCGGTCCCCGACGAGCCGCCGCTGGCGTCGCCGGCCGGCGTCCTCGACCTGGCGCGCGCGGCGCGCGTGCGCGCGGCTCCCGGCACCGCCCCAGTGGCGCTGGCCGCCAGCCGGACATTTGGAGCGCAGTCGGCCGAAGGCCTGCCGGCGCCAATCAACCCGGTGGCAGCCGACGCCGCGGCCGAGCAAATCGCGCACGATCTGGAGCTGTCGTATCCGGCGCAATTCACCGCGGTCCGCTATCCCGGGATCGACGCGGTCGGCCACTACTACCTGCGGTATGCGATGCCGCGGGCATTCGGCGATGTGTCGGACCTGGAACGCGATCGGTTCGGACGGGTGCTGGAGCAGTACTACTCGCACGTCGACGGCATCGTCGGCAAAGCGATGGCGGCCCTCGGGCCCGACGACCTCCTGCTGGTCGTCTCCGGATTCGGGATGGAGCCGCTTGGACTCGGCAAGCGTCTGCTGGAGCGCGCGGCCGGCGATCCGGAATTGAGCGGAACCCACGAAGGCGCACCGGATGGCTTCCTGATGGCGTTTGGCCGCGGGATCGCGAAGGGACGGTTTCCGCGCGCCTCGGTGGTGGATGTCGCGCCGACCGTCCTGTATTTCCTCGGTCTTCCCGTCGCGCGCGACATGGACGGCTACGCGCGGACCGACATCTTCTCGCCGGCCTTCACTGAGCAACGGCCGATCACGTTCATTCCCTACTACGATCGATAGCTTTACTTCTTGCTTCACTCCTTCTTCCTTCATTCCTTCTTCCTTCTTACTTCTTACTTCTTACTTTTCCTGTATACTGTCCTCACTCTTTAAGAGCGGCCCGGCGAGGCCGAGAAGAGCTATGAAGATCCTCTCAGTACACCTCCGCCTTCCCTGTTTTCCAGCGAGACCAGCTCGGAAGCCGTTCCCTTCCCTCCCGATTGGAACCGGCGCGCGGACCTGCGTCTGGAGCCGGTCCCCATGCCTGTGATCATGGACGCCGATCGGATGAGCCGCACGCTCACGCGCATCGCGCACGAGATCGTCGAGCGCAACCGGGGCATCGACAATGTCGCCCTGATAGGCATCCGCACGCGCGGGGTCGTCATCGCCAGGCGTCTCGCGCAGGCTCTGCGCCAGATCACCAACGAGCCCGTTCCCACCGGCACGCTGGACATCACGCTGTATCGCGACGATCTGATGCGGCACGCGGTCGGGCCGCAGCCGCTCGTGCGGAAGACCGAGATTCCGTTTTCGATCGACGACCAGAAAATTCTGCTCGTCGACGACGTGCTCTACACCGGGAGAACCGTTCGCGCCGCGCTCGACGCGCTGATCGATTTCGGCCGGCCCCGGGAGATTCAGCTGATCGTGCTGGTCGATCGCGGCCATCGTGAGCTGCCCATCAAGGCCGACTACGTCGGCAAGAACGTCCCTACTTCGCTGAAGGAGAGCGTGCACGTTCGGCTGACAGAGACGGACGGAACCGACGAGGTCGCCGTCGACAGCGACCACCCGCAATGAAGGACGCGATCATGACCACCAGAATCGAAACGCCGGTTCAACCGCAGTCGACCGTGTCGACGCTCCGGCACAAAGATCTGCTGGGAATCGCCGATCTGACTCCGGACGAGATTCGGTTGATTCTCGACACGGCCGAAGCCATGCGCGAAATCGGCTACCGGCCGATCAAGAAGGTCCCGACGCTGCGCGGCAAGACGGTGGTCAATATGTTCTTCGAGAACAGCACCCGCACGCGCACGTCATTCGAAATTGCGGAAAAGCGTCTCAGCGCCGACACGCTCAACATCGCGGCGGCGACCTCGAGCGTGGCGAAAGGCGAGACGCTGGTCGACACGGCGATGAACCTCGAGGCGATGGCGCCCGACATGATCGTGCTGCGCCACGCGTCCTCCGGCGCGTGCCACCTGCTCGCGCGCATATGTCGCGCGGGCATCATCAACGCCGGCGACGGCATGCACGAACACCCGACGCAGGCGCTCCTCGACGCGTTCACGATTCGCGAGCACAAGAAGCAGATTGCCGGGTTGAAAGTGGCGATCATCGGCGACCTTCTGCACAGCCGCGTGCTGCGCTCGAACGTGCAGCTGCTCACCAAGCTCGGCGCAGAGGTGTGGGTCAGCGGTCCGCCAACGCTCATGCCCCCGGGGATCGAGCGCGACGGCGTGCACCGGACGACGTCGGTCGAGGACGCGGTGGAAGGCGCCGACGTCGTGATGCTGCTGCGCGTGCAGCTCGAGCGGATGCAGGGCACCTTCTTTCCGTCATTGCGCGAGTACTTTTCGCTGTTCGGCATGACGTGCGAGCGGCTGCGCCGGGCCAAGCCCGACGTCATCATCATGCATCCCGGCCCGATGAATCGCGGCGTGGAGATTGCGTCTGAAGTGGCCGACGGCCCTTATTCGGTCATCCTCGAGCAGGCCGCCAACGGCGTCGCGGTCCGGATGGCGGTCCTCTATCTGCTGGCGGGCGGGGTGGAACATGAAGCGGCTGCTTAAAGGAGGACGCGTCGTCGATCCGGTCAACGGCCGCGACGGCGCCTTCGATGTCCTGATCGACGGCGATCGGATTTCGCGAATCGCCAGGAATATTCCCGCCGATGGCGCGCACGTCATCGACGTGCCTGCCGGCTTCGTCGTGTGTCCCGGCTTCATCGACATGCACGTCCACCTGCGCGAGCCGGGCCAGGAACACAAGGAAACGGTCGCGACCGGCGTCGCGTCCGCCGTCGCCGGAGGCTTTACCGCCGTTGCGTGCATGCCGAACACGTCGCCAATCAACGACAACGCCGGCGTCACCGAGTTCATTTTGAAGAAAGCGGCCGAAGCGCGCCGCGCGCGCGTGTATCCGATCGGCGCGGTGTCGAAAGGGTCCAACGGCGAGCAGCTGGCCGACATCGGCGAGCTGCGAGCCGCGGGCTGCGTGGCCATCTCAGATGACGGCCGGCCGGTGAGGACGGCGCTGCTGATGCGCCGGGCGCTCGAATACGCCGCGATGTTCGGAATGCCGGTGCTGGACCACTGCGAAGATCCCTCGCTCAAGGGCGAAGGCGTGGCGCACGAAGGCTACCAGGCGTCGTCGCTCGGGCTGCGCGGCATTCCCGGCGTTGCCGAGTCCATCATGGTGCAACGCGATATCGCGCTCGCGGAAATGACCGGCGCGCCGGTGCACATCTGCCACATGAGCGCCGCAGAATCGCTGCGGGCCGTCCGGGAAGGCAAACGCCACGCCGCGAAGGTCACCTGCGAGGTCGCACCGCATCATTTTACGTTGACGGACGAGGCGCTGGCGGCCCCGGTCAGCTACGACACGAACGTGAAGATGAATCCGCCGCTGCGCGGCACCGCCGACCGTGAAGCGATGGTTGAGGGCCTTGTCGACGGCAGCATCGACGCCATCGCCACCGACCATGCCCCGCACCACTACGACGAAAAGAAAGTCGAATTCGATCAGGCGCCGTTTGGCATCGTGGGACTGGAAACATGCGTCTCGATCGCGCTCGACAGGCTGGTGCATCCGGGCCTGCTCGGCCTGCCGCGTCTCGTGGAGCTGCTGTCGGTGAATCCGGCGAGAATTCTGAGCATCCCCGGCGGCGCGCTCACCGAAGGCGCGGTTGCCGACCTGACCGTGCTCGCTCCGGATCTGCAGACCGTGGTCGATGCGTCGAAGTTCCGGTCGAAATCGCGCAACACGCCGTTCGACGGATGGCACCTCAGGGGAAGCGTAGCCGCGACGATCGTCGGTGGCCACACCGTGTACGTGAACGAATTGGCCGAAGGAGCTGCGCGTTTTGAGTAGACAGGATGAGATCAAAGAGAAGGCGCTGCGGGATCTGCGCGATTCCCACGTACTCATGGTCGATGGGCACTTCGACTACGGCAACGGCTATCACGGACCCGTGTATCTGAATCCGCATCAGTTGCTCCGCCATCCGTCGACCATCTGGCGCTTCGCGCAGGATCTGCTCGACGTCCTGCCGGCCGGTGTCATCGCCGCCACAGAGGTGGTCGCCGGTCCCGTGACGGGCGGAGCGCTGCTCGCGCACACCATAGCGGGGCTGCTCGACAGCCGCCGCGGCCTCACGCACCCGCCGTGCAGCTTTGCGCCGTTTGATGTCGATCGGGTGGGCGGCAAGCTCAGGCTGCGGAGCTTCTACCGCGAGGCCGTGAAAGGAAAACGAGTGCTCCTTGCCGACGATGTGAGGAATACGGGACAGACGTTCGAGCGGTGCGCCGCGCTGGCGAAGGACGCCGGTGCCGTCATCGTTGCGACGGTGGAAATCTACGACAGGGGCGAGGCGCTCGTGAAGCTCGACGCGCCGAACCATGCCCTCGCCGAGTATGCCGCCCCCGGGAACTTCAAGGCCGACCAATGCCCGCTATGCAAGTCCGGCGTACCGATCGCCGCTTTCTGAAAGAGCGGCTGGACGCTCTCTATGCGTCCTTCAATCACGCAGAGTCGGCGACGGATCCGGTTCACATCGTGCGGCGCTTCCCGGACCCCGCCGATCGCGAAGTCGTGGGCTTCTGTGCCGCGGCCCTGGCGTTCGGACGCGTGGCGAGCGTGCTGCAGTCCATCGAGCGGCTCGTGGGGCTGATGGGACCTGCGCCCGCGGCGTTCGTGCGCGCGTTCGAGCCCGCGCGGCACGCATCCCCGATCAGGCCGCTGATTCACCGCTGGACGCGCGGGGAAGATCTCGTGGCGCTCCTGATCATTTTGAGAAAGATGCTCGAGGCCGGATCGATCGAGCGGTTCTTCGGCGAAGGCTACGACGCCCGGGCCCCCGACATAGCCGGAGCACTCGAATCGTTCTCGAGGCGGGCGCTGTCGGTAGATCTTCGCGAGGCGTACGGCGATCGACAGCCCGACCCGGGCGTCGCCTATTTCTTTCCGCGTCCGTCCAGGGGAAGCGGATGCAAACGGCTGAACCTGTTTCTCCGCTGGATGGTGAGGAAGGACGGCGTCGATTTCGGCGTCTGGTCGAACATCCCGCCGGCGAAGCTCATTGTTCCGCTCGACACGCACGTAGTGCGGGTGGGGCGCTGCTTGAAGCTGACGCGCTACACGAGTCCCGGCTGGAAGATGGCCTCGGAAATAACCGAGTCGCTTCGCGCGCTCGACCCCGACGATCCCGTGAAGTACGACTTCTCGCTGTGCCACATCGGCATGTCCGACGGATGCGGTTTCAACCGCGCGAAGGGGGACGCAGCCTGCCCGCTAAGGGGATTTTGCCGCCCGCTTCGCCGTGGTGCCGCGCATGGGCGCGGTAGACGTCGAGCGTCTGGTCGACCATCCGGTCGGCGCTGAACAGCTTCTCCACCCGCGCGAGGCCGGCCTGTCCCATCCGCTCGCGCAGGTTCCCATCCTTCAGCAATCGCGAAATCGCGCTCGCGAGCGCCAGATGGTCCCGCGGCGGCACGAGCAGGCCCGTCTCTTCGTCGACGACCACTTCCGGAATGCCGCCGGTGCGCGTGGCGACGGTCGCCTTCGACGCCGCCATCGCATCGAGCAGCGACGTCCCCAAGCCTTCGGCGATCGACGGCATGACGAAGACGTCGAACGCCCGCAGGAACGCGAGCACGTCGGCTCGGAAGCCCGGCAGCAGCACGTGCTTGTCGAGATGGAGCTCCCGCACCTGACGCTCGAGCGACGGCCGGAGCTCGCCTTCTCCAAGAATCACGAAACGGGCGTCCGGGACGTCACGAACCACGAGCGCCGCCGCGTCGATCAGGTGCCGGTGGCCTTTCTCGGCGGTCAGCGCACCGGTCGCGCCGACGATCGGCGCGTTCGTGGGCAGCCAGAGCTCCGCGTGAATGCTTGCGCGGGGCTCGGCCTGAATGCGATGAACGTCGATCCCCTCGTAGACCGTGGCGATCTTCGACGGTTCGATGCCGTCGTTCAGCAGCGTGGCGTGAATCGAGGCGGAGGCCGCGATGAAGCAGTCGACCTGGCGGTATTTCCACCTGGAGAACGCGTTTGGCTTCAGGTGAAACGCCACGCGCCGCGAGGCGATCAACCCCGGACCCTCCGACGACGTATTGAAAGCGAGAGCAAGGGCGGCTGCGGCCACCGCGTGCGGATCGTGCGCGTGTACGAGGTCGGGCTTCAGTTCTCTGATGATCCGGGAGAGCCGCCAGCCGGCGTGAAGGTCGACTTCGGTGCGCGGCGCCAGCTTCAGCAGGTCGTGCCCTTCGGAGGCCCGCTTCGCAAGCTCGCCTTCCGGGTGCGCCAGAAGGACCGCGCGATGCCCGCGCTCGCGCAGACCGAGCACGGTGAGCAGAACTTGCCGCTGGCCGCCGCGCCAGTCACGCTGCGTGTCGATGTGGAGAGAAAACATGGCTCGTCACCGATCACTCGGCAGCGCCCTTTGTATCTCCCATACCTTCGCGAACTTGAGAAATACGTAATACGAGTTCACGATCGAGATCACAAGCCCCGCCTTGCCGTCGCGAAAGCCGCCTTTGAGAAGGTAGTTTCTCAAGAACGCCGCGGGCGGGTGGAAGAGCAGATCCATCGCGCTCGCGCGCTGGCCGCCCTCGTACATCTGCCTGGCGGCGAGCGCCGTGTATCGATCCATCCGGACAAGGTGCTCGGAGAGATCGCGATAGGGATGATGCTGGAGCTCGCTCTTCAGATACCCGACCGGCCCGTCCACTTTCACCGACTCGTGGACGTACAGGCCGTCCCATCGCGCCCGGCGGCGATCGTAGAGGCGCAATTGATAGTCGGGATACATGTCGGTTGTGCGCATCCACCGGCCGAAGTAGAAGGACACGCGCGGCATGCGATAGCCGTTCGACGGCGGGTCGGTCCTGAGCAGCGATCGAATCTCCTCGCCGAGCTCGGGCGTGGCGCGTTCGTCGGCGTCGAGCGAAAAAATCCAGTCGTGCGACGACAGGCCGGCGGCGTGATTTTTCTGATCGATGTAGCCGTTCCACGGCCGCACGTACACGCGATCGGTGAACTGCCGCGCGATGTTCACGGTGTCGTCGCTGCTCTCCGCATCGATCACGATCAATTCGGCGGCCCACGAGACGGACCGCAGCGCGTCTGCCAGCGCCTCGGCTTCGTTTTTCGTGATCACGGTGACCGTTACCGGCAGCATGTCGGCACGCGCGTGGATCGTATACTAGGCGGTTGACATGGAACAAAACGACGCGCTTTCGCTCTTCCGGCGCGCTGGGGCGTATCTCGAGGGGCACTTCCGTCTTTCATCGGGCCT
Source organism: Vicinamibacterales bacterium (assembly GCA_035937795.1). Lineage (GTDB taxonomy): Bacteria > Acidobacteriota > Vicinamibacteria > Vicinamibacterales > JAMQPK01 > JAMQPK01. The sequence goes on along the minus strand of DASZHO010000089.1, from coordinate 32,349 downwards.
TCACAGCCCGGGCTACATGCAGTCGGCGCTCGTGCTGCAGAATCCGGCCGACGCGGCGGCGCTGGGGTCGGCGCTGGCCGCGAAGGTCAAGGACCTGCGGCCGGACGTTGTCCTCTCGCCGGCGCTTGGCGGCATCATCATCGGTCATGAAGTAGCGCGCGCGCTCGGTGTGCGCGCGCTGTTTGCCGAGCGGTCGGGCACGCCGCCCGCGCTCGGCCTGCGCCGCGGATTCACGCTGAAACCCGGCGAGCGCGCGCTGGTCGTGGAAGACGTATTCACCACCGGCGGTTCGACGCGCGAGACGATGGCGGTGGCCAGAGCGGCGGGCGCCGAGGTCGTCGGAGCGGCGGCGATTGTCGATCGCAGCGCCGGCACGATCGACTTCGGTCTCCCGTACGCGGCGCTGATCACGTTGTCGTTGCCCACATACGACCAGGAGCGATGCCCGCTCTGCGCTCAAGGCATTCCGGCGGTGAAGCCCGGATCGAGGACCTGACTGGTGAGGCATGCGCACCTTCAAGATCATGCTCTCCTACGACGGCACCGACTTCGGCGGCTTTCAGCGCCAGTCCAACGCGCGTTCGGTCCAGCAGGTGCTGGAAGAGGCGCTCGCGCCGATCGAAGGCGCTGACGTGATCGTCTCCGGCGCCGGCCGCACGGATGCCGGCGTGCACGCGCTCGGCCAGGTGGCCAGCTGCAGGCTGTCCGGCCGGATTTCTCCCGGCGATCTGAAGAAGGCGCTCAACGCCACGCTGAGCGCCACGGGATCGAACGATGTCCGGGTGCTGGCCGTGGAAGAGGCGGCCGACGATTTCAACGCGCGGTTTTCGGCGAGAGCCAAGCTCTACCGGTACCGCATCGTGAATGCCGAGCTTGTCAGCCCCTTCGACCGCCGCTACGCCTGGCATGTCCCACGCGCGCTGAATCTCGACAACATGCGCGAGGCCGCGCGCACGCTGGCGGGCGAGCACGATTTCGCGGCGTTCCAGTCCGCCGGCAACAAGGCGACGACCAGCATCCGCACCATCACATCGTCGGAATGGACGGAAACGCCGCTGGCCGGCGGCGGCCGCCTGCTCACCTACGAAATCGCGGGCGGCGGCTTCCTCAAATACATGGTGCGCGCCATTATCGGAACGTTCGTGGACATCGGAACCAGCCGCCGCCCGGTCGACTCGATGGAGCGGCTGCTGGTATCGGGAAACCGGGGCGACGCGGGACCGACGGCGCCGCCCCACGGACTCTATCTCGTGCGCGTTGATTACGATGCTGCGGCTCCGGTATCCTTCTCTTGAAGATGTCGCTCGATCAGCTTCTTGAAAAGATCCCCCGGGGCTCTCCCGACGAGACGCTTGCCCGCGAGGTCAATTTCGATGCCCTGCCCGCCCACATCGCTATCATCATGGATGGCAACGGGCGGTGGGCCGCCCAGCGCCATCTGCCGCGCGTGGAAGGCCACCGCGCCGGCATCGAATCAGTGCGCGAAGTGGTCGAGACGTCGGCCCGTCTCGGCATCCGGGTGCTCACGCTCTACGCGTTCTCGGTGGAAAACTGGAAGCGCCCGGCCTCCGAGGTAAACATGCTGATGACGCTGCTGAAGCGCTATCTGCGCCTTGAGCTGGATGCGATCAATCGCAGCAACATCCGGTTCTCCGTGATCGGCCGCACAGACGAGCTGTCGAGCGACGTGCTCGAAGAGCTCAACGCGGGACAGGAAGCGACGGCCCCCAATTCCGGCATGCGGTTCAACATCGCGCTGAATTACAGCGGCCGCGCCGAAATCGTCGACGCCACGCGCCGCGCCATCGAGGCAGGTGTTCGCCCGATGGACCTCGATGAGCGTAAATTTGCCGAATTTCTCTACACCGCGGGACAACCCGATCCGGACTTGCTGATTCGTACCAGCGGCGAGATGCGCGTGAGCAATTTCCTGTTGTGGCAGATTGCCTATTCGGAGATTTGGGTCACCGACAGGCTGTGGCCCGACTTCCGGCGAAGCGATTTGCTCGAAGCGGTTCTTGCCTATCAGAAACGTGACCGCCGGTACGGCGGCCTGAAACCCGCGCCCGTGCTCACGCGCTGAGTCGTGTGACCAGGCAGATCATCGCCAAGGCAACGCCGGCCCGCCTCTGCGGCTGCGAGGTACAGCCCGCGGGGCAGCGCCCCACTAGACACTGAATAACGATGACACGGCTATTCAGCGGCGCGGTGCTGCTCGGCGGCGTAGTCCTCGCGCTCTGGTTCCTGCCGCCGCTGTATCTGGTCGGCATCGCGGTTGTTGTCGCGCTGCTCGCGTTCCGCGAGTACGCCGGGATCGCCGCTCGCACCGGCGCTACGGTATCAAAGCCGGCGGCCGGCATGGCCACCGCGTTGTCGTGCATCGCGGTCGGCGTGCCCGGGCTCCCCGTCGAAGTGGCGATGGTCGGGACGACGCTCGGTCTGTCGGCGGTGGTCCTGGCCGCCGCGGCGGCCGGCAGGCAAAGCGGAGAGGCGCTGCAGAACGCCGCCGTCTCGGCGTTCGCGCCGCTGTATCTTGGCTTGCCGCTCGGGATGCTCGCCGCGACGCGCTGGACGCTCGGACGGGAAGCGGTCTTGTTGTTGATTTTAACCGTCGTGATCAGCGACTCGGTTCAGTACTACAGCGGACGACTGTTCGGGCGGCATCTCCTCGCCCCCGTTGTGAGCCCGAAGAAGACCGTCGAAGGCGCGCTCGGCGGATTCATCGGCGGCGCGCTTGCGGTCGGCGTCATCGGCCACTGGTGGCTGCCTTTCGTCGCCCTGCCCTGGCGCCTCGGCCTCGGACTGGCCATCGTCGCCGTGGGCATCGTTGGCGATCTGTTTGAGTCGTTGCTGAAACGGAGCGCCGGCGTCAAAGACGCCTCTGCGCTGATCCCCGGCCACGGCGGTGTGCTCGACCGCATCGATGCGCTGCTGTTCGCGGCACCGGTGTTTTATGTCTTCGTGAGATATCGATTTTGACGGCGCATCGATGCTTCCGGGGCGCATCGTCCGATATCGTGTCTAGGTCCGATATCGTGTCCAGCATGATGAATCTCGCATGAAGAATCTCGCCATTCTCGGCTCGACGGGATCCATCGGGCAGAGCGCGCTCGACGTCGCGCGCGCGCATCCCGATAAGCTTCGGGTGATTGGGCTCGCGGGTGGGTCCAACGCCGCCCTGTTCGCGGCCCAGGCGGCTGAGTTCCAGCCAAAAGTGATCGGAATGGCCACCGAAGACGCGCTGCGCGCCGTGACGGCGGCCTACCATGCCGAACGCGCGGCCGCCGGGTCCGGCGGGTTGATCGCCGTGGCCACCCATCGTGACGTCGACATCGTGATCTGCGCCTCCTCCGGCACCGCGGGCCTCGAAGCGGTGCTGGCGGCGATTGAAGCGGGCAAGACAATTGCGCTCGCCAACAAGGAAGTGCTGGTGATGGCCGGCTCGCTGGTGACCGCCGCCGCCCGCAGGCGCGGGGTCGCCATCCTGCCGGTCGACAGCGAGCACAACGCGATTCACCAGTGCCTGCATGGCCGCCGCCGGGAGGAGATTCGCCGCATCATTCTGACGGCGTCCGGCGGGCCGTTTCGAGAAATGGCCGCGGGCGCGCTCGAGACGGCGACGCCCGCCGCCGCCCTGCAGCATCCCACGTGGCGGATGGGCCGGAAAATCACGATCGATTCGGCCACGCTGATGAACAAGGGGCTCGAGGTGATCGAGGCGCATTGGCTGTTCGATCTGCCCGCCAATCAAATCGACGTCGTCATTCATCCACAATCGATCGTGCATTCGATGGTGGAGCTGCGTGACGGGTCGATCATCGCCCAGCTGGGCGGCGCCGACATGAAGCTGCCGATTCAATATGCCTGTTCGTATCCCGAACGATGGGAGGCTCCCATGGCGAGACTCGACCTGGAGGCCATGGGCCGGCTCGAGTTCCACAAGCCTGACCTCGAACGCTTTCCGTGCCTGCGGCTGGCTTACCGTGCGCTCGAGTCGGGTCCCAGCCACGCCGTCGTGCTGAATGCGGCCAACGAAGCGGCCGTGGCGTCGTATCTTGAAGAGAAGATTTCGTTCGGGTCGATCCCGCGCGTCATCGGGCAGGCGATGGACGCGCATTCGGCCAGTCCGGTCACCACCCTCGACCAGGTGCGCGAGGTCGATCGATGGGCCCGCCGCTATTCCCAGAAGTTGCTCAGGGAGATAGAATTGAAGGTCTGAGGTTCCTGTTTTGATCACCATTCTGGCGTTTGCCTTCGTCCTCGGGGTGCTCATCTTCGTCCATGAACTGGGCCATTTTCTGATGGCCCGCCGCATCGGCGTGCGCGTGGTGAAATTCTCGCTCGGCTTCGGGCCTCGACTTTTCGGCTTCACGCGCGGCGACACCGAATACTGCATCAGCGCGATTCCGCTCGGCGGCTACGTGAAGATGGCCGGCGAGAACCCCGACGATCCGCGCACGGGCCGTCCGGACGAATTCTTGTCGAAAACCAAGTGGCAGCGGTTCCAGGTGCTGGTGATGGGACCCGCGATGAACCTCCTGCTGGCGGTCGTGGTCACGGCCGGTGTGCTGATGCGCGGCGCCGAAGTCCCCGCGTTTCAATCCAAGCCGCCGATCGTCGGTCAGGTGGCGGAAGGCTCGGCGGCGGCCAAAGGCGGCATCCGTACCGGCGATCGAATCGTGAGCGTGGCCGGCCGCGACGTGAACACGTGGGAGCAATTCCTGGTTGCCGTCGGCACGCGGGCCAACCGCGAAACGCCCATCACGCTGATGCGCGATGGCAAGGAAGTCACGGTGGACGTCACGCCGACGCCGCAGACCAAGTACGAAGTGGGCGACGTGGGCGTGCTTCCCGATGTGCATCCCCACGTCGTCTCCGTGCTGCCGGGCTCGCCGGCCGAACGCGCCGCCCTGAAAGCCAACGATGTGATCCTCGCCGTGGACCGCGCGCCGGTCACGTTTCCCAAAGAGCTGATTGATGCGATATCGAAGAAGGCCAACGTTACCGTCACGCTCACGATTGCCAGGAACGGCACGACGGAGGATGTCAGGATTACGCCGGAGCTGAGCGGGAGGAACGGCCGGATCGGCATCAACATCGCCGAAGACCTCACGATGATCAAGCCGGGGCCGATCGATGCCATCGGGATGAGCATCCAGCGCAACTACGAGTCGGCCAAGCTGATCTTCCAAACGGTGGGTCAGCTGATCACGCGCGAGACATCGACGAGGCAGCTGATGGGGCCGCTCGCCATCGCGCAGCTCTCCGGCGAATCGGCACAGGCGGGCTGGATTCCGCTGCTGTCGTTGATGGCGTCGATCAGTCTGAATCTCGGCCTGCTGAACCTGCTGCCGATTCCCGTGCTCGATGGCGGCCACATTTTCATCATGGCGCTCGAAGGGCTCGCGCGCCGCGACTTCAGCACGCGCGTCAAGGAGAAAATGTTCCTGGCGGGCTTCGCGGTGCTGTTGATGTTGATGGTCACGGTCATCTATAACGATCTCACGCGCATTCCGCTGTTCGAGAAATTGATGCCCTGGCGATAGAATCGCAGGCGTGGTGCGTCGTGCCCTCGCCCTTTCGGCCGCGCTCGTTGTCGTTCCGCTCCAGGTTGCAGCGCAAACATCATCCTCTGCCGAGGGCGCCGCGCTTTACCAGCAGCGCTGCGCGTCGTGCCATGGCAACACCGGGCGCGGCGACGGCGAATACGCGGGCCTGCTGAATCCGCGGCCGCACGATTTCACCAGCGGCCGCTTCAAAATCCGTTCAACCGACACCGGCAGCCTGCCGACCGACGCCGACCTCGCCCGCAGCATCACCGAAGGGCTCCACGGCACGTCGATGCCCACGTGGAAGGCCGTTCTTACCCCGGCACAAGTGCAGGCGCTGGTCGCGCAGGTGAAATCGTTCTCGCCGAGATTTGTGGGCGAGCTCCCGCGGTCGATTGCCATCGGCGCCGAGCTGCCGGAGACGGAACAGAATGCGGAAGCCGGCCGCGCGGTGTACGAGAAGTTGAAGTGCTCCGCCTGCCACGGCAGTGACGGACGCGGCAGTGGCGCCATCGCGCAGGCGATGAGGGACGGCTGGGGGCAGCCGGCTCGCGCGACCGACCTGACCGAGCCGTGGACGTTCCGGGGCGGCAGCACCGTGCGCGAGATCTTCCTGCGCTTCCGCACGGGGATGAACGGCACCCCGATGCCGTCGTTTCTCGGCGCGGCCACCGAGCCCGAGTTGTGGCGGTTGGCGGTGTATGTGAAGTCGCTCGGCCGGAAGCCGCTCTGGGACATGAAGGGCGACGATGTGGCGGCGTTCTATCGCGACGAGCAGGAGCGGGCCGCAAAAAATACGATCCGGCACGGTGAATATATCGCCGCCGTTACCGGCTGCGCGTTCTGCCACTCGCCGTTCCGCGACGACAACACCGTGATTGAGCCGTTCAAATACGCCGGTGGCCAGAGATTCGAGCTCAGGCCGTTCGGCACGTTCGTCTCGTACAACCTCACATCGGACAAGGCCACCGGACTCGGCAACTGGACCGACGACCAGATCAAGACGTTGCTGACCAGGGGCGAGCGGCGCGACGGCAGCCGCATGCTGCCGTTCCCGATGCCGTGGCCGGATTACGCGTTCATGACGCCAGGGGATTTGAACGCGCTCGTCGCCTTTTTGCGCTCGCTGCCGCCGGTCTCCAATGCGACTCCCGCGCCGGCCTCGCCGAACATCGTGAGCTATCTGGTGGACAAATTCCGGATGCTGATCCTGCATCAGGATCTGGCCGCGTCCAGCTATCCTGGCAACGCCGGCAGCGGAGGCGAACAATAACGAGCGAGCGGCGCGGGGCGAGGGGCCCCCGCAAGCGAGCGAGGCCGAGCGGGGCGAGGGGCCCCCGCGAGTAACGAAGACGAGCGAGCGGCGCGGGGCGGAGGGGCCCCCGCAAGCGAGCGAGGCCGAGCGGGGCGAGGGGCCCCCGCGAGTAACAATGACGCGATTTCTGAAGTGGTTCGGCGTGACCGTCGTCGCGCTCGGCGTCATCGGATTTCTGGCGTTCCTGTATTTCATTCCGCCGTTCACCCTGATGAAGCCGGAAGAATTCTCCGGTCCGGCTGGGAAGGCGGGACCAGACCTGTCGAAAATTGCCGATCCGGCTGAGCGGATGATGGCCGAGCGGGGTCACTATCTCGTGACGATTGGCGCATGCAGCGATTGCCACACGACTCCCGGCGCGCACCGCCCGCAATTCGATACGATGTACCTGGCGGGTGGTTTCAAATCCGTGAGACGGGCGCATGGCACCTACGTAAGCATGAACCTGACGCCCGACAAGGACACCGGGATTGGCAACTGGTCCGACCCCGACATTAAACGCGTGTTGAGGAGCGGCCTGGCGCCTGATGGCCGGCCGATCCCGGGACACCTCATGCCGTGGCCCGCCTATTCGCAGTGGACCGATGAGGATATGCACGCGGTTGTGGTGTATCTGCGGCACACGGCCCCGGTCGTGCATCGCATCCCGAGGCCGGCCGAGGCGTCCCTCAGCGATCCCGCGGCAATCGAAGAGGATTTCAGGGGAGCCGACCACGCGGCAGCGGCCAACGCAAAGTGACCGTTATCTTGAGGAGACACCATGGGACATAGGTTGATGGGCTGGATGGACCTGAGGGCGCTTTTCGGACTCGCACTGGGTGTCGTGATGATCGCCGGCAGCGCTCCGGTCGCGGCTCAGGCTCCGGTGACGGCGGACGACATTCAGCGCCTCCAGGACAACGTGAGCGAGATCGCCGGAAACATCGCGGCGCTCAGGCCGCGCGATGCGCGTCTTGCCGACTCGCTCGAGCCGCGGCTCGAGGAGCTGCGAGATGAAGTGATCTATCTCAAAGTCAAGCTGCGGAAGGAGTCGAGCGTCTCGCGGCCTGAATACATCGACCTGCTCGACCGGCTCGATCGGCTCCGCAGCGAGGCGAGGGCCCGGCCGGCGCCGCCGGCCCCCGAGGCCCGGGCCAGCCTGACCGAGATTCCAGTCGGCACCGAGCTCGATGTCCGCCTGCAGACGCGGCTCAACTCGGGTACGGCCAGGCCGGAAGATCGCGTCGATGCCACGACACTCTCCGCCTACGAGCGAAACGGCCGGGTGCTCGTGCCCGCCGGATCGGTGATGCGCGGCATCGTGAGCTCGGTCACGCCGGCCAGCCGCGGGATCGATCGCAAGGGCCAGATGACGCTGGTGTTCGACAGGTTCACGATCGACGGCCGTACCTATTCGATTCGCGCAACGGTGACCCAGGCATTGCAGGGTCAGGACGACAATGGGCGAATCGCGACCGGCGCCGGCGTCGGGGCGATCATCGGCGGCATCTTCGGCGGCCTGAAGGGTGCGCTCGCCGGCATTCTGATCGGCGGCGGCGGCACGATCGCGGCCACCGAAGGCAACGATGTCGATCTCCCCCCCGGGACCGTCCTGCGCGTCCGGATGGACTCGCCGCTGGACGTCGGGCAATGAAGGGAAAGTAAAAAGTAGAAAGCAAGAACCAGATACTTACCTTCCACTTTCTACCTTCTACTTCTTACTTTCTACTTTTTACTTTCTACTTTTTACTTTCAGCTCTCTGGATCTCCTCCATCGCCTCTCTCGCCGCGCTGATGGTCTTCTCCACGTCGCGTCCGGTATGCGCGCCCGAGAGGAACCACGCTTCGAACTGTGAGGGCGGCGGATAGACGCCGCGCGCAAGCATCGCCCTGAAAAATGCGCCGTAGCGCACCGTGTCGCAGCGCGTGGCCGATTGATAGTTTCGAACCGGAGTGGAGGTGAAAAACGGCGTGAGCAACGATCCGATCGCGTTCACCTGAAGAGGCACGCCCGCCCCTCTCGCTGCGTCCGCCAGCCCTTCGGCCAGCATCGCGCCCAAATCCGCCAGACGGTGGTAAAGGCGTTGGGACAGCTGTCCAAGACTCCAGAGCCCCGCGGTCATTGCCAGCGGATTTCCTGACAGCGTCCCGGCCTGGTACACCGGACCCTCCGGTGATACCAGCCGCATCAGATCCTCGCGCCCGCCATACGCACCCACAGGCAGGCCGCCGCCGATGATTTTTCCGAGGCACGTCAGGTCCGGAATGACGCCGGACCAGCCTTGCGCGCCGCCCGTCCCGGCGCGAAATCCCGAGATCACCTCGTCGAACACCAGCACGAGGCCATGCCGCGTGCATAGCTCGCGCAGTCCCGGCAGAAATCCTGGCGCCGGCGGCACCACGCCCATGTTTCCAGCGATCGGCTCGACGATGAGAGCCGCGATCTGATCGGGGAAAGCCTCGCACAGCCGCTGGCACGACGCCACGTCGTTGTACGTGGCGATCAGCGTATCGGCGGCCGCCGCGCGCGTCACACCCGGGCTCGTCGGCGTCCCGAGCGTCGTCAAACCCGAGCCGGCCTGCACCAGAAATGGGTCCGCGTGACCGTGATAGCAGCCTTCGAACTTGATGATCTTCTCGCGCCTCGTCGCCGCGCGGGCCACGCGAATCGCGCTCATCGTCGCCTCGGTGCCGGAGCTGACAAAGCGCACACGCTCGAGCGATGGCATCAGCCCGCGCACGCGCTCGCCCAGCTCGATCTCGAGCGCCGTCGGCGCGCCGAAGCTCGTGCCGTCGCGCGCCGTGCGCGCGAGCGCTTTCACGAGGCCCCGCGGCGCATGGCCATGAATCAGCGGGCCCCACGACATCACGTAGTCGATGTAGCTCCGCCCGTCGACGTCGGTGAGATATGCACCCGCTCCCTTGCGGATGAAGAGGGGGGTGCCGCCTACGGCCTTGAACGCGCGGACGGGGCTGTCGACGCCCCCGGGCAGGATCTGCTGCGCCCGGGCAAAGAGCTTCGCTGATTTGGCGCTGCGCATCAAAAATTCAGCGATGCTGCGTCTTCAAGGCCCGTGCGGCGTCCCTCGCGTAGTACGTGATGATGATGTCCGCTCCCGCGCGCGCGATCGACGTGAGCGATTCGATCATCGCTCGCGGTTCCTCGAGCCAGCCGCGCGCCGCGGCGGCCTTGATCATCGAGTATTCGCCGCTCACCTGATAACCGGCGGTCGGACTGCCGAACTGCTGTTTCACCCGCGTGATCACGTCAAGGTAGGGCATCGCCGGCTTCACCATCACGATGTCGGCGCCTTCCTCGATGTCCTGCTCGACCTCTCGAAGCGCTTCTTCGGCGTTGGCAGGATCCATCTGGTGCGTGCGCCTGTCGCCGAACTTCGGCGCCGAGTCCGCGGCGTCGCGAAACGGCCCGTAGAACGCCGAGCAGTACTTGGCTGCGTACGACATGATCGCCGTGTTTTCAAAGCCCTGCTCGTCGAGCGCCCGGCGGATGGCCCCTACGCGGCCGTCCATCATGTCCGACGGCGCCACGATGTCGGCGCCCGCCGCCGCGTGCGACACCGCCGCGCGAACCAGTTGCTCGATCGTGGGATCGTTGGCCACTTCCCGGTCGATCAGAATGCCGCAGTGGCCGTGCGACGTGTACTCGCACAGGCAGACGTCAGTCACCACGACGGTGTCCGGAGCGTTCCGCTTGATCGCGCGAACCGCGGACTGCACCGGCGCGTCGTTGTCGTAGGCGGCCGACCCGATGTCGTCCTTGTGTGCAGGAATCCCGAAAAGCAGCACGCCGGGCACGCCTTCACCGCGCGCCGCTTCGGTTTCCCTCACGGCCTCGTCGACCGACAGCTGAAAGACGCCGGGCATCGACGGCACCTCGCGGCGGACGTTCTGTCCCTCGCAGACAAAGAGGGGATAGAGGAATTGCTCGGCCGACAGCCGCGTCTCGCGCACGAGCGCGCGAATCCCGGGGGAACGCCGCATGCGGCGGGAGCGCTTGACGAGATTCAGCGCGTGGCTGGTTTGAACAGGATTCATACGGTTAGTTTACGCGTACTGGTGTAGTCCGGCTAAAGCGAGGCACCACCGGCCGCGCCGTCGGTTCACCGCTTGACGGCGGCGTCCGCCTTCGGACGGACGTTGAAATAGTCGACAATCGCCTCCACGAGCGCGGGAATGGTGTAGTCCTTCGGCATGATCGATGTCGTGATGCTGTATTGCTCCGCGGCCTCAGCGGTCACCGGACCGATCGACGCCACCGCGGTTTTGCGCAGGAGGTCGGCGGCCTGATCGGCGCCGAACACCTGGACGAAATTTCTTACCGTCGACGCGCTCGTGAAAGTGACGGCGTCGACGCGCGTCTCGAGCAGCATGCGATAGATGTCGGGATCGCCCTCGCGCTCGATTTCCGCAAGCACCGTTCGGTAGGCCGTCACCTCGGTCACGTCGGCTCCTGCCTTCCGCAGCTCATCCCCGACCACTTCACGCGCGATATCGGCCCTGGGCAGCAAAAAGCGCTTGCCGGTCAAATCGCCCGACTCGCGCAGCGCCGGCACGATCGATTCTGAAACGTACTCGGCGGGCTCGAGATCGACGCGAAGCCCGTATTTCGCGAGGCGCGCGGAGGTGGCCGCACCGACCGCGCACAGCTTCACACCCTTGAGATCGCGAATGTCGCGGGCGCCCCCCTGGAGCCGCCGCACGAACGCGTCGGCGGCGTTCGCGCTCGTGAAGATAATCCAGTCGTAGGATCCCGCCTGTGCGATGGCGTCGTCGAGCGGGGCGTAATCTTCCGGCGGAGCAATCCGGATCATCGGCGCCTCGATCGCCTCGGCGCCGAGCGACTCGAGCAGGTCGACAAGCTCGGCGGCCTGCTCGCGCGACCGCGTGACGACGATGCGCTTGCCGAAGAGGGGTCGTTCGTCGAACCACCGGAGATGCTGGCGAAGCGCGGCCACGCGGCCCACAATCAGGATCGCCGGCTTGGGCCGCAGCGCTTTCGTCTCCGCTAGCTCGTGCAAGGTGCCTTCGATGGTTTGCTGCGACGGCAGCGTGCCGTCGTAGACGATCGCCGCCGGCTCATCGTTCGCGAAGCCGTGCGCGGTGAGCGCCTTGAGAATCTCGGGCAGCTGCCGCGGTCCGGCATAACAAATGACAGTGCCGCCGAGGAGCGCGAGCGCGCTCCAATCGATCTCGGGCGCCGTGACGCTGCTCGGGTCCTCGTGGCCGCGGACAAACGTCACGGTGTCGCCGCCGCCTGGATACGTCACAGGAACGCCTGCATAACTCGGCGTGCCGATTCCCGCGGGAATGCCCGGCACGACCTCGAACAGCACGCCCTGTTCGTGCAGAAACAGGGCCTCCTCCCCTCCGCGATCGAACACGAACGGATCGCCCCATTTCAGGCGCGCCACGACTTTCCCTTCGCGCGCCTTTTCGGCGAGCAGATAGCAGATCGCTTCCTGGTCGAGGGGCTGCGGCGCCGCCGACCCGACGTCGATCTTCTCCGCGTCCTGCTTCGCGTAGCGGAGCAGCCGTGGATGCACGAGGTGGTCGTAGATCAGCACGTCGGCTTCGGTCAGCGCGCGCAGGCCGCGAACGCTGATCAGGCCGGGATCGCCGGGGCCGGTGCCGATGAGGTAGACCACAGGTCGCATTCAGGTCAGCTGCCGCGGTTCGGGATTTGGGTTGCGCGACTCGTCGAGTATCTTCGACGCACCCGCGTTCAGCAGATATTCGGCGACATCCCGCCCCAGCGCCTTCGCCTCCGCCTTCGTACCAACCTTCTTATAGCGGATGGCGCGGGTGCCGTCGAGCGACGCGACGATCGCAGATAACTCGAGCGCTGACGCCCCGGCCGGCGTCGCCACGCCGCCGATTGGCATCTGGCAGCCGCCGCCGAGCGCCACGACGAGGGCGCGCTCGGCGTCGAGAGCCGCCGCCGTCTCCGCGTCGTTCACCGGCGCGACGGCCGCCCGCACGCCGGCGTCGCCGTCGCGAATTTCGATGGCGATGATCCCCTGGCCCGGCGCGGGGATGCAGTCGTCGAGAGACACCTTCATCGAAATGCGCGAATCGAAGCCCAGGCGCCGCAGCCCGGCCGCCGCCAGCACGAGCAGATCGTAATCGCCGGCGTCGAGTTTGCGAAGCCTCGTGTCGAGGTTGCCGCGCACGTTTTGAAAACTGGCTCGGGGAAACAGCCGCCGCAGCTGCGCGCTCCGGCGGACGCTGCCGGTGCCGATGCGGGCGCTCCGCCCGATCCTTTCGCGAATCGCCGCGATATCGAAATCGGCGGTCGGGTTCCCGGCCAGCGCGGAAAACGGCCCCCGACCTCGATCTTGTCCGGGCAGCACGAGGGCATCGGCCGGATCCTCGCGCGGCAGGACCGCGCCGATCACCAGACCGTCCGGCAGTTCGGCGGGCATGTCCTTGCTGCTGTGGACCGCGATGTCGACGTCGCCGCCGGCGAGCGCGTCCTCAATCTCCTTCACGAACAGCCGCTTGCCCCCGGCCTCCGAGAGCGGAGCGTTGGCCAGCTGGTCGCCCGAGGTCTTGATGACGATGATGTCCGACGCGGGGCCGCCGGACGCGGCGATGCGCTGCGCGACCAACCGGGCCTGAAACAGCGCGAGCGGGCTGCCGCGGGTACCGAGGCGAAGCGTGGTCACTGGATCCGCTTTTTGGTGGAACCCGCGCTCGTCAACGTCGGTTCTTCGCCCGGCGGGGATGCGCCGGCGTCGGCCGACAGGCCGAACAGGCGGTTCAGCGCGTCGCTGTACGCCGCGACGGTGTCGGCGTCGGAAATCGATTTCAGCTGTTCGGTCGGGTTGATGAGAAGCTTCTCGACGATGAGGCGGGTAATTTCGTCCACCTTTGCGCGCGCCTCGGGCCCAAGGGCGGCAAGCTTCGGCTCGAGACGCCGGAGCTCGGACTGCCGGACCGCCTCGAAACGCTGCCGCAGCGCGACGACGGTCGGCACGGCGCCTCGCGAGTTGAGCCAGGCCGTGAACCGGTTGACCTCCTCCGAGACGATGCCCTCGGCCTGCGACGCTTCGGTGGCGCGGCGCGAAAGGTTTTCCTGAACCACCGCCTGCAGGTCGTCGATGTTGTAGAGAAAGACCTCCTCGAAATCTCCCGCGCTCGCTTCCACGTCGCGCGGCACCGCAATATCGATGATGAACAGCGGCCTCTGGCGCCTCGCCTTCATGGTTTGCGCGATCATCGTCCGGGAGATGATGGGCGTTGTCGATCCGGTCGCCGTGATCAGGATGTCGGCCTCGGCCAGCGCGCTGGCGAGCGACTCCCACGCCATCGCGCTGCCGCCGATGGTCTGGGCGAGCGCCTCGGCGTGCTTGGAGGTGCGGCTGATGATCACCAGGCGTTGGATGCCTTGCGAGCGCATGTGGATGGCCGTCAACTTGCCCATTTCGCCCGCACCCAGGACAAGCACGCTGCGCCCTTTCAAATCGCCGAAGATTTTGCGCGCCAGCGCCACGGCGGCGTAACTCACCGACACGGCGCCCTCCGACAGCGCCGTTTCCGACCGCACACGTTTGCCGGCGGCGAACGCGGAATGGAAGAGCTTATTGAGCAGAAGGCCGGTGCACCCCACCTGCGACGCCACGTTGTAGGCGTCCTTCACCTGCCCGAGCACCTGCGGCTCGCCGACGACCAGCGAGTCGAGGCCGGCGGCGACGCGGAAGAGATGGCGCACGGCGTCCTGGCCGACCTTTTCGTAGAGGTGCGGCGCGAAATCGGCCGCGGGCACGCTGTGAAACTCCGACACGAATCGCGCGACGCCCGCGCGCGCCGCGTCCACATCGTCGGACACGACATACAGCTCCACGCGGTTGCACGTCGAGATGATGGCCGCTTCGCTGTGCGACGGGGATCCGGCCAGCGCCGCGAGCGCGCGATCGACACCCCGGGCGCTGAAGTCGAGCCGCTCCCGCAACTCCACCGGCGTCGTTCGATGACTGAGGCCAACGAGAAGCAGCTGCATTCGTCAGGGTCGCGGCGCGGTGTTCAAAATTTGTGACTCTGGGTGAAGAAGTAGCTGACCGGCACGAAATTCAGGAGCACGATGCCGAAGCCCACCGCCGAGAGCCAGGCGGCGCGCCGCCCGCGCCAGCCGATGGCCGTCTGGGCGTAGAGCTCGAACGAATACACCGCCCAGCAGAGCACCGCCACGAAGATTTTCGGATCGGCCAGCGTCATCGAGTGCACGCGCGGGTCGCCGGATCCCTGGATCTGCGACGCCCAGATCGCGCCCGAAATGAGGCCGACGGTCAGGAACAGCCATCCGATTTTCACCGCGCGCAGGTTCATCTCGTCCAGCACCTGCAGCGACGGCAGCCGATCGTAGAAAAAACCGAGATCCTTCGCCTTGATCTCGTTGAACTGGAGCACGTAGGTGACGCCCAGCACGCAGGCGAGGGCAAAACTCGCATAGGCGAAGAGCAGCGAGGATACGTGCACGCCGAACCACGCGCTTTCGAGCAGCGGCGACGGGTCCTCCGGGGTCGGATGCAGCGCGGGGATCGCCTGCAGCGCGACGAGCAGCGGCAGAATGAACACGCCCATCGACCGTTCTCCGGTCGTGAATTCGATGTACAGGTAGGAGAGCGCCAGCAGCCAGACGAACGTGGAAATGGCGGATGTCGCGCCCGCAAACGGCACGTGCCCCACGCGCATGGTCTCCATGCCGATGACGAAGGTGTGCGCGAAGGCGCCCATGATCAGCCAGGTGCTGGCCGCGCGGCTCACGTTGAGGGTCCGGCGCGCGAACTGCATCGCGTAGCGCACGAAGGCTGTCGCATAGAGCGCTAACGGAATGATGTTCATCAGCATGGGAAGTCGCGGCGCCGCCAAACCGAGTCTTATCGCGCTGCAACCGTCGGTGCGAAGTAACCCTGCTTCGTGCGGGCGGCTACCGTCGGCCGGTTGACGCGGACCACCAGGCGGCGCCATGCGCCGTCGCGCCGCTGGTTCTTCGAGGTGTAGCCGATGGTGTACTGGCTCGACAGCTCGTCGTAGATCTGGCCGTAAATACCGGCGAGCGCCTTGGCGTCGGTCGGGAAAAACGATCGGCCGCCGGTGTCGCTCGCCATCTGGCGAAGCGCAAACGTCGCTTCACGAAAGCCCCTGGACTGCGCCGGCTCGTCGGCCATCAATCCAATCGGATAGATCGCCGTTTCGGACCGCCGCGCCAACTCCATCACATCGTCGAAGGTAATCAGGCTCGACGTGTCTTCGCCATCCGTCAGCAGAACGATCGCCTGACGCCGCACGTCTTCGTCGGATCGCGCCGGAATCTTCTTCAAATCTTTCAGCGAGACATAGACCGCGTTGTAGAGCGACGTCGAGCCGCCTGCGACCGTTTTCCTGATGGCCGTCTCCAGACTCGTCGTGTCGTTGGTGAATTTCTGCAGCGTCTCGAAGCGGCTGTCGAAGCTGATGACCTCGCCGAGGTCGGCCGGCCGCAGCTTCCGGACGAACCCGACCGCGGCATCCTGCGCCAGCGGCAGGCGCTCCTCCATGCTGGAGCTCGTGTCCATGAGCAGGATCAACGCGATGGGCAGGTTGGTGCGGTTGAACAGGATGAGATCCTGTTTCACGCCGTCCTCGAACACCTCGAAATCATTCTGCGTTAGGTCGGTGACGTAGTGGTTGGACGAATCGGTCACGGTGATGTTGAGCGACACGACGTCGACCGCCGTCCTGAACGACGGCTGCGCCGGGCGGGGCTGTGGCGCCTGGCCCAGGGCGAGGAACGGCACCGCCACGGCCGCCGTCAGCGCCGCGAGAAAGACGCGAAATTTCATAAGGCCGCAAGTTCAGTATAGGTGTCGGTGAATGAACGCGTCAAGCACGCCGGACGGCGAAAAACCTTTGCAGATCTTAGGTTTGCGGGAGCAAACAACAGCGGTGCGAGGACGGTCCGTTTCTTGACGCTCTCTTCATTCGCGTGCTATAAACACGCGTTTCCACGGTCTCATGGGGCCCGCAGCGTCTACCACATGCTCAACGCGTACATTCCAATTTTCATCTTCCTGCTGGTCGCGATCGGCTTTGCCTTCGTCACGCTGCTGATGTCGCAGCTCGTGTCGTCGAAGAAATACAACAAGGTGAAGCTCGAGCCCTATGAATGCGGCATCGAGCCGCAGACCGATGCCCGCGACCGCTACAGCGTGCGCTACTACCTGATCGCGATGCTCTTCGTGATTTTCGACGTGGAAACCGTCTTCATGTTTCCGTGGGCCGTCATCATGAACAAGCTGGCGGTGTTCGGGTTGATCGAAATGATCGTGTTTCTCGCGATTCTGGTGGCCGGCTACGCCTATGCCTGGAATAAGGGCGCCTTGGAGTGGACCTGATGGACGATCCCAAGGATCCCCCGGCACCGCCGCAGGCCGCAGCCGACAAGCCGCCGAGCGATACGCCCGGCGAACCGCTGAAGGGCGAAGTCTCGCGCACCGAGGCTCCTGGAGCGGGTGTGTCCGCCGTCCCGGCTGCGGCACCGGCCGGGAGCCCAGCCGCGCCGCCCGCGGCACCCGCAGCGGCGGCGCCCGCGGCAAAACCGGCAGCCCCGGCAAAACCGGCAGTGCCGGCGGTGCCGAAGCCGGCGGCGCCTGCAGCCGCGCACGATACCAAGCCGGCCCCCCCAGCGGGTCCGCCGGACCCGCCCCCGCCGGCCGGCGCGGCGATTCCCGCTTTTATTACGCGGCTGCAAGCGGCTGTTCCCGGCGCGGTCGAGCACGTAAGTTTCTACGTCGGCGATTGGACCGTGATCGTGCCCGTGTCGATGCTCGTCGAGGCGGGGCGCTACTTGCGCGATACCCCCGGGGTGGCGTTCGATTTCTGCTCCGATGTCACGGCGTCGGATTGGCCGTCGCGGCCGAAGCGGTTCGACGTGATCTACTGTCTCTATTCGACGCGGCACCATACGCGCGTGCGCCTGAAGGTGCGGGCCGGCGAACACGATCCGGTGCCGTCGGTCAGCGGCGTCTGGCCGGCCGCCAACTGGCTCGAGCGCGAGGTCTACGATCTGTTCGGCGTGAACTTCACCGGCCATCCCGACCGCCGGCGAATTCTGATGCCGGACGATTGGCAGGGATTTCCGCAGCGTAAGGATTACCCGCTCGAAGGTCCGGGCGAGCTGCTGATGGAGAGCCCGCTCGACTGGCTGAAGCTGAAACAGGCCCGCGAAGAAGCGGACATCGAATAGAAGAAGCGGACATCGAATCATGGAAGCGAGCACCTATCGTCCCGCGTTCGACACCGAAGAGCTGGTCATCAACATGGGGCCGCAGCATCCGAGCACCCATGGGGTGCTGCGCGTCGTGCTGAAGCTCGACGGCGAGAGGGTCGTCGATTCCGACGTCATCATCGGCTACCTCCACCGCGGCATCGAAAAGCTCAGCGAGAACCGCAACTGGACGCAGATCATTCTGCTCACCGATCGCATGGATTACGTGGCGGCCGCCACCAACAACGTAGGCTACTGCGAGACGGTGGAAAAGCTGATGCAGCTGGAAGTGCCGCGCCGCGCGCGCTACATCCGGACGGCGCTCTGCGAGCTGCAGCGCATCGCCAGCCATTGCTTGTGGCTCGGCACGCACGCGATGGACATCGGCGCGATGACGGTGTTCCTGTATGCGTTCCGCGAGCGCGAGCTGATCCTCGATCTGTTCGAGGAGTATTGCGGCGCGCGCCTCACGTACAATTCGATGCGCATCGGCGGCCTGCCGCTCGACATTCCGGTCGGCTGGGACGGCAAGGTGCTCGAGTTCTGCAACATCATGATGCAGAAGGTGGACGAGTACGAGGAGCTGCTGACGAACAATCGCATCTGGCTCGAGCGCACGAAGGGCATCGGCGTGATTTCGGCCGAAGGCGCGGTGGCCATCGGCCTGAGCGGGCCGCCGCTGCGCGGCTCGGGGGTCCCGAAGGATGTCCGCAAGGACGAACCCTACGCCGCATACAGCGAGATGAAGTTCGAGGTGCCCATCGGCACCAGCGGCGACACCTACGACCGCTATCTCGTGCGGCTGGAGGAATTCCGCCAGTCGGTGAAAATCATCCGGCAGGCCATCGAAGGCATCCCCGAAGGGCCGATTGTCGGCAAGGTGCCGCGGCTGATCAAGCCGCCGGCGGGAGAAACCTATCACGCCATCGAGTCGCCGAAGGGCGAGCTCGGCTACTTCATCGTGAGCGACGGCAAATCGACCAATCCGTACCGGTTCCGCGTACGCCCGCCGTCGTTCTGCAACCTGCAGGCGCTGCCGCAGCTGATCAGGGGCCACATGGTCGCCGACGTCGTCGCGCTGATCGGATCGATCGACGTTGTGTTAGGAGAGGTTGATCGGTGATCGATACTTACCTCATTCCCCTCCTGAAAATTCTCTTTGTTCTGAACGCGACGCTCGTCGGCGTCACCTACATGGTGCTGCTCGAGCGCAAGGTGATTGCGTGGGTCCAGGTGCGCCTGGGTCCGATGCGCGTCGGCCCCTACGGCATTCTTCAGCCGATCGCCGACGCCGTGAAGCTGATCCTGAAGGAAGACATCACGCCGGCGCGGGCCGACAAATGGGTGTTCACCGCCGCGCCGATCATCGTGATGGTGCCGGCGCTGATCACGTTCGCGGTGATTCCGTTCGGCCCGGTCGTCCACCTGTTCGGCCGCGAGGTGCCGCTCTACATCACCGACATCAACGTCGGGTTGCTCTACATCGTGTCGGTGGCCTCCATCGGCGTGTACGGAATCATCCTCGGAGGGTGGGCGTCGAACAGCAAGTTCCCGCTTCTGGCGAGCCTGCGCGCCTCGGCGCAGCTCATCAGCTACGAAGTCGCCGTCACGATGACCCTGGTCAGCCTGATCATGACCGCCGGTACGTTGAGCATGGTGGGCATCGTCAACGCTCAATACACGTCGCGCCTCTGGTTCATCTTCGTGCAGCCGGTGGCCTTCGTGCTGTTCTTCATCGGCGGGCTTGCCGAAACCAACCGCGCCCCGTTCGACATGGCCGAGGCCGAGCAGGAGCTGACCGGCGGGTTTCATACTGAATACAGCGGCATGCGATTCGCGCTGTTCTTCCTCGCCGAATACGCCAACATGATCGTCGTCTCCAGCGTGGCGACGACGCTGTTCCTCGGCGGATGGCTGGCGCCGTTTCCGAACGTGGCGGCGCTGTCGTTCCTCGGCTACGTGCCGTCGTGGATCTGGTTCCTGTTGAAGACGTTCGTCTTTCTCTATGTCTTCCTCTGGGTGCGGGCGACGCTCCCGCGGTATCGATACGACCAGCTGATGCGGCTGGGCTGGAAAGTGCTGATCCCGACCGCCATCGCGAACGTGGTGGTCACCGGCATCGTCAAGGTGTTGTTGCTGTAGCCATGCTTCACGCGATCGCGTTCTACGTCCTCTCCGCGTTCATTCTCGGCTTTGCGGTGCTGGTCATCAGCACCCGCAACACCGTGCACAGCGTGCTGTATCTGGTGCTGAACTTTCTGGCCGTCGCGGCGCTCTACGTGCTGCTGACGGCGCAGTTCCTCGCGGCCATCCAGGTGCTTGTGTACGCCGGCGGCATCGTCGTCCTGTATCTGTTCGTCGTGATGCTCGTGAATTTGAAGCGGCCGCCCGAGGACCACTCGTCGCCGCAGCGGCGGAGCTGGATTGGCTTCGCGCTCGCCGGGCTCGTGCTGGCGGAGCTGGGCGCCATCGTCACGTTCGGGAGCGTCGTCGCGCCCACCGGGCCGGACATGGAGATGAGCGACCTGGCGCTGCACAACGTCGAGCAGATTGGCATGCTGCTCTACACCGACTACCTGATTCCATTCGAAGTGGCGTCGATGCTGCTGCTCGTCGCCATGGTCGGAGCCATCGTTTTGGCGAAAAGGGAACTGTGATCACCCCCACTCATTACATGGTGCTCTCGGCGGCGCTCTTCATCATCGGCGTGATTGGCGTGATGGTGCGCCGCAACATCATCATCATCTTCATGTCGATTGAGCTGATCCTGAACGCGGTGAACATCAACCTGGTGGCGTTTTCCTACAAGCTGCAGAACGGTGTCGGCCAGGTGTTCGCGATTTTCGTGATTGCCGTGGCCGCTGCCGAGGCCGCGGTCGGCCTGGGCATCATCCTCGCGTTCTATCGCAACAAGGAGACGGTCAATATCGACGAGATGAATGTCATGAGATGGTGACGATGGATCAAATCTGGCTGATTCCACTGCTGCCGGCGCTGGGCGCCCTGTTGAACGGGCTGGTCGGCATCCGCTCGTTCAACAAGCGCACGTCCGGCATCCTTGCGTGCGCGATGATGGCCAGCGCGCTGGGCCTTTCGCTCTACGCGTTCTGGCAGATGCTCGGCCTGCCGCCCGAATCACGCGAGCACGTCGTCACGCTCGGGAGCTGGATTCCGCCCATTCCGGCTGTGACCGCGCACGGCCTCGGCGCGTTCCAGGTGCCCTGGGCGTTCCGCATCGATCCGCTCGCGGGCATGATGATTCTCATCGTCACGGGAATCGGATTCCTGATTCACGTGTACGCGACCTCGTACATGATGGACGAGCCGCGGGGCGCGTACGCGCGGTTCTTCTGCTATCTCAACCTGTTCTGCTTCTTCATGCTGACGCTCGTGCTCGGCAGCTCGTTCTTCACGATGTTCGTCGGGTGGGAAGGCGTGGGCCTCTGCTCGTATCTGCTGATCGGCTTTTGGTACGAGAAGAAGAGCGCGTCGGACGCGGGCAAGAAGGCGTTCATCGTCAATCGCATCGGCGACTGGGGATTCGTGCTCGGCGTGTTTCTGGCGTTCTACACCTTCGGCACCGTTGATTTCCGCGCCATTGCGAACGCCGCCGGCACGATGCCGGTCGAGACGGCGCACTTCGGGACGCTGTCGGCCATTTGCCTGCTGCTGTTCGTCGGCGCGACGGGCAAGAGCGCTCAGATCCCGCTCTACGTCTGGTTGCCGGACGCGATGGAAGGGCCGACACCGGTGTCCGCCCTGATCCACGCCGCAACAATGGTCACTGCGGGCGTCTACATGGTCGGTCGCAACGCCGTGTTGTTCTCGCACGCGCCGATGGTCGGCCTCATCGTGATGATCGTCGGCGCGCTGACCGCCCTCATGGCGGCCACGATCGGGCTCGTGCAGTACGACATCAAGCGCGTGCTCGCGTACTCGACAGTGTCGCAGCTTGGCTACATGTTCCTCGCCATGGGGGTCGGGTCGTATGCCATGGCCCACGGTTGGACCGCGATCGGTATCGCCGCCTTTGCGGCCGGCGCGTTTCATTTGATGACCCACGCGTTCTTCAAGGCGCTGCTCTTCCTGGGAAGCGGCTCGGTGATTCACGCGATGGGGGGCGAGCAGGACATGCGGAAGATGGGCGGCCTGTCGCGCTACATGCCCGTGACCTTCACGACGATGATGATGGGCACGCTGGCGATCGCCGGGATTCCCATTTTTGCCGGGTTCTTCAGCAAAGACGAGATCCTGTTCCGGACGTTCCTCGTGAACAAGCCGCTCTGGGCGCTTGCCGTGCTGACGGCGCTGCTGACCGCGTTCTACATGTTCCGGCTGATGTCGATGACGTTCTTCGGGCCCTACCGCGGGCCGGCGTGGGAGCACACGACGCCTGCCGCCGTGCACGCTGCGGCGGTGCACGGGGCTCCGCATCCCGCCGACCCGCACGCGCACGGCCAGGCGCACAAGGACGATCATGAAGTGACGCACGGCCCGGCCGGGCCGCCCGATGCTCCCGCGCACGGCCATGGTCCGTGGCACGGTCCGCACGAATCGCCGAGCCCGATGACGTATCCGTTGATGGCGCTCGCGGTCGGCGCGCTCGTCGCGGGCTTCGTGGGAATTTCGCCGGCGATCTGCTGCACGAATGAGATCGAGGGGTTTCTCGAGCCGAGCTTCACCGCGCAAGCCGTGGCCGCTGCGACCGCCGGAGCGCCGGGAGCCGTCAGCGCTGCGTCTGCGGCGGTACCCGAACAAGGAGCGGCTGAAGGACCGGCGGCTGAGCCCGAGGTCTCCAGGGCCGCCGAGCTGGGCCTGATGCTGTTTTCCGTGCTGGTCGCTGTGCTCGGGATCTGGACTGCGTATCGCTTCTACGTGCGCGCGCCGGAGATCGCGGAGAACCTGAGGCAGCGCTGGGCGGGAGCGCACAGTCTGCTCTATCACAAGTACTACGTCGACGAGCTCTACGATGCCACGTTCGTGCAGGGCACGATGGCGTCGTCGCTCGCGTTGTGGACGTTCGATCGCCGCGTGATCGATGGCGCGGTGAACGGCTCGGGATGGCTCACCGTGTTCGCGTCGTGGGTCTCCAGTCTGATCGACAAGTACGTGGTGGACGGCGCCGTGAATCTGGTCGGCCGGTCCGCGGAGGAGTCGAGCTTCGTGTTTCGCCGTGTGCAGACCGGGCTGATTCAGAACTACGCGCTGCTGATGTTGTTCGGCGTGTTTGCGTTTGTGAGCATCTATCTGCTCGTGAGGTAGTCCGTGACCAATGTTGCGAATTTTCCCCTGTTGTCGCTGATTCTCTTTCTGCCGCTCGCGGGAGCGGTGCTGCTGTTGTTCATCCCGAAAGAGAACGCCAACGCCATCCGCTGGACCGCGAACCTGTTTGCGTTTGCCGGCTTTCTCGTCTCGCTGCCGCTGTGGTTCTGGTACAACTCGCAGGACGCGCAGTTTCAGTTCGTCGAGCGCCATCCCTGGATCCCCTCGGTCGGCGCCGATTATTTCCTCGGCGTCGACGGCTTCAGCTCGCTGATGGTGCTGCTCGCGACGCTGTTCGGCGCCATCGCGATCTTGTCGTCGTGGACGGCGATTACCGAGCGCCTGAAGGAGTACTACATCTTCCTGCTCGTGCTCCAGACCGGCATGGTCGGGGCCTTCGTCAGCCTCGACTTCCTGTTGTTCTTCCTGTTCTGGGAAGTGATGCTCGTGCCGATGTATTTCCTGATCGGCATCTGGGGCAGCGACCGGCGGCTCTACTCCGCGATCAAGTTCTTCCTCTACACGCTGGTCGGCAGCGTCGTGATGCTGCTGGGCATTCTCGCGCTCTACTTCTACAACCACAGCGTGACCGGCGTTTACAGCTTCGACGTGACGCAGTTCCAGCAGTTGAGCGTGCCCTACAACCTGCAGTGGTGGGTGTTCCTCGCGTTCTTCCTGGGATTTGCGGTGAAGGTGCCGATGTTTCCGTTCCACACGTGGCTGCCCGATGCGCACACCGACGCGCCCACCGCCGGCTCGGTGATTCTGGCGGCGGTCATGCTGAAGATGGGGACGTACGGCTTCATCCGCTTCTCGCTGCCGATCCTGCCCGACGCCACGCGGCACTTCGTGCCCATGATCGTCACCCTCTCGATCATCGGAATCGTCTACGGCGCGTTGTGCGCGATGGCGCAGCAGGACTGGAAGCGGCTCGTCGCTTATTCGAGCGTCAGCCACATGGGGTTGGTCATGCTCGGCATGTTCGCGCTCAATCCGGTGGGCATCACCGGCAGCATCGTGCAGCAGCTCAACCACGGCATTTCCACCGGCGCGCTCTTCCTGATCGTTGGCATTGTCTACGAGCGCCGGCACACGCGCGCGATCTCCGAATACGGCGGGTTGTCCAAGATCATGCCGGTCTACGCGACGATCTTCCTCATCATGACGATGTCCTCGATCGGGTTGCCCGCGCTGAACGGGTTCATCGGCGAGCTGCTGATTCTGCAGGGCGTGTTCATCACCAGCAAGATGTGGGCGGCCTTCGCCGCCAGCGGCGTCGTGCTGGGCGCGGCCTACATGCTGTGGCTGTACCAGCGCACGATGTTCGGAAAGATCGAGAACCCGAAGAACGAGCGGCTGCGCGATCTCAACATGCGTGAGTTTGCGACGTTCGCGCCGCTCCTGATTCTTGCCGTCTGGATTGGCCTGTATCCGGCGCCCTTCCTTCGCCGTCTCGAGACTTCGGTGAACCGCGTGGTCGCCCGCGTGAATCCGGATTATCGCAGCCAGGCGGCCGGTCTCCCGGCCGGCCCCGCGGCCGGCCTGGCGCTGGGCGCTGCCCCGGCCGCCAATGCCGCGGTCGGCCCGGCTCAGGTGCCTGTCCTCGCGCCGGCAGCGGAAGTCGCGGAGAACGGGAGCCGGCGGTAATGCCCGCGGGCCTTTCCCTCAGCGATTTTTACTATTTGCTGCCGGAGCTCGTGCTCACGGCCGGCGCGCTGCTGCTGCTGTTGGCGGACCTCATCGTCGCGCGCGACCGTCAGCCGGTGCTTGCGTGGGTGACGCTCGCCATTCTGGGCGCGACGGCCGCCGCGCTGGTGCCGGTTGCCGACGCGCACGTCCAGGTTGCGCATGGTCTGATCGCCGTCGATCGGTTCGCGCTGTTCTTCAAAGTGGTGTTCCTGATGGCCGCGGCCCTGACCGTGCTGATGTCGATTCGCTACCTCGACGTGGAAGGGACGCGTGCCGGCGAGTACTACTTTCTGATTCTCTGCGCCACCCTCGGCATGATGATCATGGCGGGCGGCACCGATCTGATCACGCTCTTCGTCGGTCTGGAGACGATGGCGATTTCCTTTTACATCCTGACCGGCTTCCTCAAGCCGAGCCGCCGCTCGAACGAAGCAGCCGTGAAGTACTTCCTGCTCGGCGCGTTCTCGCTGGGGATTCTGCTCTATGGAATGTCGTTGCTCTACGGCCTGTCCGGCACGACGAATCTGCGAAACATCGCCACCGCCTTGGTGGGGCAGGAGCGCGACCCGCGCCTCGTCCTCGCGGTGATTCTCGTCGTGGCCGGGATGGGCTTCAAGATTGCCGCCGTGCCGTTCCACATGTGGGCGCCGGACGTGTACGAGGGCGCGCCCACGCCGATCACCGCCTTTCTGTCGGTCGGATCTTCGGCGGCGTCGTTTGCGATGCTGCTGCGGATTTTCGTCGAGAGCCTGCCGGCGATGCGCACATCTGCGGTGGCCGGCCTGGCGGGCCCGGCGATCGGCTGGACCACGCTGTTCTACGTGCTGTCCGTGGTGACGATGACGGTCGGGAACTTCGCGGCGCTCACGCAGAGCAACCTGAAGAGAATGCTCGCGTATTCCTCGATCGCGCACGCTGGCTATCTGCTGATCGGCGTGGTCGCCGGAACTACGCGCGGCTTCACGGCGATGCTGATTTACCTGTTCGTCTACTCGTTCATGCAGCTCGGCGCCTTCACCGTCATCGCGTTGCTTCGCCGCAACGACGTGGTGGGCGACGAGCTGAAAGATCTGAACGGTCTGTTTTTCCGCCAGCCGTTCGCCGCCGTGGCGATGTTGCTGTTCATGCTGTCGCTCGGCGGCGTGCCGCCGACCGCGGGGTTCATGGGGAAGTTCTGGCTGTTCAGCGCGGCGATTGAATCCGGCTACGTGTGGCTGGCCGTCATCGGCGTGCTCAACAGCGCCGTGTCGCTGTACTATTACATCCGCATCGTCGTCTTCATGTGGCTGAAGAACGAACCGACGGGCTCGGCGCCGACGACGAGCCCCGCGCTGGCCGTCGCGCTGGGCGTGGCGGTCGTGGCGACGCTGGCGCTGGGCATGTACCCGCAGCCGCTGTTCGAGTTTGCGCAGGTCTCGGCGGCGACGCTGGGCGTCTCGAGCCTCACCCAGAGTTTGCGGTAGAAACAGCCGGTTTTCCGGCGTAAATCGGCGATGTCTCGCTGGTGAACTTTTTCACAAGGTATGCTATAGTCACGATGCCCGAGAACGAGAACGGTAAGGATTTCCTCGCCCGATCGGCCCAATCTCTGCAGGACAACGTTCGCCGATCGGGGTCAGTGGCCGGCGCCAGCTACACGCTGATCGGCGCGATTATTCTCCTCGGCGGCATCGGCTACGCCGTCGACCAGTGGCGCGGCACGGCGCCCTGGTTCCTGCTCGGCGGGCTGCTTCTGGGGATGGCCGTCGGATTTTACGAGTTGGCGAAGACCGTATGGCACAAATGAAGCCCGTCTGGTGGATGGCCGGAGCGAGCGTCGTGTCCGCGCTCGCTGCCTCGGCTGCGCTCGGCGGCGCTTTGGAGGTCTGGCTCGGCATGATCGCGCCGCTCGTGGCCGTGTGCGGCTCTTGGATCGCCGCCGCGCGCACCTACGACCGACATCCCGAACGGCTCACCTCGATCATGATGACCGCATTTGTGGGCAAGCTGGTGCTCTTCGGCGCGTACGTCTGGCTCGCGCTTGGCGTGCTGCGGGTCCGGCCGCAGCCGTTCGTGTTGAGCTTTGCGGTCTACTTCATCGCGCTGTACGCGGCCGAAGCCGTGTGTCTGCAGCGGTTGTTCGCTGAAAGGATGCACGCGTCGTAATGCCCGAAAAATTCAATGCAGGCGAAACGATCATCGAGCACGTCTCGAACAGCGGACACGACCATCCGTTGATCCATCTTCCGAGAATCCTCGGCATCGACTTTTCGGTGACCAAGCACGTGCTGATGCTGTGGCTGGTGGCGGCCTTCGTGTTTCTGATCGTGACCACCGCCGTGCAGCGCTACCTCAGACAGAACCGGCCGGTCCCCACCGGCTTCATGAACGCGCTCGAGGCCATCGTGACCTTCGTCCGCGACGACATCGTCCAGCCGAACGTCGGCCGCAAGTGGGTGGCCACCTGGACGCCCCTCGTCCTCACGTTTTTCATTTTCATCTTGTGCGCCAATGCCATCGGCCTGATTCCGGTTTTCGAGGTCGTGGCGTTGCTCGATCGTTACGTGCTTCACACCGGGCCTGACTCGTTTCTCAAACACGTGATTCACGGCGGCTCGACGTCCACAGCGAATTTCAACGTGACGGCCGCGCTTGCCACGATCACGTTCGGCGCCATCATCATCGCTGGATCGAAAGCGCATGGCGCGCTGCAGCACTGGAAGAACCTCGCGCCTCATGGCCTTGCATGGCCGATCTACATTTTGCTCGTCCCCATCGAGATCATGGGCATGTTCGTGCGGCCGTTCGCGCTCACCATGCGGCTTGCCGCCAACATGACGGGCGGCCACATCGCGATCCTGGCGATTCTCTCGTTCGTGTTTCTGTTCGCGGAGATGTTCGGCAGGGCTGCGGCGGGGATCGGCGTCGGTCTCGTGGTGTCGGTGCCGCTGGCAGTCGCCATTTCCACCCTGGAGATCATCGTCGTGCTCGTTCAGGCGTATGTCTTCACGCTGTTGACGGCGGTGTTCATCGGCATGGCCATTCACGTTCACCACTAATGGAATCGGGACTCCATCCCAATGAAAGGACAGAAGGATGACTAGCGTGCGTTTTCGTCGGTTCGGTGGGGTTGCGGCGCTGACCCCGGTGTTTGCCGCATTGGCCTCCAAGGCCGTGTTCGCGCAGGAAGCCGTGCTGCCAGCCTCGGCCAACGCTCATTCGGTTCTCCACTACTTCGGCGCCGCCATCGCGCTCGGTATGATCGTGATTGGCGCTTCGCTGGGCATCGGGCGGCTCGCCGCCGCCGCCGCCGAAGGGATTGCCCGCCAGCCGGCGGCCACGACGCAGATCACCGGGGCGGTCAACCTTCCGTTGTTCCTGCTCGAAGGTGTCGCGATTCTCGCCGAAGTGTTCGCGCTGCTCGTCATACTGATGAAGTAAATTTCCGGTGGCGTCCGGCTGCAGCCGGACCGTGAGAGGAATGTGTCATGGACAACCCGCTGGTCCAGGTAGACCCCGGCCTCTACATCTGGGCCATCGTCACGTTTCTGGTGCTGTTGGCGCTGCTGACGAAGTTCGCGTGGAAGCCGCTGCTGCTGGCACTCGAGGCGCGCCAGCACACCATCCAGCAGGCGCTCGACGACGCGGAGAAAGCGAAGCGGGAGTTGGAGCGCCTGAACCGGGAGTCGGAGCAGATCATCCGCCAGGCGCGCGTCGAGGCCGACCAGATCATCACGATGAGCCGCGCCGACGCCGAGCGGCTCCGCGAAGAGCTGCGGCAGAAAGCCCGCGGCGAAGCCGAGGGCATCGTCAAGACCGCCGAGCGCCAGATTCAGCTGGAAACTGCCCGCGCGATTCAGCAAATCCGCCATGAAGCCGCGGATCTGTCCGTGGCCATCGCTTCAAAACTCATCCAGCGGAACCTGACCAAGGAAGACAACGAGAAGCTGATCGAGGACGCGCTGGGGCAGCTGCGGACCTGAACCTGGAAAAGTAGAAGGTGGAAGTAGGAGGTAAAAAGCAATTTCCGCTTACTTTCTACTTTCTACTTTTTACTTTCTACTTTTTACTTTCTACCTTCTACCTTCTACCTTCTACTTTCTACCTTCTACTTTCTACCTTCCACCCCCTACCTGCTTCTGCATCGCGAGAGCCTGGACGGCGTCGGGAGAGCCGGGATCCAGGTCGATGACCTTCGCGAGGTACTGCGCCGCCCCAGCCCCGTCGCCGCCCTGACGCGCAAGCGCGGCCAGCTTCATCAGCGGGCGCGTCCAGAATGCGTCGGCCGTCGATGCCTTCTGGTACCAGTTCGTCGCATCCGTGGCGTTCCCCTCTGCTTCTTTCACCACGCCCATCGCGAAGAGCCCGTTCGCATCGTCGGCATTCGCCTTGAGAATCTCCTGATACGCCGCCTCTGCGTCCGGGTACGACTTCTTGCCCAGATAGGCGTTCCCCAACTGAAGATTGACCAGCGTCAACGCGGGCGCCTTCGTTTTGATGTCGCGATACGCCGTGATCGCCTGATCGTATTTGCCGTCGTCAAGCAGGGCCGCGGCGGAAGCCAGCTGCGCCGACACAGCCTTCACGTCGACGCCGGCCATGGCGCCGTACGCCTCCGGCGATTCCCGCCGATCGAGCTTGATCTCCAGGTTAGGAGCCGCTCCGGTCAACCGCACGCTCGCTGAGATCGTCTGTGGGTCGAAGCCGGGCGCCTCGAACGTCAGCTTCCAGTCACCCGATCGCGAGACAACGAAAATGAAACGGCCGCGGTCGTCGGTGGCCGCGGTCAGCGTCACGGGTGACGCCGTGGTCGTCCCCCCTGTTTCGGCGCGCACGATGGCCCCGCGGATTGGCCCGCCGGTTTCGTCGCGAACCACACCGGCGATGCGGTTTGTCGTTTGCGCCTGGAGCAGTCCTCCGGACAACACGGCAAAAGCAGCCGCCGCGAAGACCACCTTTGAGCTCATGAGGCAAGTATACGGGTACGGCTCCGGCGGGGGAAAGGGCAAGAAAGGGCGTGTCTGGCCGCCCTTCGTTCCCGCCCCGGCGTTCCCGGCCTTGGTCCGGTTCGCCCGTTCAGTTCGCCTCGCGCGTCCGGACGGCCAGGCTGTGGCGCATGGCGCCCGCCTCGGGCGGGGAAAACTGCCAGTCGGATGCCTTGTTCTCGCGCAGCTCCCGCTGCGACCAGAGCGCGCGCATCAGTCCCGTCTCCGCATGTGCCGGCGTGCCCAGCAGCATGTGTCCCAGTTCGTGCGCGATCGCGCGCCCCAGCATCAGCGGCGCGTCGACGCCCGTCTGGGCGGCGATGGCGGCCGTGTGCGCGGGATTGACGGTGATCAGCACGCCGCCGTGCGTGTCGGCATCGATCAGCGACGAGCCAAGCACGAGGCGGTTCGCTGTGCCTGGATTCGGAACGATTGGCTTCGCCGTGCTTCGACTCGGCCCTGTCGGGTTCGACTCCTTGGAAGTCGGCAATGCGAGCAGCCGCAGAACGAATTCGCTCTCGCCCAGCGGTCCCGGGCACTCGCCGCCCGGGGCGGCAGGGGACACCCGGCAATCGATCCACTGCAGGGAGATCCCGGTTTCTTGAAAGATTGCGTCCGCGGCCGCGCGCGCAGCTGCGACCTGCTCGGCCGGCACCGCGGCGTAGTTGTAAATCCGGATCGTGACGATCGCGGCGGCGAGAAGCTCGTGCACAGGCCCAATGTGGGCCCGCCGGACGGGTGCCTCAATGCACGGGAGGTGACCCGAAAGAGAATTGTTGGTGACGCGCCAAGCCGTTGGCCGCGCGCGGTTTAGAACGCCTTCACATATGGGCCCGATCGGTCGCGCGGCGCGCCGCGCTGATACACTTGAAAGCCTTCAACATGACAAGATTCGGAACGTTTGAAATCGATGTGCGCGCGCGCGAGCTCCGGAAAGGCGGCATCCGCATCAGGCTGCAGGATCAACCTTTCGAAATTCTGGCGATGATGCTCGAGCGGCCCGGCGAGATTGTCACCCGCGACGAGCTCCGTCGACGGCTTTGGCCCGCCGGCACCTTCGTCGACTTCGAGCACAGCCTCAACGCGGCGGTGAAGCGCCTGCGTGCGGCGCTCGGAGACACCGCCGACAACCCGCGTTTCATCGAGACGCTGCACAAGCGCGGCTACCGCTTCATCGCGCCGGTCGAATCCGCCGAGAACGGCGCGCGCGGCGCCGAGACGCCGCTCGCGGAGATGCTGCACAGGCGCGGCCATCGCTTCGTCGCGCCGTTCGAATCCACCGGGAACGGCGAGCGGGTCGCGCAGACGCTGTTCGCGCGCGCGCCGGCGAGGCCGCACGCCGAGGCGGCGGCCACCCTCCGACTCGTGGTGCTGCCGTTCGCGAACATGAGCAACGATCCCGCGCAGGAATATTTCAGCGACGGGCTCACCGAGGAGATGATCACGCAGATTGGCCGGCTCTGCCCGGGCAGGCTGGGCGTCCTGGCGCGCAGCTCGTCGATGCTGTTCAAGCGATCGACCAAGAGCGCGAGCGAAATCGGCCGCCAGCTCGGCGTCGATTATCTGCTGGAGGGGAGCGTTCGCCGGGAAGGGGACCGCGTGCGCATCGCGGCGCAATTGATCGAGGCGTCGAGCGAAGTGCACCTGTGGGCCGAAACCTACGATCGCCGCGTGGAAGAGAGCCTGTTGCTCCAATCGGATGTGGCGGCGCGCATTGCCGGTTCGCTGGCCATGGAGTTGGTGCCCGAGAGGCGCGAAGCGCTCGAGCGCGTGAGCCCCCGGCAGACCGCGGCCTATCAGGCGTATCTGAAGGGGCGATTTCACTGGAATCGCACCGGAGACGAGGGATTGAAGCCCGCCCTCATCTTCTATCAGCGCGCGCTCGATCTCGATCCGGATTTTGCGTCGGCGCATGCGGCCATGGCGCGCGCCGAAATTGCGCTCGCGGATTTTTCACGCGAGCCCGGCCGCGGGGCGCTGGCGCGCGCGCGGGCGGCGGCGCTTCGCGCGATCGAGCTCGACCCCGGCATTGGCGAGGCGCATGTGGCGATGGCCGAAGTCTACAAGGGCTTGGACTGGAACTGGGATCAGGCCGAAGCGGCGTACCGCACGGCCATTGCGCTCTCCCCAAGCTGCGAAGTGGCGCACCGCTCCTACGCGCTGTTTCTGGCGGCTATGGGCAGATGCGACGAGGCCAGGCGCGAAGCCGACCGGGCCGCCTGGCTCGATCCGATGTGCCTGGCAGTCAACACGAGCGCGGCGTGGGTCCGTTACGCCGCGGGCGAATTCGACGAAGCCATCGATCGCTGTCGCCACGCGCTCGAG
>DASZHO010000088.1:0-29090 GCA_035937795.1 Vicinamibacterales bacterium | reverse complement strand
GGCCAACGATGATTGGCACAAAGTGCGTGTCGCCGAGAATCGTCTGGCTGAGATCCATGTCGAGGGTCGGCGTCAGCATGCGCGGGCGCAGCGTGATGCGGTCGAACATCGCGCGGTCGCCGCCGGCAATCAGCGCGAAGGTGGCCGGAGGCAGCTTCTTCTTGGCCTCCTCCTCGAACTCGAGCGTGTTGACGAGGTCGTCGCGCGGCGCCAGTCGTGCCAGTGCCGTCAGTCCAGGTCCGGCAGTTTGACTGGCGGGCGCTGCCGGGGCCTGCCCGCTGGCCAGCTTCGACCCGGCCACGGTTCCCGCGACGATGGCGCCGACACTTCCAAGGGCCTGGCGTCTGCTCAGTTTGTTGTCGCTCATACGAAATTCACCTTTACTGCGGTTCTGTCGATGGATGCCAGGGTGCCGCGTCCGGCCAGCGCCGCCGCCTGCACCAATTCTCGCTGCATGATTTCGAGCACGCGCTGCACGCCCGGCGCGCCGAACGCGCCGAGCCCGAACCGGTTCGCCCGGCCGATGCCGACCGCGTTGGCGCCCAGCGCGAGTGCCTTGAACACATCGCTTCCGCGCCTGAATCCGCTGTCGACGAGCACCGGTATCCGCCCGCGCACCGCCGCGATGATCTCCGGCAGCGCCTCCAGCGTCGACGGATCGTAGTCCATCGAGCGGCCGCCGTGATTCGACACAAGAATCGCGTCGGCGCCGTGCTGTACGCACAGCTCGGCATCTTCCGCGGTCAGGATGCCTTTGACGATCATCGGTCCCTTGATGAACTTGTGAATAGCGTCCAGGTAATTCCAGTTCTGCCAGAGGCGGCTGATGCCCAGGTGATATCGCGCCAGCCCCTCGCCCCCCGCCGGAACGCCGCGTCCGCCCGCACGGCCACCGCGGCCGCCCGCCGCGCTCCCGAGTCCGGCGGCGCGTGCAGTGGCAGCGTCGAGGCCCTCGAACGCTCCGGCAAATCCTGCGGCCCTTCCGCCGCGTCCGCGCGCGGGCGACCGCACCACGCCGCCAAGATTGCGATCGTGCAGGTCGCGCTCGAAGTACGAGGCGGTCTGATCCACGGTGACAATCACAACAGGACAGCCATTGCTCTGCGCGTGCTCGATCACGTCCCGGCTGTCATCGAGATCCTCGCGCGGATAGAACTGGAACCAGCACGGGCTCGGCGCGGCCGGCACGATCTTCTCCACCGGAAGGCTCGCCACATTGCTGATCATCATCAACGTATTCGAGGCGCCCGCCGCCCCGCGGTGCGTGCCCACCTCGCCGTCGGGATGCAGCGGCACCTGCATCGAGTTCGGCGAGATGAAGATCGGATACTTCATCTGCTGTCCCAGAATCGTGGTCGACAGATCGATCGATTTCGGGTCGACGGCGGTCTTGCCCGGCACGATGTCCACCCAGTCGAACGCCATCCGGTTGCGGCGCAGGTTAAATTCCGAGCCTTCGCCGTGATAGGTGTAGTCGGTGGTGACTTGTGGAATGTTGGCGTTGAAGAGCGGCTCGAAATCGAAGACGGTCTCCATTTCGTCGAGGCCGGGCACCCGCTTGTGGCCGGCGAGGACGCCGTGCGGATCGAGCTGCGAGCCGAGCAGGCGCGAGCCCAGGAACGGCGAGCCGGCGACAAACGCCGCGAACCTCCCCAGCGCCCTGCGTCGCGTCAAGCTGTAACGAATCTTTTCCTCGTAGTTGCCCACGTGCCTCCTGCAAAAATGGGCCCTGCCCCATTTTCAGACAAAGTTCACTTTCACGGCAGTCCTGTCGATCGACTGCAGCGTGGGCCGGCCGGCCAGCGCGGCCGCCTGCACCAGCTCCTGCTGGACGATCTCGAGGAGCCGCTGTGTGCCTGCCGCGCCGAACGCCCCGAGACCCCATCGCGCCGCCCGGCCGAGTTCGACGGCACTGGCGCCGAGCGCCAGCGCCTTGAAGACATCGCTGCCGCGGCGGAAGCCGCTGTCGACGATCACCGGAATGCGGCCGTTGACGGCGGCCACGATCTCCGGCAGCGCTTCGAGCGTCGACGGACCGTAATCCATCGAGCGCCCGCCGTGATTCGACACGATGATCGCGTCGACGCCCTGCCTCGCGCACTCGGCCGCGTCGGCGGGATTGACGATGCCTTTGATGATGACGGGGACTTTGATCGTCTTGCGAAGCTCGTTCACGTACCCCCAGTTGTACCAAAGGCGCCGATTCTCCACGCGATACCTGTTGCTGGCAGGGAACGCAGGGGTGATCTGGTTGTTGGCGCCCGCGGTCCCAGCGGCCGCGCCGCGCCCGCCGCCACGGCCCCCGCCCCGGACCGGCAGGCCGGTTTCCGGATCGACGGCCGCCGCCCCGCGTCCCCGGCCGCGGCCGCTGCCCGGAGCGCGGACGACGCCACCCAGGTTCCGGTCGTGCAGATCCCGCTCATACACCGACGCCTGCTGATCGACCGTGATGATGATGGCCTTGGTGCCCAGGTCCTGGTACTGCATCAACGCGTCGCGCGACTGATCCATGTCTGGAATCGGATAGAACTGATTCCATCGCGGACCGGTGGCGGCCGCCGCGATCTTCGGATGCGGCACCGTGGGGCCGCTCGCGATCGCCATGATGGTGCCCGCGCCGGTCGCGCCCCGATACATCCCGGCCTCGCCGTCTGGATGAAGCGCGCCTTGCCCCGAGCTCGGCGCGACGTAAACCGGATACTTCAGCGGCACGCCGACGAGCGTCGTCGACAGATCGACCGATTTCGGATCGATCGCCTTGCCAGCAACGATGTCGACCCAATCGAACGCCTGACGGTTGCGCCGCAGCGTGTACTCCGAGCCTTCGCCGTGCGCCATGTAGTCGAAGCGGTCGAGCGTCATGTTTGCGAAACAGATCGGCTCGAAATCGAACGCCGTCATCATCTCGTCAATGCCCGGGACGCGCTTGTGACCCATCAAAATGCCATGCGGATCGAGCTGCGCCTGTAATAACGGCGAACCCGCCAGGATCGTCGCCAGGCTGGCGAGCGCCTGCCGCCGGCCCATGCTGAACCGCCACCGGTTCTCAAGTCTTCCCATTCGGCCTCATTCTAGGCTGAAAACGCCCCTTGCGACGGCGTCTTTCGCTGATCATGGCCGCCGCAGGAATGCCGCGTGGGTCGAACCTGCGCTAAACTGAATCAGACAGCCATGAAAGCCCGGGCAGTCCTCCTGTTTCTCGTCGTGGCGCCTTCTGTCTTCGTCTTCGCGCAGAAGGCGACGAGCGTCGCGCCGGCATCGCCGGCTTCCGCCCTTCCGCCCATCTCGTGGAGCTGTCCGATGCATCCCGATGTGGTGGACGATCGCAAAGGTCCGTGCCCTATCTGCAAGATGGAGTTGGTCCCCGTCCGCCTTGTCACCGTGTGGACGTGTCCGATTCACGGCGTGATCGAGCAGGACCATGCCGGAAAATGCCGCATCTGCGGGCGTGATCTCATTCAGACGACGCGCGCGCTCGTCTTCACATGCGCAGGCCACCCGGAAATCAGCCAGATCGAGCCAGGACGCTGCGCCGACGGCGCCCCGATGACGGCGAAATACACCCCGCGGCCGCATGGGGACCACAACCCCAGGCACGGTGGATTGTTCTTCATGGCGCCCGACAACTGGCACCACGTCGAGGGCGCTTATCCGGCGCCAGGTCAATTTCGTGTGTACCTCTACGACGACTACACGAAACCGCTTCCCCTCGCACAGGCGCGCAAGGTGCGGGCGCGCGTGGTGACGAAAGAAGTGTTCGACCCGGCCACGAAGACCACGAGGGAGCTGTCGTCGGCGCCGCTGCTCCTGGCCCGCAGCGGCACTTTTCTCGAAGCGCGAATCGATCCGCTCGCGCTGCCGGCACAGATGACGGCGAAGATGTCGTTCGGGCCCGGGGACAAGGAAAACCGGTTCGACTTCGCGTTTCCCGCGTTTTCGAAGGACGTCGTCGTGCCATCGGCCCCCGCGCAAACAGGCGCGCCTGCCGTTCCGGCGGCCGCGTCGGCGGGTGCCGCGGCGGCGCGTCCGGCGCCGACAATCCAGGTAACCCCGGCAATCCCGGCAATCGAGGCTAACGGGCCGACCGCCTCTCTCGTCAGCGAGCTCAAGTCGCAGGACCAGGAAGTGGCCGCGCTGGTGAAAAGCGGGAGCTATGGGGCCATCTACGTGCCCGCGTTGAAAGCCAAGGATCTTGCGCTGCAGATTCAGGCGCGCCAGGGCTCCTCGCCTCAGAAGGAAGCCGTCG
The DNA here is from genome assembly GCA_035937795.1 of Vicinamibacterales bacterium. Classification (GTDB taxonomy): domain Bacteria; phylum Acidobacteriota; class Vicinamibacteria; order Vicinamibacterales; family JAMQPK01; genus JAMQPK01. The sequence goes on along the minus strand of DASZHO010000088.1, from coordinate 24,844 downwards.
AAACGCACGTGAAACAGCTGGTTGTCGCCGCCTACGAGCTGGATAACTACGGGGATCTCGGCGATTCGGTAAAGATCTCCGGCGCGTACCGCAACTTCACCGCGGCGGTCTCGGCGATCGATTCGCTGCTCGCCGCCCGTCCGTGACACCATGCGCCACGCCCTGAGGAATTTTTCGAGCGCGCTGGTCATCCTCGCCGCGCTCGTGGTGTTCTCTTCGCGGAGCGAGGCGCACAAGCCAATCACGTCCAGATTCACGTACAACGCGGACGTGTTCCCCGTTTTTCTCAATCGCTGCAGCCATTGCCATGTCGCCGGCGGCGTCGGGCCGATGTCGCTCGTCACCTACGAAGACGCGTTTCCCTGGGCCGAATCGCTGCGTGCCGAGCTGCTCGACGCGTGCGACACGGCAGAGCGCGATGATGCTGATTTCATCAAAGTTGCGCACCGCGGCCTTTCTGCGCGCGACCTCGATATCGTGCTCGACTGGGCCGTGGGCGGGAATCCCGAGGGCGAGGGCCCGAAGCCGCCCGCGGTGACGCTCAAGAACGACTGGGCCGGCGCCAGGCCCGACCTCGCCCTTCAGCCCGCGTCGGCGTTCGAGGTGCCGGCCAATCTGATGGAGATCACGCAGGAATTCGTGCTGCCCACGCGTTTCGACCGCGCGCGCGAGATCAGCGCCATCGATCTGCTCCCGGGGACGCCCGCGGTGGTGCACGACGCGACAATCGCGGTGCGCACGCCGAACGCGCCGCCAAGGAAGCTGGGCGCCTGGATCCCGCGACAGGTGCCCGCCGCCATCGCGCTGAAGCCCGGCGCCACCCTGCCCGCCGGCGCCGACATCATCGCGACGATCCACTACAGGAAAACCTGGAAGTACGAGGGCCAGGCGATGAGCGATCGCAGCGCTGTCGGGATCTATTTCGCCGATAAGTGACAGCGGCGCGCTCTTGCCCTATCATTCCTCCTCGATCCCATGGCTCGCCGATTCCGGCACCGATCCATTCTGGCCGCGGCTCTGTCGTTCGCCGCGCTCGGCGCCTTCATGCCGGTCCAACCGGCCATGGCGCAGAGCGACGAGATTCAGGTGTACGACGGCGGGCTGGCCGAAGTCGGTGTGATCAATCTCACGCTGCACAACAACTTCACCCCCGACGGAGCGAAGGCGCCTGCTTTTCCGGGCGCGATCGTGCCCGACAAATCACTGAACGGCGTGCCTGAATGGGCGTACGGCGTGACCGAGTGGTTCGAGATGGGCCTCTACCTTCCGCTTTACACGATCGACAAGCACCGCGGCGCGGTCCTCGACGGGTTCAAGCTGCGCACGTTGTTCGCCGTGCCCCATGCCGACGAGCGGCGGTTCGTGTACGGCGCGAATTTCGAGTTCAGCTACAACGCGAGATACTGGAATCACAAACGTCTGTCCTCCGAGATTCGTCCGATCGTCGGCTGGCATCTTCATCGCGTCGACCTCATCGTCAATCCGATTCTCGACACGGAGTACAACGGCGTCAAGAATCTCGATTTCGCGCCCTCAGAGCGCGCCGCGTTCGTCATCTCGCCCAAGTGGCGCATCGGCGTCGAAGAGTATGCCGATTACGGGCCGATTCGCAGATTCAGCCGGCTTGGAGACCAGAGCCACCAGATCTACGCAGTGGTCGACCGCATCGCGGACCTGAGCATCGAAGCCGGCGTCGGCGTCGGCCTGACCAGCGCCTCCGACAAGGTGACGGTGAAGCTGATCTTGTCGCGCGACCTGAACAAGCACTGAAATACCATTGGAGAAGTGCCTCCTCTCCGCGGAATTTCGGTCCTCGTAGCCGGCGCCGGTCTCGCCGGGCTCACTGCGGCTAGGGAGCTCGCAAACAGAGGCGCCGACGTCACCGTCATCGAGGCGCGGGGGCGCGTAGGCGGCCGCGTGCTCACGCGGCGGGAGCCGTTTCTCCAGCGGCAGCACGCCGAAGCCGGCGCCGACCTGATCGACGAAGACCAGATGGAAATTCGTAAGCTCGTCGGGCAGCTGGGACTCCGGCTCGTCGAGATTCTTCCCGGCGGCTTCGCCGGCATTCGCCAGGCCGGCGACGGGCATCGCGTGCGCGGACGCAGAGGCTGGTACGAGCTCCAGCGCCGCCTTGCCCCGGAGATTCGAAGTTTCTGCCTCAGCGAGCAGCGGTGGGACGGCGCCATCGCCCGGGCCATCGGCCGCGAGTCGGTGGCCGCATGGCTCGATCGCACCCGGGCGCCGAGGGATCTGCGCGCAATGGCGACGGCCTTGCGCGGATTCTTTCTCGCCGATCCCGACGAGCTCTCGTTGCTCGCCCTGGTGGATCAGTTCGCCTCGGAAGGATCCCTGGGCGGTGACAAGACATTCCGCGTGCTCGGCGGCAACGATCGCATCGCGGAGAAGCTCGCGGCGCCGCTCGGCGGAAAACTCCATCTGCAGTCGATCCTTCGCGTGGTCACTCAAACGGCCGCGGGAATTTCGGCGCGCATCGAATCCTCATCAGGCCTTGCCGATCTCCGCGCCGACTTTTTCGTCTGTACCATCCCGGCGGCAACGGTCCGCGATGTGAGTTTCTTTCCCGAGCTGCCAGACCCGCAACGCAACGCCTTTCAGTCGTTGAGGTATGGACTGGCGACGAAAACCTCGCTGCAGTTCGATCGAGTCACGTGGCGCAAGCGGGGTAAGCCGCGCGCGTTCGGCACAAATTATTCCCTCGGCGCGGTGTGGGACGCCAATGAGGAACAGCATGGGGACCATGGCATCCTCACGCTGATGGCTGGAGGGCGTGCCAGCACCGAGACGCGCGAGATGCTGGCCTCGCGCGGGCCCGCAAGTCTCACCGATCAGATTGACTGGCTCGACCTCCAGAAGGCGAATCTGGTGGCGTGGGATTCGGTGAGCTGGGAACACGAGCCCTGGTCGCGCGGCGGGTACTCGTTCCTCCACCATCAGTACGATCCCGCGCTCCGCGAATGGCTCGCGCGCCCCTTCGGCAGAATTTTCTTCGCCGGTGAGCACACCAGCCAGAGATGGCAAGGGTATATGAACGGCGCCGTGGAATCCGGGCTGCGCGCCGCTGAAGAGGTCACCGCCCGCGTCAGGGAAGCCGCGTCGCTTCCCACGCGACCATCAGCCACGACCCGTTGCGATTGATTTGCGTGTCCGTGTAGCGGATTTTGATGCTCAGATCGGTGCCGTTCTGAATGACGTGAATGGCGGCTGCGCCGGTGACGACGGCGGCGCTGCCGAACACGCGTATGTTGGTATCGCTGGCATCGAGACTCAGGTACTTGATCGCGCCGCTCTTGATGTCGCCGATGAAACCCGCTTTGTCCTGTACCTGCGCGTTGCTATGCGTGTAGCTGAGCTCGGCCGCGAGCAGCTTGTCGAGCGCGCCGACGTCGGCCTTCACCATCGCGGCAAATCGCTCACGCTCCGCCTGCCGCACGTCCTGTTCGGCCTTGATCGTGGCCGGGGAGGCCGTGGAGGCGGCAGCCGCAGGTGCGGCGGGCGTTGGCGCAGCGGGGGCTGCCGTGGGTGTTTGCGCGGGGAGTGTTTGCGCGCCAACCTCGCCCGGATGTGCGACGACAGACGCAGCGGTCAGAACAAGGATCGCGAAAGTTTTTCGACAGGCGCTCATATCGGAATCACCGGGTTATAGCATAAGGCATGGCAGAACTTGGCTTCATCGGGCTCGGCGCGATGGGGACGCCGATGGCGCGCAACCTGTTGAAGGCGGGCCATCGCGTCACGGTTTTCGCGCGCCGGAAACAAGCCATGGAGCCGCTCCTTGCCGATGGCGCGCAAGGGGCGGCGTCGCCCGCCGACGTGGCGTCGCAGAGCAGCATCGTGTTCACGATGGTGAGCGATACGACGGCAGTTGAGGAGGTCGTGCTTGGGAAACACGGCGTCCGGGAAGGGGCGCGGCCCGGATCGGTGCTGATCGATCACACCACGATCGCGCCGGCAGCGACGCGGGCGATTGCGGCGCAACTGAAGGCGCGAGACATCGCCATGCTCGACGCGCCGGTGTCGGGCGGCGTGGCGGCCGCCGGGACCGGAACGCTTTCCGTGATGGTCGGTGGCGAAGAGCCGGTGTTTGATGCGTGCAAGCCGATCCTCGGGTGCGTCGGGCAGACCATCGTGTACATCGGCGCCAGCGGCGCCGGGCAGATCGCGAAAGCCTGCAACCAGATCTGCACGATTGTGAACCAGGAGGCGGCGGCTGAGGCGATGCTGCTGGCCGAAAAGTGCGGCGTCGATCCTCTGAAGGTTCAAGAGGTGCTCATGGCCGGGTTTGCCGCCAGCCGGATGCTGGGCTTGCAGGCGCCAAAAATGATCGCGCGAAACTTCGAGGGCAAGGTCGAATCGCGGCTGCACCACAAGGACATTCAGATCGTGCTGGAGATGGCGCGGGGCCTGGGCATCGAGCTGCCCGCGAGCGCCGCTGCCGCAGAGGTCTTGACGAACCTCCAGCGCCGCGGCGGCGCGAAGAATGATTCGGCGGCGGTGTTCACGGTCCTCTCAGATCCCTGATCCACATGTACATCCCGTCACAGGGGTTTCGTTATGCCGTCGATCTCCTGCTCAGGAACGGCATTCGCGCGTCAAAGACGCCGCGGCAGCTGGCCGAAGATGCGGCCGCGCTGGCTGACGATATGAAGGCGCCCCGGCAAGCCGCCGAATGGGTCGCGGCGGAATTCGAGCGGCTGCTCGGCCATGAGGTTCCGGTCGGAGACATCCTCGCCCGCGTCGGGGCGAATCAGACCATCACCGGCCCTCGCGACTTTTTTCTACTCTTCGTGCCGGAAGATCGACTCTCGATCGCCGGGCCCCTGGCGGTCGAGCTGGCCAAACGGCGGGTCAGTGTGGCGTTCAGCGAGTATGAGGTTGCAAGCCGGGAAGAGCTGGAAGCCGCGGTCGAGCGCGGCCTGACGCACAACCAGGCGGGCGCGCTGCTGGTCACGCCGGAGTTCCAGCGGAAGCCGTGGTGCTTCGAGCCCGACCATCCGCGGCTTCTCCTGCTCCGCAACACCGCGCGGCCCGCGGTCGTGGCCGGGGAGCTGGTCGCCTGGTTGTCCTCCAAACAATTCGGCCGGACGCTGTAAATAATCTGTACATTTCGACTCGTTTTGAGCCCACAAACGGTGGCATTTTGCTTGCACCGCACGCCGGCGCTATGGCGAGATCGGAAACAACCCAGCCAGTCGCGGACAAAGCGCCCACCGGAATTCCCGGCCTCGACTACCTGCTGCGGGGCGGGCTGCCGTCCCATCGAATCCACCTGCTCGAGGGTCAGCCAGGTGCGGGCAAGACCACCGTCGGCATGCAATTCCTCATGGAAGGGGCGCGCCGCGGCGAGTCGTGCATGTACATCACGCTGTCGGAGACCGAGGAGGAGCTGCGATCCAACTCCGCCTCGCACGGCTGGTCGCTCGATGGCATCAACATTCAGGAGGTTCAACCGGCCGAGAATCTGCGGCCCGAGGAACAATACACGCTGTTTCATCCCGCGGAAATCGAGCTGGGCGATCTGTCGCGAAACGTATTCGAGGCGGTCGAGAAATATCGCCCGGCGCGCGCCGTGCTCGATTCGGTTTCCGACATGCGCCTGCTCGCCCGCGATTCGCTGCGCTACCGGCGGCAGATTCTCGGCCTGAAGCAATTCTTCGTCGGCCGGGGCTGCACGCTGCTGCTGTTGAACGAAAACAGCGGCGCCGACCCGGACCCGCACATACAGAGCCTGTCACACGGCGTCATTCGCCTCGAGCACCAGATCCTCGACTTCGGACTCGTGCGGCGGCGGCTCGAAATCGCGAAGCTGCGCGGAGTCGCCTACGTCGGCGGCTTCCACGACTTCGCGATTCAGACGGGCGGCATCCGCGTGTTCCCGCGGCTGGAAAACCGGCGGGTCACGCGGCCGCTTCCGAAGGCCACGCTCGCCAGCGGCTTGTCCGAGGTCGACGCATTGCTCGACGACGGCCTTCCGATGGGCACCTGCACGCTCATCATCGGGCCGTCTGGCGTCGGGAAGTCGACCCTGGCGGCGCAGTACCTGGCCTCGGCGGCCGGTAAGGAGATGCGCGCCGCCGCCTTCCTTTTCGATGAGCAGCGCGCTACCTTCGTCAGGCGCAGCGACGAGCTCGGCATGAGGATGACCCAGCTTGCGAACGACGGCAAGGTGAAGATCGCCAAGATAGAGCCGGGGCTGATGTCGCCGGGCGAGTTCAGCCATGCTGTTCGAAAGGCCGTCGAAGATGACGGCGTGCGGGTCCTCCTGATCGACAGCCTCACCGGCTACCTCACGGCCATTCCTGAAGCGCAGGCCGCCGTCGTGCGCCTGCACGAGCTGACGTCGTATCTGGCGAGCTGCGGCGTCGTGACCATCCTGACCGTGGCACAGCAGGGCATGATGGGCCAAGCGATGCTGTCGCCCATCGACGTGAGCTATATCGCCGACACCATTTTCATGCTGCGCTTTTTCGAGGCCGGCGGCGAGGTACGGAAGGCGCTCTCGGTGGTGAAGAAGCGCACCGGCCGGCATGAGACGACAATCAGAGAACTTGGAGTTCGGAAGAATCAGTTGCACGTGGGCGAGCCGCTGAACGGTTTTCGTGGGGTGCTCACCGGAGTGCCTGAATTTGTCGGCGGCTCGCTGTCAGCCGCACGAGGCACATGAGCACACCGGGTCCCGACGAGCACGAACACCTCGACGAGCGGGTCTTGATCTTCGCGCCCGTCGGCAAGGATGCGCCGCTCGCCAGCGAGATGCTGGAACGCGCCGGCCTCGCGGCGCGCGTCTGCGAGACATCCCACAGGCTCTGCACCGAACTTCGCCGCGGCGCGGCCGCCATTCTACTCACCGAAGAGGCGCTCGAAGACTCCGCCATCGACGAGTTGATGGATTGCCTCCGCTCGCAGCCCGCCTGGTCCGACATTCCGATCCTGCTGTTTGCCGACGCCGAACGATCGGAGGTGTACCTCCGCACACTGCGGCTGCTCGAGAGCCTGCGCAACGTCGTCCTGCTCGAGCGCCCTATCCGGCTCGGCGCGGCGCTGAGCCTCATACGAAGCGCGATTCGCGGCCGCCAGCGGCAGTACGAGCTCCGCGACCTCCTGCAGGCGCTGGCCCGCGCGCGGGAAGAAGCGGAAGCCGCCAACCGCCTGAAAGACGAGTTTCTCGCGACGTTGTCGCACGAGCTGCGCACGCCGCTGAACGCCATCCTCGGGTGGACCACGATGCTGCGCGATGGAAACGTGCAGCCGAAGCAGGTGATGCGAGCGCTGGATACGATTCACCGGAACGCCGCCGCGCAGGTGCGGATCGTCAACGATCTCCTCGACGTCTCGCGCGTCGTGCGCGGCAACCTGCAGCTGTCGGCCCGGATGATGCCGCTCGGACCGGTGGTGAGCTTCGCGGTCGAATCGGTGACGCCGACCGCAGAAGCCAGAGGCGTCAGCCTCGCGATGTCGGTCGATCCCGAGCCGATCATGGTGTGGGGCGATCAGGATCGGCTGCAGCAGGTGCTGTGGAACCTGCTGTCGAACGCCGTCAAGTTCACGCCAGTGGGCGGACGCATCGAGGTGACCATGCGGCGCGAGGGCTCGGACGCGTGCGTGCAGGTCAGCGATACCGGAATCGGCATCGCGCCGTCGTTCCTGCCGCACGTCTTCGAGCGGTTCAGGCAAGGCGACGGCAGCCCCACGCGGATGCACGGCGGGCTTGGGCTGGGGCTGTCGATCGTGCGCCACCTGGTCGAGCTGCACGGCGGCCGCATGACCGCCGAGAGCGGCGGTGAAGGCCGCGGCTCGACGTTCACGGTGTACCTGCCTGCCCGCGACGCGGACGCTCGCGCCGGCTTCCAAAGGGACCCGCCCGATATCCTCCTGGGCGACGTCGCAAGATAGACAGCCCTCTCGAGCCCTATCGGTTAGAGTGTGCCGGGTGGCTCGCTTCAAGGTCAGTATCGAGTACGCCGGCACCCGGTACAGCGGGTGGCAGATCCAGCAGAACGCGCGGACCGTGCAGGGCGAGCTGGCGCGCGTCGTCCGCGACGTCACCGGTCAGAAGCAATTCGAGATTTACGGCTCCGGCCGCACCGATGCCGGCGTTCACGCGCTCGAGCAAGTGGCGCATCTGGATATCATCACCGCGCTCCCGCCCGTCACGCTGCGTACCAGGATCAACGACGCGCTGCCGTCCGACATCAACGTCCTTGCGATCGAGCTGGCCAGGCGGCGGTTCCACGCCCGCCACGACGCGGTGGCGCGCAGCTACCTGTATCAAATCTCGAGGCGCCGGACCGCGTTCGCGAAGAACTTCGTCTGGTGGGTCCGCGAAGAGCTGGATCTGGCGCGAATGCGCGACGTCGCCGCGCGCTTTTCCGGACTGAAGGATTTCCGATCGTTCACCGACGATAGCCCCGGCGACAAATCCACGGTGGTGGCGATCGAACGGATCGAGATGGCCGAGGACGGCGACCTGATTCTGGTGCGCGTGGAAGGCTCGCACTTTCTCTGGAAGATGGTCCGGCGGATGGTCGGCGTCATGGTGGAAGTCGGGCGCGGCGGCGCCACGCCGGAACAGGCCGGCGCCTTCCTGCGGGAGGAGTCGGAGATTCCCGCGACGCTCACGGCGCCGGCCTCCGGATTATTCCTCGAGCGAGTGTATTATCAGGAAGAGAGACAGCGCCCGCCGCTTCGCGGCGTCGTCATGGTGCGCGGCTGAGAAAAGGTCTCTATATGTCTGACCAGCTCGTGAAGTGTCCATCATGCGGGACGACAAACCGGCTGCCGCCGCCGCAGCCCGGCCGCGCGGCCGTTTGCGGCAAGTGCAAAACGCGGCTCGAGACCTTCAACGGCGGACCGCTGCACGTCACCGACAGCACCTTCGCCGATCAGGTCGAGCGCAACCCCCTGCCGGTGCTCCTGGATTTGTGGGCCGACTGGTGCGGGCCATGTCGCATGCTGTCGCCCACCATCGAGCAGCTTTCCTCGGAACTGTCGGGACGCGTCGCCGTCGCCAAGCTGAACATCGACGAGAATCCCGCCACGGCCAGTCGCTTTGGCGTGAAGAGCATCCCGATGTTACTGCTGCTGAAGGGGGGCCGCGAGGTCGATCGCCTCGTGGGCGTCCAGCCCAAGCAGGAAATCCTCCGGCACGTCCAGGATCGTCTTCTCACTTCGGCAGGTAACAGCTGAAAGCTGACAGCTGAGAGCTGACAGCTGACTTCACCTGCCGGTCCCCAGGAATTGCAGCCACTTGTCGACCAGCGCCTGGTTCGGTCCCTTCGCTGCAGCGTAGGCGTGCGCGTACTCTACCGCTTTCGCCTTGTCCTCGTCGGCGGTTCCGATTGACTTGCCCTCGGCGTGCGCCTGATAGATGGCCTGCAGCGCGACGATCAGCGCATCGGTGTCGTTCTCATTTCTTGCCAGATAGGGGGCGATGGTGGCATAGGCTTCAGGGTGCTGGCCGGTGCGCGACTGGGCAATCGCGAGATCTTTTCTCAGGGCGTCGTTCTGCGGCTGTCTGGCAAGCGCGTCGGCGAGAGGAGCGATCGCCTGCCCCGGCTGCCCCAGCCGTATCCACGCTTCGCCGATGATCGCGCCGATGGCCGGGACGGGTACGTTGGCCGCGCGCGCGCGGTCCCAGTTCGTGATGGCCTCACGGTCTTTGCCCGCCGCGGCGTAACAGGCGCCCAGATAGAAGCCCGCTAGCGGAGAGTCCGGCGCGTTGCGAAGCGCCACGCCAAATTGCGTGGCCGCGGGATCCAGCTGCCCCTTCGAAAGAAATTCAAGGCCGCGGAGCATGGCGCCCGCTGCCTGATCGCCCGCATCCAGTGCCATCAGCGCGGTGCCTTCGAGCTGTCCCGCGCGAGCCTTGGACAGCGCCGCCCTCGCCGATGGATGCGACTTGTCCAGCGCGTCGAAGACCGCCCGCAGGATGTCCGGCTGCAACACGTCTTCTTTGCGGAAGCTCGCGGCGTTCGCTCCCACCAGCCCGGCGTCGGCGCCGGGAGCGATCGTCACCGGTGAGCTCGCGTCCGACGGCCGGTTGCCGGCGTTAGCGGCATCAGCGGGCGTGGCGCCGGCTGCCGTGGCGCCCGCTGCCGTGCCGCCGCCCTTCGGCGCCGCGGTGTTCGGCGGCAACAGCAGGAACGGCCTCACCAGCTTTCCCACAGTGCGCCCGCCGCTGGACACCACGGCGCGCACGATGTAGCGGCCGGGCGGCAGCGCGCCGACCGGCAGGATCGCGCCGGCCTGCGCCGACGTGCCGTCGTCGCGCAGCCGGTACTGCGCCACATCGCTTTTCAGCATGGGTCCGTCGGCATCTTCCGCGATCTCGAACGAGACCTTCGCGTCATCAAGCGATCCGGGCTTGTTGGTGTACACCTCGGTGAAGGCGGCCAGCTGGCCGTCGTCGACTTTCAGCAGCACGGGCGGCCGGATGGCGCCGCCGCGCGTGTCGCGAATGCCGGCCAGCATCAGGTCGCCGAGCGCCAGCTGCTGCCCGCCGGTCTGCCATGCCTGCACCTCGCGCTCCACGCTGCCGCTGTTGCCGGACAGATCGATGGCGGCGATTCGGAAGCGATACTTGCCGGGATTCACGCTGAGCGCGGTCTCGTACCGCAGGGGACGATCCGAGTTCGGGGAATAGATCTTTCGCTCCTGGCCCACATCCACCAGGCGGCCTTCTTCGTCGTAAAGCGCGTGACCAATAGCGACGTCGACGGCGCCGTTTGTCGTCGGATCGATTTCGGCCGCGACGATGATTCTCGCCTTGCCGCTGCCCGCCGGCATGTCCTGATACGAATAGGTGGTGACGCGCATCGGAATTTCGGTGGCCGAGGAAGGCGACCGCAACACGCGGCCCATCAGATCGTCGCGCGACCACGTGTTTGGCGCCCGCGACACGTACTGAAACTGCTGGCGCGCGCGCACCTGCGTCCCCTGCCGCTGCACCTTGACCTTGATATCGTGGCGCTTGCCGTCGCGATCGGCCACCGGCGATTCCACGCCGAGCAGGTAATGGCCGGCAAGCTCTCTGGTGATGCGCTCGAAGGTGTAGGTCGGGTTCGTGTTGATGCGGAATAGCGCGCCGCGGGAACGCGAGGCGAGGCTCTCGAGGCCGGCCTCGCGCAGATCGCGGTCTGCGCCCTGGGTCGCCGACACCATCCGCTCGGACGCGTCGGTGGGGGAGGTGTCGAACAGCAGCACGTTCACGCTCGTGCGCGCTTCGGCCGCCAGCTGCGCCAGCGAGCCGGCCTCCGAATGCGTGCCTTCGATATTGAGGCCCTGGCTCAGCAAGATGAGCGATTTCGATCCTTCCACTTCCTTCAGGTTCTTCAGGAGCACGCCGAGCGCCGAGACCGACTCTGTGGCCTGCAGCCTGATGCGCTGCGCCAGCTGCATGGCGTCCTGCTCGACGTCGCTGCCGCACGTGGCCAGAGCGCCCGGCGACGCGTCGCCGCACAGCCTGGCGAGCATGCGCTGGATCGTCATCGCATCGCTCTTTTCGTCGAGCGCGAGCGCCTCGTAATTGCTGATGTTGAAGCGGGTGCGATCGATCTCGCCGTTGCTCATCACCCCGTTGAGGGCGGCCTTGACCTGCTTGTGATTGGTGGTGAAATCCACGCGCGGACCCGGCGACGGAATCGACATCAGCGCGACGCGATCGTTGGGCGCCAGGCTGTCGATGAACACCCGGACCGACTCCAGCGCGCCGCGCAGCCGGGCCATCGTCATGTTGTTTTGATCAATCACCAGCACGATGAGACGGCCGGGGCGGCGGTCGGTGTTGTTGGACACGTAAGGATCGACCGTGACGCCGGCGAGCTGCGATTCGGCGCTGACGTCGGAGATGTACTCGGAGCTCACGACCCGCCGCAGCTGGCCGTCGACGCTCACCGCAAAGTCAGGGGCGCGCAGGTTGTCGACCGGCTTTCCCGAGCCGTCGACCACCGACACTTCCACTTCGAGCAGCTCGACGCCGGATCGGAACACGGGCGCCTGCGCGGATTGCGCGGCTAATCCGGCCAACCCACATGCAACCAGGACGGCGGACGCGGCGGTTGCGCGCATCGGTGCTTCTCCTTCAGGAAGCGGGTATTCTACCGCAATGGCCATGAGCAGCGCAGCCGCCCGCTTCCTGAGATATGTCACCTACGATACACAGTCCGACGAGAACTCGACCACCTACCCGAGCACCGAAAAGCAACTGGTGCTGTTGAAGCAGCTCGCGACGGAGCTTCGGGACATGGGCGTGTCGAACGCGTCGACGGATCAGCATGGCTATGTGATGGCCACGATCCCGGCCTCGCCGGGCAAGGAAGGCGTGCCGGCGATCGGCTTCATCGCGCACGTCGATACGTCCCCTGAAGTGAGCGGCGCAAACGTGAGGCCGATCGTTCATGAACGCTACGACGGCCGGGATCTCGTACTGCCGGACGATCCCGGCTACGTGCTGCGCCTGGCCGGCAATCCGGAGCTCGAGGGGCAGCAGGGCAACGACATCATCACGGCGTCGGGACACACGCTGCTCGGCTCCGACGACAAGGCCGGCGTCGCCGAAATCATGGCGGCGGCCGAGTATCTGATGTCGCATCCCGAAGCGCTGCACGGCCCGGTCGCGATCGGATTCACGCCCGACGAAGAAGTGGGCCGAGGCACGCAATACTTCGACGTCGGCCGCTTCGGCGCCCGCTACGCCTACACGCTCGACGGCGGAGACCTGGGCGTTCTCGAAACGGAAAACTTTTCCGCCAACGCAATGACGGTGGTCTTCAAGGGTTTCAACGCGCATCCCGGCTACGCCAAGGGCAGGATGGTGAGCGCGATGAAGCTGGCTGCAGAATTCATCCATCGCCTCCCGCGCCACGGGATGTCACCCGAGACCACCGCCGACTACGAAGGATACGTGCATCCGCACGCCCTGCAAGGGGCGGTCGAGCGGTCGACGCTGAAGCTGCTGCTCCGCGACTTCGAGACGAAGGGGCTCGACGACAAGGCAAAGCTGCTGACCGAGCTGGCTGAAGAGATCGTGCGGCCGTATCCCGCGGCGTCGGTCGACGTCACGATCGAAGAGCAATATCGAAACATGAAGGAAATCTTCGATCGGCACCCGGACGTCGTCGAGCACGCAAAAAAAGGAATGGCGCGCGCGGGCGTCACGCCGCGGCTCCATCAGATCCGCGGCGGCACCGACGGCGCGCGGCTGTCCTTCATGGGCCTTCCCACGCCGAACCTCTTCGCGGGACAGCACAACATTCACTCGCGGCTCGAATGGGTGTCTGTCCAGGATATGGACAAGGCGGTGGATACGATCGTCCAGATTTGCCGTAGCTGGGCGGAGTAGAACCCGGACCGACTCTTGCACCCGGAACCACGCTGTGCCGCCGCGTGGTTGGCTCTCCCGAACCTTCCGGCAAGCGATCGACAAGTGGTTTCCTTCCGGCCGGCCGGGCCCTGACGGCGCCGAATGGTCTCGCGATCGCCTCGTATCGCTCATCAAGGATCGCCTGGCGGGCATGCGGGTGGTCGTCGTGGCGAACCGGGAGCCCTACATCCACAACCGCGAGGGGGACCACATCAGATGGATTCGCCCGGCCAGCGGCCTCGTGACGGCGCTCGATCCGATCATGCGGACCACCGGCGGCGTCTGGGTCGCGCACGGCAGCGGGTCGGCCGACCGCGAAACGTCCGACGAGCGCGGGCGTTTGCCCGTCCCGCCCGGCAAGCCCTCCTACACGCTGCGCCGGATCTGGCTCTCCAAGGAAGAGGAAACCGGCTACTACTACGGCTTCGCCAATCGCGCGCTCTGGCCGCTGTGCCACATCGCCTACACGCGCCCGGTGTTCGACGCGGCGGACTGGACCGAATACGCCCGCGTGAACGCACGGTTCGCCGACGCCGTGCTCGAAGAAATCGAAGGCGGGCCCGCGATCGTGCTGGTGCAGGACTATCACTTCGCGCTTCTGCCGCGCCTCGTCAAGGCGCGTCGGCCCGACGCGATCATCTCTCACTTCTGGCATATTCCCTGGCCGCACCGCGAGGCCTTCCGCATCTGCCCCTGGGCGGAGGAAATTCTCGACGGCCTTCTCGGCAGCGACCTGCTCGGGTTTCACGTCCAGCTTCACTGCAATAATTTTCTGGATACCGTCGACCGGCTTGTCGAGTCGCGGGTGGAATACGAACATTTTTCTGCGACGCGCGCCGGCCACCAGACCAACGTTCGGCCGTTTCCCATCAGCATCGACATGGAAGGCATCTCCACGAACGGCCTTGCGCGCAGCGACCTGACCGCGTTCAAGAACAGTCTGGGTCTGCCGGACGATTGTGCCATTGCCCTCGGCGTCGATCGCATGGACTACACGAAGGGCATTCCCGAGCGGCTGCGCGCGGTGGCCAGATTTCTCGAGCGTTACCCCGAGTGGCGGAAGCGGTTCCTCTTTCTTCAGATGGGTGCGCCGAGCCGCACCGAGATCCGTGAGTACCGCGAGTTGAACGAAGAAATCGACGGCCTCGCCGCGCACATCAACGCCAAGTACCGGTCCGGCGATTGGACGCCGGTGCGCATCCTGCGCGCGCACCATGGAGCCGAAGATGTCTTCGCCGGCTACCGCGCCGCCAGCGTGTGCGTGGTGTCGTCGCTGCACGACGGCATGAACCTGGTGGCCAAGGAATTTGTGGCGGCCCGCGACGACCGGCAGGGCGTCCTGATCCTGTCGTTGTTCACGGGAGCCGCGCGCGAGATGCAGGATGCGTTGCTGGTGAACCCCTACGCGACCGACGCGTTCGCCGATGCGCTGAACACGGCCTTGACGATGGCGCCTGAGGAGCAGCAGCGGCGGATGCAGCGCCTGCGCGCCCAGGTGGCGGAGCACAATATTTTCCGATGGGCGGGATTGCTGTTGACGGAAACCTGCCGGCTGGCCGAGTCGACGGCGCAGTGACCGGGACTCCGGCGATTCCACTCGATCACGGCGTGATTGGCAACGGACGTGTGCTCGCGCTCGTGTCGCCAACGACGCACATCGATTGGCTGTGCCTTCCCCGCTTCGACAGCCCCTCGGTCTTTGCCCGCCTGCTCGATGTCGAGAAGGGCGGCACGTTCGCGTTCGTGCCGGAGTCGGGGACGTTCACGACCAGAATCGAATACGTCGTCAACACGAACGTGCTGCGCACCGAGGTGACGTGCGGTGACGGGCGGTTCGAGATTTTCGATTACGCGCCCAGGATTCCAGCCGGCCTCGACGCGGAGGCGCCGCTGGAAATTCACCGGCTCGTGATGCCGCTCGACGGCGCGGCGCGCGTGCGGCTGCTGTTCGACCCCAGGCCCGACTACGCGCGCGTGCAGACGCCGGCGATCGTGCCGGTCGATGGCGGCCTGGAAATCGGAGGGCCTGCGTGCCTGCATCTGAGCACGAACATGCCGCTGCCGTATCTGGAGAGCGGCCGGGCGCTGCGCATCGACGAGCCCCGCTACTTCGTGCTGAGCTACGGCAGGCGATCGCCGATGGAATCGGTCGCCTCGGTCCAGCGCGCCCTGCGCCTCACGATCGCCGGCTGGCGCGCGTGGGCGAAGGCCTCCGCGCTAGCGTCGTTCGCCAAGGACCAGGTGCTGCGCTCGACGCTGTGCCTGAAGCTGCACGCCTACACCGACTCCGGGGCGATCATCGCCGCGGCCACGACCAGCATTCCGGAGGCAATCGGATCGGAGCGGACGTGGGACTATCGTTACTGCTGGCTCCGCGACGCCGCCTTCGTCGTCGAAGCGCTCCGCCGTGTCGGCCATCTCGCCGAAGGCGAGGCGTTCGTGTCGTTTCTTCGCGATGTGGCCGAAGCCGGACCGCTGCAGCCCGTGTACGGCATCGGCGGGGAACGCGAGCTCACCGAGCGCCATCTCGATCATCTGGCCGGCTATGGCGGATCGAAGCCTGTGCGGATTGGCAACGCGGCGTATGCCCAGCGCCAGCACGATCTCATGGGCGAGATGATCCTGTGTCTCGACACCATCACGGCCGATCCGCGGGTCGTGTTCGAGGAGCACGATTCGATTTTGCGGCTCGTCGAACGGTTCGTCGCCGAAGCCATCGTGGCGGTCGAAACCGACGACACCGGCCTGTGGGAGTACCGGACGTTCCCCAACAAGTACACGTTCTCGCACGTTCTGTGCTGGGTGGCCGCGAGCCGCGGCGCGAAGCTCGCGCGCCGGTTCGGACACGAATCGCTCGCCGCGGGATGGGAGGCGTGGGCGGACGGCTATCGCGAGGTGATCCTCGACCGCGCGTACAACAAAGCGCTCGGCTTCTTCGCGCAAACCCTCGACGGCCGCTTTCCCGATGCCTCGAATCTGCTTCTGCCGACCCTCGGTCTGATCGACCCGAAGGATCCACGATTTGTCTCCACTGTCGACGCCTACGAGCGGCTGCTGGTGGACAACGGCCTCATGCTACGCTACCGCCACAGGGACGACTTCGGCGACACGACGAGCGCCTTTTCGATCTGCTCGTTCTGGTGGGCCGAGGCGCTCGCGATGATCGGACGAATCGACGAAGCGACCGCGCTGTTTTACCGGCTGGCCGGCCATGCCAACAGGGTCGGATTGTTCTCGGAGGATATCGAACCGAAGACCGGCCGGCTGCTCGGAAATTTTCCCCAGGCCTACACACACGTCGGACTGATCCATACTGCCGTGACGCTTGGCGAGTTGATTGAGGCGCGCGACGGGAGGTTTCGTGCCTGGACTTGAGCGTGCGCTGGCCGCCTGGCAGGTACGGCCAGCCGGCTCCCGTCCCCTTCTGCTGCTGGATTTCGACGGCACGCTCGTGGACTTCGAAGTGGATCCGGCAGCGGTGCGCCTGTCGCCCGCGCGCCAGCTGCTGCTGCAATCGATCGCGAGCCGTTCCGACCTTTCGGCGGGCATCGTCAGCGGCCGCCGCATCAGCGATTTGCGGGCGCGGGGGTGCGGCGGATCGAATCTCTTCTACGCCGGGCTGCACGGCCTCGAGATCGAAGGGCCCGGCCTCCGATTCGCGCACCATGCCGCCTCGGCGGCGGCGCCGACGCTGGGCGTGCTGGTCATCGAAGTGAAGAATGCGACGAAGGAGCTGCCTGGCGTGGTGCTCGAGGACAAGGGGCTGTCCATCGTGCTCCACGTGCGCGGCGCCTCGAAGGCAGATCGGCTCCACGCGCTCACGCGATTCCGGGCGCTCGCCGAGCCGTACATCAGCGATGGCATTCTGCGCGTCCTGCCCGGCGACGAGATGACCGAGCTCCTGCCGAACATCGACTGGACCAAGGGCGACGCGGTGCGGGCCCTCATCCGCCATGTCGAGTCGATGTACAAACAGACGGCATGGCCGGTCTACATCGGAGACGACGAGACCGACGAGGATGCGTTCGAGGAAATCGGCGACAGCGGATTGACGATCGGCGTGAGCAACAGGGCGGCGGGCGCCTCGTTCCACATCGCGAGTCCGGATTCGGTGGAGACCTTCCTCCGGGCCGTTCTCGCCACCGACT
The DNA here is from genome assembly GCA_035937795.1 of Vicinamibacterales bacterium. Lineage (GTDB taxonomy): Bacteria > Acidobacteriota > Vicinamibacteria > Vicinamibacterales > JAMQPK01 > JAMQPK01. The sequence goes on along the minus strand of DASZHO010000088.1, from coordinate 7,318 downwards.
GACAGCTACGGCTTCCGCTTCAGCTCATCGTAAATGGAGCCGACGGTGGTGCGAATGCGCGGGGCGCCGCCGGGGTAGCTCGCGTACTCTGCCAGCTTCACATCGTCCATCGCCTGCTCGCGCGTTTTGCCCGCCGCGATCTCCTGCCGGACCGCCTCCTGAAGATTCGTGAAGTACTGGCGCAGCTTCATCACATCGGCCTGGGTGCCGATCTGGCCATGCCCGGGCACCATGATGGCGTTGGGTGAAATCGCCACTCCCTTGTCCAGCCACTGCACCCACTCGAGCGTGCTGCCCGATCCATCGAGCGCCGGCACCCACCGGTTCGAAAACGTATCTCCCCAGTGGATCGCGTTCGACGTCTTGAAATAGACCAGCGTATCGCCGTCCGTATGGGCGCGGCCGGTATGGTAGAGGTGGATTTCTTCCGTGTTCAGGTAGAAGGCCATCTCGGTGTCGTAGGTTTCCATCGGGGCGGACCGCTGCGCATCCGCCGTCTGCGCCATCTTCAGATTCATCTGCGCGCGGCCGAGATCGTCCTGCGCCGCCGCGATCTTTGCGGCATCGTTCGAGCCGCGCGCCGCTGCGAGCGCCTGTTCGGCGCGCGCGACGGCGCCGGGCGCGTTCTTCGCCGAATTCTCGTACCCGCTCACGATGTGCTCGCGCGCGTTCTTGTGAGAGATGATCGTGGCGATTTTCGCGAACACGGGATCGCCGCCCGCATGGTCGCCGTGGTGATGGGTGTTGACCACCCAGCGGATCGGTTGACTGGTGATCTTCTTCACTTCGTCGATCACGGCCTGCGCCATCGGGATCGCCCGGCCGTTGCGCCAGTCGAGGTCGTAATTGGCGTCGACCAGGAAGACGCCTTGATCGGAAACGCACACGCCGATGTTGCCGCCCACGTTGCTCGTGTCGGGCCCCGACGGCATGATGACGTACAGATGGTCGTTCAGTTTTTTCGTGGAAAACAGATTCGGCGGCATCGGGACGATCCGCGCCTGCGCCGCGGTGTTTTCCCGCCCGGTCACGGCCAGCACGGACACGGCGAGCACGGCCAACCCCGCCGCCCGATACGTGTTGCGCATGGTCCTATACTACCGCGTTCATCAGCAGATTTTCGGCCTGCCGCCTCGGACGCCCTTGGCCGGCAGCAGCGATTGATAGAGCGCCTCGAACATCGCCATTCCCCGCTCGAGCAGCTCGTGGTCGTCCGCAACCGACGCCCTCAGTCCTACAACGAGTGCGCCAATAGTCGGCGCATGCGGCGACTTGAACCGGTCATCCTTCAAATCGAGATCGTGCACGATCTCCCCGATCGCGAGCACGGCGGCGTCGCCGATGCCGAAGCGATCCACCAGCACTTCGAACGTGCACCGATCGTCCTCGTGCCTGAATCCGCCGGGCTGGTACATGTCGAACGACACCGCCTCCGGCCGCTGCTCCGGTGAAGCAGCGAACTCGAACGGCGCGCGCGCATCGATGAATCTGCGAATCAGCCACGCCGAGGCGAATCGATCGACGCCGGGCCGCGGGCGGGTCACCCACCGGCGGCCGGTGAAGTCCCGCGGATCGAGGCTGGCATTTTTCATGGGGATGGCTCCGTTCTGTTGCAACTCTGCTGCAACCGCAGACGTGCGAATGTAACACATGTTACAACGCGGAGTCGAGTATTCTGTCTCCACTGATGCCCAGACGCGGGTCGGTCCGGCTCACGCTCCTTCTGCTGGCGCTCTTCGCCTTCATCATCCTGCCCTCGGGGGTCAATTTCCTGATGAAATGGCTGTGGTTCGGCTCGATGGGCTACCGCCAGGTGTTCATGACGGGCCTTCGCGCCCAGGCGTCGCTCGGAATGTTCGTGTTCGTCGCCGCCTTTTTCGTGCTCTACGGCAACCTCTGGCTGGCCGTCTCGTCGATTGCGAGCCCCTACATCGTGCTCGGCTCGGGGGCGGGCACCGTGCAGCCCGCGATGCTGCGCCGGGAGCAATTGCGGCGTCTCACGGGCATCGCGTGCATTGTCGTCTCGCTCATGATGGGCCTGGTCGCCGGCAGCGAGTGGCTGCCGTGGCTGCAGTTCTGGAACGCCGTGCCCTTCGGCGTCGCCGATCCGATCCTGGGCCACGACGTCGGCTTCTACATCTTCCGCCTGCCCCTCCTCGATCTCGCCGACCAGTTTGCGATGACGCTGCTGATCTTTGCCTTCATTGGTTCGGCCGCGGCCTACGTGCTGGCGGGCGCGCTCAACTTTGCCAAGCGCGGCGGCGGTGTCTCGGTCACAGCAAGAGCGCGCGTCCACCTTTCGCTCGTGGCCGCGGCGTTCTTCCTTGCGCTCGCCTACCACGCGTACCTCGACATTCCGCATCTCCTGACAACGTCCGCCGGACCGGGTACCGTGCACGGCGCATCGTATGCCGATGTGATGGCGCGCCTGCCGGCGCTGCGCGTGCTGATCGTCGTGACGCTGCTCGCCGGCGTGCTCGCGGTGTACAACGCGTTCTCGCAGGCGCTGTGGCCGTTGCCGGTGGCGGTGGTCCTGTACTTGCTCACCTCGGTCGGTGGATCGGTGTACGCCACCGCCATCCAGCGCCTCGTGGTTTCACCCAACGAGGAGATGGCCGAAACGCCGTACATGGCGCACAACATCGAGGGGACGCGCCGGGCGTTCAATCTTGCCGAGGTCCAGCCGCATGAGCTGTCGGGCGACGCCGAGCTCACGCGCGCCAGCATCGACTCCAACAGCGACACAATCAAGAACGTGCGGCTGTGGGACCACAAGCCGCTCCTCGACACCTTCGGCCAGATTCAGGAGCTTCGCACCTACTACGATTTCGTGTCGGTCGACAACGATCGCTACACCATCAACGGCCAGCTGCGGCAGGTGATGCTCTCGGCCCGCGAGCTCAACAGCGAAAGCCTGCCGAACCGCACGTGGATCAACGAGCGGCTCACCTTCACGCACGGCTACGGGCTCACGCTGGGTCCGGTGAACGAAGTTACGCAGGAAGGGCTGCCGGTCCTCTTCGTGAAGGACATTCCGCCGCAGTCGTCGGTGCCGAAAGACATCGACATCAAGGAGCCCGGCATTTACTTCGGGGAGCTCTCGAACGACTACGTGCTGGTCGACACCAACACGCCGGAATTCCATTACTCGAGCGGCGATCACAACGTCGAGACGCGCTACGCCGGAAGGGACGGCGTGAAAGTGGGAGGACTGTGGCGAAGGCTTCTTTTCAGCCTGGGCTTTCAGTCGACGCAGATTCTCTTCAGCAACGACATCACGAGCGAAAGCCGGATTCTCTATCACCGCAACATCACGGATCGGGTGACGACCATCGCCGACTTTCTGGAATACGACAGCGACCCCTATATGGTGGTGTCCGAGGGGCGGTTGTTCTGGCTCCGGGACGCGTACACGACGACCGATCAGTACCCGTATTCCACTCCCGCGGCCAACGGCGTGAACTACATCCGCAATTCGGTGAAAATCGTCATCGACGCCTACAACGGAACGACCGACTACTACCTGGCCGATCCCGGGGACCCGCTCGCGCTCACGCTCGCCAAGATTTTCCCTGGCTTGCTGAAACCGCTCGAGGCGATGCCGGCCGGACTGCGCAGCCACATCCGCTATCCCGAGACGATCTTCGCGCTCCAGGCATCGATGTACTCGACCTACCACATGACGACGCCCGGCGTCTTCTACAACAAGGAAGATCAGTGGGAAGTGCCGGCGATCGACGTCGACGGCAGTCCGCAGGCGATGCAGCCGTATTACACGGTGATGCGCATACCCGGCGAGCGGCACGCCGAGTTCATCCAGATGCTGCCGTTCACGCCGCGGCGGAAAGACAACCTGGCGGCCTGGATGGTGGCGCGCTCCGATCCTGAGCATTACGGCCAGCTCGAGGTGTTTCAATTTCCGAAGCAGAAAGTCGTTTACGGGCCGCGCCAGATTGTGGCGCGGATCAACCAGGATCAGGAGATCTCTCCCCAGATCACGCTCTGGAACCAGCAAGGCTCGCAGGTCATTCAAGGCACGCTGCTCGTGATTCCGATCGAGGAGTCGCTCCTCTACGTGCGGCCGCTGTACCTGAAGGCGTCGGACGGAAAGATTCCGGAGCTCAAGCGCGTGATCGTGGCGTATCAGAACCAGATCGTGATGTCCGATACGCTCGAGAGCGCGCTGGACAGAATTTTCGGGGGCGGCGGGCCGGCGCCGGCGGCGCCGCGCGAGCAGGGGCAGCCGCCCCCCGCTTCCAGCATCCAGAGCGCGAACCCCCCGCCGTCCCCATCCTCGTCTCAAGGCTCGTCGCTCGCCGCTCAGGCGCGCGACCACTATCAGCGCGCCATGCAGGCGCAGCGCGACGGCAATTGGGCGCTCTACGGCGAGGAAATCCGCCGGCTCGGAGAGACCTTGCAACAGATGTCGAGAGGACGGGGAACAAGGTTGCGGCCGCGGCCGCAACGCTTTGGGACAGCTGGCAGCAGCGCACCCGCCTCGACGGGTTGCCCGCCGGCAGCCGCCCCGCCGATCGCGCCGAAGGCTACGCGGTTCAAAAAGAGATCGTCAGGCTGTCCGGCCAGAAGATTGTCGGCTGGAAGATTGCCGCCACAAGCCTTGCCGGCCAGAGGCACATCGGCGTGGACGGTCCGCTCGCGGCGGCGCTGCTCGCCAACCGCGTCGTGCAGCAGTCGTCACCCGTGCCGGTGTTCTCGATGGCCGGCAACATCATGAACGTGGCGGAAGCCGAGTTCGCGTTCCGATTGGCAAGACCGCTGCCCCGCCGCGACCTCCGTTACTCGACCGATGAGGTGCTTGCCGCGGTCGAGTCGCTGCACCCGGCGATCGAAGTGCCGGACTCGCGCTACAACGAATTCGCCCGCGTCGGGGCCCCGCAGCTGATTGCCGACATGGCGTGCGCCTGCTGGTTTGCGCTCGGCCCGGCGACCTCGGCCGCCTGGCGCGCGCGCGATCTGGCGGCGCACCCGGTCACCGCCTACCTCAACGACAAGCCGGTGGCCAGCGGCACCGGCGCCAACGTGCTCGGCGATCCGCGCGCCGCGCTGACCTGGATCGCGAACGAGCTGTCGACCTTCAGCGACGGGATCGAGGCGGGCCAGTTCGTCACAACCGGCACCTGCGTCGTCCCGCCGGCCGTCGCCTCCGGCGATACATTCAAGGCGGACTTTGGAGAGTTCGGATCGGTCGAAGTCCGGCTCACGTAGCGCCGGGCGCGCGCGCGATCTGGCGGCGCACCTGCTGTTTCCTACTGTTTCCGCTGGTCGCGCTCACGGTAGAACATGATCATGTCCTGGCTCTTTGGCGGCGGCGCGCCCAGCTGCCGCAGCATCGTCGTCACCTGCCCCCGGTGGTACGTGGCATGGTTCACGACGTGTTGCAGCATGTGGCGGAAGGTTGACCTGGCGGGCTGCCCGTTGAAGAACGTATAGTCAAAGACCCGCTCGAAGTTTTTTTCTCCAAGCGTTCCCAGGAACAGCCGGACTTTCTGCTCCTGATCTTTCCACACCTTGCGAATCGTACCCACGTCTGGAAAATCGTCGCAGTTGGGAAAACTCTCCGGCGACGAGCCAATCCACCGCGAGTACCACACCCACTCGGCAAAATAGGTATGCGCCACGGTGTCGCGCACCGATTTGAAGCTGTTGCCAAGGTCTCTGGTGTACTGCTCCGGCGTCAACGGCTCGACCGCCTCGAGCATGCGATCCCGCGCCCAGTAGTGATAGTCGACGAGCGTCCAGAGCTCTTCGAGAGTCATCCCTCCTTCCCTCCTTCACTCCTTCAGCGCGATCCCGAACCGCTCCGCCATGCGGTACAGCGTGCGCCGATCCACGCCGAGAATTTCGGCTGCGCGGGTCCGGCTGCCGTCAGCGGCCTCGAGCACGTGCAGCAGATATCGCTTTTCGATTTCGTCCAGCGTGGGCAGACCCGCGAACAGGGTGTCCTCGCGAGTGGCCGGCACGTCCTGGATCGGCGGCGGAAGGTCGCCGAGATCCACCAGTCCCGCGCGGCTGAAGAGCGTGAGGCGCTCGATGGTATTTTCGAGTTCGCGCACGTTGCCGGGCCACCGGTAGCGTAGTAGCGCGTCGAGCGCATCGGACGAGAAGGTGATGCGCCGGCCCGATCGCGCGGCCGATCGCTCGATGAAGTGATTGATGAGCACCGGGATGTCGAGCCGCCGCTCGCGCAGCGCCGGCATCGCGATCACGATGACGCTGAGACGATAGTACAGGTCCTGCCGGAAACGCCCGGCGGCAATCTGCTTCTCGACGTCGACGTTGGTCGCGGCGATCACCCGGGCGTGCACCTTGATGGGCTTGGTGGCCCCTACCGGCCTCACCTCGCTCTCCTCGAGCACCCGCAGCAGCTTCACCTGCAGCCCCGGCGACGTCTCGCCGATTTCATCGAGGAAGATCGTGCCGCCGCCCGCCTGCTCGAATAACCCCTTGGTGTCGCTGATGGCGCCCGTGAATGCCCCGCGCGCGTGGCCGAACAACTCGGACTCGAGCAGCGTTTCGATGATGGCGCCGCAGTTGACGGCCACGAACGGCTCGCGGGCGCGGCGTCCGTGCGCGTGAATGGCCTTGGCGGCGAGCTCCTTGCCCGTCCCGCTCTCGCCCGTGATCAGCGCCGACGCGTCCGAGTCGGCGGCGCGGGCGATCAGCTTGTAGACCTCGAGCATCCCGGCGGTCCGTCCGAGCAGCCCCGAATCGGCGGCCAGTTTCGATTGCGCCTCCCGCGGCCGCATCGGGCCCTCGCGCAGCGCGCGCTCCACGGTGGCTTTCACCGCGCCGATTTCGAACGGCTTGCTGATGAAATCGAACGCGCCCGCGCGCACGGCGTCGATCGCCGTCTCGAGCGTGCCGAAGCCGCTGATCAAGATCACCGGAGATGAAGGGCGCGCCGTCGCAAACGTGCGAAGAACGTCGAGGCCGGAGCGGGCCGCATTCAGGTTCAGGTCGGTAATGAGCAAATCGAACGGCGTTTCATGGATGCGCTTGATGGCGTCGTCCGGATCGTGCGCCGACGTGAACAGCCTTCCAGGGCTGGCGAGCAGCTCCTCGATGAAGCTGCAGGTCGTCTTGTCGTCGTCGACGATCAGAATGTGAGGCATGGCTATGCCTCTTTCCTCTCGGTCCTCTCGGCCGCCTCGGTAGCGACGGCCACACGGGGCAGGTCGATCGTGACGACCGCGCCGCCCGGCTCCACGTTGCGGATGGCGATGGTTCCGCCATGCGCCTCGATCACTTCCCGCGCGATGGCCAGGCCGAGGCCGGTGCCCTGGCCGACGGTTTTCGT
>DASZHO010000087.1:0-53048 GCA_035937795.1 Vicinamibacterales bacterium | reverse complement strand
AAGCGTGGCGACAGCTGATGTCGTGCTCGGCCTCGAAGTGCCCGACTTCTGGAACGCCACCCACACCCAGACCCCTATCAACCGCATGGGCATGACGTCGCGGCCGACCACGAAGGCCGGTGCCAAGCTCATCACCATCACCGCTGGCGATCTGTTCATCCGCAGCAATTACCAGGACTTCGGCCGGTACGCCGAGGTGGATCTGGCCATCGCCGCGGACGCCGAAGCGACGCTGCCGGGGCTGATCGAGGCCTGCAAACGCCTGATCACGGCTGATCGGAAGCGCGTCATCGAGGAGCGCGGCAAGAAGCTGGCAGAAGAACACAAGCGGAACCGCGATCGCGACTTCGATGAGTCGGCCGCGGGGTGGGACGCCAGCCCGATTTCGACAGCGCGCCTCTCGGCCGAGCTGTGGAACCAGATCCGCAAGGAAGACTGGTCGCTCGTATCCGACACGACGTTCGTGAGCTGGTGGCCGCAGCGCCTGTGGGATTTCGAGAAGCCCTACCACTTCATCGGTGGGCAGGGGGCCTATGGCATCGGCTACGGCGCACCGGCGGCCGTGGGCGCCGCCCTCGCCAACAAGAGCCACGGCCGCATCAGCGTCAATATCCAGTGCGACGGCGACCTGAATTACGCGCCGGGCGTCCTGTGGACCGCGGCGCATCACCGCATCCCGCTGCTGAGCGTCATGCACAACAACCGCGCCTATCACCAGGAATACATGTTCCTGCAGGACATGGCGGCGCGCGCCGGCCGCGGCATCGAAAACGCCGGTGTCGGCGTGTCGCTGAACGATCCGCACATCAACTACGCCGCGCTGGCCAAGGCCTACGGCATGTACAGCTCTGGGCCGATCGAAAATCCGAACGATCTCGGACCGGCGATCAGAGCCGCGCTCGAGGTCGTGAAGAAGGGCGAGCCGGCGCTCATCGACGTCGTGACGCAGCCGCGCTGAGGACCCACTTTGAGGAGTGCTATGAAGACGACCCGCTTCGTCGCGGCGATGCTGATGGCGGTCGTCGCGCTCGCGCAGTCCACGGGCAACGCCGACAACGGAAAGCGGCTGTTCCTCCGGGACGGCTGCTGGGAGTGCCACGGCTACGCGGGGCAGGGCGGCCGCGACGGCGCACGAATCGCCAATACTCCGTTGACTGCGCCGCAGCTGACCCGGTACGTCCGCCGTCCGTCGGGGACCATGCCGGCGTATATCGACAAGGTGATCACGGACGAGGAGCTCGCAGACATCTGGGCATACATCAAAACGCTGCCCGCGCCCAAAGCGGTCAAGGACATTCCGCTGCTGAATGAGTTGAAGGGACCGTAAGCGGCTCGTGCTTACTACCGTCGCGAATCCGACGCCCGCTGTGACGAATCTTTCACGCGCGTCACTATTATCGCCGGTCACCACGAACGTCGCCCGGGTGCCACGCGACGGGCCACGCGAACTGATTGCCACCCCGAATGGCTAGGGAGGCTAGGTGGATAAGCGCGGACTTGATCTCCATAGCGCTTGATGCTGTCGGCTATCCGCCGCGATCGGTCTCCCATCTCTGCTCCTCACCAAGCGTCATCGAAGCGGTCGTGCGAACAATAGCGGCGACTCAGACTCAGTAGTCGGGATGGACTAACAACCTGAACTAGACCGCCATTTCCGATTCAGCTACCTTTGATCGGTCGCATGCACCATCGACTTCGCCTGTCGATCACGGTGACAAGACCGGCCGGCGATAGATGAGGCGGGCAGGGCGACGCATTTCGGCTCACAAAGCGAGCCATGACCCACCGTCAGGATCCTTAGCAAAACCGGTCGTCCCCACCCAAAATGAGATGATTGGCGTCAGAAACCCGACGTGGCATGGACACTCGCAGCATTTAGCTACATTATCCCCTTGACCCAAGACCGCTCTTCAGGCACACTGGACTCCTCTCCCGGTTACTGCTGAATCTAGACAATCTGCGTTAAAGGAACAGAGGATACGCCGCGCGTGTGGTGTGTTTTCTGGCGGTCCGAGGACTAAGGTGCGACGGCTCTTGAGTCGGTAGCGCCAAAGTACACGGCAGGAATATCGTTCTCACCCGAGCGAGAACGGCGTTCCGCAACCCGCTAACGCAGGCGGCAGTTCCGAGAGGTTCATTCACACCAATACGTTGAACTGCTCTTCGCCAATTGAGGAAGGGTGTGTCTGCCCCCCAGCGATGACGCTGGCGCAGCACGAACGCGTGGACGACCGACGCTCGCGCTGCCGCTCAGCATCAGAGGTTTCTCGAGCAATCCCTCTTTGCCGCGCACCGTGACGCTGTGCGTCCGCCCGAAGGAGGATTCCTGTGTTCAAAAGAACCCATCGTGCGATCGCTTTGCTCTGCTGCTCCGCGGCCCTGGCCGTTTTCGCAAATATATTTTTTCCAAGCGTTGCGTCGGCGCAAAGCTCGAGCACCTCGAGCGCGTCCGGCAGCTGCACGAACGTACTGACGCCGCGGTCTGTTCCCAACGGCATTCCTCTCTCGAGGGTGAAGACGACGGACTGCTCGCCGAGTCCTTCGTCGAGCACGTCATCGACGTCCACACCCGCGCCGACCCCACCGGCGCCCGCCGTCTCGTCATCGACGGCGGGCGCTGTCGGCGTCTCGTGGACGAACGTGGTAAACGCGTCCGCGAGTGGCAATAACCTGATGAAGAACGGCGGTTGCGGCGGCTGCCCCGATGCAGGTGCGGTCTCGTCCCAGCAAATCACGTCGGGCGACGGCTACGTGAACTTCAGCGTGACCGAAGCCGGCACGCTCCGCGATATCGGTTTGAGCACCGGCACCAACGGCACAGACCCGAATGCGATCAAGTTTGGGTTGCGGCTGCAGGGCGGGGCGGTTGAAGTGCGGGAAAGCGGCACTTACAGGTCAGATACAACCTTCTCTGCGGGGGATACGTTCCGCGTGGCTATCGTCGGCGGGACGGTCCAGTACTCGAAGAACGGCGGCGTCTTCTATACGAGCTCGACGACGCCATCGTATCCGGCGGTCGCTGTCGCGTCGCTGTTCGACGCCAACGCGGAAGTGTGGAATGTGACGATCGCTTCCGGGGCAACGACCACCCCGGCGCCCACGCCTGCGCCCTCGCCCACATCCGTACCAACGCCGACACCTGTGCCGACATCGACACCTGCGCCAACGCCCGCGCCAGCACCGACGCCCACGCCATCGCCGACGCCCACAGGCAACGCGGCGTACCAAGCGAAATCAGACCGAAACAGCTATCCGAAGCCGGCGTTGCCCTCGATTGGCTCGGCCGGTTCCGGGTTCTCGGATCCGACGTTTGGCAGCCGCATGCTCCGCGTCACGGACAGGAACACGCGGCCCGGCGCGGCCGGCCGCTCCTACACCACGCCGTCGGCCGCCCACCAGACGGCCTGGAATGCCAACTCGACGCTGTTTTACGTTCGGAGCGTCGACGGGTACTTCGTCCCGTATGCCTTCAACTCGTCGACGATGGGGATCTCTCGTGTACAGGGCACGGGGAGCGGTGACGGCGGGTTGCTCATCAGCTCACAGACGGAGCCGCAATTCAGCTTCGTCTCGCCGAACATCATCTACGTCTCGCGCCAGGATTCGGCGAATGACTGGCCGATCGTGCAACAGTACGATTTCTCGACGGGCCTCTACACTGATCTCATCAATCTCGGACAGGCCGCGCCAGTCACGCATGGCACCTACACGGGCGGGCTCGCCTCCAGCGCGGGATCGCCCGAACGTGTGATGGCGTTCTTCGGCGGCTCGCAACAGGATTCACATTATCTGGTCGCGGTTTTTGCCGCCAATCAGCCGCAGTCGGTGATGGTCGTAGACACGACAGCCTCGACCGTGACGGTCAATAACGCGAAGACGAACACGAATATCCCGCTCAACTTCCACATCCATCACGCCTTCATGGACAAGAGCGGCCAATACGTAATCCTCGAGAGCACCGCGCCGGACCGGGGATCGCCGCACAACTCCGCGCCGCTCTATGTGTGGGATACGAGCGCGAACACGTTCACGGCGCTTCCCGAAAGCAGCGCGCTGTCGGGCGGCCACTACGCGACCGGCTTCGGGATGCTCGTGAACCAGGATTGCTGCACGTCGACGACGTGGGATGCCGCGCAGTGGCAGCTCCGATCGCTCGCGACGCCAACCGTCGAGCGCGACCTCATCACGCCGGTGCTTACACCCCAGGAGACCTACGCGGGAGATCACGCCTCGTGGAACAACGCCCAATCCGGATCGCTCGTGCCGTTTGTGACGGCGTTCTATCGATCCTCGTCAGAAACTGTCGCGTGGCGTCCGTGGGACGACGAGGTCGTCGCCGTACAAACCAACGGCGGAGCATCCGGTGCGACGGTGTGGCGATTTGCCCACCACCGGACCAGCATCGTCTCCTTCTGGGATACACCGCGCGCGAACGTGTCGCAGGACGGCCGCTTTGCGATCTTCACCTCCAACTGGGAAAAGACGCTCGGCGCCGACCCGGGGGGCGGTCCGCGAGAAGACGTCTTCATGGTCGAACTGGCAAAGCCGTAGTGGTAACGATCGCGGGGCGAAATAGCTCTCCGAGGAAACGCCCAACGAAGACACGACGATAATTTCGTTCTTGCCTTCATGTCTCCGTGCTTTTCAGACGTGATCAGCTGTCGACAGCGACCGGGACGCGCTCCCACGTGACCTGCTGCCGACGGGTCGCAAACCGGAGGAACCCGATCATGGTGGCCCACAGCAGCAGGCACATCGTGTACGGTACTACGATGACGAGCCGGCGGCGCGACAACGGCATGGCGTGGCCGGCGAGTGCGGCGGCGTAAAACAAGAGCTGGCACGCCATCATCCAGCGATAGCCTTCATCGGCGATTCGGGCGCCGGCGAGCGCGAAATTGGCGCCGAACAACGCGGCGTGCATGATTGGAATCCCGAGGCGCAGCGCTTTGTGCGAGAGCGCCTCGAACCAAAGACGGCTGCGGAACGGATTCAGCAGCCAGGATTCACGCGCAAACAGCTGGAAGGTTCCTGCAATGGTCCGCGTTTTCCTCGCGAACTCCGCTCGAGGGGTCATCGAGACATCGTACGCCTGGGCCCGGGCCTCGAACAGCACGCGATAGCCCCGGCGCGCGATCCGCACGGGAATCAGCACATCGTCCAGAATCGTATCCGCCGGAATGGACTCGAACAGCTCCCGGCGAATGGCATAGATGGCGCCAGTTGCGCCGACTGTCGAGTCCGACCAACTTTCGTTCGCGCGGATGAACTTCTCGTATTGCCAATAGAACCCCGGCGCCATCAACTCCCCGCTGACGGCGCCGACGCGAGGATCGGCAAAGTCGGCCGCGAGCGCGCGGATTGCGCCGGGCTCGTAGCTTTGACGCGCATCCGCCAGCACGACGATCTCTCCCTTGGCCGACGGGATCAGGTCGTCGAGTACGGCGGCCTTGCCGCGCCGGCTGCGGAAGCTTCGGACTTTGACGCCGCGCCTTTGATAACGCCCGGCGATCTCCGCCGTGACATCGGTCGATCCATCGCTCGCGACGATGATCTCGAGCTTGCCGGCCGGATAGTCCGAGGCGAGCAGGTTCTCGATGCGCGCGCCGATGCGCTGCGCCTCGTCGTGGGCGACGACGATCACGCTCACAACCGGCTCGATCGGCGGGCGCGCCGCCTGTCTGGGGCAGAGGTGTCCTCGCAGCCAGGCCACCAACGGATAGCCGACGTATACGTAGACAAGCAGCAGCAACGACGTCCAGAAGAGGATTCCGCTCATTCGCCCCCGATCAGACCCGCTGGTATCGATCGAACGTCGGCGCCGGGGTCGCGGCCGTCGGTCGCCTGTCCCGCGTAACGCTTGACCGCCTCGATGGAGGAGGGGAAGAAGTTGTCGAGCGGATAGTCCGCCGCGTTCGCTCCCACGAATGCGTTGCGGCGGATGACCGCGTCGGGGAAATACCGCTCGATCGCCGGCTTGCCCACCGCCGTGTCGGATCCCACGATGCCGGCATGGTTGTCGGGCATGACATTGTTCTGGAAGACAAACCCAGCATGCGAGGCGTGATCGCCGCCAAAGACGATGCCGCCTGTCTGCGATGCCGTGTTGTGATCGATCACGACCGCGCTGGTCCCGTCGAGCAGCTGAAACAGCCGGCCGTTGCCGCCCCAGCGCCCGCCCACATCCACGAACAGGTTGTTGCGAATCGCGATGCGGCGCGTTTGCTGGCTGGTGTAGTTGTCGTCGCGGCCCAGAATGTTCATACCGGCGCCGACGTGGCGGACGACGTTGTTCGAGAACGTCACGTCTTCAACAACCGACCAGGGCGCGCCGCCTTTCTGGTTTCTCGGGGTGAACAGAATGGCGAACCCGTTCTGTGCGTGCACCCAGTTGTTCTCGAAAAGATTGGCGTCCACAAGAACGCGGCGCGCGTTCTTCAGCTCGAGCAGGTTTTTCACCGCCCACGCCGTTCCCTCGAACGCCGGATCGCCGACTCGCCAGCGCATCGGCTTCGACATGTGGTTGCGCGTCACTTCAATGTCCGACGGCACCAGACCCGTTATCGAAGGATCGCCGCCGCCGAACATCACGTTTTCACCGGCGGCTTCCAGGTAGTTGTTGGAGATTTTGAGCGGGCCTGGCCCGTTCCATGCAGCAATCGCCTGCGAATCGGCGCCGACTTCCTTGAAATCCGACAGATAGGAATCCACCACCGCCGTGTAACGCGAGTTCATCGCGATGGCACGCCGCGAGCCTTTCTTCGGGTCGCCGTGCAGATAACAGCGGTCAAAAATGATGTGGTGCGGCAGCTTGTCGACGCTCGTCTCATCGTCTCCAAGCTGCACGAGTGAATACAGAAAACGTCCATCGGCGGGAGCCATTTCGATGCCGACGAAGCGGTAGTGATGCGCGCCCGCGTCCGCCGCCACGACCGTGTCGTTCGACGACACGAGCTTCGGCATCAAGGACGCGTGCGACGGGCCGACCCGACGACCCGGCGCCGGCAGCTCACCGACGGCGGCCGAGGCGATCAGGATCCAGCCGTCGCCGTCCTTCTTCGGCAGCTCGAACGGGCCTCGATACGTCTGCCGCGGATCCAACAGGATCGCATCGCCCGGCCTGGCCTGGTCGATGGCCGCCTGCAGATTTTCGCCGGCCGAGACGTGAATCGTGCGGCCGGCGAGCTTGACCTCGGAGGTATCGACGGTCAGGCGCGGAAGCTCCGGCGCGGGGCCGGATCTTGCGGGGCTCACACCGGGGCCCACCTCGCGCGGCGCCCAAGAGGTTCGCGCGATCCAGGCCACCCCGATATCGGATGCGGGCCCCACGTACGCCACGGTTGCCAGCCATACGCCGAGCACTCCAACGATGGTTCTCACGAGAGCACGACCGCCCGGTTCTCAGTTCCGCGCGGAGCCGCCTCCTTCACCGCTCCGCGCGTGAGGTCGACGATGATCTGCCCAGGCCGCACGGCCGCCAACGCGTTCGCGCCGTCGGCGCCGTTGGCGCCAATCACCAGGACCTCGGCGTGCTCAACGAGGGCTTCGACGTTGTCGCACAGCAGCGACGACACATGCGGGATCTCCTGCTCGATGTATTGCCGGTTGGCGCCCTTGAGGCGCGCCATCACGACGTTCGGGTCGTAGATGCGCACGTCGCACCCTTTGCCGATAAGCGTTTCCACGAGCGTCACCATCGGACTCTCGCGCAGATCGTCGGTGTTGGGTTTGAACGCCAGCCCCACCACGCCCACTTTCTTCTTGCGTGTCTGCAGCACGGCGTTCACGCCGCGATCGATCTGCGCTTTGTTGGAGGCGACGACGGCGCTGAGCAGCGGCGTCGACACGTCGTAGATCCGGCCCGAGGACAGCAGCGCGCGAATATCTTTCGGCAGGCACGAGCCGCCATACGCAAAGCCGGGCTTCAGATAGGCGCCGGCGATATTCAGTTTCCGGTCCTGCCTGAACACGCGCATCACGTCCTGCGCATCGGCGCCGAGCGCGTCGCACAGATCGGCAATCTCGTTGGTGAAGGTGATTTTCAGCGCGTGGAACGCGTTGCAGACGTACTTCACCATCTCGGCGGTGCGCACGCTGGTCTGGAGAAAGGGCGCGGTCACCCCGCCGTAGAGCTGGCGCATCAGCGTCGCCGTGTCTGGATCGTCACAACCGATCAGCACAAAGGGCGGATGATCGAAATCTTCCAGCGACGAGCCTTCGCGCATGAACTCAGGGTTCACCGCAATCCGCAGCTCCGCCATGCGGCCGCCGGCGCACTCCGACAGCACGCGCGAGAGCACGCGCTCGGTGGTGCCGGGCAGCACGGTGCTGCGCAGGACCACGGTGATCGGATTCACGCGTGTTTCGCACGCAGCGCCGATCGCCGACGCCACCCGCGCGAGGCCATCGTAATCCGGCTGGCCGTGGCCAAGGTCGGGCGTGCCGACGCAGATAAGCGCCACGTCGGCGGCCGCGATGCCCTCCTGGGCCGACTGGGTCGCCGACAAGCGGCCTTGCCGCACGACGCGCGCGATCGCGTCGCCGAGGCCGGGCTCGATGATGGGCGACCGGCCGGCATTCACCATCGCGACCTTTTCCGCATTCAAATCAACGCCGACCACGTGGTGGCCGTCGCGCGCAAGACAAGCGGCCGTGACGCAGCCGACATAGCCGAGCCCGAAAACACTGACGTTCATTGCAGCCCTCCAAGGGAAGAGAAAGTGGAAAGTGGAAAGTAGAAAGTGGAAAGTGGAAAGTCGAAAGTGGAAAGGCGAAAGTGAAAAGCGGAGACCGACGATTCAGTGATTGGGGATCAACGATTGGATCCAGTCCGCGATGCGTGGATAGGACGATCCCAACAGAGGTTTCACGATCCCTTTGGCGTTCCACCTGGCCCACGCCGCGCGGCGGGTCCACGGAGACGCCAGGACGAAGCGGCGCGCAAGATCCGCCGGCGCGCCCTGCCGGATGGTGAAGCGGCCCGCCACGGCGCAGCGATTCACCGAGCGCGTCCAGGTGACCGGCTCCGACGTCATCAATACCTTCAATCCGGCGTCGCCGGCCGTGGCCGCGACGACATTGGAGAAGTAGCCGCCGGGCACCGATCCCACGTGGACATCGTGGCCGAGTAGATCCTCGAGAATTTCGCGGCTCTCGGACCATTCGCGGCGCATCTGGTCGGGCGAGATGCGGCTGAATCGAGTGGGATGAGACGCCGAATGGGTGCCGATCACGTGCCCGCGGCCGTCGAGCTCACGAAGCTGGCTCGCGCTCAGAAAGCCGCGACGGCCGATGTAATCGGTCGAAACGAAGCAATGACCGCGCCATCCAAGGTCCTCCAGGCGATCGGCAATCACCGTGTAGTACGACGACCCACCGTCGTCGACGGTCACCGCAAGGGCGGAGGGCGCGACCGGTTCGAGAGGGGCCGATCCAATCAGTCGACATGGTTCCAGGCCAAGCTCGCGGAGGCCTGACAGTTGACGGTCGAACTCCTCCAGCGACAGCTTGTAGCGAGCGGCACCGGGCGTCGAAAAGCCGCTCTCGCCCGGATTCCGGAGGTAGACGTCATGAAACAGCAGGGATACGAGTGTCATGTTTTGTCGCCGGGTTCCTCGCCCCGCTCCGGCCGCTCCGCTTGCGGGACCCCTATGCCCCGCGCCGCTGCGCGGCTTCATGTGTTTTGTCGCCGGGGTGCAATACTCGCCCCGTCCGTTTTCTTATTCGCGGTTCCCCACCCGCTCGGTCGCGCTGCTTGCGCTGCGCCGTGAGCCCCGCGCTGCCTTGCGACATTGCTGCCGTTGCCTCGCGGCCCTTTTCCAACGCACGTAATCGGTCAGCCTGGGCTGCCCCCACGTGGCCGACTTCCGTCCGGCCGTCGGAACCACGGCAGGATTCGATCCGTCGCAAATGCCGGTCAGCGTACGGCCGATGGCGTCGAGGTTGTCCAGCACGACGCGATACTGAATGACGGTGTGCGATTCGGTGGCTTCGTCGAAGTCACAGCTGGCATGCAAGTAGACCGCGCCGGTGTCGACGCCCTTGTCGATCTTCAGCAGCGTCATCCCCACGCGGTCGAGATCGCGGTTTGCCAGCGCCCAGAAGCAGCCGTGGGCGTTGCGATACTCGGGGCAAATTCCCGGGTGCAGCGCAAAGGCGCCCGCGCGGGCGCGCTCGAAGATGCCCGGCTTCAGGATGAACTTGCAACGGGCGATCAGCACGTCCGGCGACAGCCCTTCGAGAAACGTCCTCACTTCTTCGGCATTCGGATTGGTCACAAAAACACGCGGGACCTCGGTCAGGTTTGCCGGATAACGTGCCCTCAGGCGCTCGAGCTGTTCGCGCTTCCAGGTCTCATCTTTCGTGCGCAGGAACACGCGGGAAAATAGACGGAAGGCCAGCACGTCGAGAAATCCGAGCCAGCCGACACGGCGGATCTCGCGCCTGGCGACCGAGAGCATCCGTCCGGGGGCGTCAGTAATAACGACGAGGCCGGCCAGCTTCATCGTGCACGCCAGCCACGACGCGAGCCCTTCGGTGTCGAGGCGATCGCCCTCGTGGCATATCAGCACGGCCGTCGGCAAGTTCTGCTTCGTCTGGTCCATCTGCTCCTGCAATCTGTTCGCACTGCGCTTCGAATTCGCGCGCGACCTGGGGCCACGAATACCGTTCAACCACCAGCGAGCGTCCGGCTTCGCCGAGCGCCCTTCGCCGGGCTTCATCGTGGAGGAGCGCGACGACCGCATCGGCAAATGCCTGGGGATCGTCTGCCGCGATGAATTCGTGGCCGTCGTTCAACGTCAGCCCTTCGGCGCCGACCGTCGTCGAGACGACCGGCTTGGCCATGCCGAGCGCCTCGAAAATCTTCATGCGGGTTCCGCTTCCCGCTCTCAGCGGCACGACGTAAACGGACGCCTCATCAAGATACGGCCGCACATCGTCCACCGTGCCCGTGATGATCATGCCGAGCCGTTCGGCGGCCTCTCGCAAGCGGGCGGTCGGATTGCGGCCCACGACGGCAAACGACGCATCGGGGACCTGCTGGCGAATCAGCGGGAGAATCGATTCGCCGAAATACAACACCGCGTCTTCGTTCGGATGCCAATCCATGGAGCCGCTGAACACGAGACGGGCAGGAATCTCCGGGCGGCCGGCCGGCCTGAAATAGTTCGTATCGACACCTGTAGGAATCGAGCCTGTCGTCGCCCCCGGGGCGAGCGATGAGAGCCGCTGCCGATCCTCTTCGGATACCGCGATGGTCAAATCCGCGCGGCGGCATGCGTCGGCTTCCAAGCGGCGAAGCTTTCGCCATTCCATCTCGAAGAGCGCGCGTTTCCACGGGCTTCGCTCGAGGGTGCTCAACCGCTGCCAGATCAGGTACTCGACGTTGTGCTCGAAGAGCACGACGGGGACGCCGGCATCAAACGGCACATTTGCCGCCGCGAAGAGAAAGTCGCAGACACACACATCGACCGACCCGTCGCTGATGCGTTCGTGAACCTTGTCGCGCATCTCCGGCACGCGCCATTTCCAGAGGTCGACCGGATACGGCGAGAACCAGGAGCGCGCCACCGCCAGGGGAAAAGCGGAAGACCCGCGCTTGGGCACATCGTACGGAATGGAGATCACCTGCTGGCAGTCGCACAACTGCCGCGCCAACCCTTGCGGGTCGTCACCGGGGCCGTGTGTCGTGATGAGGGTGACCCTATGAAGCCTGGACAGCGCCGACACAATCTGCAGGCTTCGTACTCGCCCGCCGGTGGTCGACGGCCACAGGCCACCCATCTTGACCCAAAGGATTCGCATAAAAAGATCGCGGGCGATCCTGCCGGATGAGGCTGGTCACCTCGTCGGGGCTGTCGCCCTCACAGAAGATGCGTTGCCAGATTTCCAGATTGACGAGCAGCCACAGCCGGTCGCCGTGCCGCATCTTGCCGCTTCGATGCTCGTCGGCCATGACGGCCAGCGCCGCGCGGTCGAAATAGCCCCGCGCCGTCGCGCGCTCTCCAAGCACAAATTCCTCAACTACCGGCCAGAAGTCTTTGCTCAGCCACCGTCCCACCGGAACGGGGAACCCCATCTTGGGGCGCGTGAGAATCTCGGGCGGGATGAGATCCTTCACCGCTTCACGGAACACCGCTTTGGTCTGCCAACCACGCACTTTCAAATCCGACGGCAGCGCGGCGACGTATTCGACCAGGCTGTCGTCGAGGAACGGCACCCGGCTCTCGATCGAGGCGGCCATGCTCATCTGGTCCTGCTTCATCAGGAGCTCGAGCAGGTAGGTCTGGAGATCGGCTCTGCTCATCCGATCGAGGATGTCGCCGGGCGCCTGGTCGTACGCCGCCATCTGCGCCGAGTAGGGATCGCGATCGGTCAGAAGATCGGTGTCACGCAGCAGCCGCCGCTGAGCCGCTTCCGGATGCACGGCAAAATTTTCGAGAAACAGGCTTCGGATGCCGGGGTCGAGCGCAAGGAACGTGCGCTGCCCCACTCTGCCGAGCGTCGATGGCAGCCGGTGAACGAGGCGCCGAACCTGGTTGCGCATCATCTGCGGCACGTAAGCCTGATAGGGTCTCCCCAGGCGGTCATTCCACATCGTGACGCGGTAGCGGTTGTAGCCCAGGAACAGCTCGTCGGCGCCTTCGCCGGTGAGCACAACTTTTACGTGGTGACGGGCGAGCCGTGCCAGGAAATACAACGGCACGCTCGACGGAAACGCGATCGGCTCGTCTTCGTGCCACACGAGATGCGGCAAGGCTTCGAAAAACTGCGACGGCGTCACGGTCACGTCGCGGTGCTCCGCGCCGATCGCCCTGGCCGCCATGCGCGCGAACGGCAGCTCGTTGGCTTCCTCTTCGGAAAAGCCGACCGAGAAGGTCTGCAGCGATTCCGACGGAGCGCGAAGGCGGGAGACCATGGCGGCCAGGGCGCTGGAGTCGAGCCCGCCCGACAGGAACACGCCCAGCGGCACGTCGCTCATCAGGTGGCTCTCCACGGCTGATTCGAGCCGCGAACGCAGCCGTGCCGCGTGTGTCTCGATGGACTCGGCCCGGTCCTGCCTGTCCGTGCCCGGCGCCGGCACCTGCCAATAGCGCCGCGTTTGAATTCCTCGCGCAGACGACCAGGTGAGCACATGGCCGGGCATCAGCTTGCGGACGCCGCGGAAGAACGTATCGGACCCGGACACGAAGCGCGAGGACAGGAACTCGGGAAGGATCTCCTTGTTGAAACGGGGCTGGATCGTCCCGGCGGCCAGGAGCGATTTGATTTCCGAGGCAAAGACAAGCTCGGTGTCGGTCACTGCGTAATAGAGCGGCTTGATCCCGAGGCGATCGCGCGCCAGCGTCAGCTGCTTTTTGGTTCGATCCCAGATGGCAAAAGCAAACATGCCGTGGAGGTCGCGGACGACGTCCTCACCCGTTTCCTCGTAGAGATGAACGATGGTCTCGGTGTCGCAGCGCGACTGGTAGCGATGGCCCCGCCGTTCCAGCCCAGGCCGCAGCGCCAGGTGGTTGTAGATTTCGCCGTTGAACGTAATCCACACGCTGCGATCTTCGTTGCTCATCGGCTGCTGCCCGGCCGTGGTCACGTCGACGATCGCGAGGCGCCGGTGCGCGAGACCCACCGGGCCGTCGATATGCAGTCCGCGGCCGTCCGGGCCGCGATGGCTCATCACGTCGCGCATGCGAGCGAGGCGGTCGGCCTCGACAGACTCGCGAGGATCGAATTTCACAATGCCGGCAATGCCGCACATAAATCAGTTTTCCGGGATCAGAGCTCGGTGATCAGGAAGTCGCGGTCGTCGATCAGAATCGATTGATGGCGGTCTTCGAGGATGAGGCCGATGGGAAGGCCGTTGTCATCGAGCAGTGGGAGCGCGACAGGCGACGTCGAGTGCTGTTCGCGCTCGGGAATCAGGACCGTGATGCTGCGCCAGGGAAGCACCGCGTTGGTCGAGTAGATCAGCATCGGAGCCGGTTGGCGCTGGCCGTAGTCGGCCGACACCCACCCGCGAATAGGCGCGAGCTCGCCGCGCTTGATCGAGACTTCCGTCTTGCCTGGCGAAAACGACGTCATCCACAAGCTCCTGCCGCCGGCCGTGTCGGCGCGCGCCCACGAGCCGGGCACCTGCGATACATGGATGGGGGCGAACTGAAACGCGACTTCAATCTGATGGCAGCCGCCGGCCTTCACATCAGCCGTAACGTCGTCTATGACCACCCAGTAATGTGGCTTCACAAAAATCACGCGGCGGCGATGGGTCACTCGATCCGGCAGATCGGCATATGCGGAATGGTCCGCGTCGAGAAAATCCCACTGCCGGTTCGAACGCCACTCGCGCACCCGTGCACTGGGCCGCTTCGCCCAACTGAACGGGCCTGCGGGCGCCGCCTGGTTGTATCCGTCGACTGTGATCGTACTGTGCGCGGCCGTGCTGCGGAAGAAATTGCGCCATTCGGCCTCCGGCGTGTAGCAGTAGGTACCCGCATCCACCAGGCAGGGCTCGCCGAAAATTGCGCACTGTACGGCGAGCAGGTCCGCGTGCCCGTGGCCGGCGCTGACCGAACAGCCGAGCGGGCCGACGTCGACGATCATCTGATGCGCATCGCGCTCCCAGCCGCTGCGCATCACCGCATAGCCGCCCGAGGGAAACAACCGGGAGCCGGCGCTTGCGGGCCGAGTGGGACCGAGCCGTTCAAACGCCTGGACGCCGATCGGTCCCATCAGCCAGGGCACTTCCGGCGCAAGACCGCCCGCGGCCCAGGCAAAATCCGGCCGCTGGAACAGCGCGGCGCCCACGGCCAGCACGCCACGCGTATCGCTCCGTGTGCGCTCGACGAGCGGCAGCAGCTGGCCGCCATCGTTGTCGCCTATCAGCGGCATCGATCCGTCCGGCTGGCGGACGGCGAGCACAAATTCCATCACTCCGCGCACGCGATCGATCACGGTCTCCGGCACATCCACGCCGTTCCTCGCCGCGAGCAGGAGAAACTGGAGGTAGGTTTCCGCGGTGTAACGGTGGTAGCACGTCGATCGCTCGAAGTGCACGCCATCGGAACAGATCTGCGCGCCGCTTTCCGAGACCAGGATGCGCGCGCCAAGGTCGCGCCACCGGCGCGCGTCCTTGAATTCCGAAAACAGGGTGCCGGCGTAGAACAATCCGATGGCTTCGCCGGTGAGATGCGTGTTGGGCGAAAAGTACACGGACAGATATCGCGCGATGTGATTTGCGTGCGCGCAGATGGCGGCGAGCGTGTTGAGGAGGCGCGGCTCGGAAAGCGCCGGCGACTGCCGTACGAGCATCAGCACCCAGCACCACGACATCAGTCGATACGACACTTCCAGGCTGCTCGACCAGTTCACGCCCACTCGCGGCGGATTGGCGTCGAGCCAGCCGTCGATCGCGCTCAAGCAGGCCTCGGCATAGCGCTCTTCACCGGTGAACGCGTACGCCTGCGCCAGCCGCACGAGCCATTGATGGCGATTGAGCTCCCACACGATCTTGCTATCGCCGACCGACTCTGGATCGAGCGGATCCAGCCTGCTCCAGTGCACGCGCGGCGATCGCCGCGCCCACACCGGATCCAGATGCCAATCGATCGGCTCGCCGAACCACAACGCGCGGTAGCCAAGCAAATCGAAGCGGCCCTGAAGGTGATCGGCGGCGGCAGCGACCACGTCGTGCGGATGCGCGGGCACATCGGCGGCGACCCGTGCAGCATCTTCGACACCCGCGAAAAACCGGCGAGGCGCGGACTCGCGCAGCATCCGAAGCGCCGCCGAGGCATCGGCGAACGCCGGATTCTGCGCATGAAGGACAGCTTCAGCATCGAACGCTCTGTCTCCGGCGACACACTCGAGCCACTTCGACGCGGCTTGCCGCCCCCGGCACGCCACTTCGGCCAGCGGCATCTCCGCGATGCGGCTGGCGCGGCGCAGCGACCGGCCGAACGAGGACTCTCCGCCGGGCCGGCCCGCGCCGTCGGGACCGGTCCTCTTGTAGTCGCCGACCCGTTCGATGACGAAGGGTGTGCTGTTATCCATGGATGTCGGGAGCGGGAAACAGCGATTCGGGAGCCGGGAGCCGGGGGTCGGCAGCCGCAATTTTCACCATCGATCGGCTGTAAACCGCGGTCCAGGCGTCCCGGACGGCCGGCCAGGTGAACCGATGCAGCTCCTTATGAGCCCGGGCGGCCATGTCGAGCGCGCGTTCGCGCCCCGCGAGCGTGGCGGCCATCGCCGCGGCCATCGCCGACGGGTCGTTCGGTCCAACGATCAGCCCGGTCTCGTTGTGGCGCACCATCGATGGAATATCGCCGGCCGGAGTGCTGATCACCGGCAGCCCCGCCGCAAACGCCTCGAGAATCGACACCGGCTGGTTGTCGACCCCCGACGCATTCAAAAACACATCAGCCTCGTCATACAGCCGGGGCATCGCGCCCGGCTCGACTCGTCCAACGAATTCGACGCCGCGCCTCGTCAATAGCCCGGCCAGACTGCGCAACCGATCTTCCTGGCTGCCGTATCCCGCGATCGTCAGCGTGGCGAGCGGCTCTCTCTGCTGGTAGCGCGCGAACGCTTTGATGATGACGTCGATGCCGTAATACGCTTCAAGGTTGCGCGTGGAGAGAAACCGCGGCCTGAGCGGCCGCCGCTCGCGATATAGGAAAGTCGTGACGTCCACGACATTCGGGATGACGCGAACGCAGTAGCCGTGACGCGCAAAGACGCGGGCGAGATATGCCGACGGCACCACGATTTCGTCCGCCAGCCCGAGCCAGGGGTGGACGAGCAGACCCCAGCGCGCAAGATGGTCCTCCGCTTCCCCGCTGTGGTAATGCAGCACCACGCGCTTCTTCAACATCCGCGCGACGAGCATGGCGGGCACGGGCGCCAGGAGGAACGAGGCATACGAGGCGGAAAACACGTGCGCGACGTCGCACGCAGCCAGCCGGGCCAGGCCGGGCACGTACAACATCTGATTGACGACGGTGCGGAGGTACGGGAGGCGGCGCAGCCAGCGGAACCCGCGCGGAAATCGCGGATTGATCGCCAGCAGCGTGGCCCGGCGTCCGTCTGCGCGCAGCGCGTCGACAAGCGAACGGGCCTGCACGCCCTGGCCGCCCAGAATGTCGAGGCTCGCCGCCACGATGGCCACCGATGGAACCTTACGCATACGCGGGTGTCGGCCTGACTTGCCGGCTGCGTAATGCCGCACGGGTGACGCCTTCTTCCTGGATGGAGCCATCGAGGAAACGCCTGCACCACATCTCGAACGAGAGAACCGTCCACAGCTGGAGATCGAGGTCGCGCCCGCGCTGGTTCAGGCGAAGCAGACGCTCGAGATAGCCGACGTCGAAAAACCCGCGCTGCCTGCAGCGGTCCGACAGGAGGATATCCCGAGCAAAACCGGCGAGCTCGCCCCGGAACCAGCGCGCCAGCGGCACGGCGAACCCGTGCTTCGGGCGATCGATGATCGAGTCGGGAAGGATGCCGCGCATCGCCTGTTTCAGCAGGTATTTGGTCGTCGTCTCGCGCAGGCGGAGCCGCGCGGGGATTTTCGCCGCAAACTCGACCAGCCGATGGTCCAGCAGCGGCGGCCTTGCTTCGATCGAATGCGCCATCGTCATGCGATCGACCTTGGTCAGAATGTCGAGCGGCAGATAGGTGTTGAGATCGCAATACTGCGCCGCCGACATCCAATCCTTGCATTCGCTCAGGTACGACAGGCGGTCGGTCCAGGGGTCGTAGCGCGACACCTGTTCATAGGCATCGCGCTTGAACAGTTGCTGCATTTCATCGGTGTGGAAGAGCGTCGACGCGTCGAGATAGCGCTTGGGGCCGTCGAGCGCGAGATGCCGCAGGAAGCGGCGGCCGCGCATGCCTTCGGGCATCGCCTCGCCGACCGCGCCGGCCATTCTGCGGATGGCTGAAGGCACGCGGTCGTAGGAGCGCTCTCGCCGCTCGACCAGGTATTTGTCGTAACCCGCAAAGAGCTCGTCTCCGCCGTCGCCCGTGAGCACCACCTTGACGTGCTCGGCCGCGAGCTTCGACACCATGTAGGTCGGAATGGCCGACGTGTCGCCGAACGGCTCATCGAGGTACCAAGCAAGATCTTCGACGATGCCCACAACGTCGGGCTTCAACACCAGCTCGTGATGATCGGTGCCGAACGCCTGTGCCACCTGACGCGCGTGCACCAGCTCATCGAAGCCATCTTCGGCGAATCCGATCGAGAAGGTCTTGATCTTCCCGCTCGAACGGGCTGCCATGGTGGCGACCACCGCGCTCGAGTCGATGCCGCCGCTGAGAAAGGCGCCCACCGGAACGTCGCTGATCTCATGCACGGCCACTGCGTCGGCGAGCACTTCGCGAAGCTGCTCGATGAGCTCATCCTCGGTCGACCGCTCGTCGGGCTCGAACTCGACGTCCCAGTACCGCTCGATGCGAAGCGACCGGCCGCGATCGGCCACGGCGAGGCGGGCCGGCTCGAGCTTGCGAACGCCGTTGATGATGCTTTGCGATTCCGGCGTGGCCAGAAAGGTAAAGAGGTGGCTGAGCGCCTGGTAGCTGACCGATCGATCCACTTCCGGCAGCTGCAGAATCGGTTTCAACTCCGACGCGAACGCAATCCCGTCGGCCAGTTCCGCGTAGTACAGGGGCTTGATGCCCAGCCGATCGCGCGCGATGAGCAGCCGGCGGCGGCGCATGTCCCACACGGCGAACGCAAACATGCCGCGCAGATGATCCACGCAGCGCGTCCCGTGATCTTCATACAGGTGAACGATGGTCTCGGTGTCGCTCGCCGTGCGGAACCTATGCCCGCTGCGCTCGAGTTGGCGGCGGAGCTCCTGATAGTTGTAAATCTCGCCGTTGAAGACGACGCAGACCGAGCCGTCTTCGTTGAAGACCGGCTGCTGTCCGCCGGCGAGATCGATGATGCTGAGCCGGCGCATGCCCAACGCGACACCCTCGCCGACGTAGATGCCCTCTTCGTCCGGCCCCCGATGCACCATCATCCGGCACATCGAGCGGATTTCCTGTTCGACGACGGGGCGGCCGTCCCACCGAATGATGCCGGCAATGCCACACATAAATAAAGGTCCGGTTCAGGGGCCGAGGTTAGGGTTCGAGGTTCAGGGTCTGTGGCTCGAGCGTCCGGCGAGACGCCGTCGCAAGAGGCACAGCACCGCGTTCCCACAGGAGCGCGACATATGCGATCACCGCGTAGACGGCCCAATACGTGGCGCCGGCACACACCAGCATCGGAAGCGGCGGCAACGCTGTCGCGCGGCTCACCCAGTAGGCGGGCGGCGCCGCAGCGACGGAGCACAGCGCGATGCCGACGAGCTGTCCCCACGGAAGAATCTCGGCCAGCCGCACGCGCAGGAGCGTGGCGATTCGCACAATGCTGAACACGCGGACCAGGCTGGTAGCCAGCAGCGTCACGAGCACGGCGCCGATCAGCCCGAACGTCGACAGGAACCAGGAGATCAGCACGATGACCAGCACGAGCCGGACGAGATTCATGACGAACAGAAACCGCGTTTGCGCATAGGCGCGGAGCACCGCGTCCACACAAAACACCGACGGCAGAATGGTCAGCGTCCAGGCCATGAAAATGGGGATGCTCGCGGCGTATCTGGTCGTGAAGAGCGTGATGATGACATCCCGCGCGAGCAGGAGCAGGATGACCGCGAGCGGGAAAATGAGCAGCGCCAGGCGCGCCATCGTGTGGTGCCAGAGCTCCAGCGCCTCGTGTTTGCGATTGTCGACGGCATCTTCGGCCATCCTCACCATCATCACGTTGGCCGCCGACGTCGTAATCAAGTCAACGAGCGGAATCTGCAGGCACCCCACGGCGTAAATCGCGAAGGTCGCCGCATCGAACCTCGACGCCACCACGTACTGGTGCAGGTTGGTCTGCGCCACTTCAATGCCCACCGCCAGCGCGAACGGCAGCGCGTAGGCCAGCTGATACCGCCACAGCGCCGGATTCGGCCGAAGATCCGAGCCGAACTCGCGCCACAGCCAGCGGAACATCGCCAGCAGCCGAACCACCGCAAACGCGATGCCGCCAAGCAGCACACCCCGCAATCCACCGTTCACGAACGCGGGCCATACCAGCAGCATGGTTCGCACGACATCCGAGGCCGCATAGGTCCAGGCCGCCGCCAGGTGCTGTTTGCGCGACACCATGACGATCTCGAACACCGAAGAAATCAGCATCAGCACGAGAAACACGCCCAGCAGCACGATGTGTTTGCCCAGCAGCGGGTTGCTGAGCCAGCCGGCAACGCGCTCCCGGAAGAGCACCAGGAGGCCCATGCACACAAGCCCCGCGAAGGCGAGGGTGACAATCGCGTTGCCGACGTAGGGGCCCGACTTCTCCGGCTTGCGCGGAACGAAGTAATAGAGGCTCTCAGCCATGCCGATCTGCGCCAGGCCGTAGAGCGTGCCGTAGATCAAGAACAGCTGTTTGTAGGTGCCGAACTCGGCCTGATTGAAATGGCGGACGAGCAGCACCGGAATGACGAACGACGCCGCGAAACCGATGGTGCGCCCCGCCACCAGGAGAAATGCGGGCTTGGAAACGGCGTCGGTCCGGGTGATTTTCTTCATGCGTGATGCAGACGCTCGCACCGGCGAGCGGGAGGCCACAGGTCGTGCACCTGGCAGTTAAGAACCGCCGACGAGAACCGTCCGTCGGCGTCGATGGAGGAGCCTTCCCACAGCAACAGACGCTCGATGGTGAGCAGCGGGTGTTTCGGCTCGCGGTGCGGGCACGCCGTATAGGCGAACCGGTATCCGGCGTGGCTCAACGCCTCGACAACCGCCGGCGTGAAAGCGCCGCCCGGATACGCGAAGTGGTCAACCCGCTCGCCGAGCTGCTCCTCGAGCGCGCGCTTGGACCCTTCGAGCTCGTCCAGGACCACATCGGGCGGCTCCATCGGCAGCGAGGCGTGCCTGCGTGTATGGGATCCGATCGTGAAGCCCGATCGGCGCATTTCGTGGATCATCGGCCACGTGAGGCTTTGGGGAATGTGCGTCGCGCCGTTGCCCACCAGTGTTTCGAGCGCGTGCATCACCCTGGCCACCTCGGCCTGCGATAAAGCCGGCAGCATGGTGGCGGTGGCGGACATCGAGCTGTTCAAGGCCGCGCGACTGCGAAACACACCGGACGGCGAAATCTGCTGCCCGCTCAAGACATCGAAGAGCCGCCGTCCCGGATCGTCCCACGCGGCAAATGCCTTGGCGATGAGGTAATACAGCTTGTCGTGAACCTGCCAGGACGGCTGGCCCACCAGGTTCGTGACGACGAACATCGCGGCGGGAATGCCTTTACGGCGCAGCACCGGCAGCGCGTGCTCGTATACATCGGAATATCCGTCGTCGAAGGTCACGGCCGCCACCGGTTCCATGAACGGGGCGCCGCTCAGCAGGTGCTCGCCGATTTCGTCGAGGGTCACAAAGCGGAAGCTGCGGCCGATCCAGTCGATGTGGCGCTCGAACATGGTGCGGCTGATCAGCATGCTCGGCATCTCGGTCCGCGCCACCTCGGCGAAATCTTCGACAACGCGGTGATAGCCGAGAATCAGCGGGCGCCGCTGTTCGCGCGCGCGGGTAGCGTGGTGCTGGACGCGCGAGGCTCGCGCGATGGCCGAGGCGAGGGCCACCTTCAGATGCCAGCGCCAGCGATCGGCTTGTTTAGGAGGCATGAGCAGTCCGCGACAATACGCGCCGCGCCAGTGTTCGCATCGTCCGTTCGGCTTCGACCGAGCCGTGGTGAATCCGGCCGGCGAGATGCGGTGGAAACAAGTCGACGCGGACGAGCGACCGCCGTTCCCGCGCCCAGAACGATTTGTACGCCTCATCGCCGAACAACATGTCGAATTCCGAAAGGCCCTCCTGGATGGCCGCCCGAATCGTGAGGCCCATCAAAGCGAGGCCGGCGCTGTGCTGCCGATACTGCTCGTCGAATCCGTGCTGATAGAAGTAGAACCGGCCGCCGTGAGAGAAGCCGTACATGACCGCCGCAATCCGTCCGTCCAGCGACATCGTGAAGAGCCGCAACCAGCCTTCGTGCATCGAGCGCCGGGTGACGTCGTGATGGAACGCGCGAAGCGCCGGCGTGTGAAACGCCGTCGATCCGTGCTTGCCGAAACGCCCGGCGTGAAAGGCGAAGAGCGCTTCGAGCGCCTCGGCGCGCCGCTCTTCAGAGGCGACCGTTTCAAAGCGCATCCCGAAGCGGCTTTCCAGCGTTCTGAGACGGCGGCGCACATTCGCGCGATGCGATGGACCGAGCGTGGCCAGATAGGAATCCCACGTGTGTTCCTGCAGCCGGATGAAGGGACACACACCGTTCGCCGTTTCGCGAACAGACCATCCGGATTCGGTGAGCGGCCCCGTCATCCTGGACGCCAGCGAGCCCGCGGGCAGATGCTCGAGGTGGATCGCCCGCCTCTGCACGCGCGCGTACGCCTCCAGCGCCCGGATGCTCTCGGCTTCATGTCCTGGCCGCGAAACGACATCGAGATAGTCGGAACCCGCCTGTCCCGTGCCAAGAAACTCGTAACGCCAGAACCACGGCACGCGCGCGCGGGAAAGCGAGAGCGGTGCGGCGGCCACGAGTTGCCCGCCGGTTCGAATCGCGAGGATCGCAAGACGCCGCGAGCCGCCCAGGTGCTCCCACCAGGCGCGCAACCATGCGTGCGTCAGAAACGGATTGGCGGACCCGACGGCCACGAGCTCGTCCCACTCCGGTTTGAGCTCTGCAAAGCGCGTCACGTCGCTGATGATGTCCATCATGAAATCACGACAATCTGAGATTCAAACTGCGCACCTGCTCGGCCACGTATTCCACGTGGCGTGCGGTGAGGTCCTGATGAATGGGAAGGCCCAGCACGTGCTCCCGGAGAAACCTGGTCGCCGGAGAGCTGCCAACGCGATTCAGCTCCGCCCCGTGATTCCAGAATTGCAAGGCATCCACTCCGCGGCGTTTCAGCAGCTGGGCAACGCCGGGTTTGTCGTCGACCAGGATCGGAAAGAACAACGGGCAGACACCCTCCGGCAGCTCTGCGTGCAACGCGTCGACCGAACCGTCGAGCTGGGTCCCAAGCCGGCGGTAGTTCGCGATCCGCTGCTGCCGGATACCCTCGAAATCGAGCCGCTTCAGGAGGCGTCTCGACAGGTCGGACATGGCCAGGTCGACGTCATTCAGGCTGAATCCGATATCGCCAACCGGGACGCGGGGCACGTCCATCGCTCCCGCGGCGCGGCCGGCCGCCCGCTTCATCGACTGCATTGCGGCGCCAAGGCCATCGGCCCGGCTCCGAAGGCCGCGCACCATCAATTCCGCGGTTTGTCCGAGAATGGAGCGCAACCCGGCTTGCCTGAGGCTGACGCGCTCGAGCGGCTCGAGCCGCTCGTCGTTCTGAACGAGACACGCGCCGTTGGGTAATGGCAGCGTCTTGTAGAGGCAGAAAATCGACCAGTGCCCGAACGTCCCGAGCGGCTGCGCCCGCGCATCGCTCAGCAGCGCCAGCGCGCAATCCTCGACCATCCAGATTCCACGCGCGCGGCACAGGCCCGCCAGCTGTCGAACCGGTTGCGGCCAGCCAAGGTAATGAATCACGTACAAGACGTCGGGATGGTGCACCGCGCACAGCCGCTCGATCTCCGCCGGATCGGCCTGTCCATCACGACCGACCGGGTAGTAATGAAGCGTCGTTCCGGCCGCCTCGAGCGCGAGCACCTCGTTGCCGCTGTTGTAGTCGGGCACCAGCACGCTCAGCTTCGGGTTGGTGGATTTGAGCGAACGGAACAGGTAGTAGATGGCGTTGCGCGCGCGATAGAACGACAGGTGCGGCACGTCGAACGGAAAACGGCTCCGCCCGCAATCGGCGGCGCGCACGAAATCGGTCGGCGTCAAACCCTGGAATGTGGGGACGTACATGATTGCAACCGTTTCAAGGCGGGAAGAAATTGAAATTTAATCGGGTGGAGCAGCCGCGCGCGCGGCGTGCCGGAATAGACGAACAGCCAGTCGTGCGCCCTCGTCTTCGGCGTCCACTCCAGCTTCCAGGCTTCGGCGTCGCCGAGGAAATCGACCTCGTCGAGGCGGGAATCGATCGCGTGGTGGATGGCGAAATAGGTCAACAGCTTGAACGGCGAGCACTTCGCATATTCGGGGTCGTACCCGGTCTTCAGCAGAAACAAGCGGTTCTCGTACACCGCCGCCAGCGAGGCGGCGATCCGCTTGCCGCCGACCGATAGAAACAGCACCCGCATCCATCGGCAATCGGCCGCGCGTTGGGTCAACAACGTGTAAAAACGGTCCACCGCTTGGTCCGATTGGATGGCGGTGCCTTCGCCGTCTTTCCAACCGGAGCTCTCGAGCCGCACGGCGTCCGCGCGCGACTCGCGGATCTCAGCCGGGTCGCTCAAGACTTCAAGCGCGGGGTCGCCGAGCCGGGCAAGCCGTGCCAAGCGGTTGCGCAGGTTCTGGCGGAATTTCGCGCTGAGCGTGGCCGCGTAGGCATCCCAGCTTGCGGCCAGCGTCACGTACGGCGACGCGCTGCTCTGCCAGATTCCCGTCGCGTGTCCCCGCTCCACCGCCATGTCCCGGAAGCGATCGCGCGTCGCCGATTCCTCAGGAAGCTGCCCCAACTGCAGCACGTCCCAACCGGACTTGGCCTGAAACAGCGCGTCCCAGATGGCCTGACACGCCCCATCGTGCCGGTCTGCGAGGATGAAGTCGGCGCGCGGCGTGTGGTCGTTGTGCATCAGCCGAAGGCGTCGAATCGTCATGCCATACATCTGCGTGCGTTCCAACATCAACGGCGCGATGGCGCAGATTCGATTCTGAGATTTCACGGTGAGGATGTGAAGCTCCTGGCCCTGCCCGAAACACTCCCACCAGGCGCGCAGCCACTCATGCCGCAGGAATGGATACGGCACGCGCGCGCGATCGACCGCATTGTTCCAGGCGGGTTCGAGCGCGAGGAATTCGGCGGGCTCGTTAATCAGCTCGACTGAGTACATGGCCCACTCGGCGATTCCAGAAAAACAGCTGGCCCTCCCGGCGGGCGAGCAATTCGGTGTAGAGCTCGGTGGTGGCGTGCACCATGCGCTCGATTGAAAAGCGCTCTTCGATCGTCTGTCTGGCCGCACGTCCGAGCCTCGCGGCCAGCGCAGGATCCTCGAGCAACCGCGCGATGGACGCGGCCAGCGCCTCTGGATCGGCCGGTTCCACCAGCAGGCCGGTGACCCCATCGACGACCGCTTCACCGGTACCTCCAACGCGGGTGGCGACGACGGGGACGCCGGCGGCCATCGATTCGAGCAACGAATTTGACAGCGCCTCGTTCAACGAGGGCATGACCGACACCGTGAGCCCCGCCATCACCGCAGGTACGTCGGTTCGAAGCCCGGTGAACAGCACGCGGCCGGTGAGACCCAGCTGATCAGCCCGCACCTTCAGGAGATTTTCGTATTCCTGCTCATCGGCATTCGCCTGGCCGACGATGAGAAAACGCGCGTCGGGAAAGCGGGGAGCGAGGATCGCCGCCGCTTCGAGGAAGTGTTCCAGACCCTTCACCCTGGACACTCTCGACACCGAGCCCACAAGTTGAACGCCGGCGGGCAGTCCGAGGTCGGCCCTGAGCCGATCGCGGTCGGGCTGCTCGTTGAATCGCCCCAGATCCACACCGTTGGGGATCACCACGATGCTCGCGGGGTTGTAGCCTTCGCTCACGAGCCACGCCTTCACGGCTTCGGCATTCACGAGCACGCAGTCGGCAAAACGGCAGAGGTAGCGCTGCACGCGCTTCTGCATCGGCGTGAGGTAGGCGCCACGGTCGCGAATCGACGCAATCACCACCGGCACTCGCGCCAGCTTCGCCGGAAGAATGCTGAAGACGTTGCCGTAGAAGCTGTAGGCATGCACGACGTCGACGTGCCGCTTCACCAGATCGCGCCCGAACTTCGCTTGCTGGTGAAGGGCCGTCAGACTGAAGAAGCCGGGGATGCGATATTCGGAAAGCGGAATGCCGCGCTCGGACAGCTCGTGTACGAACCCACCCCATCGCCGAAGACACGCCATTTCGAGCGTGTATTCCTTTGGATCGAGGCAGCGGCCGAGCGCCATCGCCTGGCTTTCGGTGCCGCCGCACTGCAGCGTGGGGACGATCTTGAGAATGCGCACACTCATAGGGAGGCGACGGGCTCCGGCTCGGCCGCGCAGCGGGCAGTTTCCAGTTCCGTGCGGCAGGTGTTCTTGAGGGCAACGGCGAGGCCGCCGATGCAGAAGAAGTAGAACTGGTATGCGATCGGATGAAAAAACGCCTCCACGGCGAAGGCGAACAGCGAAATCTGCACGCCGCCGGCGAGCACCGCCAGGTCGTTCAGCGCCGGCTCTCGCGCCACGCGGGAGCGCACCCGCTGCGCCGTGCGAAAGCAGGCGATCAGGAGCGCGACGAACAGCACCAGGCCCGGCAGGCCGAGATCGACGGCGTATTCGAGATACACGTTATGCACCGAGCGCCACGCAGGCCCGCGCTGCGCGTTCAGCGCCAGAATGTCCTGGCCAAGCCCGACGCCCGTCACTGGATTGCGAGCAATGACATCCAGGGCCACGTTGAAGTCGCTCAACCGGCCCTGGGCGGACCCGGTGGGGTCGGCCTCGATATCAGTAATCGTGCTCAACCGGGTGATATATCCCGGCGGCAGCATCGGCGGAACTGCAAGCGCGGCAACGAAAATCGCGATCGCGGCTCCGGGCGAACGCCGCTTGATCAGCGCGATAAACGACAACACCACGATTGTCGCCAGCGCGATGAACCCCGCGCGCGAGAACGTGACGACGACCGTCACAACGCTCAGCATCATGGTCAGCGCGGCCAGCGCCTTCAGGAATACATTGCGCGTGAGCAACATGAGGGCGCCCGTGACCGGAATCAGCAGATTCAGAATCAGCGCGAGGTCGTTGGGGTTGCCGGCCAGACCCGAACCGCCCATGTAGCCGGCGATGCGCTGCACCACCGCGCGATGGCTGGTGACGAACGCGCCCGACTGGTAATGCATCAGGCCCGTTGCCGCAATCGGGATTGAGCAGAGCGTCAGCGCCCAGGCGAACACGCTCAACCGTTTGCGCGTGATCACCAGCGTGCCGATGAGCCAGAAAAAGGCGGCTGCCTTCAGAAAGTGATCGGTGAGCACGTTCACGCTGCCGCCCGGCCAGTACGACAGCGGAATGGTGATGATCGACCATGCCACCAGCACGAGCGTGATACCCATCTCCGGCACGAACGTCGACACCGGCCGGCGCCGCACGGTGTTGTCGCACATGTGCGCGACAAACGCGAGAATCGCCGCGATGAAGGCGATGCGCAGGCTCTTGAGAATGGGGAACCATTCCTGCGGCGCCAGCAGCAGGATGATCGTGAAGGCGACCAGCGACTTGAACGCAACGTCGGTGTCCGGAACGGCTTCGGACACGGGCGCCGCGCCGACGCTAGGACGCCACCAGTTTTGGGAAGTTTCGTACGCGAGCACCAGCAGACTCCGGTTGTTTCTTGCCGCACATGCGGATCGGTCCGTCGAAAATCTCGACGTCGTCGAAGTCGTTCTCACGGAACCAGCGGAACACCTCCGGGTAGAGGTATTTCCACTGATATTTGGGCGTGTACCAGTCGAAGGTATCGAGCCACCGCCAGCGGGCTTCGCGCTCCATCGAGATCGGCAGTGCGAGCTGGAACAGTTTTCCCACCAGCGGCACACGGTACGCGTAGTAAAGGGGAATCGCGGCCGCCGACACCGCCCACATCACCGATAACGGGAGCCTGGTGGTGATCGTGCGAATCGCATCCGACGCCTTGTGCGTGATCCCGTACCGCGCGTAGAGGTACACGGCAAGCTTGCCGCACGGCTTCACCGTGGCGGCAACACGCGCGAAGGCCGCCCTGGTGTCGGGCGTGTGGTGAAGCACGCCAATCGAATACGCGAGGTCGAAGGTTTCCTCACGAAACGGCAGCGCGAAGATGTCCGCCTGGAACAGGTGCACGTTCGGCCGGGACCCGATGTTGCGATACGCGGCATCGACGGCCGACGTGAGGTCCACGCCGTACACTTCCGCGTTTTTCGCGGCCGCGCGTTCCGCAAACCGGCCCGCGCCGACGCCGGCATCGAGCAGCCGCCGTCCGGCGTACTCCTCGTCTCGCCATCCGGTGGCGTCGCGGAGCGCCTGCTCCGACACCATCGACCGGTTCAGCGAGTCGATCTGCACGGTCCGAAACCAGTTCCATTGCCGCCCGAAGCTTTCGGCGTAGGCATCCTGCGGCACGAATCGCGGCACACCCCTGGTGATCGGATACGCCTTGCCGCAGCCCGCGCACGTGAGGGTGCCTTCGAGAATCTCGCCGCCGTTCACCGACCGCGGCTGCAGCGCGAGCTCGTCCTTGCACAACGGGCAGACGACCACGTTCAGCGCTGACGCTTTCATTGGCGCACCATCGGTTTGGACGCAGCCGCGGAATCTGGGCGCACGAGCAGCGGCCAGTACGCCGCCGGGAGAGGCGCAATGGCTTCGGCCGCCGCGGCGTGCCAGGCGTGGGCCTGTACCCGCCTGGTGTGGCGCCGCACCTCCGCCGCCCCGTGACCGGTCAGCATGATGAAGATCGTCCCGAACAGGATCCTGATGTCGAGCCACAGCGTACGGTTCTTGATGTAGTAAAGGTCGTAGCGCATCTTCTCGGTTTCCTGCTCGAGGTTGTTCGCGTAGCCGTAACGAATCTGAGCCCAACCGGTCACGCCGGGGCGAACGGTGGATCGAAGCCCGTAGTACGCGATGTGCTCCATGAAGATCTGCTGGTTTCTCGTCGGATGGGGGCGCGGGCCAATGAGGTTCATTTCGCCGCGGAGCACGTTCACCAGCTGGGGCACCTCGTCGAACCGGAACCTGCGCAGCCATTTGCCGACGCGCGTGATCCGGCCTTCGTTGTCCTGCACCCACTCCGACACCGGCTGGTCCT
The DNA here is from genome assembly GCA_035937795.1 of Vicinamibacterales bacterium. Lineage (GTDB taxonomy): Bacteria > Acidobacteriota > Vicinamibacteria > Vicinamibacterales > JAMQPK01 > JAMQPK01. Next base: position 24,015 of record DASZHO010000087.1, on the reverse strand, counting down.
CGGACGGGCGCATGGTCCGGAATTTCAGCAGGTTGAACGGCTTGTCATCGCGGCCCGCGCGGGCCTGCACGAAGAACACCGGACCGCGCGAATCGATCCTGATCGCCAGGGCGATAGCGGCGAGAAGCGGCGCAGCCAGAATGAGTCCAACGACGGAAACCACCGTGCTGATGATGCGGGCCAGAGCATGGCCAACGCGTTCATGCCGAAAGCCCTTTCCCAGAATCAGCGATCCCGGGGTGAGCGCCTCGATGGCGATCTTGCCGGTGAGCTTTTCGTAAAACTCGAGCGCGTCCTCCACGACGACGCCTCGCATGCGCGATTCGAGCAGCAGCCGCAGCGGCAGATGGCCGCGCCGATCGGCCGGCGCCACCACGATGCGGGCGGGCCGGACGCGCTCGACGATATCGGCCAGGCGTTCGAGCGGGCCCAGCCAAGGCGCGCCACAGAAGACTTTGGGGTTTTCCTGATCGACCACACCGGCGACGCAGTAAGGCAAGTCCGACGCGTCGACTTCCTCGATCAACTTCGACGTCATCGGTCCGTTGCCGAGAATGACGATGGGTTGCATGGGTACCTACACCTCTATTCGACAGTGACGCTTTTGGCCAGATTGCGGGGTTGATCGACATCGGCGCCCGACAGCACGGCCAGGTGGTACGCGAGTAGCTGGAGCGGAATCGCGACGAGAAACGGTTGAAGCCAATAGGGTGCGCGTGGGATGGTAATTCGAATGTCGGCGAGGTTTCCGGTGGCTTCGTCGCCTTCGGTGACGATCGCGACCACCATCGCGTCGCGTGCTTTCACTTCCTGAATGTTGCTGGCCATGCTCGCCAGCGTCGGGTTGCACGCGGCAATCGCGATGACGGGTGTCCCGGACTCGATCAAGGCGATCGGGCCGTGCTTCAGCTCGCCGGCGGGAAATCCCTCAGCGTGGACGTAGGCGATTTCCTTCAGCTTGAGCGCGCCTTCGAGCGCCATCGGGTAGTGGAGGCCGCGGCCGAGATACAGGAAATCCTTCCGATCGGCCAGGCGTTCGGCGATCTGCTTCACCCACTCGTTCTGCTGGAGCACCGTTTCCATCAGCGACGGGGCCGTCAGCAGGTCGTCGATGATTTGCGACGCGTCGTAGCGATCGGCAGCGCCGCGCGCGCGGGCAATTTTCAGCGCCAGGAGGGTGATCGCCGCCAGCTGCGACGTGAAGGTCTTGGTCGCCGCCACTCCGATTTCCAGGCCGGCGCGCGTATACAGCACGCCATCGGCCTCGCGCGCGAGCGAGCTGCCGACGATGTTGCTGATGGCCACTACTCGCGAACCCTGGGCGTGAACCTGGCGGCTGGCAGCGAGCGTGTCGGCTGTTTCGCCCGACTGGGAAATCGGCACCGCCAGCAGTCCCGGTTCAGAAACCGGATGGCGATGCCGAAGCTCGGAGGCGATCTCGGCCTCGGCCGACAATCGCGCCCAATCCTCGATCAGATATCTGCCAACGAGCGCCGCATGCCAGGAAGTGCCGCACGCGATGAACACCAGTCGGGACAGCGATGCGAGCTCCCTCTCGCCGAGGGCCAGGCCGTCGAGCTCCGCGTCGAGTGTCCCGCGATCGATGCGACCCGCCAGCGTGCTGCGCACCGCTTCCGGCTGCTCGAAAATTTCCTTCAACATGAAATGCGGATAGCCGTTGCGCTCGATCGCGTCTTCGTTCAACGAGATCGGCGTCGATGCGCGCGAGACCGTGCGGCCGTCGAGCCGGCGAATCGAAATCTGGCCGCGCGTCAGGACCGCCATGTCGCCGTCCTCGAGGACGACCACGTCGCTGCTGCGGCCGACGAGCGCGGGAATGTCTGAGGCGACGAAGCCTTCGCCGTCTCTGATGCCGACGACCAGCGGCGAGCCTCCACCCCGCACCGCCACCAGCATGTCGGGCTGCTCCTTCGAGATGCACGCGATCGCGTAAGAGCCGCGAAGCTCGGCCACCGCGCGTGAAATGGCGTCAGGCAGGTCCGATCCGCCGTACGATTCGATGAGGTGCGCGATGACTTCGGTATCGGTTTGCGAGCGGAACCGGTGCCCGCGCGCGATCAACGCGGCCCGAAGCTGCTCGTGGTTTTCGATGATGCCGTTGTGCACGACCGCGAAACGGCTGTCGCAATCCACGTGCGGATGCGCGTTCATCTCGCACGGCCGACCATGGGTCGCCCAGCGGGTGTGAGCGATCCCGAGCGAGCCCCCGGGGGATCCGAGCTCGGCGAACACCCCTTCGAGATTCGCAATCTTGCCGATCGATCTGCGGACTTCGAGGCCGCGCCCATCGACGGTGGCCACACCGGACGAGTCGTAGCCTCTGTACTCGAGCCGCTTGAGGGACGGCAGGAGCACGTCCACGGCGTTATGCGAGCCGATGTAACCGACGATTCCGCACATGTCAGTTCTTGGGAGCGGCCATCAGGTTGACGAGCGGCCCGGTCACCGTGACGGAGGTGCCGTTGGCGTCGACGCCGCCGAACATCGACTGGGCGGTGTGAGCCTTCGACTCCGCGCTGCACCACCTGGGATTCAGCGTCATCGTCGTCCTAGCGCCCACGATCATCTTGAGGCCCGTCAGGTTGTTCACGACGAAACCATCGAACATGTCGATCTCGTCGCTGATCGTGACGGTCGATCCGTTGGTCTCCTGGATCGACTGCTGGTAATACCAGGTGTTGTTCCGGTTGTTGCAGCCGGCGATATCGGTGATCGGCTTGCCGCTGAAGGGAACCGGGTTCGGGCTCACGGTGACGGTCAGCGCGCCGGTGACTCCCGGCGTGGCCGGCGTCGTGCCGGCCGTCGTCGACGACGAGGCCGTGTTGGGCGAAGTCGGTGTACTCGAGCTCCCGCACGACGAGCTGACAGGGCCCGCAACCAAGAGAAACACAACTGGCCACAGAGCGAAAGATTTCCGGAACATACGAGTCTCCTGACTGGAAGAGGTAGTGCCTGAAGAGATGGTGCCTACAGAGACGCGGCGGCCTGGCGGTTTCGAGAAAAATATCGGCGATAGCCGGAATCGTAATAGCCGTACAGCGGCCGGCTGTCGCTGTTGAAGACGATTCCGAGAACCTTCGCCGCGTCGAGCTGGTTCAAGGCTTCTTCGAGTAGCTTGCGCGGGGTCTTGTTCGCCGCCACGACCAGGAGCACGCCGTCGACCAGACGGGCCAGCAAGGCGGAGTCGACCACCGGCACCAGGGGGGGCGTGTCGATGATCACGTAGTCGTAGCGCTCACGCGATTCCGACAACAGGCGCTCGAGCCGCTGTGAGCGAAACACTTCGTGCACCGGTCCGATGGGCTCACCCGCCGTAATCACGTCCATGTTGAACGACTCGACAGAGCGGATCGCGTCGTCGATGCGGAGGCTCGGGTCGGCGATCAGTTCGGCCACTCCCGCCTTCACGCCGGCCAGGTGAAGGTGCCGGGCAATGGCCGGCCGCCGCAGGTCGGCATCGATCAACAGCACGCGCGCGTTCGAGCCTCGTGCCAGCGCGCCTGCCAGGTTGATCGACGTCACCGTCTTGCCGTCGCCGGAGCCCGGACTGGTAATGGCGATGACGTGAAGGTCGCGGGTCAGGCGGATCCGCTCGATCTTCATCCGAAGCGCCTGGTATTGCTCGGCCGGGAACGACGCCGGGTTGGTCAGGCTGACGAGGTGTTTGTCGAATGCTGTGTGACTCATAGCGCTATCCACGCACCAACATGCGAACGATCGATTCGTTGCCGCGCGCCATATGCGCCGACAGGGTGAAGGCGAGCGCGAGCACCGCAAAGAGGCATCCGGTCGCCCATGCTGTGCGAACAAAACGCGCAGCCGGCCGCGAGTGGATGTGGGGGATCGAGCCGAGCACCGGAATACTCGTGAACCCCCGCAGCTCGTCGATGCTATGGAAGGTCGTGTCGAACTGCTCCACCGCGAGCACAACGACGAAGGCCGCGACCAGGGCGAGAATGAACCCCATCATCAGCAGGCGCACGCGATTGGGCGCGCTCGGATCGGTCGGCGCCTCCGCAGGCTCGAGAATGCGGAACCGCTCTCCGCCGCGGTCGACTTCCATGACTTCGCCCACCTGCGCCTCACCGAAGCGGGTCAGCAGCGAGTTGTAGAGCTCCTGCGCGGCAGCGTGGTCGCGCGAGACCAGAGCGAATTCCTGTTGCCGCTCCGGGACGCTCTCCAGGCGCCTCTCGTATCCGCTGATGGTGCTGCGAAGGTCCGCTTCCTCCTTCTTCTGTTTCTCGAGCTCGTTGTCGAGATTCGCCACGACCGAGGCTTTCCCGCGCGCCTGGCCGACCGTCATGGCATCTTCCGGCGAGACGGTGTTCGATGCGGCCGGCGGCTTATTCTGGGTGGCTTCCAGGGCGGCAATTTCCTGCTTCAGCCGCACGACGTCCGGGTGCTTGCTGGTGAACTGGGTCTCGAGCTGGTTCAGATTCTGCTTTTTCTGCTCGATCAGATCGGCGGTTGCCGATTCCGGGTCGGACGATCGCGTGACGGTGCCGGTGGCCGGATTGAAGGTCTCCGTCAGGCGCTGGCGCTGCTCCAGCGTCCTGATTTGCTGTTCGCTGTTGAGCCGGAGCTGCGTGTTCAACCGTTCCAGGGTCGCCAGGTTCACCTGGACGTCCTGCGGAAGCTCGCCGGAGTGGCTGGCCGTGTAGGCGTGCAGCTTGGCTTCCTGCCCGTCCAGCTGTGCCTTGGCTTCATCCAGCTGCTGCTTCAGGAACTGCGTCGTCTTGACGGCTTCCTGGGACCGCATCGCGTCGTTCTGCGACACGTAGAAGTTGGCGATCTCGTTGGCGACGTCGGCGACCTTCTCACGATCCCTGCCCGTATAGCTCACGGTGAACGCCACCGTCTTGGTTCTGCCGCTCATCTGTTCGGGGCCGGAGGGATCGACCGAAATGTCTCTCCGCATCTGGTCCAGCGCGCCGTCCATCTCGGCGCCATGACGAAGCTCAGGATACAAGTTGAACTTCGTGATGAGCTGGCTCAACCGGCCGCGGCTCAACACCTCCTGCTTGATGACGTGCAGGCGGCCTTCGAGCTCGCCGGTGACGGCCGTTCGGACGAACGTTTCCGACACGGGCCGTTCCACGAGCGCGCTCGCCGTAGCACGATAGAGATTCGGCAGATACAGCGCAAATGACAATCCCGAAGCAAAGACGATGGCGAACATCACTGCCGCAATGATCCGGCGGCGCCTGATGATCTCGAAGCTTCGGAGCACCATCGATTCTTCGTTTGGGTTGGAGAGAGTGTCGCGGGGCATCGGGTCCTCTTCTTTTAGTCGTCAGTCGTCAGTCGTCAGTCGTCAGTCGTCAGTCGTCAGTCGTCAGTCATTACGGTTAGGGAACGACGATGATGTCGCCCGGTTGCACGACGAGGTTCGCCTGGTCGTCGCCGGCGGCGACCTTGCGGTAGTTGAATGGAATGCGGGTAGCCATGCCGTTGGTCTGGCGCAGGATCACGATGCGGTCGCGCGAGGCGAAGTCGGTGAGCCCCTGCGCCAGCGCGATGAGCTCGAGCACGGTGGCGGGGCTCTTCAGCTCGTACCGGCCCGGCGTTTTCACCGAGCCCACAACCGCCACCTTTACGCTGTGAACTTCGCGAACAATGACCGCGACTTCAGGCGCGGGAATGTATTCGGAGAACTTCTGGGTGAGCTGCAGGCGAAGGTCGGTCGGCGTAAGCCCCGCGGCTTGAATGTCGTTCACCAGCGGCAACGACACCTTGCCATCGGGCCGCACAGGGACCGTACGGCTCAATTCCGGATTTTTCCAGACCGAGATGTCGAGCAGATCTTCAGGACCGATCCTGTAGTCCTTCGAGCTGTTGATGATGGCATTTTCAATGTTGGAGGTGGTTTCAGACGCGGCGTTAACGGCCGGCGTGCCGGCCGCCATCGGTGTCTTCGCGGCGTTGCCGACGTCCTGGGCGGATGCGGATGCGCTCAGCGCGAGCAGCGCCACCGTGCTGACGACGAATCTATAGTTCATTTCGAATCCCCTTTCGATGCCGGATCGTTTGGATCCCTCGGCTTGGTGTACCTGCTCAGTCGCGGCGCCACCGTCATGCGCACGAGGAACACATGACGAACGACCTGTTTCTCGGAGAGTAGCGGGCTGCGCACATCGCCCTTCTGGAAGTCCATGCCGTAGGACGCCGCCAGTGTGTAGGGGCCGCCGGGACTCCACGATCCGACAAGCTCCGTATGGAAGACCCGGGCGGCGGCCTTCTGCAGCGTTTCGATGTGAAAGACGCCCGCATGCGCTCCAACCTCCACCGTGCGCCGAACCGCCCACACGACCCTTGCTGTGGAGCTTTCCAATTTCACCGGCCCGGGGATGCCGAGCACGATAGTTTCACCCTGCCAGTAGTCGAGCCCGATCTTCGTGAGCCGCGTCTGTTTGGCAAAGGTCGAGAGCACTTCGGGCATGCGGCTTCCGTAGGAGGAGATGCGCGGACCGGCCTGGACCATGAAGCTTGTCTCGGGGCCGACCGTCCAGGTGACCTCGCCGAGCACCGCCTGCGACTGCTGCGACATTGCCGGGATCGAATAGAAGACCGGCATCGGCGCCAGGTTGAAAATGGACTGCGGAACGACCGTGGCGTTCAGGCTCCCGAAGGGGGTCGGCAGCGGCAGCGCAGCTCCGGCTCCGTTTGCGAACCGCCGTCCGAGATATTTGATGCCCCAGGTGATGAGCGGCGTTTGCTTCCGATCGAAGCCGACGCGAATTACCTGCATCTGTCCGTCGACGTACTGCGCCATCGCTTCCTTCGTAAAGTCGTACTGCGCCGTCACCACGGTCCGTGGGCGCAGTTGATATTCGAGGGCCGGCGTGAGCTGCCAGCGCGTCGACCGCTGGCGGCCCAACAGCACGTTGGTTTCGAAATTGAGCTCGTTGGGCGACTGGCTCAGGTCGTACCGCCCGTCGAAGCTGACGCGGAACTGCGGCGACATCTTGAGCGATGTCTCGACCATCCCGTGGCGGCGCGCCTCGAGCATGTTCAACACGGAGTGCCCCACGGCGCGCTGCGCGTCGAACGAGTAGCTGCTCTGCATCCTGACGCTGGGCGATTCGTAGTAGCCCTCCAACGACGGGGTGACGAGAAGCATCTCGTCGCGGCTCGCGTTCTGGGTGGCGAACAGGTTGTTGTCGTAGGTGCTCGAGAACGATACCGACGGTACGAGCTCGACGCGCGCCTGCGCGAACGTGGGGGCGGCGCAGGCCAGACCCCCAGCAAGAACGAGAGCAGACGTCGTGAATTTCATGGAGAGTCTCAGTGAGAGGAAGAGGCTTTGACCGCCGCGCCATCGACTTCGACCGCGACGCTTCGGCCGAGCAGCTCGACGTTGATCACGAGGCGGCCTTTGGTGGCCTTGCCTTGTATAAAGATGCCCTCGAGGCCGGCGAGCGGCCCCTCGGTCACGGTCACTCGTGCGCCCTGCGCAAGGTTCGCGTGCGGGAATACCGGCACATCGGCGCCGACGACCTGCTGAATAGCCTCGATGTCCTCGTCAGGCACGGGCGTGAGCCGCGTCCAGCCATCTTCGAGAATCCGTACGACGCCGCGGCTCTTCAAGATTTCGATGTAGCTCGTTTTGTCCATCGAGTCGCGCACGAAAAGGTAACCGGGAAACATCGGCACGCGGATGACTCGCATCTGCCCATCGCGCTTGGACCAGACGCTCATCTCCGGCAGGAACGCCGAGAAGCCCTTCGCTGAGAGCTGTCCGGCGACGATATTCTCATAGTGGCTCTGGGTCCAGACCGCGTACCAGGCCTGGCGTCCGTCTGTTCGAGGCTGGTGTTCATCTGTTCGAGCGCCGGTGACTGCCAAGGCTTCGCCCCCTTCGGTCAGCGATTCTCCTCTGTGAAAATCGCAAGCTAACCCCTGTCGTTGCTTTTGCCGCATGTTCCGCCTCGACGAGAAGATGAGAAGACGAGAAGACGAGAAGACGAGAAGACGAGAAGACGAGAGAAGGGACGCCGACGCTTTGGTGGAGCATCTCCCAAGCCTCGAACCGATGCTTGGGCTGACGACTCCCGTCCTGTGCAATTCGCGTGCACAACACCAGCAAGTGACGATATTTTTTCTGTTTCCCGAAAAGGGTGTCCACTTCTCGATGCAAACGCGAGGAAACGTTTAGGTAATGTTGCGCATCGTGCGTCGTTGGCACGAATACCGCGCGCCAAGTGCGCGAAGACAAATTTCATTCAGCGGGGACTGACAACCTTGCATGGCGTTCGATCTGTATGCTTTTCGATGTGATCGTCTCCGCACACGTATCGAATTGCATTTCAAGAACTGGCGCGCTGCGCGATCGCGCTGCAGCGGCGATGCACTGCCGAACGCCAGCGACGCCTGGCGAGCTGTGCAATACAGCACAGCCGTTCTTCTCAAACGGGAATACATTTGCTCGTACTTCCCCGCCACGCCAGGCGAGAACTGCATCAATGCTCCACGAGTTCATCACGCTACACCGCCAAGAAATCATCGGACGCTGTCGAGCGAGCGTGGCGATCCCAACGCCTACCGAAGCAGAGATCAACCACGGGGTACCCCTGTTCCTGGATCAACTGGTAGACAAGCTGCGCTTCCCAGCCGTATCCAGTCTCAAGATCGGCACGAGTGCGGCTCAGCACGGGCACGATCTTCCTTCAAGGGTTCACGGTGTCGCAGGTCGTGCACGACTATGGTGACGTCTGCCAGACCGTTACCGAGCTGGCGCTGGAAAAGAACGCGACGATCGAAACCGACGACTTCCAGATGCTTAACCAATGTCTTGACGAAGCTATTGCGGGAGCCGTCACGATGTACGGGCGCGAGAGCGAGCAGGCCAGTCTCGATGGGCAATCAGAACGCGGGAACGAGCGACTGAGGTTCTTCGCGCATGAGTTGCGTAATCTGGTCAACGCGGGGATTGTCGCGTTCGAGGTCCTCAGGACGGGAAACGTTGGTGTCGGCGGGAGCACGGGGGCGGTGCTCGATCGCAGCCTGAAGGGGCTGCGCGATCTCATCGGTCGCTCACTCGCCGAGGTCCGTCTCACACAGGGAATCCAGAACAGAGTGCGGATAAGGATGTCCGACCGCCGGTGATGTTGAATTGGCAGTAGAGGCCGACCGACAAGTGCTCGCGGCGGTGGTGGGCTACCTCCTGCAGAACGCGTTCAAGTTTACCCAGTCGCACACGACCGTAACGTTAAGAGCCGGCGCGAGCGCCGATCGCGTGCTTATCGAGGTCCAAGACGAATGCGGCCCCGGCCCGAAGTGACTTGCGCTGGCCGATCAGCGTTTGGCGGATTCGTTTCCCGTCGGCCAACAGGGGCCCAGGCAATCGGGCTTGTTTTGTGAAGAGGTTTTTGCTACTCGGCCCGCTATCACTCTCGACGTTCCTCTCAGATCCATGCTATCAAACCATCCGTTTCAATCATTCAGGTGCCTTCTCCATATCGAACAATGGCGAGAGGAGGCGCCAAGACGGTGCCTCCCGAGCTGCAGGTGCTCCCGCACGTAGGGGAACTATCAGAAGGGTGAGTCCGGAAAGGACTCCGGTTGCCGGCTCGTGCTGCAACGGTCGTACCCTTCGAGCAGCGAAAATGCCAGCCCTTTTGCGCGTTCAGGGATGCTGATGTTGTTAAAGTGGCTCGCCGACAATCCGCAACGCGGCGCGATGATCGCCATCGCCGTTCTTCCGGGAATACCAGCCCGTACGAGGTTCCGCACGCTCGTGCGCCGAAAATCGTGGTGCACGGGCACCACCACGATCAGCACGTGCGTCATCAGTGATTCGCGCGAGGCGTGGGAAGCACAGCGAAAAGTCACGTGCAGGCTGGGCGAGTGGGGTGACGAAAATCGTTACCCGAATTAGTGATCGAGTTGCGCGAGAACCGATTAAAATGTCCGCCGCCATTCCTGCACTGGGGAGGAACGCATGAAGACTGTCGTTATCGTGCTGGCGCTGCTCACCCTGGCACCGTCCGCGTCGGGGCAGTCGCTAAGGGTTCCGACCATCGTGTTTGCCGCTGCGGCTGCAGCCGACTGGGCGACGACGGCGACGTTTCTGTCGCGCGGTGCGTCCACGGAGACCGATCCGCTGCTGAAACCGTTTCACAACCGCCCCGCCGACACGGTGGCCGCAGGCGCGGTGCTGGACGTGGCGAGCGTCTATGCGTGGAATCGGTTCATTGGGCGTCACCATCCGAAGATCGCGATCGCCGGGCTATATGCCGCGATGGGATTTCGTGTATTTCTGGCATCGAAAAATATCGTCGTGATGAGGGAATCTCCCGCGGCTGTCCGATAGTACTGCCAGAAAACCACGAGCCCCGCTTCACCATCACGACCACGGCTGATTCGCTAAAGGACCGCCGGTCTGTGACTACTATGGCGGTCGCTGGTGCTCCTCAGATCGAGATTGCCTGGCTCGCCGCTCTCAATCCAATGAGCCTGGGTGATCGCCTCGTCTGGAATCGGGTGAAACGGCACGCTGGTGCCGGTACCGTGGTCCACGCCGTCGCTCTCGTCCGAGTATTGAAATTGAACGGCGCGTTTCGGTGACATCCCGTCGACCACGGCGTACGGAAAACCGTAGACCTCGGTGCCGCCGGGCGTGACATCGCCGCCGATGTCGGGATGCATGGAACGGGTCGATCCGATGAACGCGATGAACGCGGCAGACGCCGGGTCGACCGGCGCCCCAGAAATGTCCACATTCCACCAGTTGTCGCTGGTCGGTACTCCGAAACGGAGAACCGACCCCGCGGCATCGTGCCTCATCTCCCTAGCGGTGGTCGTCGGAGCGGTAATCTCGGACTTTCTGGTGGTCCGATCGGTGGACGTGCTCAATCCGCCCTTGACCCCCATTCCAATAACCCTGAAAGAATTGCTGGCCGTCGTGATGCGGCGCGACCCAGCTCGCGCCTTGGTACGGCGGTTGAGTCCAATAACCGGGATGCCACCTGTACTTCTGCCCCACCGGATACCAATAGCCAGCGACCCAAACAGATTCGGGGTTTGGTCCGCGAGGCTGTACTCGCTCCACTCGTGCTTGCGGTGGCGGGCCAATTCTGATTGAGATTTGTGCGCCCGCTACCGATCCAAGGGTCAGTAGCATCAGAGCAAGCAACATCATCGTTCCGCCGAAACTCCGCATGTTCGATCGCTCCGAAACCTCAGTGTGCTCGCGTTCCGGGCCGTAGTCTGTAGACAAACGCACAGGTGATGCTTGAGCCACTTTTCCAGCCGATGGCGCATTCAAAAGTGGAGGGCAGGATGCGCAAATTCACGATTTGGATGTTAGTCGGCTGGATGGTTCTGTCCCCGATCGCGGCCGACGCGGAGGGACGCGATTGGGACGCAGTCAAATTGATCCCTTCGGGGACCACCGTGCGAATTGTCGGCGCTGGTCACATCGTGATCGCCAAGGTGCAATCGGTCGACGACAACCAGATCACAATTACAAAAGGGGGCGACGCTATTGTCGTCGAGCGTCAAGCCATCGTTGAACTTGCACAGCGCGGTCCAGGGAACGCCGGCAAGGCCACGCTCATCGGCTTTGGAGCTGGCGCGACGATCGGGGGTGTGCTGGCGGGAGCCGCTGCCGACTACGTTTCCGGTCCGCAGAAAACCCGTATCGTGGCGAGCGCGATGATTGGCTACGGAGTGCTTGGGGCGCTGATCGGATTTCTCAAGAGTCACCCAGGGGATTTCGTGACGGTCTACCGTCGCGCACCGCCAGGAAATGGACACGTATAGGAGCGAAAGCTGTTCATCCATTCCGCATCGCTGGATATCCACGGGGGTTCGCCGCATAATGCGGCGACACGATGGTTGGACCCAAAGACCCCGTGCAGTCCGTTCGTCAGCCTGGGGCGGAAGATCTCGCGCCGCTCGTCTACGACGAGCTGCGCCGCGTGGCGGCTGCGTACATGCGCCGCGAGCGCCCGGGGCAAACGCTGCAGGCGACAGCGCTCGTACACGAGGCCTATCTCCGCCTGGCCGATGCCGGCGCTCCCTGGAAGGATCGCCGGCACTTTGTCGGCATCGCCGCGCGATCGATGCGCCAGATTCTCGTCGAGCGGGCCCGCGCGCGCGGCGCGGCAAAGCGCTGGGGCGCGCTCAACCGCGTCTCCATCACCGATGCGCTCGCGCTGGCCAGCGATCCCGAAACGATGCTGCCGGCCCTCGATGAGGCGATAGACCGGCTCGCGGAGATCGACGCCGAGCAGGCCAAAATTGTCGAGCTCCGGTATTTTGCCGGTATGAGCGTAGAGGAAGCGGCCGAGGCCCTGAGCATCTCGGCGGCCACGCTCAAACGCCGCTGGGCGCTCGCGCGCGCGTGGCTCTTCCGCGAACTGAGCGACTTGAAATGACACTCAATGAATATCGAGCAGCGCCGGCGCGCGCGAGATTTATTTGAGGCGGCGCTTGATGTCGAGCCGGCGCAGCTCGCCAGCTGGCTCCAGCAGTCCGAGCCCAACGATCCCGCCGTGCGCGCGGAGGTGGAGTCGCTGCTCGACCACCATTGGCGGGCCGGCTCATTCCTGACCCAGCCGCTGGCCGAAGCGGTACCGCATCTTCTGGAAGAGGAGCGCACGCTCGAGCCGGGCACCGTGCTTGGCACCTACACCATCGTGCGCGAGCTTGGCCGCGGCGGCATGGGTCGCGTGTATCTTGCGGCCGACGGCAGGCTCGGCCGCACGGTGGCCATCAAAGCTCTCGCGCCGCACCTGACGCGCGATCCGATCCATCGCGAGCGCCTTCGCCACGAGGCACGGGCGGCCGCCGTGCTGACGCATCCGGGCATCTGCACCGTGTACGCGCTTGACGAATTCGACGGCGACCTCTACATCGTGACCGAGTTCGTCGACGGCCACACGCTGCGCGATGAGATCGCAGGCAAGCGCCCTTCAACGGACACTATCATCGCCACCTGTCGCGAGCTGGGGGCGGCACTTGCGAGCGCGCACGCCAAAGACATCACCCATCGCGATCTGAAGCCCGAGAACGTGATGCGCCTCGGCGACGGCCGCGTGAAGATCCTCGATTTTGGACTGGCGCATGTTGGCGGCGGCGAGGGCGCTCCAGGGAGCACCATCACCGCAGCGGGCGCCGGCACACCGGCCTACATGACGCCCGAGCAGATTGAAGGCCACACGGTGGGTCCCGCGACCGACGTGTTTGCGTTTGGCGTGCTGACGTACGAATGGATCACCGGCATCCATCCCTTCCAGGCCGCGTCCTCGCTGGCGATGATCGCAAGAGTCATCGACAGCCAGCCGGAGCCGCTGGCGTCTCACGGCGATGTGCCTCGCTGGCTGTCCGACATCATCGAGCGATGCCTGAGGAAAGCGCCGGGCGATCGGTTTCGGTCCGCCTCCGAGCTGCGCGACGCACTGGAACGTCCGGTGACCACGGTGCGCTACATGAGGAGGACGAGCACATGGTGGCGCGTGCACCAGTTGGCGGTGATGGTGTTGTATGTCGGGGGCACGACCCGCGCGTGGCAAATCAAGAATTGGGTGCACGGTTCGCGGCCGGCCCTGTGGGCGTTCATCCTGATGGGCGTGGCTGCGTCGGTGGGCGGCATCGTGAGAGGCCATTTGATTTTCACCGACGTGATGAATCGAGGCCACCTCGCCCTGGAGATGCGGCGAACCAGGCGTGTGGTAATCGTCGCCGACCTGCTGATGGCCTCTACGCTCGCTGCCGACGCGCTGCTCCTTGCGTTGCCGGAGCCGCTGGCTGCGGTGCTCACCCTGCTGGTGGCCGCAGGCATCGCGCTCGCAGCCATTTTGATGGAACCCGCCACCACGGTGGCAGTCTTCGGCGACGTCTGATCTCTTATCGCCGATCTGGAACTTCTTCATTCCGGAGCGCCAGAGCTTCCGGGCCGAACAAGTCCTCGTAGACATACATGAGCGACGCCGTCGCCACCGGTACGGTGACGACCATGCCTACAAGGCAGACCAGAAAGCCGGCCAACACGATCAGCGCCAGCACAATCACGAGCGCGAACGTGGACCACCAGTGGCGATCCACAACTCGGCGGCTCACTTCCATCGCCGGCCAGAATTCCATCTTCTTGTCGATGACGAGCGGCAGCACAAAGACATAGCCGACCGAGAGATAGATCCCGGGCAGGACGCACAGGACGAACCCGAGGCTTGTGAGCAGCCACTTGACGAGGCCGGCCATGGTCAGGTGCAGAAACGCGAGGTTGAAGCCTGCGAACATGTCGCCGACCTGGACCGTCTCCCCTCGAATGCGTCGAATGAACAGGTAGTCGAGGCCCCCAAGCAGCACGATCCCCACCACCCAGCCCAGCACTGGCACGAACGCGAGCCCGATGGTGATCAGCCAGCCGAGCACCGTAGCGCCGGCGAGGATCCCCAGGTTGTCGCGCACGAGCGCCCAGCCACGCGAGATGGCGCTGCCGATGTCGACGACCGCGCCGCGACGAAGGTACTCGGCGGCGATGACTTCAGGTGCGTCCATCCTGGCTCCTCCTCTAGTAAGGGACCCCACCAAAGCGCCCGGCCAGGTTGCGGCACAGCCCGAACGCAACGACGACGAAGAGACCGCGGCCGCTGAAACAGAGGCCGGTCAACCGGTCGAGCGCGGTCGCGCGGGTTGGAGAGACGACGTCGTGCGCGAGCGCCACGAGGCCGGCTACCAGACCGACGACCGTCAGCGGATTCAGCTCCAGCGCAACTCGCGGCTCCCCATGGAGGAGAGCATAAAGCGCACGCAGTGAGCCGCAAAATGGACACAGCCAGCCTGTCCACGCGTGGAACGGGCACGATGGGAACCACCAGGTCGTCAAGGGATCGAACGTGAAGATCAGCGCCGCGGCCAGCATGCCGCACACAGCGATCGTCCCGGACCTTCGCAGCGTCCCCAATCTCATCTCGCTTGAGTCGCGGGAACTCCCGGCACGACTGGCAGATCGACATAGCTCGCTTCTCCAACCGCGTGGTACACGCGCTCGGTCGCCTTCACGTAGTCCGATGGCTTCGCGAAAAAGATATTCGGCACGAACGTCTGCGGATTCCGGTCGTAGAGCGGAAACCACGTCGACTGGACCTGCACCATGACGCGATGCCCGGGTTTGAAGATGTGATTGGCGGTCGGCAGCGCGAACGTGTATAGAAGCGGCTTGTCAGGCGTGACCGCCTGCGGGCGCTCGAAGCTCTCGCGGTAGCGGCCGCGGAAGATGTCCATCGCGATCGGCAGCTCGTACCCGCCCATCTCGGGCTGGCTCGGCACCTCGTCCGGGTACACGTCGATCAATTTCGCGACCCAGTCGCCGTCCGTTCCGCTCGTCGAAGCGATCAGGTGCACGATCGGGGCGCCGCCGATCCGGAGCGGATCGGTGAGCGGCGGGGTCATGTACGCCAGGACGTCTGTGCGATCGGCCACAGCGCGCTGATCGCTCACCAGCCATCGACGCCACGCGTCGGCATCGCTGAAACGCACCGGGCGCGGCACGTACGGCACGGGCTTGGCGGGATCCGAAACGTATTCGTCGTAGGCTGCCGTCGCCTGCGCTGCCGTCACGGGCGCGGTGAACGACAGTCCGAACGCGGGCGTGAGATACAGCGGCCTGGGCTTCGTCGCACATCCTGCTTCACACGCCAGCGGCCACGAGACGAAACGATCCCAGTGATTCTCGCCCGTGTTGTAGATCAGGACCGGCGGCGTGTTCGCCTTCGGCGCTCCGTCTTTCAGGTATTGATCGAAGAACGGCTTGATGATGTCGCGCCGCACCTCCAGCGTGGTATCGGCGTTCCAGCGGAGCGGTCCGAGCGAGGTGCCGTCGCGGTTGATCTGGCTATGAGACCACGGCCCCATGATGAGGAAGTTCTTGTCGTTACCCTTGTCCTTCGGCTCGATGGCGAGGTAGCTGTGGATCGCGCCCCACATATCCTCCTGATCCCAGAGGCCCTGCAACCAGATCGTTGGCACGCTCAACGGCTGCGCCGCCATCACCTTGTCGAGCGCCTGAGACTGCCAGAAGGCGTCGTACGCGGGATGTTCCGAGATCTTGTGCCACCAGGGCAGCTGATCGAGCCCCGCGGCCTTTGCCAAGTCGCCCGCCGAGCCGGCGCGCCGGAAGTTCTCGTAGTCGTCGTACCCTTCGCGGACGACCGACCCACCGGTCCCTCTGGCGGTCGTCTGCTGAGTGAAGTAGTCGAGATTCGCCTGACGGAAGGCGCCGTAATGGAACCAGTCGTCACCCATCCAGCCGTCGACCATCGGGCTCTCCGGCACCGCCGCCTTCAGGGCTGGATGCGGATTGACGAGCGCCATGACGACGGTGAAGCCATCGTAGGAGCTGCCGACCATGCCGACGCGTCGGTTCGACTCGGGGACGTTCTTCACAAGCCAGTCGATCGTGTCGTAGGCGTCGGTCGAGTGATCGACGGTGCCGCTGTTCAACGGACCGCGAAGGGGCCGCGTCATGACGTACTCGCCTTCCGAACCGTACTTGCCGCGCACGTCCTGATACACACGAATGTAGCCGTCGGCCGCGAAGAGCTCATCGAACAGCGGCAGCGCGGCTACGATGTGCGGCGACCGGTTGCGCTGCGCGCGCGCCGATGCGTTGTACGGCGTGCGCGTGAGCAGGATTGGCGCACTGCGGGCCCCGTTCGGCACGACGATCACTGTGTGGAGTTTCACGCCGTCGCGCATCGGAATCATCACGTCGCGCTTGACGTAGTCGTTCGCGCCCGTCGGCGCCTCATAGCGGGGCGGGATGTCGGGGGTCAGCGGCGACGTCTGCTGTGCCGTCAGCGACGCCAGCGCTATGGACGCGACGCCGATTGTCAACGGAAGCGAGCTGCGCATGAGAGTCACCTCGGATAGCAACACGATACCATCCACCGAGACCCTTTGACAGGTCAACGCCGTTCAAAATGGGGATGACGAACGCTCCTCTTCTCTCGTATTTCGGCATAGTGTTCGGTATCTCCTGGGTGGGCGGCCTGGCAGTCTACGCCTGTGTGAGGATGACCGGCGCGACGTGGGGACCAGCGGAGGCGCTGGGGTTGTTTCCTGTGCTGATCTTGAGCGTCGCCGGCACGGGATTCGGGCTCACACGGTTGGTGGACGGCAAGTCAGGTAGTCTGGAACTCTGGCGTCGCATCGTGACGTGGCGAGTAGGACGATGGTATCTGCTCGTTCTGCTGCCCCCTGCGCTCATCTTCCTGGTGCTCGAGGCTTTGCGCCGGCTCAGCGGCCCGTCATTCGCGCCGAATTTCTTCCTCGCGGGGTTCCTCTTCGGCATCCCGGCCGGGCTCTTCGAAGAGATCGGGTGGTCCGGCTACCCCTTTCCGAAGCTCTGTTCGCGCCTATCCTGGAATCAAGCCAGCGTTCTACTCGGCGTGCTCTGGGGCTTGTGGCATTTGCCGGTCGTGGACTCTCTGGGCGCCGCGGCGCCACACAGGGCCTGGTGGCCGGCATTTTTCCTCGCCTTTGTGCTCATCCTCTCGGCCATGAGGGTCATCATCTGCTGGGCGCTATCGTCCACTGGAAGCGTCCTCATCGCGCAACTCATTCACATCAGCTCGACCGGGAGCCTCGTCGTACTGGGTCCGTCGCGCGTTTCTCCCGCGCAGGAGGCGTTCTGGTACGGGCTGTACGGAGTGTGCCTCTGGCTCGTCGCCGGCGCCATTCTGCTGGCGATCAGCCGGAGATCGCGCGGTGCGTTGCGAACCAGAAATGACTGCCGATGCGGAAAAAGCTGCATCCCATCCAAACCGGCTCCGTCCGGATCAGAACGCTCAGGTCGAGGCGCAGGGATTGTGATGTTTGCC
The DNA here is from genome assembly GCA_035937795.1 of Vicinamibacterales bacterium. GTDB lineage: Bacteria > Acidobacteriota > Vicinamibacteria > Vicinamibacterales > JAMQPK01 > JAMQPK01. The sequence goes on along the minus strand of DASZHO010000087.1, from coordinate 6,166 downwards.
CCGGATTCGGTCGTCTGAAAATTGCTTGCGGCTCGCTTACTGCCGAAGTAGAGTCTCATGCGCTTACTTCCCGTCTCCGTCGCCACGTTCCTCAACCGGCAACTTACAAGCGAGGTGTGGAATGCAAAAGTCTACGAAGCGGCTCGTCCTGGCGGCGGGGTTCCTTGGTTTGCTCATCAGCGTCGTACAGATTGCTCTCGCTCAACCGAGCAATCCCCTTATTGGCACCTGGAAAATGAACGTTGCGAAATCGAAGGCCAACCCCGGTCCCCTAAACAAGAGCGGTACAGTCAAAATCGAGCCGACGGGCGCGGGCGCCAAGTACAGCGTGGACAACGTTTCCGCCGACGGTACAAGGCGGCACTGGGAATTCACCACGAACTATGACGGGAAGGATAGCGCCGTAACCGGCAACAGTCCCTACGGCGAGACCATCGCTGTGACGCGCATCGACGCACACACGACGCGAAACATCAACAAAAAGAGTGGGAAAACTACAGTCATTCAGACGACAGTCGCTTCCAGTGACGGGAAGACGCGAACCGTCGCGACCAAGGGGACAGACACCCGGGGACAACCGATCGATAACGTCACGGTCTACGACAAGCAGTAGACAACGCTGACTCGCTCGCATGCGGGCCGCTCGTAGCGCGGCCCCTCCACGCCGAGGGCGCGGAACCGGAGGGATCACTGTCGCGTCTCAGATGAAATGCGTCATCGCTTCCAGGAACGTGAGCGCCGGCCGAAAGCTCACGTGCGTCGCTCGCATACAGTCGCGACCTTTCTGGTCGATGCGAATGGCATACAGGAACATGAATGGCACGTGCCAGACAACGGTTGCCTGGCAGGTGCAGGCGAGTCCAACCCGCGCGGACCTCTTCGGTGCCGGCCAGAGCATCTCTACAAGAACCTCCGCGGTTGCTTCCGGACCAATCGGTCCCCTACGGTACGACCCATACGTCCAGCACGTTGAGGGCATCGTCCACCGCCGCGAAACGAAAGCCATCCTCGAAGGGCGTCAGGGCCAGTCCGAATGCCGAGCCCGAGCTGGGATCGATCGGAAACTGCGCCACGAAGCGACCCGTGGACGTGTATTCGACTATTTCACTCGGCTGAGCCGGATCGGGATTGACGGCATCCCCTTGCGACGTGATCAGGTCGCCATTGCGAGCGCGTGCGAGGCCGAGCGGACCGTGCATGTGGACCGGATCGCTCGTCACCAATCTGCCCGTCCCCAGGTCGCTCGCCGTCTCGGTGGCATCGCGAATAGCGAAGATGGCGTTGTCGCCGGTCGAGGCGACGTAAAGAGTGCCACTCTCTTCGTCCAGAGCGAGCCCGGTTGGACCCACGACGAACGCGGCGGGATCGCACCGATGGACGTAGCCTGATCCAATTTGTGTGGCCTTCGTCACGACCACGCGATCGGCGTCCGCGGCGGCGCCATCGTGAATCATCAAATCGAGGCGGACCACCGTGCCACTCAATGCGTTCGACACAAACACCTGCGCGCGATCTCCGTCATCCTTCAGCGTCAGATCCCACGGGCCATCCAGCAATCGCTTGCTGCTGAGATTCATGACCAGATGGCCGCGGCGGTCCAGGATGAGCAGCGAGCCCTGCTCAACGCCCGTTTCCTGGCCGCCAACCTCGGTGCACGTGCCCAGGCCATTCGTGCTGGGAACGTTGCCAACGAGGACAAACCCCCGTTTCAGGACACCCAACGCCGTTGACAGCCCGAGTCCGTTCGCTCCCTGGAAGAAGAGTGACTGCGCGCCATTCTGGCTGATGCGAACGATTGTCGTGCCGGTGCCTTGCAGATTGCTCGAGGCATTAAAGTTCGACACCAGAATGTCACCGGGTCGGAGCGGCCCGCCCGGTACGAAATCAGGCGGGACAAACGCCACGCCGTAGGGGTTAACGTCGCCGTTGGACGGAACCGTCGAGACAGACAACGTCGGACTTGCCGGAAGACTGGTGATGACCGGCAGATCTCTATCTCCATCATCTCGACCGGCTCGAACACCAGTTCCCATCGCGATCAAAATCGCGACTGGCACCAGAAACAGATCCCGTCGTCGCATGATTCCTCTCCTTCCAATAGACGTACGCTCCTGACGCGATGTCTCGGACCACTGACAAAAGCAAGGCCGATACCAAGAGCGACCCGCAGAACACGCGGTTTGCTTGGAGATTTTCGAAGGAGGGAGCGGCGCCGTTACGGACGGCGTAATTCGCTACGTGCTGCGTAATTCCGGATGCGGTTGCAACCCTACCGCGCGTTCTTGACCCGCTCGATCGGGTAGCCCTTCCACAGCCATTCCAACGCTTCCGGCAGCGTTTGCTGTTTCACCGCGCGATCGGTGTGCCCGGCGTTGCGGGCAAAGGAAAACTGGTAGTGGTACCCCTTGGCCGCCAGCACCCTGGCCATGTTCTCGTTCGCGAGCACCCAATCGTGCAAGTTGTCGCGCGTGATCAAGAGATCCCGGTCTCCCACTTCCATCCAGAGACGAATGGGCTTGACCGGGCTGGCCGGGATGAGGTGTTCATGAAATTCCCACGCGCCGTGCGGAGTCTCGGGATTGAACGGCCACTGCTGGTTGACGTACGTGCCCGAATACGTCAGCACCCGGTGATACAGGTCGGGGTGGTACCACGCCATCTCCAATGCGGCCGAGCCGCCTGAACTGCCGCCCATCGTCGCGCGGCTTTCCGGATCCCTGGTGAGTTTCACGTTGTATTGCTTTTCCACGATCGGCAGCACTTCGGTTTCGACGAACTCCGCGTAGCGTCCCGACATCGTGTCGTATTCCAACCCGCGCTCGCTGCCCTGGGCGTCGCCGCTCCCGTTTGCGATCGAGATGGCGATCATCACCGGCACCCGCTTCTGGGCGATCAGATTATCCAGCGCGGTGAACAACATCTGATCCGGTCCGTCGGCACCGACGATGAAGGGCGCGACCGTGCCAGGGACATATTGCTGCGGGACGTACACCGCCACCTTGCGCGTGTACGGAGCCGGATGACTGTTCACCATGAGCCTGGTCGGATCGTTCGGATCAGGCGACATAGACGTGCCGGCCTCGCGTGCAATGCCAGGATAGAGTTTGCTGTCGGCCGAACTCATCGTGAAGTCATAGATCGTTCCGTGCGGCACGCCTTCCTGCACCGTCATTTCCGGGGCGGGGGTGTGAGTCGGCCCGAGGATGAAGTTTCCCTCGACACCGACCGGCGGAACGGCGCCGTCCGGTAGCTCCCGGGCCTCCACGTATCCCGGTGTATGCGGATCCCGGGTCGGCGGCGTCGGCCGGGTCCCGCGCGCCGGCACTGCCGGAGGCGTCGCCGTTGGCGAAGCCGCGCTCCGGTCCTGCGCCATCGCCGGATTGATGCCGGTCACCAGTCCGATACAAATCGCCATACCCAATCGCGTTGCTTTCATGGTCATCAGTATCTCTCGCTAGGCGCCAGCGATCAAATGGTTCGCGTTTAAGCGTATAGTTACAGCAGGAGGATGCAGTGAAGATCCGGCTCCTCGGCGCAGCGCTCGCCATCGCGTGGTTGCTACTTCCAACGCGCGCAGCCTGGGCGCAGCATGGCGGACATGGCGGAGGAGGTCACGCCGGGGGGCACGCCGCGAGTGGATCCGGCGGAGGCCACGCCGCGAGTGGAACCGGCGGAGGCCACACGGCGAGTGGAACCGGCGGAGGCCAAGCCGCGAGCGGCGGAGGTCACACGGCGAGTGCGCAAGGTGGCGGGCAGGCACACACTGCGACAGGTTCGGCCTCACACACCGGTTCGGCGACTCACCAGAATCGTCGCGGAGACGCAGATGGAGATGGCGATGGAGATCACGACGGTTCGAGGACGAGGGCGTCGTCGCGACCGTCCGTGGTAGGCGCTCCCCGCATCCTCCCGCGCATCGTCCCGTCCCGGCCGTTGCTCTCGCAGCCCTATTACGTCTTTCGGCCGCGCCAGCGAGTCGGCCTCGGCCTCTACCTTGGATATGCGGTGCCATATCCCTATTCCTATTTCCCTCTGTACGCATCCGTTTATCCTTATTCGTACGATCCCTACTCGTACTATCCTTATTCGAACTATCCGTACTCGTATTACCCGTACACATCCCCGGCACAAATCTACCCATACACAACGCAGACCCCAACGTCTCAGACCCCCACCTACCCCGACACTGTGACGGCCGCACCGAGCACAGCGGATGCACGGCTGCCAAGCGGAATCGGGGGCGTGAGCTTCGACATCACACCCAGTGAAGCCGCCGTCTTCCTTGACGGTGTGTATGTGGGAACCGTGAGTGATTTTTCCGCCACGGCGCCGCCCCTGTCGCTCGCAGCGGGCCGGCATCATTTCGAGCTGCGCGCGCAGGGCTATCAAACGCTGGCCTTCGACGCGGACGTGATGCCAGGTCAAGTCGTCCCGTACCAAGGGGCGCTGCAGCCTGTCCAGGCTCGCTGAGCGAGACACCCGCCCAACCACGGTGACGATACCTTCGTCTGTCGGCTCATGGCGCGGCAGATCGGTGCCATGGTGGTGGTTCATCGTGGCGGCCGCAGGATTCGGGCTCCTGGTTCTTCTCTTCTGGCTGCCAAAGCAACCGCTAGTGTCGGTCAATTGCGACGGGATCGGTGTCCCGCTGCGAATCACCGAGCCGGTGTTTGGCGTCCTGCTTCACCCGCAATGGGGAAACCAGTTGGTCACGGGAGTGCCCCGCTTTGCGCCTGACGGCGCGAGTTACTGGCCGAGCATGCAGACAGCCAAGGGGTTCGGCTATCGCTGCGAATTCTTCAACGAAGGCGATGACGCGCTCTCGGGCGTCGCAATGGATTTAGAGGTTGCCTACCGCGCCTCGGGCGCTCTCCTCCGAAGCCGCACCATCGCGCTGCGCCTAGCCAATCCGATTCGCCCAAGAGAGACATTCAGGCTGCATATTGTCGATGACACCGGATGGGATCCAGAAGTCGCCTTGCCGTTATCAATCATGGCGAGAGTCGGCGCCCGCGCCTCGGAAAGCAAAGTCAGGCTGCGCTACTCGACTCATGACGCCACGCCTTTTCATCTGAGCGGTTTTGGACCGTAGAATTCAGTGCACAGCAATCGGGACCGCCGCGACGTGGTTTTCCCATTCGATTCGCAGTTCCGCGCTGCCCTTACCTTTGCCGGTAAGCACATACTTCAGCGTTTCAACCAGCGCCGGCGGCCTGGTCATGGACATCTTGACGCGGCCGAGATCCTGCCGGGCGTCATAGACGAGCCCCCACTGGCCGACCTGCTTGTTGATGATCAACTCCCACGCGTCGGGATCCTTCACCCAGACATAGAGCGTGTAGGTTCCGCGCGGAACGGCGAGGCCGCCGATGTCGAGATCGGCGTCGGTATCGAAAGATGTCGCCGCATTGGCTCCTGCGCGCCACGCGGGATAGGTCGGATCTGACGAGAGAAGACCGCGATCCCCAAAGATCTTGCGTCCGCGCACCGAGGGAGCCGAGTACCGGATGCCGATGGTCTTCCCGCCGATCACCAGGTTGGCCGAGGCCGGCGGGCTGACCTGGGCCGATAGGGCACTCGCCGCGGCGACAATCAGCGAAGCACACGTCAAGGCTGTTCTGGTCATGACCGGGCGGGCGATCCCGTCTACTTTCGCGCAGCCGGTGTCAGCATCGTTTCCCTCCGCTGACCTGCCCGAAGGTACACAACTTTTGCCGGCTGGCCAATCTTCAACACGTCGAGCGCGTACGTGTAGTCGTAGATGTTGGCGATGCTCTGGCCGGCAATCTCGACAATGACGTCGCCTTTCTGCAAGCCCGCCTCTTCGGCCGGTCCGCCGCCAATCACCCCACTCAGCAGCAACCCTTTGACCTCGGTGGAGTAATCGGGGATCGTGCCGGTGAACACGCGCACGCCCGCTCGGCTGGCTCCGCTCTCGATTTTCTGATCGACTTTTGTGAACGCCGGCGCCTGATCGAGATCGCCGAGGCGCCGCGTAATCGCCGCAGCGAAATCCGCCACGCGGTCGAGATCTTCGTAGTCAACTTTATCGGCCGTGTCGGTCGGCCGGTGATAGTCGGCGTGCGTGCCGGTGAAAAAGCTCAGACACGGGACACCCGCCTGATTGAAGCTCGCGACGTCCGTCGGTTGATACGGATCTTCCTGC
>DASZHO010000086.1:0-1858 GCA_035937795.1 Vicinamibacterales bacterium | reverse complement strand
CTGCGCGCGGCCGGCTCGACGCCGCGGCGAGCAGCGCCAAGGCCTCGTTCTCAGAGACACTCGCGTTCCTGTGGCGCCAGCGGGCCGCTTTCCACGTGATCATGGCGAGCGGGGTCTGCTCGCTTTGGGGGTGGGGACTTTCCTGGTTCACCCCGGCCTTTCTTCAACGCACCTATGGGCTGAACGTCGCTCAGGCCGGCGCCATCACCGGTCACATCCACCTGGTCGGCGGAACGCTGGCGACGATCCTCGCCGCCTGGATGATGTCCCGGCGATTCATGCTGGATCCGCGCCGAGTCGTGGCGGTGCTCGGGTGGGTCACAGGATGCGCGACTGTCGTCTCGATCGTCGCGTACTGGACGCAATCGCTACCGCTCGCCAGATTGATGCTGTGGGCGTACCTCCCCGCCATCTATTTCTTCATCGGGCCCTGCATGGCGCTGGTGCTGAACCTGGCGCCGAGCCACATGCGCTCGACGTTCACGGCCTGGTCGGTCCTCGTGGGTAACGTACTCAATCTGATAGTCGCGGTACAGGGCGTCGGGATCCTGAGCGACTGGTTCGGCGGCACGCACGCTGCTGATGCCGCCTCGCTCCGCTGGGCGCTGCTGGTGCTCGCGCCCACGGGATTCTGGGCGACCTGGCATTTTGTCCTCGCGGCCCGGACCGTGGTTCCAGACATGCAGCGCGCGGTCAGCTACGCGGCCTGAGCACCCGCGATGCCCCTGGAACGGAGGAACGCCCTTTGAGACACGTCTTGCTAGGCCTGCTCGTCATAGCAAGCGCCGCACCGGGTGCGCGAGCCGACGACGTTAAAGTCCTCAACGACGATGCGCACTTTGCCGAGGGACCGATCTGGTACCACGGCAAGCTGTACTACGTCGAATACGATCGCAGTTCGGTGATGACGTGGGACGGTGCAAAGAACGCCGAGTTCTGGTCCAAGCCGGGCTGCGGCCCGTCGGCGGTCATTCCCACGGCGCGCGGCGAATTCCTGACGACCTGCTACGACAGCGGCACGATCGGCCGCATCTCGGCCGACGGCAAGGATCTGCCCCCTTACAGCCACGACAAGGACGGAAATTCCTTCGTTGGCCCCAACGATTTCGCGCCGGACCGTCACGGCGGCATCTACTTCACCTGCTCCGGCACGGCACCCGGTCCGAAGATCGACGGCAAGATCTTTTACCTCGCCGCAGACGGCACGATCAGCCAGGAAGCCACCGCCGTGCACAGCGCCAACGGCATCGTCGTTTCCAATGACGGCAAGACGCTCTATGCGATCGAGACCGAGGAGCACCGGCTGATTCAGTTCAAGATCGGGCCCGACGCATCGCTCTCTGAGCGGCAGGTTTTCCTGAATCTCGACGAGCTCACGGACAATGTCGGCCACATCTACCCGGATGGGGTGAAGATCGATTCGCGGGGACACCTTTATATCGGCCAGAATCCGCGTGACGTCCACGCCGCTCTCGCCGGCACGATCTTCGTAGTCGACGCTGCAGGAAAGCTACTGCGGACGCTCAAGCTGCCTTCACCGGGCGTGCCGAATCTGGCCTTCAGCCCGGACGAGAAGACCGTGTACGTGATGGCGCTCGATCAGCTCGACAAGTCGCCCTACCGTGGCAAGGTCTACGCGATCGCGAACCGCTGAGGCGTCAAGCGCCCCCCAAGCCGGCGCCGCGGTCAGCCCGCCAGCCAGCCGCCGTCGATGACGAGATTCGAGCCCGTGATGAAGCTCGCGCGGTCGCTCGCCAGGAACACCGCCGCGTTGGCGACATCCTGCGGTCGCCCGAAGCGCGGCCAGGGCGTGCGTTGGCGCTGATACTCCAGCCGCGCCGGGTCCTTCGCCAGTCCG
>DASZHO010000085.1:0-18012 GCA_035937795.1 Vicinamibacterales bacterium | reverse complement strand
TTCTACGAGATCAGCGGCCTGGCCTGGTCCGGTGGCGGCGCTATCAAGCTGGTGGAAGTGTCTACCGACGGCGGCAAGAAATGGAACAAGGCTGAGTTCAAGGGAACGCCACAGCGTATGGCCCATGCCCGTTTCGCCTATGAGTGGAATTGGGACGGAAACGAAACGGAGCTCCAGTCGCGCTGCACGGACGAGATCGGCCAGGTTCAACCGTCGCGCGCACAGATCGCCAAGTACTGGAACAAGCCCTTCGACGAGACATTCAGCGTGCCTGGGATGGACAACAGCATTCAGCCTTGGAGGATCGCCAAAGACGGGAGCGTGACCAATGGGAACGCGTAGGGCTCTCCTGATTACGTTCGCCTTCGCCTTGCTGATAGGCGTCTCCGCGCTGGCGCAGGGGCGTACGTACGGAGTGGGACGCACGCCGACCGCCGAGGAAATCCGCGCGTTGGATATCTCCATCGGCCCGACCGGAGAAGAACTTCCGCCGGGAAAAGGCACTCCCAAGGAGGGCGCGCAGCTCTATCGCACGAAGGGATGCGCGGGATGCCACGGCGCGGCGGGGATAGGCGGCACGGCGCCCAATCTAAAAAGCAAAGATCCCAAGAATCCTGACGTCTGGGCGCGAGGGCGAATCCTGCCGCTTCGCGCTCCGTTCGCAACCATAGTCTGGGATTACATCAATCGCGGGATGCCCCTCAATAGAGAGGGGACGCTAAAGGCCGATGAGGTCTACGCGCTGACGGCGTATCTGCTCTCCATCAACGATGTCATCCCGGAGGACGAGACACTAGACGCCCAGAGTCTGCTGAAAGTCAAGATGCCAATTGGTGACAAGTACGCTTCCCTGCCTGATTGGAAGCCCAGGACACCAAGGCTCAAAGGTTACCCCTACTAGCGCCGGGCGGTAATGCACCTTCGCCACAACAGCCAGCCGCACGCGAGAATGACGAGCAGGGCGATCGCCATGGCCCACCAGGGCACGTAGGAGTCAAGAATGTAGAGGTTTGGCAGTCTCACCTGAGGCTATCGTTCCTCCAGCAGGCTTCTGATCACAAAGCCAACGTTGGCTGGACGCTCTCCCAGGCGCCGCATGAAGTACGGGAACCATTCGCGGCCGAACGGGACGTACACGCGCATCCGGTAGCCTTCCGCCGTCAGCGACGCCTGCAGGTCGCGGCGAATCCCATACAGCATCTGAAATTCGTACCGATCCGCGGAAATGCCGCGTTCGGCCGCGAAGCGCTTCACTTCTCCGAGAATGGCTTCGTCGTGGGTCGCGATGGCCGGATAGGTGCCTTCACTCAGCAGACGCTTGGCGAGCCGCACGTACGCCGCGTCGACGTCCGCCTTCCGGCGGTACGCGACCGCCTTCGGCTCCTTGTAGGCGCCCTTCACGAGGCGGATCCGCGCGCCGAGCGCGTTCACCCGCTCGAAATCCTGTTCCGTCCGGTAAAGGCACGATTGCAGCACGACGCCGACGTTGCGGTTGGTGTGGCGCCACACGGTCTCGAAAATTTCGAGCGTCGCCTCGGTGTAACGCGAGCTCTCCATGTCGATGCGCGCGAAAAATCCGGCGCGATCGACAGCCCCCAGAATGCGCCGCAGGTTGTCGACGCACATGGCGCGGTCCACATCGAGGCCGAGCTGGGTCAGCTTCAGGGAGATGTTCCGCTCGACGCCGGCGCGCCCCACCTCCTCAATCACGGCGAGATAGTCGCGCGTGCAGCTCTCGATGCCCTCCAGCGTGGCGACGCTCTCGCCCAGATGGTCGAGCGTGTGGTGAAGCCCCTGCGCCTCGAGGCGCCGCACCGCGTCGATGGCATCCTCGACGGTTTCGCCGGCGATGAAGCGGCGCGCGAACGCGGATCGGCCCCCCATCCCGTAGCGGGATGCGAGGGTTTTCAGGATGCGGCTGCGCGAGAGAGCTTGGAAGAAGGCCTTGGACGCCGCATCCAGCATTAGTGCGTCCGGCCGGGGCCTGCGACGAGCAAATGCTCGATCATGCGCGCGTAGTACCGCAGCACGGTACGATCGCGGACCCGGAAGCGGCCACGCTCCATCACGATGATGCCCCGATCTTCGAGCGCCTGGGCGGCTTCCTCGACCGCCTGGCGGCCACTCTCCACGCCGAGGTTGGCGCCCACCGCCCGCAGCGTGTCGATGAGCACGTCGGCGCGGGCTTCGAGATCGCGCCGCGCAATGGACGGGCGCATGGCCGCGGCGACGAGCGACGTCGGCACGACTTTGACGAGCTTGCCAATCGACTGGCGCGTCAGCTTGCCGAGCTCCATCACATCCCGCCGCGACTGCGGATCCCAGCCGTCGAGCGGAATCGGCCGGCCAAAGGTGACGAACGCGCGCGATCGATACCCGACGGCGTAGCGGAACATCTCGGCCAGCTCGCGCGTGAACGGCCGCTGCGCGCGCTTCACGCGCTGCTTGGCCAGAATGTGGTCTTCGAGCACCAGGTCATACGAGATCGCGGTGGGAATAATCGAGAGGCCCGGCAGCTCCGACGTGAGCGCGGCGTGAATCAGTCCGGTCTTCGGCTGTTTCAACTCGCCGCTGTAGCTGCGCCCGCCCTCTGGATAGAACAACAGGTCGTGGCTGCGAAGCAGCTCGCCGACGTACGCTTTCAACGTGACGAGGTAGGCGGGATCCTTCGTGTTGCGGCGAATCGGAATCGCGCCGGTCACGTGCTTGTGGATCAGCCCGAGCGGCCCGCCGAACAGGTTGATGCCCGCCGCGATGATCGGCGGCCGGACGCCGCTGTCGTCGAGCACGAGCGGCTCGACGAGGTAATCGATGTGGCTTTTGTGATTGGATGCGTACATCACGCGGCCGGCGCGCGTGGCCGCCTCGACGATTTCCACGTGCTCGATGATCCGCTCGATCTTCCGCAGAATCGGGTACAGCGGGTGCTGCAGCGCGCGATAGAACTTGTATCGCTGCGTCGTCCGGAGCTCTTCGAGGTAGGCGAACACGCGCTCGCGGCCATCGATGCCGGCGTGCGCGCTGCGGAGGTAGCGGGCGACATCCTCGCGCGCGAGGATGGCCTGTGCGAGATCTTCAGGAATCATGCCGAACCCGAACTATAACACGCTGAATCACGGGCGGGCGGCGGGCGTCGGGCGCGGGGTGCCGGGCTGCAGCCCCCGGCTGATCGCGTCGGCGAACTCGGTCGTCGTTGCCGAGCCGCCGAGGTCGCGCGTCGTCCGCGCGGGCGTCGCCAGCACGGCGAGCAACGCCCCCTGAATGCGTGCCGCGGCGTCTGTTTCGCCGATGTGATCCAGCATCAAGAGCGACGAGCGCAGCAACGCCGTCGGATTGGCGATGTTCTTTCCGGCAATATCCGGCGCGCTGCCGTGCACCGCTTCGAACACGCCGACGTCGGCGCCAAGATTGGCCGCCGGAACCATGCCGAGCCCGCCGACCAGCCCTGCGCAGAGATCCGACACGATGTCGCCGTAGAGATTCGGCAGCAGCAGGACGTCGAAGCGCTCTGGGTGCATCACCAGATGCATGCACGCGGCGTCGATGATCTGCTCGTCGTAGCCGATCTCGGGATAGTTCGCCGCGACCGCCTCGGCGCTCCTGATGAAGAGGCCGTCGGCCATCTTCATGATGTTCGCCTTGTGAATCGCCGTGATCCTTTTTCTGCCCACGCGCCTTGCGTAGTCGAAGGCGAAGCGCGCGATGCGCGTCGACGCGCGCTCGGTGATGATTTTCAGGCTTTCCACCACGCCGGGCACGACCTCGTGCTCGATGCCCGAGTAGAGGTCCTCGGTATTCTCGCGCACGATCACCAGGTCGACGTCCTCGAAGCGCGAGGGCACGTGCGGCAGATTCTTCACTGGACGGAGGTTCGCGTAGAGATTCAGCGCCTTGCGAAGCCCCACGTTGACGCTCGTGAACCCTTCGCCGACGGGCGTGGTCACCGGTCCCTTCAGCGCAACTTTGTTTTTCGCGATCGAATCGAGCAGCGCCTGGGGAAGCGGCGTGCCGTACTTTTCGAGCGCGAGGAGGCCCGCGTCGAACCGCTCCCAGTGGATGTCGACCCCGGCCGCGTCGAGGATGCCCGTGACGGCGGCGGTGACCTCCGGGCCGATGCCGTCGCCCGGAATCAGCGTGATGGTGTGCGTCATGCCGCGCGGGTTCCGTCGCGCGCTTCCCAGAACAACAGCGCCAGGCCGCCGAGGGCGGTGAGCGCCAGCACCTCCCGCGAGAGGGCATGCTGCTCCCGGCCGGAATAAATCGTCAGGGCGACCATCAGCACGGCCACCAGAAACCGCGCGGCAAATCCCGAGGGCCGCGGGCCCAGCAGCGCCATCGCGAACAAGCTGACCAGGAGCAGCCCGCCGGCCAGATACGACACGAGCACGAACCGGTGCAGGACCTCATCGGGAACGGGCGTGGCCACGACGCCGATGATGACGATGCCGCCAAACCAGATCGACAACGCGAGCACGTACACGTACCGCAGCGCAATCACTCCAGGACATTATAATTTGTCTGGTGGCGCCCACTATCGATTGGCGCGGGTGGACCGAAGCCGCGTTCGGCGCGGCTTCGACCGAAAACAAGCCGATCCTGCTGTCGATCGTGACGGCATGGTCGGATGAATGCTCGGCCATGGAGGCCACGACGTACGCGCAGCCTGACGTCGTGGCCATGGTCGGCGGCCGCTTTATCCCGGTCCGCGTCGATGCCGATCGCAGACCCGACGTCAACGAGCGATACAACCTTGGTGGCTGGCCGACCACCGCGGTGTTGACTCCCGAAGGGCACGTGCTGAACGGTGGCACCTATTTCGGCCGCGACGGCCTGATCGCGCTGTTGAGCCAGGCGGCCGACTCATGGCGCGATCGCGCCGATGACATCCGGGCCCGCGTCCGGGTGACCATCCCCGCCACGGTTGCTCCCGACAGCCAGCCCGACGGGAACGCCGTCGGCTGGTTTCGCTCGCTCCTGATTGATGAATTCGACCTCCTTCATGGAGGCTTTGGCACGGCCGCAAAGTATCCTCATGGGCGCGCGCTGGAATTCGCCATCGCGATGGCCGACGAGGAATCAGACGAGCAGCTCCGCCGCATAGCCGAAAGCACGCTCGACGGCATCGGTGCGTTATGGGATCCGGATCACGGCGGTTTCTATCGCTACGCGGAGCGCTCCGATTGGAGCCGTCCGGGCACGGAGAAGACGCTCGAAGACAACGCGGCGCTGCTGAATCTGTATCTGGATGCGGCGGTCCGATTGCGGTCGGACCAGTATCAGAATCGCGCCGGTGAGCTCGTACGGTGGATCAAAACCGCGCTGGCGGATCAGGCGCACGGCGGTTTTTATAACGGCCAGGCCGCGGTGTCGCGCGAGCTCGATCGCTCGATGTACGTCGATCGAAACGCCGACATGGTGGCGGCGTTTCTCCGTGCCGCGGACATCTTTCAGGATCCGTGGCTGCGCGACTACGCGCTGAAATCGTTCGAGGCGGTGGTCGTGCCCGGCTACAAACCCGGAGGCGGTGTCGCGCATGAGCGCGCAGGGCCGGGTGTTGCCGGCCCCGCTGACGCGCCGCCCGCTCGCGGCCTTCTCGGCGATCAGGTTCGCGTCGCTCTTGCGGTCACCTGGGCGCACGTCGTCACCGGGCAGCTTCCGTATTCGATGCTGGCTCTGGAGCTGGTCCAGTTCGCGGTTCGAACCATGTGGGACGCGCCGGCGAAGACCTTCCGCGATCGCGCCAGCGAGACCGTTGTCCCTCTCGGCCTGCTGGCCGAGCCGGTCCGGCCTTTCGCGGTCAACTGCGACGCCGCCTGCGTGCTCGACCGGCTGGCGACGATGACCGGCGACGCCGCGCACCGGGATCGAGCGCTGGCGATCCTTGGCTCGCTGGCGGGCGAGTATCAGGCCCATGGACTGTTCGGGGCGCCGTACGCCCTCGCCGTCCGGGAAGTGGTCGAACGCCGCCCGCCGCTCGGATTAAATCTTTCACGCGTGGAGTGGAATCTGGAACAGGATTAGGGATGGCAGACAATAATCTCGTTTCTTCACTGCGGAACATCGCGACACGGCTTCGCATTCATTCCGTCGAAAGCACGACCAGAGCCGGGAGCGGGCACCCCTCGAGCTGCTGTTCGGCCGCCGACCTCACCGCGGTCGCCTTCTTCGCGGAAATGCGGTTCGACCCGCGCAGTCCGCATCGCCCCGATGCGGATCGGTTCGTCTTGTCCAAAGGCCACGCCGCGCCGCTCTTGTATGCGGCGTGGGCGGAGGCGGGCGCGTTCGATCGCGCGAAGCTGCTGACGCTGCGCCGGTTCGATTCGGACCTCGAAGGCCACCCGACGCCTCGGCTGTCGTTTGTGGACGTGGCCACCGGCTCGCTCGGCCAGGGCATTTGCGCCGCGGTGGGCATGGCCCTCAACGCCCGGCGTATCGGATCGGACTACCGGACGTATGTCCTGCTCGGCGACGGCGAATCAGCTGAGGGTTCCGTGCCCGAAGCCGCGACCGTGGCCGAGTTTCATCACCTCGACAACCTGTGCGCCATCATCGACATCAACGGCCTCGGGCAGAGCCGTCCGACGATGTTCGATCACGACCTGCAGGCGTTTTCCTCGAGATGGCAGGCGTTCGGATGGCACACGATCGAGCTCGACGGCCACGATATTCCCGCGGTGCTGAAGGCGTTTGAAGAAGCCAGGCAGACCAGGAACCGTCCGACCGTGCTGCTGGCGCGCACCATCAAGGGCAAGGGGCTGTCGATCATGGCGGGCAAGGAAGGGTGGCACGGCAAAGCGCTGACCGAGGAACAGCTCCCCGCCGCGCTGACGGAGCTGAAGGCGCAGTTCGTCGATGGCGCGTCGATGGATGGCCCCGCGCCGCTGGCCATCAGGCTGCCGGACGGAACGCTCGCGCCCGAACCGGCGCCGAAACCGGTCGCCGCGCCGGCCTACAAGATCGGCGACAAGGTCGCCACGCGCGAAGCCTACGGTACCGCTCTCGCGAAGCTCGGCGACGCCGACGCTCGCGTGGTTGCGCTCGACGGTGATGTGGCGAATTCGACCTTCAGCGACAAATTCGAAAAAGCGCATCCCGACCGTTTTTATGAGAACTTCATCGCCGAACAGGTGATGGTTGGAGCGGCGATGGGGTTGGCATCGCGCGGCGCCCTCCCGTTTCCGTCCACGTTCGCCGCGTTCTTCACGCGCGCTTACGATTTCATCCGGATGGCGGCGATCAGCAATCTGAACATCAAGCTCGCCGGCTCGCATTGCGGCGTCTCCATCGGAGAGGACGGGCCGTCGCAAATGGGGCTGGAAGATCTCGCGATGATGCGCGCGCAGCCGAACTTTACGGTCCTGTACCCGTGCGATGGCGTGAGCACGGAGCGCCTGATGGCGGTGGCGGCCTATCATCCGGGCCCAGCCTATATTCGTACGAGCCGGCCGAAGACCCCCGTGATCTACACCAACGACGAGTCCTTCCAGCCCGGAGGATCGAAAGTGCTGCGCGAGAGCCCGGACGACGTGATGACCGTGGTGGCCGCCGGCGTCACCGTGTTCGAAGCGCTGAATGCGTATGACGTTCTGTCAAAATCCGGCGTGCGCATCCGTGTGATCGATCTGTATTCGGTGCAGCCGGTCGATCGCGCGACGCTGGTTCGATGCGGGCGCGCCACCCGCAATACGATCGTCACCGTCGAGGATCACTACGCGGGCGGCGGCATCGGCGACGCCGTCGCCGATGCCGTGGCAGCCGATGGCATCGTCGTCCTCCGTCTGGCCGTGCGCGAGATTCCGCGCAGCGGCAAACCCGAGGAGATGCTGGAGAAATTCGGCGTCGGGGCGAAACAGATCGTGGAGATCTGTCAGTCGCTGGTGGTCAGTCGCTAGCGGCCCGTGGACAGACCACCAGTCTCCTAGACCGGCTGGCTCGCGGGCAGCGTCACGCTGACGGTGGTCCCTTCGCCGACGACGCTGCGGATCGACAGCGTGCCGCCGTGATCGCTGGCGATCCGGCTCGCGATCGCGAGGCCCAGGCCGCTTCCGCCCGACGGCGCCTTTCGCCCCCTGAAGAACTTCCGCGTGACCTGGGAGATCTCCTCCGCCGGAATACCGATGCCCGAATCGGTGATGCCGATCGTCACATGGCCGTCCGCGCGGTGCGCGCTCAGCCGCAGGAACCGGGCCTTGTCGGAGTACCGGATGGAGTTGTCGATCAGGTTGTCGAACAGCAGGCGCAACGCGAGCCGATCGCCGCGGACGGGCGGCGTCCCCGGGGGGATATCGACCTGCAGATCGAAGCCGAATTGCGTGAGCTGCCCCTGAAATTCCCGCTGGATGTCTTCCACGAATTCGCCGACGTCGATCGGCTCGAAGGTATAGATGTCGGCGATATCGGTGATACGCGAGTAGGCGAGGAGATTTTCGACGAGCCGCGTCAGCCGCTTGGCCTCGACCACTACCAGCCTTCCGTAGGCCTGAAACGTGTCGATGCCCGTCAGCCGGCCTCCCGACAATGTCTCGGCCGCGGCCCGGATGGTGGCGATCGGTGTCTTCAGCTCGTGCGTGACGGTGGAGACAAAATCGGATCGCAGCTCGGTCAGCTTCGCGCTCGCCCGTTCGGCGCGCGCCGTGAGTACAAGGCCGATCGCGAGAGCCAGCGCCGAGGCGGCGCCGATGGCGAGCGTCCGGTTCGCGCCGCTGATGGCCTGCGCCAGCGTGGGATCGTTCGCGGCGCTGACCTCCACGTTCCAGCGCGCCGCCAGCTTGTCCGGCGGGTCGGGCGTGACGACGAGCGGATCGAAGAAGGTGAGCGCGAACGGACGCCGATTGATGAGCTCGGGGCGGCTCGAGGGCCGCGTGCCGGCGACGATACGCCCGGCCGGATCGCTCACCACGAGGTCCAGCCCGGCCTGCGCGCCGCCGCCGATCTCCGATACCTGCCGCGCGAGCTCGGAAAAGTAATGGGCGCGCACCCAGTCCAGATTCACCATGAATCCCGCCGCTTCGAGCAATCGCTCGCGGAACGGATCCTGGTAGCTGAGCTGGCTCACGATTTGATAATCGACGCCGTGCAGGGTGAGCTCGAACGCCGAAAAGCGCCTGCCGCGCGACGCGTCGCGCCTGATTCTGGTCTGCAGCACGTCGGCGGTCGCCGGCGCGTGCTCGATGACGACCGGAAACCGGCTGGGACCGGGCTTGCCCGGCAACCATGGCGGGCGGCGATCGGAGCGATTGAAAAACACGAAGCTGTCGGGGCTCTCTTCGCCGCGCCACGCAAAAAATGACTCCGGATACGGATAGCGGGCGAACGTGCTCGCGACGAGGTTGCTGATCTCGTAGGGCCGGTCCGCGGCGAAGTCGTTCCATTGCTGCGAGGTGAGCACCGTCTGCTGGACGCCGTGCATGTCATGGGTGAGCGCTTCGAGCAGCAGATCAGCGGCTTCGTTCGCGCGCCGGTCGGCCACCAGGAGCGAGCTGCGGCGCCACTCGAGAATCGCGTGATAGCCGAACCACGACAGCAGCCCGACCGAGATGCAGACGCCGATCGCCAGCCATCCGGCGACCCTGCCGGTGAGCACCCAGGAGAATCGTCGCATCGCGCGTAGCCTAGCATCTCCGGGCGATTCGCCTCCACCGGTCTCAGCCGTTTTCCCTCGGCCGGTTTCCCTCTTGTTGACCCTGCCGGACTCGTCATATCGTGGTGACCTTTCGCCGCCATGAAAAAACGCATCCTCGTGGTCGAAGACGACGCGCCGCTCGCGCGGGTGCTGAAGGACAACCTGGTGTTCGAGGGCTTCGAGGTGGAGTGCGTGGCCGACGGAAATCTGGTGCTGCCGAAGGCCAAATCCTTCGCGCCGGATTTGGTCGTGCTCGACATCATGCTGCCGGGAGCCGATGGGTTCGAGTTGTGCGGAACGCTGCGGCAGCGGGGCCGGACGCCGATTCTGATTCTCACCGCGCGCAGCCAGAAAGCCGACAAGCTGCTCGGCCTGAATCTGGGCGCCGATGACTACATCACCAAGCCGTTCGACCTCGAGGAGTTTCTCGCGCGCGTCAAAGCGGTGCTGCGCCGGGCCCGTCCTTCGACGGATCGTTTGACGATGGGGGCGGTGATCATCGATTTCGTGTCGCAAACGGCCAGGCGTGGAAAAATCGATCTGCACCTGACCCATCGGGAATTCGAGATCCTGCAGTACCTGGCCGAACGGCAGGGGCACGTCGTCCATCGGGACGAGCTGCTCCGCGAGTTATGGGGCTACCCGCAGACTCCGTTCACACGCTCGGTCGACAACGCCATTGCGCGCCTGCGCAAGAAAATCGAGCCCGACGTCCACCATCCCCGCTTCATCCACACCGTGCATGGCGACGGCTACACCCTGACGCCCGAAGGACAATCGTCGGTGCCGAACGCCGGCTGAGCGGTCCCACGAGGGTCAACCGACGGACAGAGCTCAATATTGCCTTCCGTACAGAGGCTGTGAGCCTGCGACAATTTGCGACAAACGGCGGGTCGGCTCGGGCTATAGTCAGCCCACCCGCCGTAGATGTCTGTCTTCCGCCCGGCCGTGCTGTGTGCCGGTCAGGTGGGGGTGCCATTTCGCAGTGAGGAGCAGCGTCATGAGAACTTCGGCCGCGGTGATCGCATCGGCGCTTGTACTCGCCGCATCAACGGTTTACGCCGATCCCTTGACGTGTAATCTGAGCGGCTACAAACCGCAGCCGGGCCTGACCGCCGCCGTTTCCGACAACACCCTCTCGCTGACCTGGGATGGCGACAAGAACGGAGAAGCGCGGCTCAGGCTGGCGATCGAGAACGGCACGCCAACCATTCGGGACATCGCCGCCAGGAACAAAGGCGGGCAGTGGGTGACGCTGGCCGGCAACGTGCTGCCCGAATTTCGCGTGGTGTCCGGCATGCGCCGCGCCACCGACCAGCAGCTGAAGCCGCTTCAGGATCTGGGCGTCAAGATCACACCCGAAATTCTCGATCAAATAAGGTGGGAAGCGTTCTGGGATTCGCCGCTGAACGTGCCTGGCGACTCAGTTGCCCATGGTGGCGCGACCCCGCCGGTGGCCGGTGTCGCGAATCAGCCCGGCTTGCCGCGCAAACCCGAAGAGATCGTCCGCGCTGCGGCGGTGTACCAGTCGCGAAGCTGCGACGTGAAAACCAACGGCGCGCGGATCGAAGTGTCGTTCCCCGGGGTGCAGCTCGGCGTCTTCTCCGGGCGCCTGGAGTTCACAGTCTATAAAGGTAGCAGCCTGATCCGTCAGGCCGTGGTCGCCAAGACCGATCAACCGGCCGTCGCGTATAAGTATGACGCGGGCCTCAAAGGGCTCGCGATTCAGCCGAAGTCCGACGTGGTGTGGCGCAGCAACACGTCGAACCTCTGGGTCGACTATCAGCTGGGCGGTGCCCGGAACGAGTCCCTCGTCCCCCTCAAGACCGCCAATCGCCTCGTCGCCGCCGAAGTGCAGGGCGGATCCATCGCGGCGTTTCCGCCTCCGCATAACTTTTTCTGGGCGCGCGAAACGGAGTTCAATCTCGGCTACAACTGGTACCGCAAGGACAGCGACACGTCGTTCGCGTTCGGCGTCCGGCAGGCGGAAGGCGAAGAAGATCCGGCGTGGGAAGGCCATGGTCCCGAGGATCGGCGGCAGAACTACGCGCTGTACAGCGCGCGTCCCGGCACCTGGCAGCGCATGGCGGTGTACTTCTACGTGAGCCCCGAGCCCGCTCAGGCCGCGATCCAATCGGCGCTCGCCTATACGCGCGACGATCATTACAAGCCGCTCGCCGGCTATCAGGTGATGGCGACCCACTTTCACACCGGCATGGTGCGGCGGTTGCAGCAATTGGGCGGCCTGGACCAGACGATTCCCGACTTCGACCTGATGAAAGGTGCTGGGGTCAATATCTTCGCGCCCATCGACGGCGGTGGCGGCGGCGGAGCCGGCGCGGGCGATCTTGCCGTACCTCCCGCGCGCGGCCAGGGCCCCGGCCTCGCGGTGGTGCCCCCTGTCGGAGGCCGCGGCGGGGACCGATTGAAGAATCTCGCCGACTACTACGCGGCGGCGCGGAAACATTCCGACAAGAATTTCTTCATTCTGCCGGACGAGGAAAATACCTCGGGCACGCTTGGCGGGCACCTGGACTTCGTCTTGTCACATCCCGTTTACTGGACGACCACGCGCGCGCCCGGGCAGGCTTTCGTGGAGGACCACCCGACTTACGGCAAGGTCTACCACTTCGGCACTCCTGACGAGGCGCTCGAGATGGCCAGGCGCGAGAACATGCTGATCTTCATGCCGCATCCGCGCTCGAAGGGATCGACCGGGTACCCGGATGCGATCAAAGAGAAGGCGTACTTCCTCCACGAGAACTACCGCGGCATCGGCTTCCGCTGGGGCATGGGCGTGGACGGATCGGAAACCAGGCTCTGCGAGTATCGCTGCCTGGCGCTGCTCGATGACATGAACAACTGGGTGGCGAACAAGCCGACGCCGCCGAAATACGCGTGGGCGATTTCCGAAACGTATCAGAAGGGACCGGGCGACGACATCTATGCGAACAACCCGGTCAACTACGTGAAGCTCGATCGGCTGCCGGCCGGCGACGACTGGAGCGGCATCGTCAACGCGCTCAAGCGCGGCGACTATTTCTGGACGTCTGGCGAAGTGCTGATTCCCTCCTACGCCGTCGAGGGCACGGGCAACAAACGGACAATCACGGCGGACGTCGAATGGACGTTCCCGCTCGAGTTCGTCGAGGTCGTCTGGGGAGACGGCGCCAGGACCGATCGGCAGGTGATTCCGGCCACCGATTTGCCGGCGTTCGGGAAACATCACTTCCAGATTCCGTTCGACGCAACAGGCAAGAAATGGGTACGCTTCGCCGTGTGGGATTCGGTGGGCAACGGCGCGTTCGTCCAGCCGATCAAGCTCGACGGCGCGATCATGACCACGACCAGCAGATAACCGCGATCGCGGAACGCTGCGATCGACGATCAGCGTGGAAAAGGGGAGAGTATGCGAATCAAATTGATTTCTCTGGTGGGGATATCCTCGGCGTGTGTTGCCGCACTCCTCTCGGTGGCGTCGGCGCAGGCAGACCCGCTCTCGTGCAATCTTGCGGCTTACAAGGCCGCGCCCGGGCTGACCGCCGCGGTCGAGGGCACGGCGCTCACGCTCACCTGGGATGGTGACGCGAACGGCGAAGTCCGGATGCGCCTGAGCATCAACGGCGGCACGCCGACGATTCAGGATGTCTCGGTGAGAAAGAAGGGCGGATCCTGGGGAACCGTCGCCGGCAACCTCACGCCGGAATACCGCGTCGTGTCCGGCTGGCGCCGGCTCGATCAGGAAGCGTATCCGGCGCTGAAAGAGGTGTACGGCGAAGTCACGCAGGAAATCCTCGACAAGTACAAGTGGGGCGCCTTCTGGGACGCGCCGCTGCGCGTGCCGGGCGATGAAGTGGCTCATGGGAACTCGACGCCGCCGCCCAATGGCATCCCCGGCACCAACCAGCCGGGCCTGCCGCGCAAAGCGGAAGAGATCAGGCGCGCCACGGCCAGCTACAAGGCGCAGAGCTGCGAGGTGAAAACCAACGGCGGCCGCCTCGAAGTGACGTTCCCCGGCGTTGACATGGGGATCTTCGCCGGACGGCTGCAGTACACGGTTTACAAAGGCACGAACCTGATTCGGCAGGAAGTGATTGCGAAGACCGATCAACAGTCGGTCGCGTACAAATACGATGCGGGCGTGAAGGGCATCGCGATTCAGCCCTCGTCCAAGCTGGCGTGGCGCGACACCGCGAGCATGTGGCAGGAGAGCCGCCTGGAGGCCGCCGTCAACCAGAACCCGGCGATCGTGATCGCCGCCAATCGCCTGCTGGCTCTCGAGGACGCCGGCGGATCGCTGGCGGTCTTTCCGCCGCCGCATAACTTCTTCTGGACGCGCGAAATTTCGGTGAACCTCGGCTACAACTGGTACCGCAAAGACACCGACGCGTCGTTCTCCATGGGTATCCGGCAGGCCGAGAGCGAGGCCGACCCCGCCTACGCCGGCCGCGGACCGGAAGACCGGCGCCAGAACTTCGCGCTCTACAACGCACGCCCGGGCACGTGGCAGCGGATGCCCATCTATCTGCTCGTAGGCACCGGCAATGCGCAGGCCGCCGTCGAGTCGGCGCTCGCCTACACGCGCAACGATCATTACAAACCGCTGCCGGGCTATCTGGTGATGGCGCGTCATTTCCACACCAGCCCGGTTCCGCGCCTTCTCGAAATCGGCAGCCTCGACGCGGTGTTCCCCGACTTCGAGCTCGCCAGAGCGACCGGCGTGAACGTCTATGAGCCGGTCGGCGGCGGAGGCGTCGTCCCCGCCGGAAATACTCCTATCGGTCCGCGGCAGAATCCGCCCGCCGCTGGAGCAACTCCGGCTGCTGCCGGTCGAAGCGCCGGCTCGGGCGGACGCGCCGGCGGCGCCGGCTCCATGAACAACACGGCGGCGCTTCAGCGGACCTTCGACGATTCGCGTTTGAAAGGTCTCGAACTGTATTACGACATGGCGAGGCTGCAGTGGAGGAAGGATTTCTTCGTCATGCCGAACGAAGAATTGTTCGGCATTCCGGGCGTCGGCCCGGCCGATCAGTTCCCCGCGCACAACGATTTCCTGAAGTCGCACCCGGTCTATTGGCTGCCCGGACGGACCGCTTCGCAGCCGCTCGTCGAAGACCACGCGAAGTACGGAAAGCTCTATCACATCGGCAGCGCGGCGGACATGATCGAGATGGCGCATCGCGAGAACATGATCTTCTTCATGCCGCACCCGAACACGAAGGGATCGGCCGGCTTTCCGTTCGGGTTCAAGGACAAGCCCTTCTTCCAGGACGCGGCGTATCGCGGCCTCGGCTGGCGATGGGGCATGGATCTCGATCGATCCGAAGAGCGGCTCTGCGACTACCGGTGCATCGCGCTCTGGGACGATGTCAACAACTGGATTGCCGATCTGCCGACGCCGCCCAAGTTCATGACGGCGATCACCGAGACCTACGAGAACGGACCGGGCGACGATTTCTACGCCAACAATCCGGTCAACTACATCAAGCCGGACGGCCAGCCCACCATCGACAATTGGGCGCCGATCGTCGACGGCATCAAGAAGGGTGACTATTTCATCACCTCCGGCGAGGTGCTCATCCCGTCCTACACGGTGCAGGGAGCCGGCAACCAGCGGACGATTTCCGCCGACGTCGAGTGGACGTTCCCGCTCGAGTTCGCCGAAGTGGTCTGGGGAGACGGGAAGAAAACCGATCGTCAAATCATCTCCGTCACCGATCTGCCGGCGTTCGGCAAGCATCATTTCCAGATTCCGTTCGACGCAACAGGCAAGAAATGGGTGCGCTTCGCAGTGTGGGATTCGGCGGGCAACGGGGCGCTGGTTCAGCCGATCAAGCTGGGACCCGTAACCATGTCGACGACCCGATGAATGGGCTGACTTCCAGAAGGAGATCGCATATGTCTCGCATTCGTCCCTCCGTCTCGCCCTTCGTCTCGCTGGCGGCGCTCGTCCTTCTGACGATTGTGCTGGGTCCGGACATGGCGTGGGGGCAATCTGCGCAGTCGGCAAGCCTGGTTGGCAAGGTGACCGACGACTCTGGCGCCAGCGTTCCTGGCGTGACGGTGACCGCAACGAGTCCAGCGCTGCAGGTGCCTCAGGTGACCGCAGTCACCACGACTGAAGGCGACTATCGCATCCTCGAGTTGCCGCCCGGCACCTATAAGGTTTCGTTCGAGCTCACCGGGTTTCAGACGTCTGTGCGCACCGACGTGCACCTCACGACAGGATCGGCGGGAAGAGTCGACGTCTCGATGAAAATCGGCGCGCTCTCGGAGACGGTGCAGGTCTCAGGCCAGAGCCCGGTTGTCGACACGGTGAATGTCGTCGGGCAGACGACGTTGATGCAGGACCAGCTTCGCAACATTCCGATGGGCGCGACGATGCAGGAGATGCTTCCGCTCGCCGCGGGCGTGAGCCTCAATACCAAGCCGGATGTCGGCGACAGTAATCTCGCCTCTCGTTCCGCGATCATCACCTACGGAGTCCAACTCCAGGCCACGCTCGACGTCGAAGGAATCAATACCACGACGGCCCACGACATGGACACCGCCGTCTATCTCAACACATTCGCGCTGGAGGAAGCGCAGTTCAAGACCAGCGGCAACAACGCCGAGATCGCGTTCCCCGGCGTCGCCCAGGTCGCCGTCATGAAGTCGGGGAGCAACACGTTTCACGGCAACGCGCAGGGCGCGTACGAAAATCCCAAGTGGCAGGCCAATAACGTCACGCCGGAGCTTAGCGCTCAGGGAATCACAACGACCAATCCGATCGTGTCTCCCGGCTTCTACAACTACAATTTCGACCTCGGCGGCCGGATCATCAAGGATAAGCTCTGGTTTTATGGCGGGACGAGCACGCAGGTCGTCACACAAGGCACCATCGGTTTCACCGCCAAGCCGAACGCCGACGGCTGCTGGCTGGCGAGTTGCGGCGGGACGACGCCAGGCGTGACCAAGCAGACGCTGCCTGGCTTCAACTGGAAGGTCAACTATCAGCTGAGTCCCAAGGTCAAGCTGATCGCCTCGCAGTTCAGCGCCGTCAAACATCATTCAACGATGGGTGGGGCCGGCAGCTTGCGGCCGTTGGAATCGACGACGCTGCAGCGCCAGCCCGACCAGACCTGGAAAGGGGAGATGCAGGCTTCTCCGACGAGCAACCTGCTCGTCGACGTGATCGGCGGGTTTGGCGGCTACGAAACGACGTACATAGATCAGCCCGCATCGGCAGTTGCCAGATATGGCTACCCGGATGGAACCGATGTGGTGGGGAATCCGAGCAGCGAGGAGCTGAGCAACAAGCTTTTCTACGGGCCGAACGAGAACGCCGTACAGCGGCCGCAAAACCGGCATGAAGTGAAAGCGGCCATCACCTACATTCCGAACGCACCGCACCTCGGTGGAAGGCACCAGCTGAAATTCGGCACCACCGACGACTGGGAAAATGCCGGCACGACGGTCCTGCACGACAAAGTGTCTGGCGATTATCAGCTTCAATTCAGCAAAGGCGCCCCGTCGCAGATCCTCATCTACAACTACCCGTTTGCCACCTCGACGAACACATTGCTCAGCCAGGCCCTCTACATCACCGATTCATACACGGTTGGCCGCGTGACCGTGAACGCGGGCGTGCGATGGGAGCGGTATCACAATTTCTATCCCACCCAGACGAAAGAGGCGGGCCAGTTCAGCGCCATCTTCCCCTCGAGAACCTATCCCAAGCAGGACGTGCTGACATGGGTGGATACGGTTCCCAGAGCCGGCGTTGCCTGGGATGTCATGGGCAACGGCAAGACTGTCATGAAATCGTCGTTCGGGATCTTCGGCGACACGATGGGAGACCTCTACGCGAACAACTTCAACCCCAACGGAATGGCCACGCAGACATACGCGTGGACGGGACCCTGCCTGGTCACGCAGTACAAGAACGATACCTACAACAACACCAGCTGCGATGTGACGCCGGACTTCCTGGCGAGCCTGCCGTCGCTGACTCCGCTGAGCGCCAGCGGTGGAGTCAACTCAGTCCTCACTCCGGATCTCAAGCAGAACACGACCTACGAATACACCGCCAGGCTCGAACGCGAGCTGATTGCCAACGTCGCGGTGAGCCTGGGTTACGTGTATCACCGGATCAACAACAATTATCACAACATCCAGTACCAGCGTCCGTATAACACGTGGGTGCCTGCCGCCGGCAACTTCGTGGATGGCTTGACCGGTGCCCCCGTCACCGTCTACACGTACCCCGCCTCAGAGGTAGGATCGTCATTCAATTTTCTCAAAGCGGTGAACGCCCTGCCCGGCCGCTCGGATACGTACCACAGCATCGAGGTGGCGGCAACCAAGCGCTACTCGGACAGATGGACCGGGGCGATGTCTTTCTGGACGAC
>DASZHO010000084.1:0-41831 GCA_035937795.1 Vicinamibacterales bacterium | reverse complement strand
CGGCCGGCAGAAGGACTCGTATCAATAGTTGTTGAAACACGTTGCCGCCCGGTTGCGCCTTCGCGCTTTCCTTGGCGGCTGCCTCTACACGCCTGAGCGCGATGGCCGCATCGCGCTCGAGCGGCGATCCGCCCTCTCGCGTCACTTCCGTGACGAGCGCCCTGAGCTCCGTCGACAGCCGTTCGGCGGGCGCAGACGAGGGCCGATGTTCGTAGACAATGCCGCGTGCGGCGGTCTCCAGCGTCGCCGCCTGGGCCTCCGCCGCCTGGCCGATGTCCTCGTCGGTCAGCTTCCGCAGCGCGTCGCTTTGATGCCGCGAAATCAGCGCTCCAAACATGAGGAACAGCCGCGCCTGGCGTTCGGACAGACCCGCGAGCGATGGCAGCAAATTCGCCCGATCGTGTTCCTGCTGGCGCTGCACGACTGCCGGCGGGTGCGTCCTCGCCGTCGTCAGGTAGATGCAGTCAGGCGGGCACTTGATCTCGACGATCCGCTTCGTGCCGCAGCACACCGCGCAGATCTGTTGTCCAAGCGCCGGGCAGGCTCGTTTGGCCTTTCGCTGACCGCACAGTGGGCAGACCATTTACGAAAATTAGCACACCAGCAAGCAACTGTTGTCGCAGTCCTGTCCTCAAACGACGACCTTGTCAGGTGGTGTCTTCAAAACGAACCGTCCTCAGACTCCGGGCGTCTAATGGTTAACTGGACGGCACGATGGCTGACATTTAGAGAATGGGATCAATTAAGACTAGCTGGCTCAGCGATTTACGGATTGGACAGGAAGCCGGCCGAGGGTCGTAGGAACGAAGAACAGATCCTGCTTTTCCTGCTCCCCTGCCCGCCTCTTCCCAAAACCTCCGCTGAAACCAGCCGAATCGCCCAAGGATAGGAGCTGGTACTTCGTTTGCATCTAGCCGAAAGCAATTGGTCGGGTAGGTGACTAATTTCTGAACAACGGCGAAGGAGTCGGAATCATGAAAACTATAACAAGCACACAGAGCCCCCGGATGAACAAGGGCCGCTACTCCGATTTGAAGCTGATGCTCGAGGACCGGCGGCGCGAGATCCTCAACGAAGTGCAGGGAAAAATGAGGGACCAGCGCGACGACACGACTTGGGGCAAGGTAAACGAGGTCCTGGACGCCGGTGAAAGCTCGGAAGTCGACATTCAGGAAGATATCGAGTTTGCCTTGATCCAGATGAAGGCCGAGACGCTGACCAAGATCAACGAGGCGCTGGGCCGGCTCGAGGAAGGCACTTACGGATATTGCAGCGAGTGCGGCGGAGAAGTCTCCGAACAGCGGCTCCGCGCGCTGCCGTTTGCAGTGCGCTGCAAGGAATGCGAAGAGGTGCGCGAAGTGGCGGCCGAGCGCGAAAAGGTGGCCGCTCAGCGGCGGAGCGGTCCGCAGTTCTTCCTCGACATGTCCAGTTAGACGGCGTCCCTTTGACAGGCTCCGCCGGCTAGGGTGGGGCCTGCTTACCCCCTCCCAGCCAGCAAACACGTAAGCTTAGCAAGTACAAGACGGCCGCGAGCGGCATGGGGTGCAGGGGCCCCATACGCGAAGGGGCGGGTTGGGTCCCGGCGGCTGGAGTGTTCGGGGCACAGGGCCCCATACGGCGACTGAAAACGAGGTTTTATGAGCCGAGAAGACGAGCGTCTCGATATCGGCGACGCACCGGCCGAACATCCGGTCGCGATTCCAAATGAGCTGCCGGTTCTACCGCTGCGCGACACCGTGTTGTTTCCGAATTCATTTCTCCCGCTGGCGGTTGCGCGCGAGAGTTCCGTCCGGCTGATCGAGGAGGCAATCTCCGGCAGCAAGCTGGTCGGCGTGTTTACCCAGCGTGATGCGTCGGTGGAGGAGCCCGCGCAGGGCGATCTGCATCCCGTTGGCACCGCCACGCATATCCACAAGATGTTCAAGCTGCCCGATGGCAGCCTGCGGTTGATCGTCCAGGGGCTCTCGCGCCTCAAGCTCGAGAGCGTTGTGGCCGTGCGGCCGTTTCTGCGTGCTCGTGTTTCAGGCGCCGACGACATCATGCGCGAGGAAGACAGGCTGGAAATCGACGCGCTCCAGCGCAACATCAAGACGAATTTTCAGCACGTGGTTTCGCTCTCCCCCCTGCTCTCGGACGACCTGCAGGCGCTGGCGATGAATATCACCGAGCCGGGACGGCTCGCCGACTTCATCGCCTCGAGCCTGGCGACGCTCAGCACCGCCACCAAGCAGGAGGTGCTCGAGACGGTGGATGTGCGCGCGCGGCTGGATTTGCTGAACCGGCTGCTCATCAAGGAAGCGGAAGTCCTGGAGCTCGGATCGAAGATTCAGTCGCAGGTGCAGTCTGAAGTCGGCAAGAACCAGCGTGAATACTTCCTGCGCGAGCAGATGAAGGCCATTCA
This sequence comes from Vicinamibacterales bacterium, assembly GCA_035937795.1. Lineage (GTDB taxonomy): Bacteria > Acidobacteriota > Vicinamibacteria > Vicinamibacterales > JAMQPK01 > JAMQPK01. The sequence continues at coordinate 39,430 of DASZHO010000084.1, read as the reverse complement.
GAAGGAGCTGGGCGAAGGCGACGATCAGACCAAGGAAATCGAGGAACTGCGCGAGAAGGTCGAGGCGGCCGGCATGCCGGACGCGGTGAAGAAGGAAGCCAAGCGCGAGCTCGATCGGCTGTCGAAGATGCCCGTGGCGGCCGCGGAGTACACCGTGTCGCGCACCTATCTGGACTGGCTCATCGCGCTTCCGTGGGCGAAGCGCACCGATGAGGTGATCGACCTGATTCGCACCAAGGGCGTGCTCGACGCGGACCATACGGGTCTCGAGAAGGTCAAGGATCGCATCCTCGAGTATCTGGCCGTTCGCAAACTGAATCCAACGATGAAGGGGCCGATCTTGTGCTTTGCCGGGCCTCCGGGAGTCGGCAAGACATCGCTGGCCAAGTCCATTGCCACGTCGCTCGATCGCAAGTTCGTGCGCGTGTCGCTCGGCGGCATGCGAGACGAAGCCGAAATCCGGGGGCATCGCCGGACTTACATCGGCGCGCTGCCGGGGCAGATCATGCAGGGCCTGCGCCGTGCGGAATCGAAGAACCCGGTGTTCATCCTCGATGAGATAGACAAGCTCGGTTCCGACTTCCGCGGGGATCCCAGCTCGGCGCTCCTCGAGGTCCTCGATCCGGAGCAGAACAACACGTTCCGCGATCATTATCTGGACGTGCCGTTCGACCTGTCCGAGGTCTTGTTCATCACCACGGCAAACATGCTCGACACGATTCCGCCGCCGCTGCGCGACCGGATGGAGGTGCTCGAGCTCCCCGGCTACACCGAGGAAGAAAAGCTCAAGATCGCGCAGGAGCATCTCGTGGCCAAGCAGATCGCCAACCACGGGCTGACGCCGGAATTGCTGACATTCACCGACGAGTCGCTGCGGCTCGTCATTCGCGGGTTCACGCGCGAAGCGGGCGTTCGCAACCTCGAGCGGGAAATTGCGGCGCTCTGCCGCAAGATTGCCCGGCGCCGGGCCGAAGGCAGCGAAGCGCCGGTCACCCTCACGCGCGACACCGTGGTCGAGCTCCTGGGCGCGCCGAGATTCCTGGACGAGGAGATCGAGGAGCGAACGAAGAACCCGGGCGTGGCGATCGGCATGGCGTGGACGCCGGTGGGCGGCGAGGTGCTGTTCATCGAGGCCTCGCGCATGCAGGGGTCCGGCTCGCTGACCTTGACCGGCCACCTCGGTGACGTGATGAAGGAATCGGCGAGGGCCGCACTGTCGTGGTTCAGGGCGCACGCCAGTCAGTATCAGGTGGACCCGGACTTTTTCAAGTCGTCCGAGATCCATATACACGTGCCGTCCGGCGCCATACCAAAAGATGGCCCGTCGGCGGGCGTGACGATGGCGGTGGCGTTGGCATCCGAGCTCACGGGTCGTCCGGTGCGCGGCGACCTGGCGATGACGGGCGAGATCACACTGTCGGGCCGCGTGCTGCCCGTCGGCGGGATCAAAGAGAAGGTGCTTGCCGCCCGCCGTGTCGGCATCAAGGAAGTGGTGCTGCCGCGCCAGAACGACAAGAACGTGAAGGAAGATCTCAGCGACGAGCTGCGACGGGACCTGACGATTCACCTCGTGTCGACCATCGACGAGGTGCTGTTGTTGGCGCTCACCCCGCCGTCTACCGCGCACCGCGAACGGCGCAGCGGCAGCCGGGTGCAGGGCACCATTCAGTAACGCTGCATGGCTCAGTAACGAATTGAAACCGGCGGATCGCCCGCGATAGACTGCCCCGCAAGGAGAGCGCCATGAAAATCGCGGCAGTGGTGGTTTCTATCTGCACGGGTCTGGTCGCGCTGCCGCCGGTGGTGGCCGCTCAAACACCGGCCAGGGTCCACGACTTGAAGGCGTCCCCCGCCACAGTGCATCGTGGGTTCTTCGACGCATCTCTCAAGCCGGTCCTCACCATCGACTCCGGCGACCTCGTCCGGCTCGAGACCGTCTCGGGCAATCCGCGCTACTTCGAGAGCCTCGGCGTGCCCAGGGAGAAGATCCCTCGAGAGCTCTACGCGGCGTTCGAGGGTGTCGAAGGCACCGGGCGCGGCGATCACACGCTGAACGGCCCAATCGCGATCCGCGGCGCGGAGCCCGGCGACATGCTTGAAATACGCATTCGTGCGGTCGATGTCCGGCTGCCGATCGCGGGTCAGGGATTCGTGCCCAATCGCGGTCTGCTGCCGGATGAGTTTCCCTATGCGAAAGATCGCGTGCTGTGGATCGACCTCACGCGCAGGACCGTCGAGTACGCGCCGGGGGTGCACGTGCCGATCAAGCCGTTCTGGGGCGTGATCGCCGTGGCGCCGCCGGCGAGCATGGGGCGCGTGTCGAGCGGGCCGCCGAACGTGTTCGGCGGGAATCTCGACAACCGGGATCTCGGAGCCGGGAGCACGCTGTTCCTCCCCGTCTTCGTGCCTGGCGCCCTGCTCTCGATCGGAGATGGGCATGCCGTGCAGGGGTACGGGGAGGTGTGTCTCTCCGCGGTGGAGACCTCGCTCAAGGGCGAGATCCAGGTCGTGCTGCACAAGGGACGCGCCATCCGATCGCCTCGCGCCGAGACGCCCACCCACTACATCACGATGGGGCTCGCTCCCGATCTCGACGAAGCGGCGAAGATGGCCACCCGCGAGATGCTCGACTTCCTGGTCGAGAGCAAGGGGCTGTCGCGGGAGAACGCCTACATGCTGGCGAGCGCCGCCATGGATCTCGTGGTCACGCAGGCGGTGGACGGCACCAAAGGCATTCACGCGATGCTGCCCAAGGCTATCTTCCGCAAGTAGCCGGCGGCCTGCAACGAGCCGCGTGAATTACCCTGAGGCCGTTTCAGCGCATCACCGGCCAGTTGTAAACGGGAAATTTCGGCTCTTTGATCGCCGGAGCAGGGTGCAGCTTGAGCTCGTCGAGCGCGACGGCCACCGCCTTCTCGAGCTGCGGATCGTGACCCTGGCGCCACGCACGGGGGTCGAGCTCCACTTCGATGTCCGGAGCGATTCCTTTGTTCTCCACGTCGAATTCGCCGGTGTCGGGGTTGTACACGCCCCACCGCGGCGCCGTCACCGTGCCGCCGTCCATCAGCGGCGGATAACCGCCGATACCAATCAGCCCGCCCCACGTGCGGGTGCCGATGAGCTGACCGATGTTCATCCGCCTGAACATCCACGGCAGCGCGTCGCCGCCCGAGCCCGCGTACTCGTTGATGAGCATCACCTTCGGCCCGAAAATCGTCTGCGGGACGTAGTTGTCGAGCCCTTCGCGGTTCTTCGCGGCCGCCAGCAGCGGACGCTTCAGCCAGTCGACGATGTAGTCGGCGAGGAAGCCGCCACCGTTGAATCGCTCGTCGATAATGGCGCCCTGCTTGTCGGATTGCGCGAAGTAGTAGCGGTTGAAGTTCGTGAATCCTCCGGCCGCCGTGTCTGGAAGATAGACGTACGCCAGCCGGCCATTGCTGGCCTGATCGACCTTCCGCCGATTGTCGTCCATCCACGCGTGCAGCCGCAGCGACCGCTCGCTGGCAATCGGCACGACGGTGACCATGCGTGCACCGCCGCCGTTGCCATCCGCAGCCACTCTGAGTTGAACGGACTTACCGGCCGTTTCCTGAAAGAAGGCGAACAGCTCGTCGCTGCCGCGCACGTCTTGACCATTGACGGCCAGCAGGTACTCGCCCTCGTGGACATCGACGCCGGGTTCGGTGAGCGGCGCGCGAAGATCGGGGCTCCAGTTTTCGCCGCGGTACACACGCGCGAACCGATACCGGTTGTTCTCGATCGTGTAATCGGCGCCGAGCAGTCCGCCCGTCACCTGCTTCACCGACGGCCGATCGCCCCCGCGGACGTAGACGTGCTGAGCGGTCATGTTGCCGAGCATATCGGCAAACACGTAGTTGAGATCGCCTCGGCTCATGAGGTGCTCGACATAGGGCTCGTAGGCCGCGATCAGCGCCTCAATCTTTGCGCCGTGCAGGTTCGGGTCGTAAAAGAAATCGCGCTCGATGCGCCACACTTCGCGGAACATCTGCTTCCATTCGCCTCTTGGATCGACGTTGATCTCCATCGAGTCCAGATCGAGGCTGCCGTCCGGTTTGCCGGATTCCGAAGGCTTGCCGAGTGCGTCAACCGGCTTGATGAACCAACGGCCATGCGGGCGGCCGGGCTGCGCGCTCATCGGATTGGACGGCGGAAGCTGTTCATACAGCACCTTCTCGGCGTTCGCCGTCACGAAAAATCCGCCGACATTATCGAGCACTTTATCGGTTTTACGGCTGCACAGATCGAATCGATGAGCGACGAGCGGAGCGAATCCGCCCTCGTCGATCGCCGGCCCCTCGAGCAGAAACAGCGTGTGACGTTTCCCGGCCAGCAGACCGTAATAGTTCCGGGCGGGAAACGGCAGAGCGAGCACGCGTTGATCGATATTATCGAAATCAACCTGCACATTCGGCGGCGTTGCCTCGCCGCCTGCCTTGGACGGCGACTCCTCTGGCTTGCATCCAAGCTCGTCGGCCGCCGCGCTGAGCTCTTCGTCGGTCTGGGGAGCGAGCGGTGACTTGTCTGTCTTGCGAAGTACGATCACGTAGCCGCTGCGTGTCACCGGCACTCTGAACCCTGCCATGCTGCTGGCCCACACCGGCCCGACGTCGGTGCTGGCGGTGAAATACAGGTATCGGCCGTTTCGATCGAAGACCGCGAACGCCGCATCGCTGAGGCCGTCCGTCGCTTGACGGGTGGCCCGCTGCTCCACCGAATACATGAAGACCGCGCGCATTCCGCTGCGAAGCTGTTTCGTATAGGCGATCCACCGGCTGTCGGGCGACCATGACGGATTCAATCCGCTGCCGGGACCGACGTCGTACGACGTCGTGTCGATCTTCGTCGGCACCGGCTGCGGCGTCGCGGTGACGTCGACGAACCAGAGATTGAGGGCTTTGTCGCTGAAGGCGATCCGCTTGCTGTCGGGAGACCATGTTGGCGAGTAATAGAACGACGCACCGAGCGCGATTTTCTTCGTCTCGCCCACGCCGTCCTGACTTCGCAGATGCAGCGCGTATTCGCCCGACTCATCGGAAAAGTACGCCACCCATTTGCCGTCGGGCGACCACGCCGGGTCGCGCTCCATGATCGCGGGCGAATTCGTCAGGTTGCGAATATCCCCGTGCTCTGCGGGGACAGTGAGGATCTCGCCGTGCGCCTCGAACACGGCGCGCGCACCGCTCGGCGAGACGTTCGCGTTCTGAATTTGATCGGCAGCCTTCGCGAAATGCGCCCGGATCGCCGGAAAATCGCCGTTCGCGCGGATCTCGACCGGCCGGTCACGTCCGCTGGCGGGTTCGACCACGTGGATTGACCCGATCTCCGCATAGACGATCGCGTCCGGGCCCGCAGACGCCGACTTGATGTCGGCCGTGTTGTGCGAGACCTGTGCAAGTTGTTTCGTCCGCGTATCGTAAGCAAACAAGCTCACCGGGCCGCCGCGATCCGACAGGAAGAACACGCGATCGCCCACCCACATCGGCGAGGAGTCGTTCGAATCCTGGCGCGGAACTTTTTCGATCGATGAGTCGGCGAGCGTGGCAATCCAGATCGGCGACGCGGTTCCGCCGCGATAGTGCTTCAGGCCCCGCATGGCCTGCCAGCTTTCCTTGAAGTTTGTGAAGGGTACGTACGCGAGACGTGACCCGTCCGGCGAAAACACCGCTTGTTCCGCCATCGGCAACGGCAGTTCCGCGGGCAAACCGCCATCGGTCCCAACGGTGAAGAGCCGGTCGAACCGCGAATAGCTGTTGCGATCCGATCGAAAGAGAATCCGCCTGCCGTCGCGCGTCCACCCGGCGACCTGATCGGACGAGGGATGGGTTGTCAGACGCTTCGGAATTCCGCCGGCTGCGGGAATGACATACACGTCTTCGTTGCCGTCGTACTCGCCGGTGAAGGCCACCATGGATCCGTCGGGCGAGAACATCGGATTGGTTTCGATCCCGACGTCGCTCGTCAGCTGGCGCGCGTCGCCCCCGGCGCGATCGACGATCCAGAGATCTCCACCGTAACTGAATGCGATCTGGGTCTGGCTGATCGCGGGCTCGCGCAGCAGCAGCGGCGGCGTCGCCATTTGCGCGCGCGGCGTTGACATCCAGAGTGCGGCGGATGCAATCATGACTGCGAACACGAGCACGATGCGTGCTGGGCTTCGACGACGCATAACACCTCCGGCACTGATGCGCGTGACGCGGACTCTTGAGGGAAAGTACGATCGAATGTTCTTTGCCTGCAAGTTATTTATAGTTCATCGTGCAGGAGCGCGATGCAGTCTGCTTTTCTGCGTTCTGCTGTTGCCATTCTATTCCGAACTGATCGGGCCACCGGTGTCCACAGAGAATAGTTCAACCGTCAGTGAATCGGAATGTCGGTCGCAAACCGCGGAAAGCGGCATCGTTTCGAATCGCCTGAGGTACTGACGAGGCCTGATCGCCCTCGAAGAACAGCTTTCCCGGAAGCGCCGATTTTCGTGGCCAAGGCGCCTTGTGCCAGGTGGTCCTCATGGCGGCTTGCAGGTTGCTGGCAAGCACGCCGAGGTCGGGCCAGGCAGGTTCTCAAACGTCCGATCCGGCAAACCCTGGAGAGTCTGGGCGTTAGATGCGTACTTCAGTGCGTTAACTGACTCGCCAAACCGGTCGCCTGCTTCGCCTGACCGCTGGCGATTAGCCGGGCCCTCTCGCGTGGTGACGGCAGACCCGCCGGGCTGGCTAGACCAGCGTCAACCCAAGCGCTGTCTTCATGTCGATGATCTCGCCCTTGCGCAACATCTCGCGCGCGTCGGCGATTGAAAATTCCTTCACCGTCAGCAGTTCGTCTGGATCTTGGACCGCCGCGGCCTCGTCGGGGCGGCGATCGCGGAGCCCGGACACCACGAAAAACGTCATCAGCTCGTCGCAGAATCCCGGGGTCGGGAAGAAGCTCGCCACGTTGCGCGCCCGATCGGCGACTTTGCCGATTTCCTCATGGCATTCGCGCAGCGCGGCGGTTTCGGGATCTTCGCCGGGATCGATCGTGCCCGCGGGAAATTCCCACAGCCACCTGTCGACCGCGTAGCGATACTGTTGAATCAGGATCACCCTGTCCGGTGCAGGCATCGGAATCAATACGACCGAACCGGGGTGCCGGACCACGTCCATGGTGACCGTCCGGCCGTCCGGATACCCCACGCGATCGACGATGACCTTGAAGATCCTGCCTTCGAAAACCGTTTGTGAGCTTTTGAGCGTGGCGTGTGTGTTACTCATGGTCTTCCGGAAGAATGCGATCGAGCACCGATTGCAGATCGTTCGGGAGCGGCGATTCGAATGCCATCGTGCGTCCGTCCGATGGATGATGAAACACGAGTCGCCCCGCGTGGAGGAACGGGCGATCCAATCCAAGCACCGGCCGAAGGTTTCCCGCCATCCGGCGCCGCACGCCGCCGTACACCGCGTCGCCGACGATGGGGTGGCCGATTTCGCTGAGGTGCACGCGAATCTGATGCGTGCGCCCCGTGGAGATGGCTACGTGCAGCAGTGACACGCCTGGCAGATGGAGCGCTTTGGTGATGCGCGTCGCCGCCGAGCGCGCGCGCCGCGCCCTCGCCGACATCTTCTTCCGATCGGCCGGGTCGCGGCCGATGGGCAGATCGATTCGGCGCCCCGCCTGGACCAGGCCCCATACCAGCGCGACGTATTCCTTTTCCACCTCGCGGTCGTGAAATTGCCTTGCAAGCTCCGCGTGCGCCTTGTCGTTCTTGGCAACCACCATCAACCCCGACGTGCCGCGGTCGAGGCGATGCACGATGCCGGGGCGCAGCTCGCCGCCGATGCCGCTCAAGTCCGTCACCTGATGGAGCAGGGCATTGACCAGCGTCCCCTGCGCATGTCCCGCGGCCGGGTGCACGACCATACCCGCCGGCTTGTCGACGACAACGACATCCGAATCCTCGTAGACGATGTTGAGGTCGAGCGCTTCCCCTTCAAGAGAGACGCTCACCGGCTCCGGGATCTCGACGACGATCGTCTCGCCGGCGTGCACGAGCCGATTGGATCGCACCGGCTGTTCGCCAACACGCACTTTGCCTTCCTTGATGAGGCGCTGAATCTGCGACCGCGACTGGCCGGCCAGCACCCCGGCAAGATACCGATCGATGCGCACGCCGGCCTCGTCGGACGCGACCACGAGACTGTGCCGGTCCAATGTCAGGCCGCGCGTCTTGCGGCGTGGGCCGGCGCGGGCGAGCTCGCTCGGCGGCCCAGCACGACCAGCATGGCGATGGCGAGAGGAGCCAGAATCAGCGAGATGAATTGCGAGGTAGAAAAGCCCATGATGATGCCGCGCTCGTCGCCGCGGTAAAACTCGATGATGAAACGCGAAATGGCGTACAAGAGCATGTAGCCCCAGAACGTGCGCCCTGGAAATGGTTTTCCCCTGCGCTCGGTGGAGAGGAGCAGCACCAGGATGATCAGTTCGGCGCCCGCTTCGTACAACTCGGTGGGATGCAGCGGAATGTTCAGCGGCGTGCCGACGTTCAGCTGCGCAAACGGATCGGTGAACGTGATCCCCCAGGGCATGGTCGTCGGCAGCCCGTAACAGCACCCCGCCATCAAACAGCCCACCCGGCCAATCACGTGCCCGAGAGCGATGCCCGGCGCGAACATGTCGCACGTGGTCCACAGCGGAAGCCGGTAGCGCCGGATGTACCAGAACGCCACGAGCGTGGCGCCGATGAGGCCGCCGTAGAATACGCCGCCCGAGCGCGCGAGCACCAGAATCTCGCGGGGATTGCTCCGGAAGTAACTGTAGTTGACCGCGAGCAGCAGCACCTTGGCGCCGACGAGCGCCGCAATGACGATGTAGACGCCGAGGTCGAGCACCCGCGCCGTATCGAGCCCCGCTTTCTTCGAGCGATGGATCGCGAGCTGCAGACCGAGCAGATACGCCGCCGCCAGCAGCACGCCATAGGTGTAGACCGTGAACGGTCCGATGGCGTGGGAGAAAATCGTAAACGGTCCGATTTCAAATAGTCTTGGGTGCACGTCCAACTCCCAGTACGTCGAGCAGCATCAACACGACACCCGCCGTGATCGCCGAATCGGCCACGTTGAAGGCCCAGAAATGATAGGTGCGCCAGTACACATCGACAAAATCCACCACGTGGCCCGTGAGCGCGCGGTCGATGAGATTCCCCAGCGCGCCCCCCAGGATCATCGCCAGCCCCACGCGCGCCACTCGCTGCGCGTCGGGCAGCGTCAAGGCGTAGAGGCCCACGGCGGCCAGCGCGACGAGCGCGACGAATACCATCACCGCGGCCTTGTACGGAAACTCGACACCGTTCAGGATGCCGAACGCTGCGCCGGTGTTGTGCGCGCGCGTGATGTCAAGCAGCCCGGGAATCACCTTCACGCTATCGTACTCGGCGAGCTTCGCGCGGACGAGCCCCTTTGTCAGCTGATCGGCCACGACAATGACCGCGGCAATCGACAGCTCCGGAGCGCGGGCGTGAATGCGGGCCGCCGTCATCACGACCTGACGGCTGCGGCCAGCGCATCCTGGCACCGGTCGCAGATGCCGGAGTCCTTCGAGACCGCCGCGACGTAGCGCCAGCACCGTTCGCACTTCACGCCGGAAGCCTTCCCGATGGTCACCTCCAGGCCATCTCCGCGGCCGGGCCGCAATTCAACCTCCGAGACGATGAAGAACATCGGCAGGTCACCGGCCCGAGCCTGGAGCAGGGCCATCTCTTCGCCGCCTCCGGAGATCACAACCCTCGCCTGCAGCGAACTGCCAATCTGCTTGTCTTTTCGAAGAGGCTCGATGTGACCAAGCACCTGGTCGCGCACGTTCGTAAGACGCGCCCAGAGACCGATGAGTTCCGGGTCGCGCAGCCGATCCAGCTCCTCTTTCTCGGAAAAGAGGGCAAGGTGAACCGACTCCTCCCGTTTGCCCGGGAGGTACCGCCATAACTCGTCGGCCGAGAACGACAAGATGGGCGCGAGCAGCCGCGCGAGACCATCCACCATCACATACATCGCGGTCTGGGCGGATCGCCGCTCCTTGGAGGTCGCGGCAAACGTGTACAGCCGATCCTTCGAGACGTCCACATAGAAGGCGCTCAGGTCGACCGTGGTGAACGCGTTGATCGTCTGGAAGATGGTGCTGTAGTCGTACTCTTCGTACGCCTTCAGAATTCTCTCCGAGACCTCTGCATATCGCGCCAGGATGTAGCGGTCGACTTCTTCGAGGCGCGCTCGATCGAAGCGATCCCTCGAGGGATCGAAGTCGTAGAGGTTCGCGACCAGGTAGCGAAGCGTGTTGCGGATCTTGCGATACGCCTCGCCGGCGCGCGCGAGAATCTCCTTGCTGACCCGGCTTTCTTCCTGGTAGTCGCTCATCGCGACCCACAGGCGGAGAATATCCGCCCCGCTCTGGCTGATGACGTCCTTCGGCGCGATCGCGTTGCCGCGTGACTTCGACATCTTGCTGCCGCCCGTGTCGAGCAGAAAGCCGTGGGTGACGACCTGGCGATACGGCGCGTGGCCGCGCGTGCCGAGCCCCAGCAGCAGCGAGCTCTGAAACCAGCCTCGATGCTGGTCGCTGCCTTCCAGATAGATGTCCGAAGGCCAGGTCAACTCCGGCCTCACGGCAAGCACCGCTTCGTGGCTCGACCCTGAATCGAACCAGACGTCGAGGATGTTCATCTCCTTTTCGAAGCTCGACTCGCCGCACTTCGGGCACGTCAATCCCGCGGGGAGGAATTCCTCGATCGGCCGCTCGTACCATGCGTCGGCGCCGTGCGCCTGGAACACCGCAGCGGCCTGTTCGACGAGCGCGACCGACGTGATGGCCTCGCCGCAGCGTGTGCAGTCGACCGCCGGAATCGGCACGCCCCACACGCGCTGGCGCGAAATGCACCAGTCGGGACGGCTCGCGACCATGTTGTAGATGCGATCGTGCCCCCAGGCAGGAATCCAGTTCACATGGTTGTCGATTTCATGCAGGGCCGCCTCGCGCAGCGTACGCCGTTTGCCGTCGCTCTCGATCGCCGGATCGCCATCCATCCGGATGAACCATTGCGATGTGGCCAGGAAAATCACCGGATTGTGGCAGCGCCAGCAATGCGGGTACTGATGAGAAAAGTCGGATTGGTGCCAGAGGCGCGCGCGCGTCTTCAGCTCGTCGACGACGTTGGTGTTCGCGTCGAAGACGCGCTGACCGCCGAACAGCCCGACGGTATCGAGAAAATGGCCGGCGGCGCCCACGGGCGCGTAGATATCGAGCCCGTACTTCAGTCCGGTGTTGAAGTCGTCCGCGCCGTGTCCGGGCGCGGTGTGCACGACGCCGGTCCCCGCTTCCAGCGTGACGTAGGCGCCAAGCACGCCGAGCGAATCGCGATCGTAGAAAGGATGGCGAAAGCGGATGTACTCGAGCTGCTCGCCCTTCATCCTGGCGACGACCTTGTCGAACGTCCGGCCGGTGGCCGCCGCGACGCTCGGCGCAAGCGCCTCGGCGACGATCACAGCGCGGCCGTCGATGTCGTACGCCGCGTAGTCGAATTCGGGATGGAAGGCGATCGCCAGATTCGACGGAATCGTCCAGGGCGTCGTCGTCCAGATGAGCACCGCGACATCGCGTCCGGCCAGAGCCGGTACGCGCGACACGAGCTCTGCCGCGCTTTCGGGCGCGAGCGGAAACTCGACGTAGATCGACGGAGAGGTGTGCGGCTCGTACTCGACCTCGGCTTCGGCCAGCGCCGTCCGGCAGTGGATACACCAGTGAACCGGCTTCTTGCCCTTGTAGACGAGGCCCTTCTCGACAAACCGGCCGAAGATTCTGGCGATCGCCGCCTGATAGCGGAAATCCATCGTCAGGTAGGGGTCGTCCCACGTGCCGAGAATGCCGAGCCGTTGAAACTGCTCGGTCATCGATCCGATGAAGCGCTCCGCATATGCTCGGCATGCGCGGCAGAAGTCGGCAACCGTCATCTCGCGCTTCTTCGGGCCGAGCTCGCGATCCACCTTCAGCTCGATCGGCAAGCCGTGGCAGTCGTATCCGACGACGTAGGGCGCGTCGTAGCCCGCCATCGATCGGGACTTGACGACGAGCTCTTTGAGAATCTTGTTGAGCGCCGTCCCCATGTGGATGTTGGCATTGGCGTACGGCGGTCCATCGTGGAGCACGAATTTCGGCGCGCCTCTCCGGGCCGCGCGGATCCTGCCGTACAAATCCATTGCTGCCCATTTCGCGAGCGTCACCGGCTCGCTTGTAGGCAGATTCGCCTTCATCGGGAAGTCGGTGCGGGGAAGATTTAACGTGTCTTTCCAGTCCATATGGCCTGCCGGCTCGCTTGCGACGTCGCGCCAAGCTGCGGCGGAAAGACAAATTGTACTGCAGGGCAGCGCGCCTGTAGAAAAGGCTGCCGCACGCGCGGCCTCAGGGCGAAGCGGGAGCGGCGATCGTGCGGGTCTTCACCGTCTCGCCCGCCACGAAGCGCTGCCGATCGGCAGGATCGTAAATGCGAGTGCCGTCCGGGCCCTCGCTTTTCGCCATCGGCGGCCAATCCAACGCCGCCCAGTCGCTATGGCCCTGAAACCGCGTCCGAAATTGCGCTTCTTCCCACGGTTCCAGGACCAGGTAAGAGACATAGCCGTTGGCGCGAAGGAATGCGAGCGCCGGGTCCAGCCATTCGGGGGGAAGCTCGTCCCAGCGCAGCGTCATGCGTCCCGAATAGTGGCGCACGCTTCCCGAGTGCATCATGGCCAGCACAACCGCGTCACGCGGCAGAGCCTGCCGCACAAACAAGCCCACGTCGGCGAAGTGCCGTTCGCCGGCCTTCTGCTTCAACGCTCCGCGGCTGACCGCCGTATCCCAGTACCGGGCGGTCAACAGGGCGAGCAGGGTGACGATCGCCAGCGGCTGCCATTTCCAACTGACCCGGCTCAGAAGCGTGAGGGCGACAGCGCTGCTGAGAATCAGCAGGAGCGGAATCGCGGGCAATAGAAAACGAAGAAACAGCCAGCTGTCGAACGGCTGATAGAAGGCATAGCAGGCAAACAGCGCCACAGACATGCCCAGGAGGAGCAGTACTAGTTCGCGCCGGCGAAGAAGCCACGGCGCGCCTGCGGCAAGACACACGAACGGCGTCTGGCTCTCCAGCAGCCAGCGTGGATAGCGGGCCACGTTGGCTCGGAGACCTTCGAGCGAGAAAATGGTCGACAGGCTGCCGTAACCTGATTGCAAGGGCGATCCGTACAACGCGGCGTTTATAGCGGCAATTGCGAGAACGCCGGGAGCGACGCCCAGACCGAAGAACATGATGTCGCGCGCGCGCGCGGTCCGTTCGGATGAAGCCAGGAAGACCACGAGCACAATGACCAGTGGAAACAGGTTGGGCCGCGTGAGCAGGGCAGCCGATGCGGCAAGCCCGCTCCAGAAAGGTGATGCCGGTGTGGTCCGGGTGATGAGGACAAGGGCAAGCAACCACCAAGTGGTTACAGGCACGTCGCTCATCGGCGTGACCAGTTGAAAAAGAAAGATCGGGCTGACGGCCAGAAGCACGGCCGCCGCCGCGCCGGTTGTCGCATTGTCGAGTTTCCGTCCCAACGCAAACGTCAACCAAATGGCCAGCGCGCCCAGCGCGGGGACGGCCAGGTAGACGCCGTTCGAGCCGCAGCAGGCAAGTAACCCTGCCATCGTCAGTGGAAGCCCGGCCGCATACGTCGGCACAATGGTGCCTCGTGTTCGCCCCGGTCGATATCCCAGCGGCGAGAAGGTCCAATCGGCGTCGGGCCACGGCGCAGCAACAGCCAGCGGCTGCGCCACAACCAGGTTGCCTTTCAGCCACAAACCGGCCTGGCTGACATAGCCGTAGGAATCGGAATCGTCGGCCGTGAAGGTGCCATACCGGACTCCAATCAGGAGCGCGATGAGTGCCGCCGAGATCGCGATCGGGCGAGCGCGCCGTTCAGCGGCGCGCCGGACGGCGGCAAGCTGGATGGTGCGTCGTTCAGAGCGCGCGGCGGCCAGCGCCAGCGACGCGACAGCAAGTGCGAACGGCCGCAACACACCGTGTGACGAGACTCGAACTCCGTGCAGAGAAAAGGAGAAGCCGCCCGCCGCCAGTGTGACGAGCCCGAGCAGAAACGCGGCGCAGCTCAGGAACATCAACAGCCGATCGAGCGTCAAGCGTCGCGGTCCGGAGACCTCGGCCGGGATCGGCGGCACAATCTATGGTTCCCAGACCTTGACCACGTAGTTCCCGCTGTTATCGTGCACGTCGTCGTCGTTCACGCCGAGAAACAGTCTGCCGTTGGCCGGCATTTGAAGTGCCTGCGTGGTGTTGCCGATCGAGAACGGTTTGCCGCTGTTCACACGGCCGATCAACGCACCTGCGTAAATCGTGGGAATCGGAGCCTTGGCGGCCATCCGGCCGTTTTTCGCCCCGGCGGCCACTGCCACATCGCTGGCGTTGAAGCTCAGGCGAATTTCTCCAGACGGCTCGAAGCGCATCCATTGGCCGCGCGTCACTTGAATGCCGGTATTGGTCCATGCCACGTTCGCCGGCACGACCACGGTCTTGGCCCGGCGGGGCGCGCTCGAGCGGCCGTCGTAACCGTCTTGCTGTTGGTCCCGCTGGTCACGGCGTTCGTCGCGGCGCTCTCGTTCATTCTGCGCAACCGGGCGCGTTGTTCCCAGCGCGAGTATTCCCAAGAGCAGTGGAAAGATGAATGGCTTGCGCATCGAAACCCTCCTGGCGATGTCGCCGATACGGTCCGTGAACGCTCGATATAATAGACGGTAGTATGCGCCAGGCGGTCCTCGATAATGGATTGAAAGTGCTGGTACAGGAAGTTCATACGGCTCCGCTGGCGTCGGTCTGGTGCTGGTACAAAGTCGGCTCCAAGGACGAGTCGACCGGAATCACCGGCGTTTCGCACTGGGTCGAGCACATGAATTTCAAAGGCACCACCAATATTCCTCGCGAGCAAATCAAGGGCATCATCGAAAAGTTCGGCGGCACCTGGAACGGCTACACGTGGATCGATCAGACCACCTACATGGAAACCGCGTCGACCATGGGCCTGGATCGCATGCTGTTCATCGAGTCGGAGCGGATGGCCAATTGCATTTACGAGGCATCGGACTGCGAGTCGGAGCGAACCGTGATCATCTCCGAGCTCCAGGGTGCAGAAAACGATCCCGATCAGCTGCTCGAGCAGGAAGTGATTGCAGCGGCCTTCAAGGTTCATCCCTACCGCCATCCGACCATCGGCTGGCTTGCCGATCTCCAGACGATGACGCGCGACGATTTATTCGGGTACTACCGCGGACACTACGTTCCGAACAACGCCACGCTGGTTGTCGTGGGGGATGTCGAAACAGACGATGTGCTGAAGCGCGTCGACAAGCAGTTTGGCGGCATCAAGCCGGGCGGCGAACCGCGACGCGTGCGAGCGGCCGAGCCGGAACAGTTCGGAGAGCGCCGGATCGAGGTCGCGCGCGAAGGCACGACAGCCTATCTGAAGCTGGCCTACCACGCGCCTGCCGTCGCGCATGCGGATTTTTTTCCGATGCTGGTGCTCGACGCCATTCTCACCGGTGCGAAGGGCATCAACTTGTGGTCGAGTTTCAGGACGGCTCCGCCGCAGCGCAGCGCGCGTCTGTATCGTGCGCTGGTGGAGGGGCGTCTTGCCTCGAGCGTCGGCGGCGGATTATTGCCGACCGAGCACCCGTTCCTTTATCTGGTCTCGGTGACGGCCATCGACGGAGCGGTGCTGGCGGACGTTGAAGCCGTGGCTACGGGAACCATCGAGAACGTTGTCAAGGAAGGTGTCACGGAAGACGAAATCAGGAAGGCACAGAACCAGCTTCGCGCCCGCCTGGTGTTCGAAAACGACAGCGTGACCAATCTCGGGCACCAGCTCGGGTTTTACGAAACGGTCGCCTCGGTCGAAATTTATCAGCACGCGCCAACCGCCATCGCTGCCGTGACCAAAGACGATGTCGACCGCGTGGCGCGGAGGTATTTGCGGTCCGATCGCCGCACGGTAGGGTGGTTCAACCCCCGCACGAGCGAGGTGGCGTGACGACCGCCGTGGGCCGTGGATTGGCGGCGACCCGAACCGTGCTCGAGAACGGGGCGGTCGTCATTTCAAAGGAGGCGCACACCGTTCCCGCCGTGACGATCCAGGTTTCGGTGGGGGCCGGAAGCATTTACGAACCCGACGGGCAGCTTGGGCTGAGCCATCTGACCTCGCGCGTCCTGGACCGCGGCACTCAACAGAAAAGCAGCGACGAAATCGCCGAGGCGCTCGACGCGCGCGGCGTGTCTCTGAGCCTGAGCGCCAACCGTCACGTGATGACAGTCGGTTGCACCTGTTTGACTGAAGACTTCGACGCCATGCTCGCGCTGATCGGCGAGATCGTGACCGGCCCGTCTTTCCCGGAGGAGGAAATCCAGACGCGGAAAGGCGAGATGCTGAACGCGATTCGGCAGGACGAAGACAGCCCGGCGGCGCAGGCCATGATGGCGCTGTTTGAGATGCTGTATCCGGGCGGCCACCAGTACGGCCGGCCCGCAAAGGGGCGCGTGGAAACGGTCAGCCGGCTGGATCGCGCGGCACTCCTGCAATTTCACCGTGCGCGATTTGCGCCTTCCGCCCTCACGGTCATCATCGTTGGCGACATCGAGAGCCAGCAAGCGGCGTCGACGTCCGATCGTGTTTTTGGCGCCTGGGATGCGGCGCCGCCGCCGGAGGTTGCCCTGGCGCATCCGGCGGCCTCGACTGCGCGCCGCGAGCGCATCATCGCGATGATGAACAAGACGCAGGCCGACATCGGATACGGCTTCACGACCATCGTCCGCAGCGACCCCAGCTACCACGCGTACACGGTGATGAACAACGCGCTCGGGCAGTACGGCATCGGCGGGCGGCTCGGCGACAACATCCGCGAGCGCCAGGGAATGGCGTACTACGTCTTCAGCGCGTTCGACGCGAACGTGGTTGAGGGACCGCTGTTCGTGCGAGCCGGCGTGAATCCCGCGAACGTGGAGCGCGCGATTGCCGCGATCGATGATGAAATCGGGCGGATGGCGAAGGACGGGCTCGGCCCCCGGGAGCTCGCCGACTGCAAGGAATATCTCATCGGATCCATTCCGAGAATGCTCGAGACGAACCAGGCGATTGCCACGTTCCTGCATACCGCGGAGTTCTTCGGCCTCGGCCTGGACTACGATCTCCGTCTGCCGACGCTTCTCGATTCAGTCACGCTGGACGACGTGAACGCGGCCGCGCGCCGCACGCTCGATCCCTCCCGCGCCGCGGTGGTCGTCGCAGGCCCGTACAGTCGATGAGGGGAACGGTCAGGGCGGTTTTCTTCGACGTCGACTTCACGCTGATCTATCCCGGCCCGGCCTTCCAGGGCGAAGGCTACCGGCGGTTCGCCGCCGAACACGGCATGACCGTCGACCCGGCGCGCTTCGGCGACGCGGTGCTGAGCGCCTCGCATATTCTGGACCAGGCGCAGGACAACGTGTACAACCACCAGATCTTCGTGGACTACACGGCGCACATCATCGAACACATGGGGGGGCGGGGCCCGGCGGTGATGGCGTGCGCCGCGGAGATTTATAAGGAGTGGGCGGCGTGCCAGCACTTTTTGCTGTACGAGGATGTGCCGGCGGGCCTGAAGGCGTTGTCCGAGCGGAAGATTCGCGTCGGGCTGATCTCGAATTCCCACCGCTGTCTCGAGTCGTTTCAATCGCACTTCGAGCTCGAGGGGCTGATCGATGTGGCGATCTCGTCGTCGCAGCATGGCTGCATGAAGCCCCATCCCAGCATTTTCGAAGCGGCGCTGAAGCTCGCCGGCGTGGACGCGTCCGAGTCGGTCATGGTGGGCGACAGCCTCTCGCAGGATATCGAAGGCGCCAGACGCGTGGGCATGCGCGGCGTGCTGGTGCGACGGTCGGACGCGATGTCCGCAGTCGAGCCAACTGACGTGCCCGTGATCAGGAGTCTGAGGGAATTGCCGGCCCTGCTCTGAGGGCTCATGACTCACCGGCCCAGGCAAATGCCCCGCGCGCATGCGCGAGCCCTGGGCCGTGAGCCTTGAGCCCTGAGCCTTCTTACGGGTGATAGTCCGCGTGCGCTTCCGCGGTGCTTGCCACGTCTTCAGCGCCGGCTTTCTTGAGAAGATCTTCGGCCTTCTTCGCCCACTTCGAATCGTCGCAGTGCACCGAGAGGAGAAGGTGCCCTTTTCGCAGGCGTCCCTCGTAGCGTTTCGCTTCGTACTCCGGGATGCCGACGCCGACCAGCGCGCCGATCAATCCTCCCGCGGCCCCCGCGGCGCCGATGCCCGCCAGCGCGGCCACGATCGGGCCCGCCGCGATGAACGGCCCGATCCCCGGTATTGCAATCGCGCCAATGCCAATCAGCCAGCCGAGCACCCCGCCGACCACCGCGCCGGCGCTTGCGCCGGCCGCCGCGCCTTCCGGCGCTTTCGTGTGCGCCTCGTGAGCGAGATCCTTGGTCCCGGGTGTTTCCTGCATCAACACCGACACGTCGCTGTTCCGAAATCCGGCCGCCCGCAGCTCGTTGATGGCGCCCTCGAGGCCTGCCCGGTCCGCAAATAGGCCAAAGGCGGCAATATCTCTGTCTGCCATTCAGTCACCCTCCTTGGATGTCGGAGGAAACCATGCAACGCAGGTACCAGTCCTATCCCGGCGGCCAGCCGAGCGGGCGCCCCGCGAGCAGATGCAGGTGAATGTGAAAGACCGTCTGGCCCGCTTCCTTGTTCGTGTTGAAGACCGTCCGGAAGCCGCGATCGGCATATCCGCGTTCGCGTGCGATGGCCACCGCGCGGCGCGTCATCTCGCCAATCAGTGACTCATCCTGCGGAGTGAGATCGTTGAGGGTTGCGATATGCGCCTTCGGAATGACGAGCACGTGGAGCGGCGCTTGGGGATTGATGTCTTCGATGGCGACCAGCCGTTCGTCGTCGTAAACGACCTTGGACGGGATCTGGCCGCTGGCGATCCTGCAGAACAGACAATCGCTCATGCGTGTTTCCGTACGACCGCCGTCCGCGGAATGTCTTGCAGGTCGGCGCGAATTTTCACCAGCGACAGCGCCGGCAAGCCCTTCACAATCGACTTCACCGCATCTTCCTGCCCGTACCCGAATTCGACGACCAGCCAGCCGTCCGGGACCAGCCGCGCGACCGAATCTCCCAGCACCCGCCGCAGCCCGTCGAGGCCGTCAGCGCCGCCAAACACCGCCACGCTCGGTTCATAATCCAGCACTTCCGGTGTCAGGCCCGGCGCCGAGACCGCGGGCACGTATGGAGGATTGGACACAATCACATCGGCCGTTTCCTCGAGTCCGTCCAGAAAGCTGGTTTCGACAAACGTGATGCGATCCGCCACGCCGTGGCGCTCCGCGTTACGCCTGGCGACGCTGAGCGCGCCTGCCGACACGTCGGTCGCGACCACGCGCGCGGCCGGCAATTCTCTGGCCAGCACGATGGCCAGCACGCCGCTTCCGGTACCCACGTCCATCAAGAGCGATCGGGAGTCGTGTTGTCCTTTTAGAATGTCGAGCGCTTCTTCGATAATCAGCTCGGTCTCGGGACGAGGGATCAGCACGTCCGGCGTCACCTCGAAGTCGAGGTTCCAGAACTCCCGGGTACCGATGATGTAGGAGATCGGCTCGCGGCGCATGCGGCGGGCGACGTAGTGCTCGTAGTTGAGAAGGAAGGACGTCGTCGCGTCCTCATGGCGGTCGCTCAGAAACCGCGCGGTATCCCAGCCGAGCACCCGCCGCGCCAGCACTTCGGCGTCGAGGGTCGCGAGATTCGCGCTGATGCCCGCCTGGATGAGCCGCTGGCGAGCGCCATTGACGAGATCGGAAATGGTCATGTGACGGCCGTCGCGTCCTTCAACTTCTCCGACTGGTAGTGCGTGACGACGTTTTCGAGGACCTCAGAAAGATCTCCGTTGAGCACTTCCACGAGTCGATGGGTCGTGAAGTTCACGCGGTGGTCGGTAATGCGATTCTGCGGGAAGTTGTAGGTTCGAATCTTCTCGGATCGATCGCCGGAGCCCACCTGGCTGCGGCGATCCTTGGCGATGGCCTCCTGCTGTTTGCGCAGCTCCATTTCATAGAGCCGCGAGCGGAGTACCTTCATGGCTTTCGCGCGGTTCTTGATCTGCGACTTTTCGTCCTGTTGGGACACCACGGTGTTGGTCGGGATGTGGGTGATGCGGACCGCAGAATACGTCGTGTTGACGCTCTGGCCGCCCGGGCCGCTCGAACAGAACGTGTCGACCCGGAGATCCTTGGCGTCGATTTGAATGTCGACTTCTTCGGCTTCCGGCAGCACCGCGACGGTGGCCGTCGACGTGTGAATGCGTCCGCTCGCCTCGGTGGCCGGCACGCGCTGTACGCGATGGACGCCGCTCTCGTACTTGAGACGGCTGTAAACCCCCTTGCCTTCGACCGTGGCGATGACTTCTTTCAGCCCGCCGACGCCGCTCTCGTTGGTCGAGAGCACCTCGACGCGCCAGCCTTGCTTTTCGGCGAATTTGCTGTACATCCGGAACAGCTCGTACGCGAAGAGCGCCGCTTCATCCCCGCCGGTGCCGGCTCGAATTTCCAGCACGACGTTCTTCTGGTCGTTCGGATCCTTGGGGACGAGAAGCTGCCGGATCTCGGCGAGCAGCGTATCGCGCCGCTGCTCGAGCCCGCGCAACTCGTCGGTGGCGAGCTCGCGCATCTCGGCATCGCCGCTTTTCACGAGGTCCTCGGCCTGCGCCGCTTCCTTCACCACCGTCTTGTATTCACGGAACCGTTCGACGATCGGCTGCATGTCGCTGAGCGCCTTCGAATGTTTCCGGTACTCGGCAGCGTTCGACTGGACCGCGGGGCTGGCGAGCAGCGCCATCAGCTCCTCGTAGTTCGCCTCGATCGAGTTCAGCTTATCCAACATAAATGCCGTGAGCCTTGAGCTTTTTATCCGCCGGAGACCGGGGGCAGAAACGCCACCTCATCATTATCCGACAACATGGTGGTCATCTTCGCGTAGTCGGCATTGACGGCGGTTGAAATCGACGCGTTGTAGGCAGCCATCGCCGGAAATTGCTCGACCAACTCCCGCCAGGCGTCGGCCGCCGTCGACCCGTCCGGCAGCTCGCGCGTGAGCTCGGCCAGGCCGGCAATGTCGCGCAGCCGCGCGAACAACCGGACGGTTATGCGCATGTGCGCCGAACCGCCTCCAGCCGCGCCGCGTCGTCCTGGGGATTGGCCGTGGCGCCTTCAATCCAGACCTCGCCGCCTTCGAAGAATTCGTGCTTCCAGATCGGCACGATCTGCTTCACGCGCTCGATCACGTAGCGGCACGCCGCAAATGCGTCGGCGCGATGGGCGCTGGCTGCTGCAATGATGATGCTCGCGTCGCCAATCGCCAGCCGTCCGACGCGATGGTGAACGGCGAGCCGCACGCCCGGCCATTCCGTGCCCGCTTCGCCGCGGATCTGCTCGAGCACCTTGACCGCCAGCGGCTCGTACGCCTCGTACTCGAGGTGCGTCACGCGGCGCCCCTGGTTGTGGTCGCGCACGAGCCCGACGAAGGTGGCGATGGCGCCGAGACCGCCGCTGCCCGACACCAGCCCGACCAGGGTCTCGAGACGTAGCGGATCCGACGTCACCGCGATTGACTGCATACTCGTAGAGTCCCGCGTTCGCCGAAGCACAACACCCGCGTCTGGTTTCAGCTGGACAGGTCAGTATAGTTCCAGAAGTGATCGAGCACCGCCGCGCCCCGGCCAATTGCGACCGCGCGTTGAATGGCGCCCGTCACGTAGCGTTTGGCGCGATCGACCGCCGCCGGCAGATCGTCCCCGAGCGCCAGCCCGGCCGCCAGCGCCGAGGCGAATGTGCAGCCCGTTCCGTGAATGGGTCCCCTCGATGAGCGCGGCGCGGAAAACTCAGTGAAGGTTCGGCCGTCGAACAGAAGGTCGATCGATTCGGCGCCCGACAGGTGCCCCCCTTTCACGACCACCGCCTTTGCACCCAGGTCCAGAATCCTCCTGGCGGCCTCGCGCGCCGCGTCCGCCGATTCCACCGGAATTCCCGCCAGCGCGCCTGCCTCGGATGTATTGGGGGTGACGACGGACGCAAGCGGCAGCAGGCGGCTCTTCAAGATTGAGACGGCATCCGGAGCCAGAAGGGTGCGCCGGCCCGGGCTGGTCGCGGCCATCACGGGATCGACGACCAGATTTGGGCGCTCGAGGCGAGCGAGCGCGTCGCAGACCACGCCGATAATGTCGGCCGTTGCCAGCATCCCGGTCTTTGTCGCCGACAGGCGTACGTCCTGGACGACGCAATCGAGCTGCGAGCGGACCACATCTGCCGGCAGCGCGAATACGCCGCCGATGCCGGCCGTGTTCTGCGACGTCACCGCCGTCAGGGCGGAGGTTCCGTAGACCCCGAGCGCGGCGAACGTTTTCAGATCGGCCTGAATGCCGGCGCCGGCGATGGGATCGCTGCCCGCGATCGTGAGAACCACTCGCATCCGGGCTATTTCCCAAATCGCAGAAAGTACTGGTAAGGCAGGAAGTTCTCTTCCCCGATAAGCTTCAGCCCGGCGGACTTGGCGGTGTCGATGATCACGCTCGGCGCCACCCGCTCCTCCGGCCCGGGGCCGGGACCGCCCTGTCCAAGCCGGTAGTCGATGATGCCGACGAGGCCGTTGGGCTTCAGCGCGTTGCCCACGTTCTTGAGTACCGCCACCGGTTCTTCCATTTCCTGAAACGTATCGACGATCAGCACGGTGTCGATCTCGCCGGGCGGCAGGGCAGGGTCATCCTTGGTCCCGAGTGTTGGAATCACGTTCGTCAAGCCTTCGCGCTGCACGCGGCGCTGGATCGCCTCGATCATCAACCGCTGAATGTCTTCGGCGTACACCCTCCCATTTGGCCCCACGCGACGCGCAAGCCGTATGGTGAACCAGCCGCCGCCGGCGCCCAGGTCGGCGGCGACGCTGCCTTCGGCGATCTGCAGCGAGTCCATCACCTGGTCGGGCTTTTGCCACGCTTCGCGATCGGGCGCTTCGAGCAACCCGAGCTCGGTCGGCGAAAATATCCGGCCGGGCCTGCGCGGCTGCTGCTGGCCCGTCACCGATAGGCTGCCGAACATCGCCAGCAGCACGATCGACCCCAGAAGCCTGGAAGCGGTTCTCGTCATTGGGATTTGTCCGGCGATGTCATTCGTTCCGGAGCCAGCAGCGTGTCGAGGCGTTCGTCGCTCAGCACGCCGCGTTCCTTCGCGACCTGGCGGATCGACTTCCCCGTTCGCACGGCTTCCTTCGCGATTTCCGCCGTCGCCGCGTAGCCAATCTGCGGGCTCAGAGCGGTAGCCACGGCGGTGCTCAGGTCGAGTAGTTCCCGGCTCCGTTCGACATTGGCAGCGATGCCGTCGACGCACCTGGCGCGGAGCGCCGACATCGATTCGCGAAGAATCCGCGAGGAATGCAGCGCGTTCCACGCAATCACCGGCATCATCACGTTCAGCTCGAGCTGGCCGGCTTCGCACGCCATCGCAACCGTGACGTCGCATCCCATCACCTGGTAACACACCTGGTTCACCATCTCCGGTATCGAGGGGTTCACCTTGCCGGGCATGATCGACGAACCCGGCTGCACGGCGGGCAGCGTGATCTCGGCTATTCCGGCCCGCGGTCCCATGCTCAACAGACGTAAATCGCTTGCGACCTTCCCCAGCTCAATCGAAAGCCGCCGCATCGCGCCCGAATACGCGGCAACGTCGCCCATGCTCTGGGTGACACGAAATAGATTGTCAGCCGGCTTCAATTCGAGCTTGGTGTACTCCGCCAGCAATTTCACCGCCGCTGCCGAATAGCCCACGCTGGCATTCAACCCGGTGCCCACGGCGGTCGCGCCGAGATTCAGCTCCCGCAATTGAAGCGAGGCCGCGTCGAGGTCGTCGGCCCCTCGTGCGATGCACGCCGCATAGCCGCCGAACTCCTGCCCCAGCGTGATCGGCACGGCGTCCTGCAAGTGCGTGCGGCCAACCTTCAGGACAGTGGCGAATTCTCGACTCTTCGCTTCGAGCGCCGCCGCAAGCTTTCTCGCGCTGTCGACCAGCCCGCGATGTTCCAGCAGCAACGCGAGGCGTGTGGCGGTCGGGAACACGTCGTTGGTCGATTGCGCCATGTTGACGTGGTCGTTCGGATGGACCTTGTCGTACTTGCCCCTCGGGGCGTTCAGAATTTCGGCGGCTCTGTTGGCGAGCACTTCGTTCGCGTTCATGTTGTGCGACGTGCCCGCACCAGCCTGATAGACATCGACGATGAACTGATCGCGAAGCTTGCCGGCCAGCACGTCGTCTGCGGCCGCGGCGATCGCGCGGCCGATGTCGGGCGGGAGCCTTCCGGCGGCCACGTTGGCCGCCGCGGCGGCCTTCTTGATCAAGATCGTGGCGGTGACCAGCTCGTCCGGCGCGCGCAGCCCGCTGATTGGAAAATTGTCCGCGGCTCGCTGGGTCTGGATGCCGTAGTACGCATGGTCTGGAACCTCGCGCTCGCCCAGCGGATCGCGCTCGATGCGGCCCACGGCCCCAGTCTACAGCGTCGCGGCAAAGTTATACTAACGGGATGCTTCCAGCCTTCTTCGACAGCGTTCTGGAGTTGATCGTCAAGACCTCGAGCGATTTGCCGCCCGACGTGCGGGCGGCGATGCGCGGCGCCGTGGGCGCCGAACCTGCGGGCACACGGTCGGCGCAGGCCCTCACCATCATCGCGCAAAACATCGATCAGGCTGCCGGCGCCGAGGGGGCAATCTGCCAGGATACGGGCATGCCCACGTTCGAGGTGCGCGTGCCCAGGGCCAGCGACCAGATTTGGATGCGCCGGCGGATCCGCGAAGCCGTGGCCCGCGCGACCAGCCTGGGCAAGCTGCGCCCGAATTCGGTCGATTCGATTACCGGCGAGAACTCCGGTGACAACCTCGGGCCCGGCACGCCGATCATCCATTTCGATCAATGGGAGCAGGACGACATCGAGATCAAGCTCATCCTCAAAGGCGGCGGCTGCGAGAACATGAACGCACAGTACTCGCTCCCGGCCGAGCTGCCGCATCTCGGCCGGGCCGATCGCACGCTGGACGGCGTGCGCAAATGCATCCTGCACGCCGTGTGGCAGGCGCAGGGGAAAGGCTGCAGTCCCGGCGCTGTCGGAGTGTGTGTCGGCGGCGATCGCACCTCTGGGTACATGAACGCGAAGGAAGAGCTGTTCCGCACGCTCGACGATGTGAATCCTGACCCCCGGCTCGCGGAGCTTGAAGCGTCAATCATGGGCACGGTGAACAGCCTCGGCATCGGCACGATGGGATTCGGCGGCAACGTGAGTTTGATCGGGTGCAAGATTGGCGCGCTCAACCGGCTCCCGGCGAGTTTTTTCGTATCGGTGGCCTACGAGTGCTGGGCCTACCGCAGGCTCGGCGTGCGGCTCGACTCGCGCGACGGATCGATCCGTCAATGGCTCTACCGCGATCCGTCCACGCCCGTACTTCCGATGATCGACCAGGCCGGCTTTACGCGAACGGGCCGCGAAGTGGCGCTGCACACGCCGCTCGACGAAGCAACGGTCCGGTCGCTGGCGGTCGGCGACGTGGTGCTCGTGTCGGGCAGGATGTACACCGGCCGCGACGCGGTGCACGCGTACCTGATGAAGCACGATCCGCCCGTCGCTCTTGACGGAGCCGTTCTCTATCACTGCGGTCCGGTGGTGAAGCAGGAAGGCGAGCTTTGGCGCGTCACCGCGGCCGGCCCGACGACCAGCATTCGCGAGGAGCCGTATCAGGCCGACATCATCAAGCGGTATGGCGTGCGCGCGGTGGTTGGCAAAGGTGGCATGGGCGCGAAAACGCTGCAGGCGCTCAAAGAACACGGCGCCGTCTATCTCAACGCCGTCGGCGGGGCCGCACAGTTCTACGCGCGCTGCATCGAGCGCACCGACGGTGTATCGCTAACCGAATTCGGCACGCCCGAAGCGATGTGGCACCTCTGGGTTCGCGATTTTCCGGCCATCGTGACGATGGACGCGCACGGCAATAGCCTGCACAAGGATCTGGAAGCGGAGTCCGGCGAAAGACTCGAAGAGCTCGCCTGAGTCTGGCTCCTAGCCACACCCCGATCGCGCGGGTGGATCGATGGCGTCCAGGTCGAACAGCGGAGGGCGGCCGTATTCACGGCCGATCGCGCCTTCGTCGAGATCCATCGTCGCGAGATCTTCGATGGCGACGAGCGGAAAGGGCGTAAGCGAACCCACCTCGATCACCTTCGTGTAGCTTCCGCACCCGCCGCACAGTTCGAGCCGCCGGCCTTGATGCGCCATGTCGGGCGCCGCCGCGACGAACCGTTTGTCGGCATTTCCGCAGTAGATGCAGCGATGCGAGGTCAATTCCCACGAGGCCGCGCAAAAGGAGCAGCGAAGGACGCGCGCCCCGTTCAGCCACTCGACCAGCGCCGGCCACGATCCGCAGCACGGGCAGTAGCCGCGATCCCAATCGCGAACGCGTTCATGCAGCCCGGGCGCGGTCAGCACGGAGGCCTGCAATCGATGCGCAAGAACCGAGCTGCCGAGCTCGCCGACCAGCCACACGAGATCGGGCGCCATTCCCATGTGAATCGAACTGGTACGAATCGCCTTCTGGTCTCTCGCAAACGAGACTCTGAGCAGCGACTCGGCATTCATCTCGCCCGTGGTGAGCGCGTCCTTGATGTGAACGGCGCTCTCTCCAGCGCCGCCCCGCGCGAGTACGTCGCACACCTCCGGCAGCATGTCCTTGAGCGCGGATGGGAAGGCCACCGCCACGCCACGGAACGCAGGCACGCCGCGCGTCCATTTCGCCAGAACCGGATCGCGGGTCATTCCCGGCGCCGCGGGCTCGTTTGAGTCCTCCAGCCGCTCCGCGGCGTCCATAAGAAGGCGCAATATGTCCCGCTGAAGCGCCAGCGCCGGCGTCAAATCGGGCCTTTTCGCTGCGATTTCCGCCGATCTTGCCGAGGCGAGCCGCCGGAGGTCGCTGGTGGCGATAGTGGTCACGAACGCTGAGTATTGTATAATTTCTACTGAGAGGGACGCATGTTTCCTCAGGAGCATCAAAATGATCAATGTATCGCCTGCGGCAGCTTCCAAAATCAGCGAGCTTCTTGTGGAGGAGCAGAAGCAGAACAGCGGGCTTCGTGTCTTCGTGCAGGGTGGGGGATGTTCGGGGTTTCAGTACGGGCTCATGATTGAAGAGAACGGCGGCGACGGCGACCAGGTGTTTGAGTCGAACGGCATCCGGCTGTTCGTCGACCCCATCAGCATCCGCTATCTGAAAGGCGCCGAGGTCGACTTCGTCGAAACGGTGACCGGCGGGGGGTTTACCATCAAGAATCCGAACGCCACATCAACGTGCGGTTGTGGCTCGTCGTTCAATACTGAAGAAGGTGCGGCGGCCGGCGGCCACCACGAGCACAGCCACTAATGCGGCGGGTCTGGGTCTGATGGCGCCGGGACTGAACCCGGCGTCCTGAACCCAGAGCCGCGAACACTGCCCCAAACACCCGGCACACGCCGTTCTGCGCATCTGCGAGCGATGCGCGTCCGATGATCGATCTTCACCTTCACACGACTGCCTCAGACGGCCTCCTGCAGCCGGCCGAACTGGTCGATATGGCCTGGCGCGCGGGCATCCGCACGATGAGCGTGACCGACCACGACACCGTCGCGGCCGTTCCCCCAGTCGCGGCCTTGGCCCGCGATTCGGGAATCGCCTTCGTGCCGGGCATTGAGATCACCGCGGTCCATGAAGGCCGCGACGTTCACATGCTGGGCTATTTCATCGACCCGGAAAACGGCGCGTTCGGAGAGTTTCTCGAACGCCAGCGCGCTGATCGGGTTCGGCGGTTGGGCGAGATGGTCGACCGGCTCGCCGGTCTCGGCAAACCGATCAATCGTGACAAGGTCCTCGCGGAAAAAGAGGCCGGCAGGTCGCTGGGGCGCCCGATGGTGGCCCGAGCGCTCGTCAAGGCCGGCCACGCGGTGGACATTCGCCAGGCCTTCGACGAATTGATTGGTGAAGGCAAGCCGGCGTACGTCGCTCGTGTAGGGCCTGAACCGTCGGTGGTCGTCAGCATCATTGCCCGCGCGGGCGGGGTTTGCTCGCTCGCGCATCCAGGACTGCTGAAGCGGGATGACCTGATTCCCGGAATGGTCGAGGCGGGCCTGACGGCCCTCGAAGCCTTCCACAGCGATCACGATGAGGAAACGACGGCACACTACCTCGCGCTCGCGGAACGCTACGGTATTCTTGTGTCGGGCGGCTCCGATTATCACGGCGAACCCATCCGCCGAAAGGCCGCCTTCGGCACCGTCGGGCTGCCTCCCGAACATTTTGAACGCCTGTCGATGCGCGCAGGAAGGAACAAGACCTGAATGGCCGCAGCACTGCTCACAGCCGTGGTGACATCGCTCGCCGGCATTGGCGCGGCGATCTATCTGGGATTGACCGCGGCGAGCGGAGCAATGCTCTCGCGCCACATCACCATCGGCATTTTCAGCGCGATGGTCAATCTGCTGGCCCATTCGATGATGATGTTTTATTTTCTCGGCAAGGGAAAGGCCGTGAGAGAAGCCGCGCAAGAGGGCGGCCTTTCGAAGGAATTCGAGCGTCGCATCGCGGTGCTGCGGAAGCCGGTGTTTTCGATCGCCACGCTTGCGATGGTGGTGACCATCATCACGGCGCTCATCGGTGCCAGCGTCGATACGGGAATGCTGCCGGCGGCCGTCCATGGCGTCGTCGCCTACTCGTGCCTGGCCATCAACCTCGGCGCGCTGAAGGTCGAAATCGGCGCCCTCACCGAGAGCGGACGCATCGTCTCGGAAGTCAATCAACTGCTGAATGCCTGATCCGACGTCGGCGGCGGCCCTTCAGTTTCGCGGCGTCGAAAAACAATATGGTGCGCTCCGTCCCCTGAGAATCCACGACCTGCGGATCACGGCGGGCAGCCGCGCGGCTCTCGTCGGTTTCGATCTGGCTGCCGCTGAAGCATTTATCAACCTGGCAACCGGTGCCGTCCTGCCGGACAGAGGCGAGGTGGCATGCCTGGGCCAGTCGAGCGCCGCCATCGCGGACAGCGAGGCGTGGCTGGCATTCGTGGAGCGCATCGGCATCGTCAGCAGTCGCATCGTGCTGCTCGAGGGGATGACGATTGCCCAGAACCTGGCGCTGCCATTCGATTTGGAATTCGATCCGATTCCCGCGACCGTCCTTCCCCGCGTCAGAGCGCTTGCCGCGGAAACCGGCATCAGCGAATCTCTGTTCGGCGTCGTTGCCGGTGAAGCGGACAGGAGTACGCGCGCGCGTGTGCTCTTGGCGCGCGCGCTTGCGCTCGACCCGGAGATCCTGTTGCTGGAACATCCGACCGCGGCGCTGAAGCAGGAGGATGTGAAGCCGTATGCGGCGTTGCTGAAGCAAATCTCCGGCCGCCGCACGCTGACGATGGTCGCCCTGACCTCGGACGAGAAGTTTGCGAAATCCCTTGGGGGCCGGTTGCTCCACTGGCAGCCGGCCACCGGAGAATTGAAAGAGCGTCGAGGCTGGTTTTAGTGCCCGTCAACTAGGCACGATCCCGACGCCAAGATCGGTTTTCAATCCGTTTCCAGCGCGACCTTTAATGTAGAATCCGCGCGTGACTGGACGAACGCGTGCGCTGTTTTGGACCGCCGCGATGCTTTCAGCGAGCGTCGAAGCAGCCGCGCAATCCACGGACTCGCGATGCTGGCCGATGGCTCAGCGGACGGCGGAGGTCGGGTGCTGGATTATCGTCGACAACGTAATCGGCCGACTTCCGCAGGATTC
Organism: Vicinamibacterales bacterium; assembly: GCA_035937795.1. Classification (GTDB taxonomy): domain Bacteria; phylum Acidobacteriota; class Vicinamibacteria; order Vicinamibacterales; family JAMQPK01; genus JAMQPK01. The sequence goes on along the minus strand of DASZHO010000084.1, from coordinate 9,501 downwards.
AATGTTCTGGCACCTGGACGCGTATCCCAGTCAGGCGGCCGCGAATGCGGCCAAGTGGTGCGGAGCACGATCGTGGAGTCTTTGGGGAAGGTGTGGCTCTTTACGATTGCGGAGCGAGGGTGGCGCCCGCGTTCTGGCGAGCATGTGGCGGAAATCGGCCCACTTCCGGTCCGCCAAGGTGTCCCGTATTCCGCTATGTATATGGAGGCGATCTTCACTCCGGGCATGGACTCATTGGTCCACACGCACTCAGGGCCGGAAGCTTGGTATACGCTCGCGGGCGAAACCTGCGTGGAGACGCCCAACGGCGTGATGATAGGACGCGCGGGTGGACCGCCGATTATCATTCCCGCCGGCCCACCGATGTATCTCGTGGCGACAGGTCACATCACACGGCGGGCCATAGTCCTTATTCTTCACGACTCATCTCAGCCCGCCACAACGGTTACGCAGGATTGGACGCCCAAGGGCTTGTGCAAGAATCAGTAGCTGCATAGATGGCGCCCTCGGCGGTGTTGGATCCGCCTTTAGCCACTTCAGTGCCTACGCCGACCGTCGGTCTTGCCCGGGCCACTAACTCTTCGTAATCACGCCGCAGGCCAGTCGCGCCCCGCCCGCCACTCCCTGTCCCTGCGTTCCTGTCGAATACGTATCCGGATTCGCGTGAATGATGATGGACGACCCATCCGCGTCGAACAGCGTTAGCGGCCCGCCGAGGTTGAAGCGCGTCGTGTAGGTCGTGACGCTCGCTGTCAAGCCGTTCGGGCCTTGCGCCGAGTTGATGTTCGGCAAGTCGCCACTGTGGTACGGGTGATTGAGGTCTGCGTCGGGGTTGCCGAACGGCCCCGGATCGAAGTGCCCGCCCGCGGTGGTGAAGTTTGGCGGATCGCATTTTCCGACCGTGTGAATGTGCATGCCGTGCATCCCCGGCGGCAATCCGGTGACATTCACAATCACCTGCACAATCTGACCGTTGCCCTGCGCGTATTCGACGAAATCCGCGGTGCCGGTGATGCCGTTGCCGCTGATATCGGCGTGCGCCTTCTGAATGGGGTTTGCGTTGATGGTAATCCCACGCGCAGGCCCTCCTGCGCCGCCCGGGCCCGGCGCCCCGGCGCCCTGGCCTCCGCCGCCCCGACCCTGGCCGGCGCCTTGCGAAACCGGAGCTTGGGCCGCCGCGAACGCCGCTGCGGCGCAGAATGCCACGGCTGCTGAAATCCACTGCCGTCTTCGCACTGTTGCCTCCATTACCGTTCGATCACCCCGCACCCGATTCGCGGGCCGCCGCTGATGCCAGAGCCGGCGGGACCCCCTACGCCGGGATCCAGATTCGCGTGAATGATGATGGCCGAGCCATCGGTGTCGAACAATCCCGTCGGCCCGCCCATCGTGACGCGCGTCGTATACACGTTCATCGTGCCGGCGCCGTTTGCTCCGACCGTGATGTTCGGCAGGTCCCCCATGTGGAACGGATGATTCGTGTCGGGATTCGTATCGCCTGCCGGACCGGGATCGAAATGTCCGCCGGCCGAGGTGAACGCCGGCGCTTCGCACTTGCCGACCGCGTGAATATGAACACCGTGCAGTCCTGGCGGCGCGTTCTGCAGGCTCAGAATCACCTGAACCATGTGGCTGTTGCCGCCGTTCGCGATTTCATAGAAATCAGCCGTGCCGGTCAGTCCGTTGGGGCCGGCGATGTTGGCGTGCGCCTTTCCAAACAGCGCTCCTCCTCGACCCTGCCCTTGCATCTGGTTCGGATCGGCGGGCGCGGGCGGCGCGGGGGACGCATTGGGGTTGGGCGCCCCGGCGCCAGCGCCTCCGCGGCCCTGCCGGCCGGGGGCCTGCGCGGCCACAATCGTGACCGCCAGACAGCACGCGGCGGCGGCCGCGATGAGCCCTGCTCTATACATGTAACCTCCCGTCGATTGCAGTGAGAACCTGGGCCCTCAATCCGGCGCGGCCAAGCGAGGCATTGTACACCGCGGCTGCACATCCCCGCTGCCGCCGTTGAGGTGCGAAGGCGTTTGTAAGTGGCGCCAAAGTGGCTGAAATTTGCGGCTATTGCAGATATTGTAGAGCAAGGAGGCGGACCCGTTTCCGCCTCATCGACGATCGGCTACGGCAAGGAGTGGGCAATGCCAAACGGCACTATCAAACGACTCGTTCGTGACCGCGGTTTCGGTTTCATCCGTGACGATGGAGGACAGGAGTGGTTCTTCCATCGCAGCGGCGTGCAAGGCAGCTTCGATCAGCTTGCCGAAGGCCAGCGCGTCGCATTCGACGAAGAGTCCTCGCCCAAAGGACCGCGAGCAGCCAACGTCCGCTCGGAGTCTTGATCGCTTTGCTCGTTCGGTCGTCGCGCCCGCCCCGGCGTCCAAGGTGACGATCGTTCTGTTCGACATCGACGGCACGCTCGTTCGGACGGGCGGCGCCGGCGTGCGTGCCATGAGCCGCGCGTTCGAAGATGTGTTCGGCATCGCGGGTGCGTTCGAGGGTATCCCGATGGCCGGCCGCACCGACAGAGGCCTTCTCGAAGATGCGGCCGCGCGCGCAGGCTTGGATCCGAGCGGGGAGTTTTTCCGCAGCTTTCGCGCCAGATATTGCGAGCGATTGCTCGAGGCGCTTCCCGAGCCCTCGCATGACAAAAGCGTGCTTCCGGGAGTGCGGCCCCTTCTCGACGCGCTGGCTCGACGGCTGGATGTCTTTCTGGCGCTTCTGACCGGTAACTGCGAACAGGGCGCAAAACTCAAGCTCGAATATTTCGATCTGTGGCGATATTTTTCATGCGGTGCGTTCGGTGATGATCTGAACAACCGGAACGATCTGTTTGCGGTCGCCATGCGGCGCGCGCTTGAATGCGGTGCGCCCGAAGTGCCGCCTCGGAACGTGATGGTGGTGGGGGATACGGAACTGGACGTGGCATGTGCGGCCGCCGCTGGCGCGCGGTCGGTGGCCGTGGCAACCGGTCCGGCTGATTCGGCCGCGCTTCGTCGGTGCGGAGCGGACGCCGTCTTCGAAGATCTCAGCGACACCGACGCGTTCCTGCAACTGTTAGCGCGAGTCTGACCCGGGTTCCTGCAGGTACCGCTCACGCGCACACACCGGATGTATGGCGAAGCAGCCGAAGCGGAGCAAGCAGCTCCGCGACTAGGATTCGATGAGCCGAACGTCTCCGGCGCGCGGACCCTTCTGAGATTCCTCAGGAGTGAACTCGACGCGCTGCCCTTCGCGCAGCAACTCGAAAACGGCGCCGCGGACGGAACTGCGATGGAAGAAGTGTTCGATCCCTCCCTCATCGCGGATGAATCCAAAACCCTTGTCGATCAGGAGCCGTGCGATTGTGCCGGTCGGCATGCCGTGTCCTCCGATTGTTCCCGACTTGCCGCAAAGTGCACGCGTGCCAGCACTTGCTGCGCGATCAGGCCGAGACGGCGGCCAGTGTAGGTGCTTCACCCTACGAAGTCAAGGCAACCTGATACCTGCCAGGTTTCCTCGTCTTCGTCCTCTTCATCGTCCTCATCCTCGTCCGAATCGTTCTTCTGGTCCGCCTCGTCCCGGTCAAAATCCTCCTGTTCATTGGCTTCGTCGTCCTCATCCTGGTCATCGTCCTGCAGAGAAAAACCCATGGGATCCCCAACCATGACCAGAACGCTATTCGACGGGAACCGGCTTGGCCGCCGGGGTCGCGGGCGCCGCGGCCACCGGCGCGGCAGCGGGTGGGGCAGCGGCGACGGGTGCACCAGGCTGCGTGGGGTAGGTCGTCCAGTAGTGGCGTCCGCAATTTGGACACACCCAGAACTGGTCAGGTTTCCACGGGCTTCCGGCGGGCGGGTCCCGCAAATCCATCTGTTGGCCGCAGCGCTGGCAGCGCATGCGGAGCGCCGTTTCGGGCATCCGGAGGATTCTAGTCCAAGTAAGATCCGGTTCCAATGATTCCAGGAATCATCCTGGCCGCCGGCAAATCATCGCGCATGGGCCGTACCAAGGCGCTGCTGCCGATCTCCACGAACGAAACGTTTCTCGATCGTGTCATGCGCACGCTTCGCGATGCCGGCGTTGAAGAGATCGTCGTCGTTGTCGGCGCCGACGCGGCTGCGGTTCGCGAGGCGGTCGAGCGCAGCAAGACGCGGGCTCGGGTCGTCGAAAATCCCGATTACGAGCAAGGACAGCTCTCATCGCTTGTGGCGGGGTTGAAGACCATCGACCGGCCCGGAGTGACCGCGGCCCTGTTCACCCTGATTGACGTGCCGTTGGTGAGTCCGGCAACGGTCCGAACGCTGCTTCAGGAATTCAGAGCCGGCAGCGCGCTCGTCGTTCGGCCGGCGAGCAAGGGCCGGCACGGGCATCCGGTCATCTTCGATCGCGCGCTGTTCGACGAGTTTCGCAACGGCAACCCGGCCGAAGGCGCCAAGGGCGTCATTCGCGCGTATTCGGCAGAGCAGCTCAACCTGGAAGTCGACGACGAGGGCGCATTCACCGACATCGATACGGTGGAGGACTACAAGCGGCTGATCGATTTGACGTGAGAGTCCTGCACGGCTCAGCGCTTCAGCTTCTCGCCGATATAGGCCTTCACGACGTCATAGACATACTCCTGGCAGGCCTCGCCCGTCCTGGCGTCGTACGTCCCTCCATTGGTGATGTTGTTCGACAGCACGCGGATGCCGAGGAACGGAATCTGGAACAACCCGGCAATCTGAGCCGCCGACGCCGTCTCCATTTCTTCGGCCGTGGTCCCGAACTTGTCGTGGATCTGCCGAATGCGGTCGATCTCGCTGTTCCAGATCTCGCTCGAACCGATCACGCCCTCGACCACACGCCCTTTCCGATACAGGCCACGAACGCTTCTGGCCGCGGCCAGCAGCCCTTCGTCGCCAGGAAAGCGGCGCATCGAGCGCGCGTTCGGATCCTGGCCGGCGCTGCCCTCCGAGCGCATCAGATCGAGCGGTGTCCAGTCGGCGAAATTGCTCCCCTGACCGCCGGCGCGATATCCGGTTTTGAACGATCCGAGGTTGACCGCGTACGTGCCGAGAACGATGTCGTAGACCGACAGGTCGTCCTCGTGGCCGCCCGCGGTTCCCTGATTGATGATGGCAATCGGATGATATCGGTCGGCTGCGAGAACGGTGGCAGCCGCGGCGTTCGACACGCCCTTGAGCGTTTTCGAGACCACCACGGGATAGCCGTCGAGCGTGCCGCTCCAGAAAGTCCATCCCTGGACGGTTTCCTCGGTCACGTTCTCGAGCGCGCCGGCCAGCTTTTTCACCTCAAGATCCATCGCGCCCTGCACGACCACCGGGCGCGCGGCTGCCGGGGCCCGTGCCGGAGGTGGGCCTTCGCGCGCGGTGCACGCAGTCAGGACCATGCCCGCCAAAAATGTCGCGATTACCCGAGGCGTCACCTTCATCAGTAGCTCCGGAACCTGTGAACGCGCGGATGGTACCATGCGTGAACCTCCATGGCTCAGCCTGGTGCGCCCCACGACCGCGCTCTGTACGCCGATGTTGTCGGCGGCGTGACGACCTTCTTCACGATGGCGTACATCGTGGTCGTCAATCCCGGGATTCTTGCCACTCCCGGGACCGGGATGCCATTTTCGGGCGCGTTGACCGCGACGGTACTCGTCGCCAGCAGCATGACGCTCCTGATGGGCCTCTATGCCCGGCTGCCGTTCGCGGTGGCTCCCGGCATGGGCCTCAATGCTTTCTTCGCGTTCACGATCGTCCTGCAGTCCAAGGTGCCGTGGCAGACGGCGCTCGGCATGGTCTTCTGGGCGGGCGTGCTGTTCCTGGTCGTGTCGGCCACACCATTGCGGGAACACATCGCGCTGGCGATTCCACCGCCACTTCGGGCCGCAGCCTCAGCCGGTATCGGGCTCCTGTTGACGTTCATTGGCCTGCGCAACACCGGCCTCATCGTCGGCGATCCATCCACGCTCGTGCGCATGGGGACGCTCGACCACCGTGCGGCGTTTCTGTTGCTCGGCATCCTCATCGCCGTGGCGCTGATGCGGCGGAACAACCCGCTCGCGTTCCTGGCGGCCATTTTCGCGGTGACCGCCCTCGCCTGGACGCTGAGGTACGCGAAGCCGCCGGAGACCATAGCCAGCGCGCCGGACTTTTCCTCTGCGTTTCTGGCGCTCGATATCCGGGGCGCGCTCCGGCTCGCCCTCCTGCCGTCGATTCTTGCGATCCTCTTCACCGACCTCTTCGATTCGCTCTCGACCTTCATCGGCGTGGCCAGCGCCGCCGGCCTCACCGATCCGGACGGCCGCCCCATCAACCTGCGTCGCGGCCTCATCGTCGACGCCATCGCGACGCTCACCTCCGGCCTGGCGGGCACCTCGCCCGGAACGGCATACGTGGAGAGCATCGCGGGGATTCGCATGGGAGGCCGCACGGGCCGCGCCTCGGTGGTGACCGCCCTCTGCTTCGTGCCGTGCTTCTTCCTCGGACCGCTGGCCGCCGCCGTCCCCGCCTACGCGACGGCGGGCGTTCTCATTCTCGTCGGCGTGTCGATGTTCCAGTCCGTCTCGACGATTGATTTCTCGTCGATCGAGGACGCGCTGCCGGCGTTCGTCACGGTGGTGCTGATTCCGCTCACGCTGTCCATCACGCAGGGGATCCTCTGGGGATTCCTTCTACACGCGATGCTCTATACCGTGGTGGGACGATGGAGGGAGGTCAGCGTGACGCTCTGGCTGCTCTCTGCCTTGTCGGCGGGCCTTCTTCTCCTCGGACATTGAAAGTTGGCCCGCCGGCTCGATCAATGTGAGTAAAACTGATCCAGCAACAAATAGCGAGGTTCGCGCCGATCGAGTTCGAGCCGTGGCTCGACGTCGAGATACATCGCCTGTGCGGCCCCGGCGTGAGTCGGCGCCCATCTGGGAAGTCCGGGCCCATTCGGATCGCCGCTTTTCACGAAATTGGAAAAGTAACCCTGAAAGATCTCGGACAGTTTGTAGTCGTCGGCGCTCCAGGCGAATCTCTTGTTGGTCGCGAGGTTGCCCATCGCGTACTCGATTTCCGCCGAGTGGACCGCGCCACGCGCCGGCGGGCCGGCCGGGGCCTGGCCGCTTGTCCCGGCCGCGGTGACGATCGCCGGTCGAGGCCGTAAGTAGAAGTAGCGATAGACGGCTTTGCCGCCGGTGCGGCCATGCACGTCCGTCCACTTCCAGGTGCTGTACGCGATGAAGCGGTCGCTCGCCAGGTTGGTCGCCGACTGAATGATTTCTTCAGTCGTCCCGCCGGGATACAGCTTCAGCACCTCGCCGGCTCGCTCGCCGTACAGCCTCTGAAGTGCCTTCGAGTAGTTGTCGGGTGTCGCCGCCGCGTCTCTCCCCAGGACAGCAGTCGAGGAGCTTTCCGCCGAATTCCACCCAGCCAGAAGCGGCACATGCGCCTGCTCGCCCGCGCCAAAAATGTCGGCGGGAGCCTTCGGCAGGAAATAGCCATCGATGGTCGCCGAAGAGAACGGTGCAACGCCTGGTTTTGCCGAGGCGTCGAGCAGTTCTTCCGCCGGCTTGGCGCGCAGCGCCTGCAACGAGGTCGCGCCGATCCCCGTCGCGAAGGCCAGACCGTTCTTCTCGCCGTCTGCCAGCGATACGGGCGGCAGCGTCGGATTGATCATCGCGCCGCTCTCGCCGATGGCGCCCGCAAACAGGCTCCTGGATAACGGCGAGGCCATGAGCGCGTTCACCGAAATCGATCCGGCGGATTCCCCCGCGATCGTCACACGCCTCGGATCGCCGCCAAAGGCCGCAATGTTCTGCTGCACCCAGCCTAACGCCGCTGCCTGATCGAGCAGACCGTAGTTGCCGGAGGCGTGATGCTTCGATTCCTTCGTCAGCTCCGGATGGGCGAGAAAGCCGAACACGCTCAACCGGTAATTCACGGTGAGGGCGACGATTCCCCTTCGCGCCATGGCCTCGCCGTCGTACCTCGGCTCCGAGCCGTCGCCCGCAACAAACCCACCGCCGTAGAAGTACACCAGCACCGGAAGGCGCTCGTTGCCCGAGGCCGCCGGCATCCAGACGTTGAGATACAGGCAGTCCTCGCCCATGCCGTTCGAGCGAAACACCATGTCGCTGAAAAGGCTCCGCTGCATGCAGCGGGGACCGAACTTGTCCGCCTGGCGGAGGCCCGTCCAGTTTTTGATGGGCTGCGGCGGCTGCCAGCGCAGATCGCCCACAGGCGGCGCAGCATACGGAATACCACGGAAGACCCGGACGCCGCTCGATTCCGTTGTGCCTTCGACCGTGCCGTTCTGCGTCTTGACCCGTGGCTGGGCGAGCGCATGGGCGGGCTGCCACGCCGCGACCGAGAGCATGATCGCGCAAACCGTCGACGCGCGAGCGAATGTCATTTGAAACTCCTAGTCCGACTGCTGAGTTAACCTTCGCCTTGAATGGGTCACGGCCTAGGCCTCTGGACGATGTGGACGAGCGGACTGGAACCTGATGATAGCACCGCACTTCGCCTTGCGGCTGCGGCGCCGATTGGCATGCAGATCGGACGCGGCTGTGCCCGTTTTCGTGCCCGCTTTACGACGGATGCCTCACGCAGGTCTGGCTGTTCGTCGGGCTCCACACCTCGGCGTTTGATTCGATCCTGATCTCAGATCGCGCTTTTAGGGTGGGGTCACTCATCGAGCAGAAATTCATCGGGAGATCATTCGCACGCCGTTTCGCCGCCTTGCGACGCGACGCGTCCAACAGGTCAAACCGCTTCCGTGTCGTGCAGAACGGACGCAGGCAGTCTGACCTCCAACCTGGTGCCCGCACCAGGACTGGAGCGAATCTCGAATGTTCCGCCAAGTGCCTCGACCCGTTCGCGCATGCTGATCAACCCGAGCCCTCTACCCCACACCGCGTCGACGTCGAACCCTACGCCATCGTCGACGATCGTCAGTGCGATTCCGTCGGACACGCCGCGCAAATCGACTGACACGTTGTGCGCTTTGCTGTACTTGAGAGCGTTCTGCAGCGCTTCTTGAGCGATTCTGAACAGACACAAGGTCGAGTCGGGCAGGAGCATCGGTGGAACGCTCTCGTGCTCGAACGTGATGGTAACATCCGGGTTAGACAGCTCCCGTTGAAGCCCGTCGAGAGCTTCCACCAGACCCATCAACCGCAGCCTCGCCGGATAGAGGCGGTGCGAGAGATCGTGCACGCTCGCGGCGATTTCCTCCGTGCGCTTCACTGCTTCAGCGGCGACGGCTTCGGCATGACCCGGAACCGTCCGACCCCACAGCCTGAGATCCCACTTCAACACTGCCAGTTGCTGGCTGATGTCATCGTGCAACTCCAGCGCGATCCGCGAACGCTCTCTTTCCTGGGCACTCAGTAGCCTGGACCCGAGATTGCGGACGCGCTCGTAACTCTTGCGAAGAGCTGCCTGACTTCGACGCATTTGTTGCTCAGCGTGGAGGGTCACCAGCGCTTGGAGCACCAGCGCGAGGCCGATGGCAAGGACCACGAAGACAAATCCGCCGAGCGGCGAG
>DASZHO010000083.1:0-53490 GCA_035937795.1 Vicinamibacterales bacterium | reverse complement strand
ACCGTTGACTTGGCTTTCGCGCGCAGTCCTTTATCGAACGTGACCAGTGTCAGCTGCCCGACGGTGGCGAATGCTGCGAGGTAGGAATCGGCCCAGTCCTTCGTAGCGGACTGACGGAGACGCGTGAGGGCCCGAAACTGTGCCTCGAGTTCCGCGGGTTCGTCAAGGAGCTCGACGCGGGGATCGTGGTGCCAGCGGTCGTATGCCCCCCACGCCTGCGGTTGCGTCATGACCTCGTCGCCCATCACCGCTGCGGTGGTCAGCAGCCGCAACAAACCGAGTTGCGTCAGTCGGCAGAAAACGAGGCTCACGTCGGGCGTCAGCGTCTCGAACCACACCGCCGCAGTACGGTGGTGAGCATGTCCCTCGTAAGTGAGTGCTAACCAGACGTTGATGTCAGGGAAAAGCGATGTCGTAGATCCTGGCATTGTCGATAGCAACAGCGCCTGGTCGCTTGGACCGCACGATCGGTAGCGAGACCGGGACTCCCGCCTTTCGCCGTTCGGTCTTCAGGACTTCCTTGACGCCGCGCAGGATGAGAGCCCTCGTCGAGCTCCCTTCGCGCGCGGCCCGTGACTTCAGTTGACGGTACATCCCGTCCGGAATGTCAACGGTCGTTCGCATGTAGCCATTGTGCCATATTTATGGCGTGGTCGGCAATGTGTGGACCGTCCGGCGGCAAGCTCTCCCGATGCCGGAGTGGCGGGCGCTGTCGCTGATAAAGCAGGTGCGTCTGTAAGGTCTGGCCTCGAAAGCTGATTCGCGGCAGGCTAAACGGTAGCTGGGTTCTGCCGGGCCGAAACTCCATGCCGAATTCGCTGCGCGGCAAGCCGACTTGTACCGTGGCCCATTGCCAGATTTGGTCGAGTACCGGCCGTGACCGCTCCTGACGCAACTGCTGCCGCAGCGTCTGCGCCGCCGCATCGCCCGGAAACGGGCCAGGCACCAGCCGCTCGATTGCGTAGAGCTCGCCGATGAGCCTGCCAATCTCCGCACAGGCCGATGGCCACTGCTCGGCAATCTCGTCGAAGCGGCGTTTCGTATGAACGCCCATCGCGCCGCCGGCTCAACGCGCACGACCGGGCGCGCACCGACTGCCAGGCACGGTCCTGCTGCCACGACAACACGCCAGCCGTCGGACCTTCAGTGACGGTCTGGTCGTGTGCGTGTGAAGGCGATGCACCGGGGCTGGCGCAATTCGATCTGCCGCATTTTGTTCGAATTCTACTCAGATCTCTGTGAGTCTGAATCGATCTCCCACTAGTGTTTCCGCGACAACCAGTCTCACCGTGTCTCAGGCGGGACTTGGAATCCTACCGTTCGGTGAGTTGGAGATAAACGACACTCACGGCATCCCCAATGCTTCTTTCCGGATGTTGTCCGCAGTATTGTTCCACTGGCGCGAACAAGACCTCCGATGACGCGCCTGCGCCGACGTGCGCGTCGCCCTGTTTGGCGCGAAAAGCCGTGAAGTTTGCGCCCGTCAGAAAACCCTGCTCCCAGAAGAGATACGCGATCCGAAACTTGTCGCGGTCTGTCTGTAGGCTTTTTGTCATCGTGCCGCAATTAGCGCCCCCCGGGCCAAGTTGCGTATACGTGTCGTACTGATTCGGCTGTGGTGTCTGCCCTGTGATGTGGGCGGCAAGAGAATGCGCCAAAAGCAATCCCGCGACAGCCGTTATCCACCGTGCTGCAGACATTCGTTGTTTCCCTTCGATGCCGTCACCAGGCTCGTCCCGGCGAATGGATTGCCGTGTCGGAAGCGCCATCCGAGCCGCGATTCCGATCGTGCCAAGCTTACGAAGCTTACCAAGTGTCGCGGTGTAGCGTGCAACCGTGTTCTCACGTTACGATCAAACTCGTCGAAGTCATCGCGACTCCATCCTCTCAACGAATGGACCCTCCGACAAACCCGGTACGATTCACTTCGTGGTTTCCGCCCCGTCAGCATGGCTCGTGCTCCGGGCCGACGTCTGTATACAAGCGCACAGGTAATGTTCGTCAACCCGGCACGCACACATGGAGGACACGAGCGACGTGACGGCCCGGCGAGGGAGTCGCTACATGCAGCGGCCGTGACGGGCACGCCTGGCACGGCCGGCGAAGCCGGTTTATGTGCCGCCACTCGACCGAACGCGGGCGAACGTCCGCGAACGGTGGCGAACATGGCTGATTGCTGTTTCGTAATCAGCAGGTCACCCGTTCAAGTCCGGTCGCCGGCTCCAGATTTGAATGGTCCTCGAAACGTCAGCAACCTACGGCGAGTCCGAGTCGACGCCAGGCACAGCATCATCTGCTCGCGCCGGAGTCAGGCAATCGCGTTCGTCGTAGAATGCCGTCGAGGTGGCGGCGAGAATTGTGTTGGAAAAACGTGGTATCTCGGCTAACGGCGGACCGGCCCCAGATACTTGTCGAGCCAATCCAGGCTCTCGCGAACCGCGTCTGGACGGGGAAAGGCGCCGTGCCCACCCTCGTAGATGACGTGCTTCTTGTCCTTGGCCGGAGTTCCGAGGTTGCGGAAGAGCGGGAGCTGCGACGACACCAATGGAAAACTGTCATCGTACCGTCCGTTCAACATCAGCACGGGAATCGTCACGTGCCTCACGAAGTTGAGCGGGTCGACCTCCGGAAGGTAGTCCCATCTGACGTTAAGACCTCCCGATAACAGGATCGCCGCCTTCATGCGCTTGTCGATCGCCGGGAGCAACGCCCCTTGGGTCCCTCCCAAACTTGTGCCGAGGTATGCGACCGTGGTGCTGTCGATATCCTGTCGCGTCTCGAGGTAATCGATCGTTCGGCCCAGATCCTTCGAAAAGGCGATAATTTGGTCCCGCCACTTCGCTGTCGGCCTGCCACCAGCCACCAACCCCTCCCGCCGCTCATAGGTACCCTTGTAGATTGGGAAGATCACAGCCCGACCGCTTTTCAGAAGGAAGTCTACGGTATCGGCCGCGATCGACAGATCGAGCTTGGCATCCGTCAAGGCGAACCCACCCGGAAAATACACTACCGTCTGGAACGGTGGGGACCCGTTCTTCGGCAGAAAAAGATGAGCGATGACACGCTCGTGGCCATACGCGGCGTCGAAGGTCACCTTCTCTCGCGACCAACCCGCCGTCGTCCCCGTCTCCTCCACTCGCGCATTCAGCTCGCCCTTGTCATAGGCGTACAGTCCCCGATAAGCCTTGAAAACCTCGTCCGAGACGGGCGTGTCCTTCGAGTAGTCATGGGTTGTGACCTCGATTTTCGCGGCAGCGGCAGCGGTGGGTGCCGAGCCCAGTTTGACGCAGCGGAAACCGAAGTTCGGCAGGCGATCCCACGGCGACTGTGTGTCTGAGAAGTAGAACATGTACATCGGCTCGCCGAAACCGCCGCCGAGGATGAATCTGTTACCGTCCCGACCCTCGTTCCAACACCACTCCTTCACGTTGCCGGCCATGTCCGTCGTGCCGAAACCGCTCAAACCGCCACCGCTTCCAACCGGCTGGGTTCCTTCGCTTCGGAAGTTGCTTCCGGGAGTGATGACTGGTGTGTAGCTCGTCGCCTGCGACGCAAGCGTCCAGTGGTACGCCGTTGGAAGGCTCTTGCCGGCGAACTCGGCGTACGCCGCTGCCTCATACCAGCTGACTCCGGCGACCGGATGGTTCTCCAGCCCCTTCGGATAACTGCCCACCTCCCATGTCGCAGGGCCGGGTCGTCCTGTCGCGTCCTGGAAGCGCGCGACCGCCACCTCCCACGGAATCGCTTGTCCGTCTTTCAGGAATGGCTGCTTCCAAAACTCGCGCTTCCTGTAGCCGCCAGCATCGACAAACTTCTTGTACTCCTCATTGGTGACCTCGTGTCGGTCGATGAGGAAACCGTCGATCTGAACTATCGGTGCTTGTCCGTGAGGGGGTCCGAGGCCGGTTAGCCCGTCTGGAACGACAACCATCTCTGGTGGAACGCTCACCTCGGGACGAAGCTTCAACGTCCGATCAAAGCCTCTGTGCTCACCGAGTGAAACTGGACTAGGTGGCTCGCCGATGAAGAACGCGGGGGCGAATCCCGGCTTGACGAGCCTCCAGACGTACGCGTTTCTGGGCACGCGAACCGCTTTGAGCGGCGTCTTCCCGAGCGTCTCCCAGGTATTCGGATCTCCCCGATAGGGCCGAATCGAGACCTCTGCCTCAGAAGGCACGCTGACGATCGAAACTTCTCCCGTCGCCCGCGTCCACAGCCTCTCGAGCGTCGGATCCTTCGGAAGAACGACGCGGGCTGCCCGCGCGAGCGCGGCGGCCTTCACAAACTCGCCCGCGTCCTCGAGACGCGCGATCTCGGGTGTCGCGGTCTCGAGCGCCCATTGCACGCGAGACGATCGGTGCCAGAGCCAGCCGACCGCGGCGCTGGCCAGCACGACTGCGACGAGGGCCAAAGCCAAAATGAGTTTCGGCTTGGACGCAAACCAGGCAGCGCCTGGATGATGCACGGACTCACGCCCAATTTGCTCCAGGTCCGATAACAGATCTGCGGCCGTTTGATACCGATCGTTCGGACTCTTTGCGAGCACCCGATTGACGATGTGCTCGAGGGCCAACGGCACGTCACTCCGCAGCGAGGTGAGCCGCTGCGGCGCGGCATGCGCAATCGCCACAGTCACGGCCTCTGGCTGCTCGCCTCGGAACGGGGGCTGACCTGCGACCATCTCGTAGAGCACGACGCCCAACGACCAGAGATCGCTGCGAGCGTCCACCACAGATCCCGCCACTTGTTCGGGCGACATGTACGTGAGCGTTCCGAACTTCGTACCCGTGCGTGTCACGCTGGTCTGGCCAAGGAGCTTCGCGATCCCGAAATCGACGATCTTCACGACTCCGTCGCCGGTGACCAGTACGTTGGCCGGCTTGATATCACGATGGACGATGCCGGTGGCATGCGCCTTGGCAAGGCCTTCCGCGATCTGCACCGCGTAGCCGAGCGCATCCTCCAGCGCCAGCGGACCGCGATCGATCTTCGTTTTCAGCGTTTCACCTACGTAGTACGCCATCGCCAGGAACAACTGGCCGTCCGGCGCTTCACCGATTTCATAGATTGTGCAAATGTTCGAGTGCTCGAGCGCCGACGCCGTCTGCGCCTCGAGCACGAACCGGTGTTTGGCGTCTTCGTCGCGGGTGAGATCCGGTGGAAGGAACTTGAGCGCCACCGACCGTCGCAACTTCGTGTCTTCGGCTCGATAGACGACCCCCATGCCGCCAGCCCCGACCTTCTCGATAATCCGATAGTGCGCAATGCGCTGACCAATCATCGAAACCGCATCGCCAGCCAGCGCGTCCTCGACGACCAGAGCCACTGGTGCGGCGAGAAATCCTTCGGCAGTTTGCGCGTGCGCCAGCAGCGCCTCGACCTCCCGGCGCAGCATCTCGTCGTCACCGCACGCCGACGCCACGAACGCAGCCCGCTCCACCGCGTCGCGGTCCAGCGCTGCGTCGCAGATCTCCTCTATCCGTTGTCTGCGCTCTGAGCTGGTCACTGAGCGTCTCCTTCAAGCCCGCGGAGAAGCCACAGCTTTGCCAACCGCCAGTCGCGTTTGATCGTATCCGTCGAGACGTGCAGGACTTCAGCCGTCTCCTCGATGCTCAATCCGCCAAAGAAGCGCAATTCGACTACTTTGGCCTTGCGGGCATCTACGAGAGCCAATCCTTCTAACGCACGATCGAGTGCGACTAGGTCCAATGATGGTCCTGGTGACACGAGGATGGCCTCGGTGAGGGTCACTCGATGGGCTCCGCCGCCGCGCTTCTCATAGATGCGCGATCGCGCGTGATCGACCAGCACGCGACGCATCAATCGGGCCGAAATGCCCAGGAAGTGCGCGCGATCCTGCCAGCGGAGGCTCTTTGCATCAACGAGCCTGAGGAAGGCCTCGTTAACCAAGGCGGTCGCTTGTAGCGTATGCCCGCGACGTTCACGGCCCATGTACCCACGAGCCAAGCGGCGCAGCTCCGTGTCCACGAGCGGAATCAATTGCTCCAGCGCATGCTCATCGCCAGCGCTCCATGCCTGGAGCAACATCGTGACTTGCCCTGACGCGGGTGCCGCCGGAGGCCTTCCTTCCATGTTACACGGGGATTCTACGCCGTTTTGCCGCTGTTTCTGACGATGTTAACCCTCTCGCCCCGCATTCCCGCATTAGATCGTGCGGACGGAAAAACTGGCTGACCAATCGGTTGGTCCGTGAGCGTGGATCTCAGGAGGTTCAATCCGCTTGCGACACACGCCACGTCGCTCTTCCCTGTGTTTCGGTCGTTACGACTCGTCTGTGTCCATGGAATCAACAGGAGGCTCTATGCCAAGACCGGGGCTCGCAGCATGCGTTGTGATCGAGCTCGTGATAGTTGCGGCATTTTCGCAGACGGCGTCAGCGCAGAGCGCAATTTCAGGTCAGGTCAAGGATCCTTCAGGCGCAGTGATGCCGGGCGTCAGAGTGGACGCGGCCAGCACTGCGCTCATCGAAGGGTCGCGCAGCGCAATGACCGCCAGCGACGGACGATATGCGATCGTAGATATTCGTCCCGGCACGTACACGATTACCTTCGCCGCCGATGGGTTTGCCACTGTGAGGCGGCAAGTCGCGGTTAGTTCGGACGTGACGGTGCCGGTCGACGCCGAATTGACGGTCGGACCGGTCGAAGAGACCGTCGACGTCGCGCCCATTCCTGCGGCGGTTGACGTTCAGAACGCGACCCGCCCGGTGACGTTCACGCGCAGCGTCCTGGACTCGGTTCCAACGGCGCGGAGCGTCTGGTCCGTCGGATCCTATGTTCCGGGGATTCATCTGAACATTCCCGATGTGGGAGGCTCCCAGCAGATCCAGGCGGCTTATATGGCGACGCACGGCAACCCGCATCAGCACGAAGTGGTCCTGATCGATGGACTGCTGATTAACGGAATGCAGAACGATGGGCAAGTTGTCGCCCCTGTAGACAATCAAATGATTCAAGAGGCCACGTACTCGACTAGCGGCAACACGGTGCAATCTCCGGCGGGCGGTGTGTTCGCGAATCTCGTCCCGAAGGATGGCGGCAACGTTTTTCATGGAGACTTTTTCGGCGCGTACACGCCCTCGCGCTTCGTGGGCGCGAACCTCGACTCCACCTTGGCCGCGCGCGGCATCGCGACGCAATCGAAGGTCACAGAGATCCAGGACTTCGACGGCTCGTTCGGTGGCCCGATTCGGAAGGATACTCTCTGGTTGCTCGTTTCCGGACGCAGACAGCGCACATGGGTGCAATCCCCGCTCTGCAAGAATGCCGACGGCAGCCCATGCGTCGAGCACGACCACCTCAATACGGCTCATGCCCGCCTGACCTATCAGTTGAACGCGAAGAACAAGATCAGCGCGATGTTGAATCGTAATCTCAAGATTAATGACGACGAGGTTGTCTACAACGTGACGAACGGTGTGCCGGCCACGGTCAGCGCGTCCATTCGGCGCACGCCATGGATGAACTACATCACGCAGGAAAAGTGGACTGGGACACTGACTTCCAGCCTGCTGCTGGAGGCAGGATTCTCGTTGAACAAGAATGACTATAACGTTCAGTACCAGAATGGCTTGACGCAGGTGCCCTTTTCCGCCCCGTGGTATTCGAATGTCATGTTGCAGGACACCGTCCTGAATCTGCGGTACAACGTGGCCACTCAGCAGAATTTCAATATCTTCAATCGTTATTTCGTGCAGGCCGGCGGCGCGTACGTGACTGGAGCCCACCAGATCCGGTTCGGAATCCAGGATAGCTGGGGGCCAGCCTACCAAAAGACGATCATCAATGGAGATCTTTATGCCGTCGAGGCCAACGGCCTGCCTACCAGCGTGACGGTTTTTAACACACCGACATCCAACAAACCGTACCTGAACGCGGATGTCGGGCTCTACCTGCAGGACACCTGGACGTCGAAGCGACTGACCATCACACCCGGCATTCGCTGGGAATATCTGTCGAATCAGATCAAATCAGAATCCGCGGATGCGGGCAGGTTCGTGCCGGCGCGCAGCTTCGCGGCCGTCTCGTGCGACAGCTACCCCGCGATCTCCTGTTTCAAGAACTGGGCGCCGCGCCTCAGCCTCGTCTACGACGTGTTTGGCACGCACCATACGGCGTTGAAGGCGAGCGTCGGCAAGTACGAGACGCCGTTAGTCCAGGGCAACCTGAACCCATTCAATCCGATGCTCATCAGCTCTCAGAGCCGTGCCTGGATCAACACGGGGGGCTGTACGGGGCCAATGTGCCTCCCGAGCGACAACCAGATCGGTTCTGCGCCCATCGGTGGTTTTGGGACCGTCACACCCCGGTCCGTCGACCCGAATCACCAGCGCGAGTACAACCTGCAGTACACCGCGGGGATTCAGCAGCAGATCCGGAGCGGGCTGGCCCTGAACTTTACCTGGATTCGGCGCGACGACTATAGGGCGACGATGATATTGAATCGAACGGTGCCCTCGTCGGCCTGGTCGCCGGTGACGATCTCCAACCCGCTCGATGGCAGTCTGATCACGCTGTACAACCTGGACCCGACTTACGTCGGCCTGACGCCGCAACTCTATATGACGAACGCTCCGCGGAATCTGCGCGAGACGTCTTATGAGGGATTCGAAACGTTGGTTCAGGGTCGCGTGCCACACGGAAGCGCCATCGTCGCCGGCTGGACGATCGATCGCGAACGGTCGCGCCACTGCGAGCAGACTATCGGGACGAACTCACTGAACGACCCGAATTCTCTCCGGTATTGTGATTGGTTCGGTAAGCTTCATCCGGAGCTCGGCGCCGCCGAGGCGATTCCCTATCGGAGCGAGTTCAAGCTTCAAGGAAACATCCCGCTCTGGGACAAGTTCGAATTCAGCTTCTCTCTCTATGCGGATCCGGCCTACAACACGAATTTTGCGCTCAACAATCAGGCGACCGGGTTGCCTTCCCAGATTAATCCAGAGCCCGTGTTCGCTGGCGCGCAGCAGGGATTCAAAGAGGTCTACTGGACGCTGACGCCCAGCACGAAATATCCGACAAACTGCAAATGCGCCACTCCCGGCGCCGTGGTGGACCCAGGTCTGGCGCAGGGTTCAGAGACGATCATGCTGGTTGCGCCTGGCAGCCGGCTGACCCCTCAGTTGACGCAGCTCGACATCGCCATCCGGTGGGGTTTCAGCACGCGAACCGGCCACCTTGTCAAGATCACGGCGGAGATTTTCAATGTCCTGAATACAAATGCTGTAACTGCGGAAGCTCAGACGCTGGGATCGTCAGTGACGCCCTTTGTGAAGGGCGGGACGGGCGGCGTGCCGTCGGCGATCCTCAACCCGCGCATGTTGCGCCTTGCCGCGCAATTTAGCTTTTAGACATTGACCTTCGCCGTCCTCGACGGGTAGCCTCACGCGGGCAATTCTACGCGCGCGCGTCTCGGCCGGTGCATCAGTTCGTCCGCAACCTCTTTGGGGCGGAGTCGGGTCACCGCTTTCGCGATCCAGCCGGCTCGTCATTCGTAATCAGATGGGACTCGAGATCTCCTCAGCTTCATAAGCCGCACGTATGCCGCGGGCAAGCCAGGACCGGGTTCAACCCTGCTGCAACGGTTATATTCTTGGTTGTACTCCGTCCGGTCACCCGGCAGGACCTGGCCAGAACCGTCAAAATCACCAGGAAAAATTGGAGGCGCCGCCCGGATTTGAACCGGGGATGGAGGTTTTGCAGACCTCTGCCTTACCACTTGGCGACGGCGCCCGACGGAAGCTCGCTATACGTGAAAAACTGAGAACAGAAAAGTCGCGAGTGTATCGTCAGCTCATGAAGCAGCGACGACAGCGTTGAGCGGGGCGGGAAATTCGGGTTGAACGCATCATGTTGAGAATGGAGCGGGAAACGGGATTCGAACCCGCGACTTCGACCTTGGCAAGGTCGCACTCTACCACTGAGTTATTCCCGCCCTGGTTGCCGACCTCAAGGCCGGGCCTTCCGCAA
Source organism: Vicinamibacterales bacterium (assembly GCA_035937795.1). Lineage (GTDB taxonomy): Bacteria > Acidobacteriota > Vicinamibacteria > Vicinamibacterales > JAMQPK01 > JAMQPK01. The sequence goes on along the minus strand of DASZHO010000083.1, from coordinate 43,501 downwards.
GATCCAGCCGGTTAAAGTACCACACGCCCCTGAACGGATCAACAACGGCCCGGCTGCCGCTCGGCAAAGGCCCGGCTGCTGCTCAGCAACGGCCCGGCCTCTGTCAACAACGGCCGGGCCGCCGCCCCTCCCGCAGGGCTCGCACCTCGCCACACGTTAGACCTTCGTCTTCCGCAGCACCTGCGCCGCCTCTTCCGGACCCGTCGGGTTGATGTGGAACCCCGTGCCCCACTCGAACCCGGCCATGCGCGTCAGCTTCGGCATCACTTCCACGTGCCAGTGATAAAACTCGGTCGCGTTGTCCTGCAGCGGCGAGGTGTGCACGATCAAATTATACGGCGGCGCCAGCAGCGACTGGTTCATTCGCCGCAGCACATCCTTCAGCATTCGCGCAAGGCTCAGGTATTCCCCGCGGGACGCGTCCTCGAAGCGCGCGGCGTGGCGCTTCGGCAGTACCCACGTCTCAAACGGAAATCTCGGCGCGTAGGGCGTGACGGCGACGAAATCGGCCGACTCGGCGATCAGCCGCACGCCATCCTTGACCTCCTGCCGGATGATGTCGCAGAACACACAGCGCTCCTTCTGCTGGTAGTGCAGGCGCGCGCCGTCGAGCTCCTCGCGCATCTCGCGCGGCACGATCGGCAGCGCGATCAGCTGCGAATGCGAATGTTCCAGCGACGCGCCGGCCGCCGCGCCATGATTCTTGAAAATGACGATGTAGCGGAGGCGAAAGTCGTGCTTCAGATCCAGCACCCGATCTCTCCACGCCCAGAACACCCGCTCGATCGCCTGCTCGCTCATCGTCGCCAGCGTGGCCGTGTGATCTGGCGTCTCGATGATCACCTCGTGCGCGCCGATGCCGTTCATCCGATCGAACAGCCCTTCACCCTGGCGATCCAGCGTGCCCTCTACCCGCAGCGCGGGAAATTTATTCGGCACGACGCGCACTTCCCAGCCCTTCGCGTTGGCTTGCGTGCCATTCCGGTAGGCGAGAATCTCGGGCGGCGTCTGGTCTTCGTGCCCCTCGCAAAACGGACAGAGCGCGTCCGGTCTGGTGATCACCGTCTCGATTTGAAAATCGCTCGGGCGCTTCTGGCGCTCGGTCGAGATGATCACCCAGCGGCCGGTGACGGGATCTTTTCGAAGGTCTGCCATCAGGAACTCACCCAGTCGGCTCCGGACTCACGGTCTAAAGTCTGACAAAAGTCTGACAAGCGCATCACGGGGTTAGATCGAACGCTGATTTCAACACTTCGACGTCAAATTGCCCGCCTGGATTCGGCGTCACGGCCACGACATCGAAGCGGCAAGCCACTTCGGACAGGCGCTTCGCGAACAGGTATGACGCAGCCATGCGGCTCAGCCGGTGCCGCTTCTGCCACGTCACCGATTCGAGTGCATGGCCGAAATTGCCCGTCGAACGCGCCCTGACTTCGACGAACACCACCACGTTGCCGTCCCGGGCCACGATGTCGAGCTCGCCGCAGCGCGTGCGAAAACGGCGGTCGAGAATCGTGTAGCCGAGCCGCCGAAGCTCGTCGCACGCGAGATCTTCGCCGTGCTTGCCGAGGGCGGCGCGCTGGTCCATGGCGGCGCCGCGCTGCAATCAGCGCACCAACCCCCTCACTTGCGTTTCCAGCGTGTCCCCTGCGGAGAATCCTCGAGCACGATTCCCTGCGTCAGCAGCTGCTCGCGGATGCGATCGCCTTCGGCAAAATCGCGATTTCGGCGCGCCACCTGCCGCGCGGCCACCAGGCGCTCGATCTCGTCGGCCGCAAGCGGAGGGCTCAGGTCCTCCTGCCGGCGAAGCGCGATCACGCCGAGGACGCGGTCGAACCCTTCGAACGCGTCCTTCACCACCGGCACGTCGCCGGTGCCGAGATCTCCGGAATCGATCGCGGCGTTCAGCGAACGCACGAGATCGAATATCGCTCCGAGCGCGCCCGCGGTATTCAGATCCTGCTCCAGCGCCGCCCGGAATTGCTTCGTCGCCGCCTCCACCTTCTCGTCGATCTCATCGTGCGACCCGAGCGTGGTCACGCGGTCAAGCCGCTCGACAAAATCGGCGAGCCGGCGAAGCGCCTCGTCCGCCTGGTCGAGCGCGTCCCAGCTGAACTTCAACTGCTTGCGGTAGTGCGTCGAAAGGAGCAGATACCGCAGGGCCGAAGGACGATAGCCCCGCGCGATGATGTCGGGCACGGTAAACACATTCCCGAGTGACTTCGACATCTTCTCCTCGTCGATGAGCAGGTGCTCGACGTGCATCCAGAACCGCGAGAACTTCTTGTTGGTCGCCCCTTCGCTCTGTGCGATCTCGTTTTCGTGATGCGGGAAGATCAAATCGACGCCGCCGCAGTGAATGTCGATGGGGGGATCGTCGAGCAGCCGAAGCGCCATCGCCGAGCACTCGAGGTGCCATCCGGGCCGGCCGTCGCCGAATCCGAAATCCCAACTGGGCTCGCCGGGCCTGGCCGCCTTCCACAGAACGAAATCGCGAGCGTTTTCCTTGTCGTAGTTGTCCGAGTCGACGCGGGCGCCTGCTTTCAGCCCGGCGTGATCGAGCCGCGCCAGCTGACCGTACTGCGGCAGCGTGGAGATCTTGAAGTACACCGATCCTTCGCTCTCGTAGGTGTGGCCGTTGGCCTCCAGGGCGCGCACCAGCGATCCCATCGACTCGAGATTCTCCCTGTCGGTCGCCCTCGGGCGCTCCTCGACCTCTTCCAGTCCGAGCGCTCTCGCATCTTCGAGAAACGCCTCGATGTACTGATCTGTGTACTCGCGAAGCGGCATCCCCGCCTTCTGCGCGCCCGCAATCGTACGGTCGTCGACGTCGGTGAAATTCATGACCTGCCGGACGCTGTAACCTTCGAGATATCTCAGCGCGCGCCGCAGCACGTCCACGCTCACGAACGTCCGGAAGTTGCCGATATGGCCTCTCGCGTACACCGTGAGCCCGCAGGCATACATGCGAACGAGGTTGTTGCCGGACGGCGCGAACGCTTCCTCCTTGCGCGTCAGCGTGTTGTATAGGTGCATGCCCTGAGACCCGGAGCCTTCTTTAGAGCGCCATCCGATCGAACAAGGTCCGCGCGTGCGCCAGATCGGCTTCGATCTGACGCTTCAGGCCCTCGATGTCGTCAAATTTTTTCTCGTCGCGCAACCGCTGCACGAAGCCAAGGCGCAACCGCGCGCCGTAGAGATCGCGGTCCAGATCCATCACGTGCGTCTCGATCACATTCTCCTCGGCGTCCTCGAATGTCGGCCGCCTGCCGATGTTGGTGACCGAAGGGTAGACGATTTCATCCACCGCGCTGGTCGTGGCATACACGCCTCGAGGCGGAACCACCTCGTTGTCGGTGCAGAGATTCGCGGTCGGAAAGCCGAGCCCGCGCCCGCGATGCTGGCCGTGCACGATGGTGCCCTCGATCGTGTAGTAGTGGCCGAACAGCGCGCCCGCCTCGTCGACGCGTCCTTCGTTGACGAGGCGCCTGATCCGGGTGCTGCTGACCACGAAATCCTTGTAGCGCACCGGGTCGATTTTCTCCGCGCGAAAGCCGTACCGCGCGCCCAGGCTTCGCAGCACCGAGAAATTTCCCGCGCGATCGTGGCCGAACAGAAAATTCGCGCCCACCCAGACTTCGGCGACGTGCAGCCATTCGACCAGCACGCTGCGCACGAACGTCTCCGGATCCCACAGCGCGAGATCGGGCGTGAAACGAATGACGGCCACGCCGTGCATGCCGGCGCGGGCCAGCGCGTCCAGCTTCTGGGGCTTCGTCATCAGCAGAGGGGGGGCCTTGTCGGGCCTCACGATCCTGGAGGGGTGGGGATCGAATGTCATCGCAATCGCCGTGCCCGCGCGCTCTTCAGCACCCCGGCGCACGCGTTCGATGATTTTGAGATGACCTCGATGCACGCCGTCGAAGTTACCCAGCGCGAGCACGGGCTGGTGCCATCTCGGCGGCCGTTGATCGTCGGGATAGTGAATGACGTCCAATGTGTCTCGCTCAAGTCAGATCGATATCGAACGCGAGGCCATCATATGCCAACTCGACGCCGCCTGGCAGCCGCGCGCACGTCGTCTCGTGCGGCAGGTCGTGGCACATGTGGGTGAAATACGCGCGCTCGGGCGCCAGCCGTTTGACAACGTCGAGCGCTTCGCTCACGGAGAAATGAGTCGGATGCGGGCGATCGCGCAGCGCGTCGACGATCACGGTCGTCACGCCGTCCAGCAGCGCCCAGGAGGGCTCCGGAATGGCGCTGCAATCGGTGAGGTACGCAAACGATCCGAACCGGTACCCAAAGATCTGCCGCTCTCCGTGCAGCACCGGAACCGGCACGATGGTCGCGTCGCCGATCGAGAACTCGCCTGCCAGCGGAAACAGGACGACGCTGGGAACGCCGCCGCCGGTGGCTGTCTTCCCCTCGAACGCATAGGCAAAGATCCGTCGCAGGTCGCCGAGGGTCCGTTCGTCGCCGTAGCACGGAATCGCCTCGCGCTGCAGCCAGTTGAACCGTCGTACCTCGTCGAAGCCGAGCACGTGATCCGCATGGCTGTGCGTATAGAGAATGGCGTCGACGCGCCGCACGCCGCGCGCGAGCGCCTGAGTGCGCAGGTCCGGCGAGGTATCGATCAGAATCGACCGGCCGTCGCCGACCGTAATAAAGATCGACGCGCGCGATCGCGTGTCGCGCGGATCGGTCGATCGGCACGTGCCGCAGTCGCAGCCGATCATCGGTACGCCGTGCGAGGTGCCCGAGCCGAGCACGAGCACCTTTGCGGTGCCGGGCCTGTTCGCGTTCAAGGAGTGATGATGCGCTTTTCCTGCGCCTGTGCTTCCACGAATCGCAGCCGGAGCTCGTAGAGCACCGTTTCGAGCAGCTGCTTCTCGTCGGCCGTCAGGTTGCCGCGGGTTTTTTCGTCGAGCAGCGCGAGGATATCGATCATCTGGCCTGCTGCCACCAGGTCGACCGGTCCGGCCTGTTGAGCGCCGGGCTCGAGACGATCGCCGAAATGGATCGCCGCCGTCGCCGCCAGGGAGAGCACAAACGAAGCGAAATTGATGTCGGGGTCGGGCACCAAAAGTGGATGTTACCATAGCGAAATACGCCGCCGAAGGCGCCGGCACATCCGCACACAAGAAGGACTCTGAATGACCGCTGCAGAGGAGTTCGAACGGCTCGTCGAGATCATGCGTACGCTGCGGTCGCCCGAGGGCTGTCCGTGGGATCGCGAACAGACGCTGCAGTCGCTCACGCACTTCGTCCTCGAGGAAGCATACGAGGTGGTCGATGCCATCGAGCGCAACGACAGCGGTGCGCTGAAGGAGGAGATCGGGGATCACGTCTTCGAAGGGGTCTTCCTGGCGCAGATCGCCGCGGAGAACGGCCTGTTCACCATCGCCGAATCGCTCCGCCTGGTCGCCGACAAGCTCGTGAGGCGCCACCCGCACGTGTTTCAGGACAACGGCCTGGTGCACGACGCCCTGTCGAAGGAGCGCGCCCCGTCGGCGGACGCGGCGCTCGAGCGGTGGAATTCGCTGAAAGCCAGGGAGCGCGAAGAAAGCGGACAGCCGCATTCGATTCTCGGCGGCGTCCCGGCAAGCCTGCCGGCGCTGCTTCGCGCGTTCAAGATCGGCAAGCGCGCCGCCGGCGCCGGCTTCGATTGGGAGCAGTCGGCCGACGTGCTGGCGAAGATCGAAGAGGAAGTCGCCGAGCTCCGCCAGACGTTCGACATGGAGCCGCAGAATGCGGCGCGGGCCGAGGAAGAGATGGGCGACCTGCTGTTCGCCATCGCCAACCTCTCGCGCAAGCTCGGCATCGAGCCGGAGGCCGCGCTGCGCCGCGCGAACGACAAGTTCACGCGCCGCTTCGAGCGGCTCGAACGGCGCTTCGCCGCCCGCGGCCGGAAGCTCGAAGGCTCGACGCTCGCTGAAATGGAATCGGAATGGCGCGCGATTAAAAGCGAGCGCGAAGACTCGAGCCCCGGCGGCGGCCTCTAGACGCGGCCGGCGGCGATTTCTGCGTGGTAGTCCTGCAGCGCGCGCACGTCGAGCGCCTGCGCGCGCATGGCGCGGATGGCCTCGACGGCCGCCGCCGCCCCGGTGAGCGTGGTGATGCAGGGAATGCTGTGCAGCATCGCCACGCGCCGCACCACGCGATCGTCGAAGAACGATTCGCGGCCAAGAGGAGTGTTCACGACGAGGTCGACGTGCTTGTTGAGGATGTGGTCTGCGATGTTCGGCCGCCCTTCGTTCACCTTGAACACCACGTCCACGGGAATCCCGTGCGCGCGCAGATAGGCGGCTGTGCCGCGCGTGGCCAGAATGCGGAAGTCGAGCTCGGCGAGATTGCGCGCCAGGGTGAGCACGTTCGGCTTGTCGTCGTTGTTCACGCTGATGAATGCGGTGCCGCGCTCGGGCAGCCGCTGATTCACCGATAACTGCGCCTTCGCGAATGCCGCGCCGAAAGTGGTCGCGCCCCCCATCACCTCCCCGGTGGATTTCATTTCCGGTCCGAGAATGGTGTCGACGCCCGGAAAGCGCACGAACGGAAACACGGGCGTCTTCACGAAGACACCGGCAACTTCGAGATCCCCGACGAGCCCGAGCGACGCGAGCGTCTTGCCGCCCATCACCAGCGCGGCCATCTTCGCCAGCGGCACCCCGGTGGCTTTCGAGAGATACGGCACCGTGCGCGATGCGCGCGGATTCACCTCGAGGATGTAGACGACATCGTCCTTGATGGCGTACTGCACGTTCATGAGCCCGACCACTTTCAGTGCGCGCGCAATCCTCCGCGTGTAGTCACGGATGGTCGTCAGATGCCGTTCGGCCACCAGATACGGCGGCACCACGCACGAGCTGTCGCCCGAATGGATGCCGGCCTCCTCGATGTGCTCCATCACGCCGCCAATCACGACGGCCCCGGTTTCGTCGGCGAGCGCGTCGACGTCGAGCTCGAACGCATCTTCGAGGAACTTGTCGATCAACACCGGATGCCCGGGAGAGGCATCGACGGCGCTGGTCATGTATCGGTCGAGCGTGCTCAGATCGTAGACGATCGCCATGCCTCGCCCGCCGAGCACGTAGGACGGGCGCACCACGACCGGAAAACTCACCGTCGCCGCCACGTCGCGCGCTTCTGCGCGCGACGTCGCGGTTCCGCTGGCCGGCTGCGGAATCTCCAGATCCCACAGCAGCTGCGCAAACCGGCGGCGGTCCTCCGCCAGGTCGATCGAATCGGGCGACGTCCCGATGATCTTGACGCCCGCGTTCTGAAGCGGAATCGACAGCTTGAGCGGGGTTTGCCCGCCGAACTGAACGACGCACGACACGTCGCCGCCGGCGCTCGATTCCCTGGCGATCACCGACATCACATCTTCGAAGGTGAGCGGCTCGAAATACAGCCGGTCGGTCGTGTCGTAGTCGGTCGACACGGTTTCCGGGTTGCAATTGATCATGATGGTTTCGAAACCGGCGTCCCTGAACGCGAACGCGGCGTGGCAGCAGCAGTAGTCGAACTCGATGCCCTGGCCGATCCGGTTCGGCCCGCTGCCGAGAATCACGACCTTCGGCTTCGCATTCGGCTCCGATTCGCAGCCGCGCTCGTAGGTGCCGTACATGTAGGGCGTGAACGACTCGAACTCGGCCGCGCACGTGTCGATGCGCTTGTAGGCCGGCGTTAGCCCCTCTTCGATGCGCCGCTCTCGAACCGCCGTCTCGGGCACGCCGTGGATGGCCGCGATTTCGTGGTCGCCGAAGCCGGCGCGCTTCAGCGTTCGCAGGAGATCGGGCGACACGTCGTGGAACTGCAGGAGCCCGGCCGCCCGCCGAAGCTCGGCGATCTGGTGAAACTGCTCGAGAAACCATGGATCGATCTTCGTCAGCTCGTGAAGCTCGTTGACGCTCCACCGGCGCTCGAGCGCCTTGAACAGCGCCCACATCCGCCGATCGTTGGGCACGGCCAGCTTCTTGCGGAGCGTCGGATCGTCCTCGTCTTCGCCCGGCTGGGTGAACAACAGCCCCTCCTTGCCCAGCTCGAGCGAACGGATGCCTTTGAGAAACGCTTCCTTGAAGGTGCGGCCGATGGCCATCACCTCGCCCACCGACTTCATCTGCGTGGTCAGCGTGCGATCGGCCTGCGGGAACTTTTCGAAATTCCAACGGGGAATCTTCACCACGACGTAGTCGATCGTCGGCTCGAAGGAGGCCGGCGTGAGGCGCGTGATGTCGTTCGGGATTTCGTCGAGGTGGTATCCGAGCGCGAGCTTTGCCGCGATTTTCGCGATCGGAAAGCCGGTGGCCTTCGACGCCAGCGCCGACGATCGCGAGACGCGCGGGTTCATCTCGATGACCACCATGCGGCCGTCTTTCGGATTGACGGCAAATTGAATATTAGATCCGCCGGTTTCCACCCCTACGCGCCTGATGACGCGGCGCGCCGCGTCGCGCATGCGCTGATATTCCTTGTCGGTCAGCGTCAACGCCGGGGCGACCGTGATGCTGTCGCCGGTGTGGACCCCCATGGGATCGATGTTCTCGATCGAGCAGATCACGACGAAGTTGTCCGCCGCGTCACGCATCACCTCGAGCTCGAACTCTTTCCAGCCGATGACCGATTCTTCGATCAGAATCTCGTGGACGGGGCTCATCTCGAGGCCGCGCTCGACGAGGTCGCGGAACTCTTCGACGTTGTAGGCGATGCCGCCGCCAACGCCGCCGAGCGTGAACGATGGGCGGATGATGGATGGGAACCGCGTCTGCTTCACGATGGCCATCGCCTCGTCGAGCGAGCGCGCCATGCCGCTGGCCGGCACTTCCAACCCGATGTCCTTCATCGCATTACGGAACAGCAGCCGGTCTTCGCCCGCCTTGATGGCGTCGATGTTGGCGCCGATCAGCTTCACGCCGTACTTTTCGAGGACGCCCGCCTCCGCGAGCGCGACCGAAAGGTTCAGCGCGGTCTGGCCGCCAACGGTGGGCAGCAGGGCATCGGGCCGCTCCTTTTCAATCACCTGCGTGATCGCCTCGACGGTGAGCGGCTCGATGTACGTGCGATCCGAGAGCTCCGGGTCGGTCATGATGGTCGCCGGATTGCTGTTCACCAGCACTACCTGAAGACCTTCCGACCGCAGCGCCTTGCAGGCTTGCGTGCCCGAATAGTCGAACTCGCACGCCTGGCCGATCACGATCGGGCCGGCGCCAATCACCAGAATTCTTTTGAGATCGTCCCTTCGCGGCATCCTGGTTCCTAATCCAAGCCGGATCTCACCGTCTTCGTTCCATGTCATCGACGAATTGCTTGAACAGGTAGTCGGCGTCGTGGGGGCCCGGCGAAGCCTCGGGATGATATTGCACGGAGTAAATCGGCCGATCGACCGATCGAAGCCCCTCGACCGTTCCGTCGTACAAGTTCAGGTGCGTCACCTTCACGTCGCTCGGCAGAGAATCCGGATCCACCGCAAAACCGTGGTTCTGCGACGTGATTTCCACCTTGCCGGTCTCGAGAAACTTCACCGGATGGTTGGCGCCGCGATGGCCGAATTTCAGCTTGAAGGTCTTTCCACCGAGCGCGAGGCCGAGAATCTGATGGCCCAGGCAGATGCCGAAGATCGGCACGTCGGCTTGCGCCAGCTCCCGCGTGTTCGCGATGGCGTAGTCGAGCACAGCCGGGTCGCCTGGGCCGTTGCTCAGGAAAATGCCATCGACGCCACCGGCCAGCACTTCTCTGGCCGGCGTGGCCGCGGGAAAGACGCGCACCTGGCATCCGTAACTGCGCAACCGGCGCAGGATGTTCCACTTCATGCCGAAGTCGTAGGCACCGACGCGCAGAGGACGCCTCGCGTGCATTTGCGGCGCCAGCGCGAGGTCCGGCCGCACGTCCACGGCGGATTTCCGGATGCCGGCGGGCCAGTCGAATGCCTGCCCGCAGGTGACGTCTTTCACCAGGTCCGCGCCTTCCATCGGCGGAATCCGCCGCGTCTTCTCGATGATTTGCTCCTCGTCGACTTCCCCGGTCGCAATGATGCCGCGCATAACACCAGCCGAGCGAAGCAGGCGGGTCAGATCGCGCGTGTCGATCTCGGCAATCGCCACGATGTTGTTGTCGACGAGGTAATCGCGAAGCGTGCCCGATGCGCGCCAGTTGCTGGCCACCGGCGACTCTTCGCGCATGATGAATCCAGCCACTTTCGGGCTCGTCGACTCCTCGTCTCCGGGCCCGACGCCGTAATTGCCAATCTGGGGACACGTCATCGTCACGATCTGTCCGGCGTAGGAAGGATCGGTCAGGATTTCCTGGTAGCCGGTCATGCTCGTGTTGAACACGACTTCGCCTTGCGCCTCGCCGGTCGCGCCTGCGGCCTCGCCGCGGTAAACATTGCCGTTTTCGAGCACTAAAACTGCTTGCATTAGCCCTTTTTATCTCCGATCCAGCGAAGCGGTGACCAGGGTCCGCTCCCCTGCCTTCACGTCGACCGTTGTCGCCCACGTCCGGTAGCCATCCATCTCGATGCGCACCTTTGCGGGTCCCGCAGGAAGGGCTGGAATGCCGAGAGGAGTAGAACCGGCGAGTCGATCGTTCACGAACACGCGCGCGCCCGAAGGCCGCGATTCCACGGCGATTCGCCCCCTCGACTCGCCGCCACGCGCCTGGCCCGGTGCAGGCTCTTCCGATCCGGCCCGCGCTTGCTTCAACGTCACGGCAAGCGAAGCGATGGGACGCTTCGCCGTCAGGCGCTCTTGTCGATCGGCCGCGGCGTAACCGTCCCGCGCCAGATGGATTGTATAAGATCCGAACGGCAAATCGCGCACCGCGAGCGGAGTTTTTCCCCGCCCCTGGCCGTTGATGCTGACCGACGCGCCGGCCGGAGTGGATCGGACGAGCAGGCGTCCGTGGCCCGTTGCCGGACGAACCGGCTCCGGGACTGCGCCCGATGCGGGCCGGGAAGGCGAGGGCGCGGGCAACGTTGACACGTGTGGAGCCGCGGCAGCCGCCGGACCCGCAGGTTCGGTCGCCGCTGCTGAAAGCGGAGGCAACTCGACCGTCGTCGACGTCACCGGCGGTCTGGTCAGCGACGCCTTCGCGGTGGCGGATTGACGCGCCGATCGCAAGCTCAATGCGTACCCGCCCCCAAAACAGGCGAAGAGAAAAACCAAGAACGCTGCGGCTAGTTTGAGCCGGCGGCGGTCTTGTGGTTCGGGCTCGCCCGCTTGAAACAACTTCGGCGGTTGCGCCGTCCACGAAGGAGGAAGCGGCGTCGCGGCAGGCGCGGGCTCGAATTCCATACGAAGATCGGCGGCGTCCCCGAGATCGGCGAAGCGAGCCAACCCGGCCACGTCGAGCTCGGCGCCGAAGCCGTGACTGGCGGCGTAGGCGCCCGACTCCACGGAATCGGCGGCCCGATTCCGGCCCACGGTCGAGCGAGCCGCCGCTTGTAACATCGCGGCAAAGTCTCCCGGCCGCGGCCGTGCGCGGGGATCTTCCGACAGCGCTGCCGAAAAGGCGTTGCGCAACTCGGGACCATCTTCGGCGCTGAGCTCATCCCAGCCGCCTGACGTCATCGGACGGCCTGCAATCAGCTCGCAGGCAATCGCGGCCAGCGAATACACGTCGGATGGCCGCTCGGCCGCGGCGTACGGACGGCGGACGGGCATCGACATTCCAATGGTCGACAAGGCTTCGGCGATTCCGAGGCCGGTGACGCGCGCTCCCTCGGCGGATACGATGACGTCGCGCGGATGCAGCCGCTCGTGGAAAACGCCAAGCTCGGCGCCTCGATCGAGGGCTGCAGCGACGTTGCCGACGATGGATGCGACCTCTTGAAGCGGCATGGGGCCCCTTCCTGTCGCGGCGTCGAGCGAATCGCCGACCGCATATTCCATCGCGAGGTACGCGCAATCCATATCGAGCGCGGCTGCAATCGGTCGAGCGATGGCCGGATGCTCGATGTGCTGTGCGATCAACTGCTCGAGCGCGCGTACGAGCGCGGCGGCGCGCTCAGGCGAGAGGTCGAGTCGAAACACCTTTACGGCCACGAGGCGATCGCGGTCCGCCTCGAACGCGCGGAAGACAGGTCCGCACGTGCCTGCGCCGATTTGATGGAGAACCCGAAACGGCCCGAATGCCTCTGGTGGGAAGTACAGGACTGAATCTTCGTGGGCCAGTGGACGAATGGTAACATACCCGCAGTGCCTTCCGAACGCGGATCTCAGCCGCCGGAATCGGCGCGCGTTCCTGTCGACATTCGACGTTTTCCCTGGATCAGGAAGCTCGCGGCCGACTATGCGTTTGCCTTCCCCTCGCTCGCGCCATTCTTCGCCGGCGATCCCGCGCAGCCCTCGTCATGGAGCGACGCCATCGCGCGCGTACAAAAGCATCCGCGCCAACGTGCACAGATGGCCGGAATTTTGCGCGCGCAGCTCGAGCGGCGGGATGCGCCGCCGGCAGCCCGCGAGGCCGCCTCGCTCCTCGCTGATGAGAAATCGGTCGCCATCGTTACCGGTCAACAGGCCGGCCTGTTCGGCGGGCCTCTGTACACCCTGTACAAAGCGCTGACAGCGCTGGCGCTCGCCAGACGCGTTCAGCAGGAGCGCCACATCCCCGCGGTCGCCGTCTTCTGGGTCGAAGCCGAGGACCACGATTGGAACGAAGTGTCGTCGTGTGCGGTGCTCGACAGCGATTTTCAGCGACGCGTCATCCAGCTGGATCCGCCGCCCGGGGCCGGGCATACGCCTGTGGGATTCGTCAAGCTCGCGAGCGATATCGAGACGGCGCTCGAGCAGCTCGCTTCGACGCTTCCGCCAACTGAATTCACCGGGACGCTCCTCGAGAGTCTCGGGACCGCGTATCGACCCGGCCGGGGTATGGCCGACGCGTTTGCGCGGTGGATGGAGACGCTGGCCGGCGGCCATGGACTCGTGGTGTTCGACTGCTCGGACGCCGCTGCCAAGCCGCTCGCCGGAGAGATTTTCGCGCGTGAAATTCAACAGCCGGGCATGACGTGGCAGCTGGCCGGCGAAGCCGGCGACAGACTGGCGGCCGGTGGTTATCACACGCAGGTGGCCGGATCGTCCGAGGATGGTCCGGCGTTGTTTCATCTCGACGGCAGCCGGACGGCCATCAAAGCCGCAGAGGCGGCGGCGTTCGCGGCCGAGGTTCGCACGGCGCCTGCGGCATTCAGTCCGAACGTCCTGCTGAGGCCCATCGTCGAAGACACGCTGTTCCCGACGGTCTGTTACGTCAGCGGGCCCAACGAGCTGGCGTACCTCGCGCAGCTGAGAAACGTGTACGAGCATTTCGGCGTGCCGATGCCGCTGTTCTATCCCAGGCTCAGCGCCACGGTCCTGGATTCGGCCGGCGCGCGTTTTCTCTCCAGACACGACCTGCCGCTCGAAGCGCTGCAGGCTCGCGACGAGGCCGCGCTGAATCGACTGCTCGCCTCCTCTCTGCCTGAGGCGGTGGATCGGGCGCTCCACGAAGCTGACACATCGGTCGAGCGCTCGATGGCGGCGCTGGTGGCTGCATTGCCTGCAATCGATCCCACGCTGGAAGGCGCGGCGCGATCGACTCTCGGGAAGCTGCAGCACGACCTCGCTTCGCTGCGCGGCAAGATCATCAGCGCCGCAAAGAAGCGCGACGAGACCCTTCGCCGGCAGTTTTTCCGCGCCCAGTCCCAGGCGTTTCCCGACGGCATTCCCCAGGAGCGCGCCCTCGGCACCGTTTCGCTCTTGAATCGGTACGGACCGGCGTTCGTCGAGCGCCTGCTCGATGAGCTCCCCCTTGACCTCGGCCATCACTGGATTTTGACGGTCTAATAGTCCGGGAGCCAGAGTCCGAGACCAAGGAACAGAGGCCAAGGTGAATCAGCGTCCGTCGCGAGGCGACCCACAGCGAGTCTCTGCAACGAAGCGTACCGGCGGGTGGCGCGCGCGCTGGTCCGTGCTCCGGCGCGAGCATCCAGGCCTGGTCCAGAACTCGGCGGTGGCCGCCGCTGTCATTTTCGTCTTCGGCTGCGGGATCACCGGGTATTCGTACGTTGCCTTTTCCCGGATGATCGACGCCCGCCTTCATGGCGAAGCCGACCGCGTGCTGCCGCGTGTCTTTGCCAGGCCGCTGGAGATTCGAAGAGGCGAAGGTTTATCGGAACGCGAGCTGATCGACCGGCTCAACGACCTCGGATACGCCCAGCGCACGCTCGTGCAACGGCCGGGTGAATTTGCCGTGGTTGGCGGACTCGTGACGGTGATTCCCCACGCAGGTACGCAAGCCGGCAAGGTCGTCACGGTCAGCTTTCAGCGCCCTGCCGTGCCGCCGGGACGGCGTGGCGGGCGGGCGGCGCCTCTCGTCACGCTCAGCAACCGGATTGAGGGGCTGACGGTGGCGGCCCCGAAAGGTGCCCGCGCCGAGACCGAGGTCACGCTCGATGCGCCGATGCTGACGGCGCTGATTCGGGCAAGCCGTGAGAAGCGCCGGCAGGTGCCGTTGTCGGCGATTCCCGCGCGCATGATCCAGGCGGTACTGGCGATCGAAGATCGGCGTTTCTACTCGCATCCCGGCGTCGATCCGATTCGCATGATCGGCGCGCTGTTCACCAACACGTTCGGCAATCGGCCCTATCTCGAAGGCGCCAGCACCATCACGCAGCAGCTGGCACGTAATTTTTTCTTCACCGAAGAGATGGCTGTCGAGCAGCAAACCGGACAGCGATCGGTTCGCCGCAAGCTGATGGAGCAGTTCATGGCCATCGTCTTGTCGGTGAAAACGACCAAGCCGCAGATCCTCGAGCTGTATCTCAACGACGTGTATCTCGGCAATCGGGGATCCTTCGCCATTCACGGCGTACCGGAAGCCGCGCGCCTGTACTTCGGCAAGGACGTCAACAACCTCACGCTGGCGGAAGCAGCAACGATCGCCGGCATCATTCAATCGCCCGGCACGTTGTCGCCGTTCAACGCCCCGGCGCGCGCACGGGAGCGCCGCAACGTCGTGCTGGGCGCTATGGCCGACGCCGGCTTCGTACCGAAGGAAGAGGCCGACCGGGCGGCGAAAGAACCCCTTGCGCCGGTGGCCCGCGCGCTCGATGCCGAGGCCCCGTACTTCGTCGACTTCGTCGGCGACACCCTTGCCGAGCAGTTCGAGGGCCTCACGCAAAGCTCTGAGGCCGTTGACGTCTACACCACGCTCGATTTGCACCTGCAGCGGCTGGCGCAGGACGCGGTCAGTGATGGCCTCGTGAAGCTCGACCAGGTGATGGCGCGGCGCAAGCGCCCGCACGTGCCGCAGGTCGCACTGCTTGCGATCGATCCGCGCACGGGCGACATTCTGGCGATGGTGGGGGGCCGCTCGTACAACCAGTCGCAGTTCAACCGCGCCGTGAACGCCAATCGCCAGCCGGGGTCGGTTTTCAAGCCGTTCGTCTACCTGGCGGCGTTCGAGCGCGCGGCAGACGAAGGCCTGAACACGCTGACGCCGGCCACGCTCGTCAATGACGAGCCGACCACCTTCGATGCGGGGGGAACACCCTGGAGCCCGTCGAATTATGAGAATGATTACGACGGGGAGGTGACATTCCGCCGGGCCCTCGCCATGTCTCGCAACGCCGCTACCGTGAAGGTGGCAGAGGCCGCCGGTTTCGATCGCGTGGCCGCTTTGTGGAAAAAGATCGGCGCCGGCACCGGCACGCCGCCCAAGGCGTATCCATCGATCGCGCTCGGCGTGTTCGAAGCCACGCCGCTCGATATCGCGTCTGCCTACACGATTTTTCCCAACAACGGCGTCAAACGCGGGCTCAGGTCCATCGTCCGCATCACCCGCGGCGGCGGCAATATCCGCATCGCCGACGCGCCCACCAGGCTCATCGCGCGGCCGGAGACGACCTACCTGGTGACGAACATGCTGCGCAGCGTGATCAATGAAGGCACCGCCGCGGCGGTTCGGGCATCGGGATTTTCCCTCGATGCGGCGGGCAAAACCGGCACGACCAACGACCTGCGCGACGCGTGGTTCGTCGGTTTCACGCCGGACTTGCTCACGGTTGTCTGGGTCGGGCTCGACGAAAATCAGGCGCTTGGCCTGAGCGGCGCGCAGGCCGCGCTGCCCATCTGGACCGCGTTCATGACGCGCGCGCTCGCGGGGCACCTCGACAAGCCGTTCGAGGTGCCGCCGAACGTGGATTTTGCCGATATCGACCGCGACACCGGCCTGCTGGCGGTCCCCGGCTGCGTGCGAGTGATCCATGAGTCGTTCGTCGCCGGCACCGAGCCGGCGCAGTACTGCGAGTTGCACCGGTACTGATCGCTAGGGGCTATAATCAGCCTGCATGTCTCAAGAGGTTTTCGAGGCCTTGACCCAGGCGCTGGAGCGCGGCGACGAGGTTGCGCTGGTGACGATCGTGTCGGCGCAAGGGTCCACTCCTCAGCGCGTCGGCGCCAAAATGCTGGTGTTTACCGACGGCCGCACGGTGGGCACCATCGGCGGCGGGTGCTACGAGAACGACGCGTTCTGGAAAGCGAAGGAATCGATCCAGTCGCGCAAGGCCCAGTTGGTCAAGTACGACCTCACCGACGATTTCGCGGAGGAGTCGGGGCTCATTTGCGGCGGCAACATGCAGGTTTACATCGAGCCGCTCGAAGCCACGCCGCGCCTGTACGTCATCGGCGCCGGCCACGTCGGCTATCACCTTGCGACGCTCGCGCAGACCATCGGTTTCCGCATCCACGTGCTCGACGACCGGGAGAAATTTGCCAGCCGCGATCGCTTTCCCAACGCCGCCGAAGTGGTCGTCGATTCGATTCCGGAGTGGCTCCATCAGGCCAGCATTCCGGCCAACTCCTACGTCGTCGTTGTGACTCGCGGCCATACGCACGACCTCGACGCGCTGCGATCGCTCGCCGCGCGCGACCTGCGGTATCTGGGTCTGATCGGAAGCAAGGCCAAGGTGAAACGCATCTACGACGCGCTGCTGAAGGAAGGGATGCCGCTCGAGTGCCTCCAGCGGGTGCACGCGCCGGTGGGGCTCGATATCGGCGCCGTCTCACCGGAGGAGATTGCGGTGTCCATTCTTGCCGAGTTGATCGCGGTACGGCGCGGCAAGATCGACGATCCGCGGGTATCGGCCGTCTCGATGCGCTGGGATCGGGTGTATAATCGCCTTAGCACTCTCGATAACTGACTGCTAGCGAACGGCCTACGTTCCCATAGATGCAGACGAACCTTTCTACACGCTCAGCGCGGATCCTGGCCGCGCTGGTCGGTGAATACATCCATACCGCGGAGCCCGTCGGGTCGGCGCGCCTGGCGCAGTCTGCCGGCCTGAACGTCTCATCGGCCACCGTGCGCAACACGCTCGCCGAGCTCGAAGACCTCGGCTACCTCCAGCAGCCCCACACATCGGCCGGCCGTATTCCCACCGATCGCGGGTACCGCTTCTACGTCGACCAGTTGCTCGAAACGCCAAGGCCCCTGAGGGGCGGCGGCTCCGCGGTCGAAGCGCAGCTGCGGCGCTACGCCGGCTCGCCGGCGCTGGTCGAGGACGTGCTCGTGTCGGTGTCCGGCGTGCTCTCGCGGGCCTCCCGTCTGGTGGCATTCGCGCTGCCGATGTCCGACGGCTATGGCATCCTCAAGGAAATCGAATTCGTCCGGCTGAGCGCTTCCAAGGTTCTGGTCGTCGTCGTCACCGACGTCGGCCAGGTCACCCGCAAAGCCATCGACGTGGGTGAAGAGGTAAAGCCGCAGGAGCTTCGGCAGGCGGCGAATTATCTCAACACCGAGTTTGCGGGTCTGCCTCTCGAACGTGTGCGCGCGGCGGTCGTCGAGCGCCTTCAGCAGGAGCGAACGCTCTACAGTGCGCTCCGATCGCGCGCGTTGCGGCTCGTGCGAAGCAGCCTCGAGGAATTCCCGCGGCGGCCGTCGCTGTTCGTCGATGGCGCGTCCTCCCTGCTCGATGAACGCACCGAAGCCAGCGGCATTTCCATGGCCACGCTTCGCGCGCTGCTGCGGATGGTGGAGGAAAAAGCGCGGCTCGTTCGCATCCTCAACGAGTACATCGATGGCCCGGGCCTCACGATTGTGATCGGACACGAGCATCGCTCCCCGGATCTGCGTTCGTTCAGCCTTGTCGCCGCGACCTACGACGATGGAACGCGGCGCGGCACCGTGGGCGTCATCGGGCCCATGAGAATGCACTACTCCCGGACGATAGCGGTCGTCGATGGCGTTGCGCAGGCAGTCTCGCGCGTGCTGCGCGACAGCATGTGACAGGCTCTCCCATGGCTGACAAATCCAGATCGAACAACCGGAGCAATGCCGCTGACGACGCCGAGCGGATGGAAGACGAAGGCGCGGCCGGTACGGCTGTTGATCCGGCGCCGGCGCTCGCAGATGAGATCGTCGAGCTGCGCAAGGACCGCGACAACCTTCAAGACCGGTTGCTGCGCCAGGCGGCTGAATTCGATAACTATCGCAAGCGCATTGAACGCGAGCGCAGGGAGCTGTCCGAGTTCGCCTCGGCCGATATCCTTCAAGACATCCTGCCCATCGTCGACGACTTCGAGCGCGCCCTGAAGGTGGATGCGCCGGGCTCCGAGCCCTACCGGCAGGGCCTTGAAATCATTCATCGCGGATTGCAGGAGTTGCTTCGCAAGCGGGGGGTGACCGCGGTCGACGCCGTCGGCGCCGATTTCGATCCGCACATTCATCAAGCCGTGTCTTACGAAGAGGCGCCCGACAGGCGCGATGGTGAAGTGATCGCCGAATTCCGGCGTGGCTATCGCCTCGGCGACCGTCTGCTTCGTCCAGCCATGGTGAAGGTAGCCAAAGCGTGAGCAAGCGCGATTACTACGAGATCCTCGGCGTTGACAGGAACGCCAGCGATCAGCAGATCAAAAGCGCCTACCGGAAGCTGGCCTTGCAGAACCATCCGGACCGCAATCCAGGCGATCATGCGTCGGAAGAACGATTCAAAGAGGCGGCCGAGGCTTACGCAATCCTGGCGGATGCAGACAAGCGCAGAAGCTACGACAAGTTCGGGCACGCCGGCGTGTCATCGGCGGCGGGATCGGGGTTCGATCCATCGACGTTTGCCGGGTTCGAAGATATTTTCAGCGGTCTGGGCGACATGTTCGGGTTCGGGGATCTCTTCGGCGGCCGTCGCCGCGGCGGCGCCGAACGCGGTTCCGATCTGCGCTACGACCTCGAGATCACGTTCGAAGAGTCGGCCAAGGGCGTGGAAACGACGATCGACATTCCGAGGCTCGAGATCTGCGAGACCTGCCACGGCTCAGGCTCCGGCGCGGGCAGCTCGCCGTCGACGTGCCCGCAGTGCAAGGGGCACGGACAACTGCGATTTCAGCAGGGATTTTTTACCGTGGCGCGCACGTGCGGACAGTGCCGCGGTACAGGCCGGGTCATCACCAAGCCCTGCGTGACCTGCAAAGGCGAGGGCCGCGTCACCCAGCAACGCAAACTCACGGTGAAGATCCCCGCGGGCATTGCCAGCGGCCAGCGGCTGCGTTTGCACGGCGAAGGAGAAGGGGGCCGGAGCGGAGGGCCTTCCGGTGATCTCTACGTGTTCATCGACGTCGCCGAACACGCATTCTTCCGGCGCGACGGCAATGACCTGGTGTGTGAGATTCCCCTGAACTTCACAACGCTCGCGCTTGGCGGCACGATCGAGATTCCGACGCTCGACGGCGCCGAGCCGTACAGGATTCCGGAAGGGACGCAGTCGGGCGCCTCGTTCCGCCTGCGGGGCAAGGGTATGCCCGACGTGTCGGGGCGCGGCCGCGGCGATCTGTTTTTCGCGGTCCAGGCGGTTACGCCGAAGAAGCTCACGAAAGAGCAACGCGCGGCGCTCGAGCAGCTGGGCAAGGTATTGCCGCACGAAAAGTTCCATCCGCGCCCACGCGAGGCCGACGGGCCCGAAGGCCAGGCAGGCCCAAACGACGATAAGAATATCTTCGACCGGGTCAAAGACATTTTTGGGTAAAGCCTGGCCCGCGCTCGACATCTATGTGCCGGGCTGCGATCCTCACCTCTACGACCTCCTCCTCGCCGAGCTCGACGATTTCCAACCCACCGGCATCCAGGAACAGGAAGACGGCGGGAAGCTGCGGGTCTTTTTTGCCGGCGGAGCGCGCCGCGAGGCCGCCATCCGCGCGCTTGGCGTGGCGTTCGGCAATCATCTCTTTGCTCAGCCAATCGACGTTGAAGACGAGGACTGGGCCGCCCGGTCCCAGTTCGAATTGCGTGCGGTCACCGTCGGGCGCGTGACCATCGCACCCCCGTGGGATGCGCCCGAAACACGAGATCCGGTTTCGCCCGTGACGGTCATCATTCAGCCGTCGATGGGGTTTGGCACGGGCCACCACGCCACGACGAGACTGATGCTGAAAGCCCTGCAGGCGATCGATCTGCGCCGGCACGAGGTGCTCGACATCGGCTGCGGTTCGGGCGTGCTGGCGATCGCCGCAGTGGGCCTCGGCGCCCCGTCGGCGACCGGCGTTGACATCGATCCGGATGCCCTTCAGTCGGCCGCGGAAAATGTCCGGCTGAACAACGTCGAACAGCGCGTTCGCCTGCGGCAATGCGATTTTCGCGAACTCCGATCTGCGTCTGGCGTCGTTCTGGCAAACCTCACCGGCGCGCTGCTCGAACAGGAGGCGCCGTCGCTCGCAAATCTCGTCGAGCCGGGCGGCCATCTCGTCGCGAGCGGATTCTTGGACACCCAGACCTCGGTGACGCCGGCCCTGGGGAAATTTCTGCTGCTGCGAGGTGTCGATCGCGAAGACGAGTGGCTCTCCGCGACCTTCCAGAGGCCGGCCTAGAGATCCTTCCAGATGTACCGAAGGACCGCGATCGCCAGGGCGCCAGCGGCGTCTGCGCGCAACGTACGCTGCCCGAACGTCACCAACGTCACGCCGGCCGCGACCGCGTCGCTCACTTCCTGCGGATCCCATCCACCTTCCGGGCCAATCAGAATCATCGCCTTCGCCGGCACGCGCGTCTCGAGGCCGCTCAGGCTGGACGCCACCTGGTGCCCAGGCTCGACGAACATCAGGCACAGTCCGCCATGCGCGACCGGCAACAGCTCGCGAAAATCCTGAACCGGCAACACCGGCGGCACGACGGCGCGGCCGCACTGTTTGACCGACGCAATGACCGTGCGGTCCCATCGCTCCTGGCGGCCGCCGCGCGCGAGCGCCGCGGCGGGCACTTCGGTCCGCGCGCTGGTAAACGGGCGAATCGCCGCAACGCCCAGCATGGCCGCGTCGCGAATCACTCGATCCATCTTGTCGCTTTTGAGGAGCGCCTGCCCGAGCGTGATGGCAACCGCCGCCTCGGCAACCCCGGCCCGCATCTCGAGGGCCCTGATCGTGACGCGGCGGCCGGCGATGGCCTCGACGCGCGCGACCGCTTCCGAACCTCGCCCGTCGAACACCGCGATCTGGTCGCCTGTCTTCAACCTCATCACGCGAGCCAGATGATGCGCTTCATCGGACGGCAATTCGATCGCGCGATCGAAAGCGAGCTCCGGCGCGTAAAACCGATGCATAACGCCGCAATTTTACAGGCTCTGGGCTTTGAACTCTGGGCTTTGCGTACGCCAAAAGCCTCGAGCCCAAAGCCTGGAGCCTAGAGCCCAGAGCCTCGAGTCCGGAGCCTGTATACTCCCGTCGTGTTCTTTCGCGGCCAGACCATCGGCAAGTACAAAATCCTCTCTCCGCTCGGCAGCGGCGGTTTCGGGACCGTCTATCTCGCCGAAGACACCTGGATCGACAAGAAGGTCGCCATCAAAGTGCCGCACCGCCAGAATGTCGATTTCGGCGATCTGCTGCGCGAGCCGCGGCTGCTGGCGACGCTGAGCCATCCCAATATCGTCTCGATTCTGACCGCGGAGAAACAGGACAACGTCTTCTTCATCGTGATGGAGTACGTCCCCGGCGAGACCCTGGAAGCCGTGATCACGCGGGACGGCTGTCTCGATCTGCCGCGCGCGCTGGATTACACGTGCCAGATCTGCAACGCGCTCGACCATGCGCATCGGCAGAACGTGATTCATCGCGATCTTCGGCCCGGCAACGTGCTCGTCACCGAACATGGATTGCTCAAGGTGGCCGATTTCGGGACCTCGCGCATCATTGAAATCGCCTCGCATGGCACCACCGTGATCGGCAGCCCGCCCTACATGGCGCCCGAGCAGTTCCAGGGGAGGGCGGTCTTCGCATCTGATATTTATTCGCTCGGCGTGACGATGTACCAGATGTTGACCGGAGTCATGCCCTACGACACGCCGTCACCGCACGATCTCGAACAGCTATTGCGCGGCGATCTCGTCACGGCGCCGATGCTGCGCAATCCGGGCATTCCTTCCCAGATCAACGCCATCGTCATGAAGGCGATGGCCCCCGCGGTGGCCGCGCGCTACCAGCGGGCGAGCGATCTCGTCAGCGACCTGCTCGCCGCGCGCGGCGCCTCATCGGCAAAGGCTGTCCCGAGGCCGTCCGTAGGACATTCACCCGCCGAAGCCGTCGAGGACATCCACCAACGCCTGCGCGCGCGAGAGACGCCCCAGCCCCGCTTCTGCTGGCATTGCCGCAAGCCGCTCCACGCGCGCTCGGCCCGCTGCCCGTTTTGTGGCGAAGCGCAGTAGGTGCTAAGCTTTTTTCAGGAGCACAACAAATGGCATTCGCGGGCACCGGGAAGATCTGGATGAACGGGACTCTGGTGGATTGGGCCGATGCCAGAATCCACGTGGCGTCACACGTCATTCACTATGGCAGCGGCGTCTTCGAGGGGGCGCGGTGTTACGACACGAAGAAGGGTCCCGCCTGCCTTCGACTCGACGCGCATATCAAGCGGCTGCTGTCCTCGGCCAAGATTTACCGCATGGATCCCCCCTACACCCAGCGGCAGCTCGAAGGGGCCGTGCTCGAAACGATTCGCGCCAACAAATTCAAGGCCTGCTACATCCGGCCGCTGATGTATCGCGGCTACGGCGCGCTCGGCGTGAACCCGTTGACCTGCCCGGTCGATGTGGCGGTCCTGGTCTGGGAGTGGGGCACCTATCTGGGCGCCGGCGCGACCGACCAGGGCGTCGACGTGTGCGTCAGCTCCTGGAACCGGATGGCGCCGAACACGTTTCCGGCGCTCGCCAAGACCAGCGGCAACTACGCCAACGCGCAGTTGATTCGCATGGAGGCCGAAGCCAACGGCTACAGCGAAGGCATCGCGCTCGACACATCCGGCTACGTCAGCGAAGGCAGCGGCGAAAACGTCTTCGTGGTGCGCGACGGCACCATCTACACGCCGCCGCTGAGCGCCTCGATTCTGGCGGGCATCACGCGCGAGATGATCATCACCCTGGCGGGCGACCTCGGTTACCGCGTGCGCGAAGAACTGATTCCTCGCGAGATGCTTTACATCGCCGACGAGCTGTTTTTCGCCGGCACGGCAGTGGAAATCACACCGGTGCGGTCGGTCGACAGGATCGAGGTGGGCAGCGGCAGCGTGGGCCCTGTGACCGAAGCGATTCAGCGCCGCTTCCACGGCATCGTCACCGGTGAGAGCCCGGATACGCACGGGTGGCTGACGCTGGTCGACACAGCCGGCCCCACGCGCGAGCCGATCGCCGCAGGCAAAGCGCACTGATAAAAGCGCCCCGTGACGCCGATAAGCCTAAGGTGAATATTGACGACCTCCTTCGCGCCGCAGTAAGTAAAGGCGCATCCGACCTCCACTTGAAGGTCGGCGCCTACCCGATGATGCGCCTGCAGGGCGCGCTGGTGCCCCTGAACGAGGAGAAGCGGCTCAGCAACGACGACACGGAGGCGATGGGCGCCGCCATCATGTCGCCGACGCTCGCGGAGAAATTCAAGGCGTCGCAGGAAATCGACCTGGCCTACAGCGTGCCAGGTCTCGGCCGGTTCCGCTGCAACATCTTTCAGCAGCGCGGCACGATGGGTCTGGTGCTGCGAGTGATCCCGACGAAGATTCTGTCGGTCGATGACCTGCTGCTGCCGCCCGTGCTGCGAAAAATTGCCGAGGAAGAGCGCGGCCTCGTGCTCGTCACCGGCACAACGGGCAGCGGCAAGAGCACGACGCTGGCGGCGATGATCGACCATGTGAACAACACGCGCTGCTCGCACGTGATGACGGTCGAAGACCCAATCGAGTTCCTTCACCGCGACAGCCGATCGATTGTGAATCAGCGCGAAGTGGCCGTGGACACGCGGTCGTTCAGCCAGGCGCTGCGCAGCGCGCTGCGGCAGGATCCCGACGTCATTCTGGTGGGCGAAATGCGCGACTTCGAGACGATCGAGACCGGCCTGCTGGCGGCGGAGACCGGCCACCTGGTGTTCTCGACGCTCCACACCCTCGACGCCACTGAAACCATCAACCGGATCATCGCCGTCTTCCCGCCGCATCAGCAGAAGCAGGTGCGGCTACAGCTGGCGGCGGTGCTCAAGGCGGTCATCTCCCAGCGCCTCATTCCTCGCGCCGACCGCAAAGGCCGCGTGCCGGCGTGCGAGGTGCTGGTGGCGACGGCGTTCATCCGCGATTGCATCGTCGACAAGGAAAAAACCCATCTGATTCAGGGCGCCATTGCGGCCGGCACGTCGCAATACGGCATGCAGACGTTCGACCAGTCGATCTTCGGCCTGTTCCAGCAGGGCTTCGTCTCGTATGAGGAGGCGCTGCGCTGGGCGACCAACGTGGACGAATTCAAGCTGAAGGTGCAGGGCATTTCGACAACGTCCGATACGGCGCGCGACGAGATGGCCAAGAGTGTTGTGGGTGGAGTCGATTCGGTGGCGGGTCTCACGCGTTTCGGCAGCTAGAGAGCGCTGGAGAGCGGCTGCACAAACCCTCCCTTCCCTTTCGCGAACGCCTATGACCCAGGCACGCGATTCCCTTTCTTCCAAAGCAGCCTACGGCCTCGCGCTCGGGTGGCTGGCTGCCCGCGAGCTGTCTGAAGGCCAGGTGCGCGAACGCCTGGGCCGACGCGGCTTCCTCCCGCAAGCCATCAATCCCGCGGTTCAACGCCTGCTCGCCGAGCGTGCGCTCGACAACCGGCGCGCCGCAATGGCTGTGGCGCGCACGGAAGCGAAGGTCCGGCGGCACGGACGGCGTCGAATCATGGCAAAGCTGGCCGCCATGCGGTTCGACAGAGATCTTGCCAGAGAAGTCGTCCAGGAGCTCTTCGGCGAGACAGACGAAGCCGAGCTGCTCGAACAGACGCTGGACAAATGGCTGGGGGGGACCGCCGCGCGCCTGTGCGAGCCGCGCGAGCGGCGAAAGCTCGTCGCCTACCTCGTTCGCCAGGGCTTCTCAGGTTCGGCCGCCTCAGGGCTGATTCGTAGGAGGGCGCGGGAGAAGTAAAATAGCTGCAATGACGTCGAACGAGATCCGCGCTTCTTTCCTCACCTACTTCGAAAGGAACGGCCACCGCATCGTCCCCAGCTCGCCGCTGGTGCCGCAGGACGATCCCACGCTGCTCTTCACCAACGCCGGCATGAACCAGTTCAAGGACGTCTTTCTGGGCAAGGAACAGCGCGACTACACACGCGCAGCGACGTGCCAGAAATGCATGCGCGTGAGCGGGAAGCACAACGACCTGGAGAACGTCGGGGCCTCGCCGAGTCATCACACGTTCTTTCAGATGCTCGGGAACTTTTCGTTCGGCGACTATTTCAAGAGAGACGCCATCCCTTTCGCGTGGGAACTGCTCACCGGCATCTGGAAAATTCCGGCTGACAGGCTCTATGTCACGGTCTTCCGCGGAGAAGACGGAATCCCGCGCGACGAAGAGGCGCGCTCGCACTGGTTGAAGCTGGTCTCCGGCGATCACCTCTCCGAGCTCGGCTCTGCGGATAATTTCTGGCAGATGGGAGAAACCGGCCCCTGCGGGCGCTGCTCGGAGATTTATTACTTCCGGGGCAATCAGATCCCGTGCCCGGAACCGGATTGCCTGGGCGTGGAGTGCAGCTGCAGCCGCTACGTCGAAATCTGGAACAACGTGTTCATGGAATTCGACCGGCAAGCCAATGGAAGGCTCGCGCCACTGCCGGCGCCGTCAATCGATACCGGCATGGGGCTGGAGCGTGTGTGCGCGGTGCTGCAGGGCGTCGAGTCCAACTACGACACCGATATGTTCCGGCCGATCCTGAAGGCGATCGGCGAGATCGCAGGGACACGATACGGCGGCTCGATGACCGCCGGCGACATCTCCATGCGGGTCGTGGCCGATCACTCGCGAGCCATGACGTTTCTGATTGCCGACGGCGTGATTCCCTCGAACGAATGGCGCGGGTATGTGCTGCGCAAGATCATGCGCCGCGCGATGCGGCACGGAATGAAACTGGGCATCGCCGACCCGTTTCTCTATCGTCTCGTCGATGTCATCGTGCGTGAGATGGGCGACGCGTACCCGGAGCTGAAGGCCAACCGCGACAGCGTGAGCAACGTCATTCGCGGCGAAGAAGATAGGTTTGTCGCCGTGTTGGCGGGCGGCCTGCCAAAGCTCGAAGACGCCGTCGAGCGCGCGGCGGCATCCGGCGGCACCCTCGCGGGCGACGAGGCGTTCAAGCTCTACGACACGTTCGGAATGCCGCTTGACTTCATCGAAGACCTCGCCGGCGAGCGTCATGTGACGGTCGATCGAGAGGGATACGAGCGCGCGATGGAGGCCCAGCGCGTCAGGGCGCGGGCAAGGAAGACCTTCGAAGGCAAGCAGGGTGCGGAGTTCACGTTCGCGTCCGAGGAAGCGCAACAGGATCTGCGTTCGGCGGGCGATCGGTTCGAGGGCTACACGACGACGAGGGTGAAGGGAACGCCGGTGGTGGCGCTCTTCGACAAGGATCGACGCGAGGTGCGGGAGCTGAAGGAAGGCTCGGAAGGATACGCCGCGCTCGGTAGTACGCCGTTCTATCTGGAATCCGGCGGCCAGGTGTCGGACGTGGGCGAGCTGCGGTCTGAAGCCTCGGGCGCGGCGGCCCGCGTCGATGGCATGACCAGACTGTCGGCCGGCTGGCCGCGCCTGCACCACATGCACCTCACTCACGGCGCGCTCCACGAGCGGGATCTCGTCACCGCCGAAGTCGACGAGCCGACGCGAGACGCCACGCGCCGCAACCACACCGCCACGCATCTGCTTCATGCCGCGCTTCGCCGGGTGCTCGGCACGCACGTGAAACAGGCCGGCTCGCTGGTGGCGCCCGACAGGCTCCGCTTCGACTTCGTCCATCCGTCGCCGGTGACCAAGGAACAAATCGTCGAGATCGAGCAGCTGGTCAACGAGCAGGTCTTCCGCAACGTTCCGGTTGTCACCGAAGAGCGATCCACGCAGGAAGCGATTGCATCGGGCGCGACCGCGCTGTTCGGAGAGAAGTACGGCGACAAGGTGCGAGTGGTCTCGATCCCCGGCTTCAGCATGGAGCTGTGCGGGGGGACGCATTGCCGCGCGACCGGCGACATCGGCTTCTTCACGGTCGTTTCAGAAGGCGGTGTGGCTGCCGGCGTGCGCAGGATCGAGGCGGTCACTGGAGCGGCAGCAGTGGGGGTACATCAGTCCACTCGCGCGCTGCTCGATGATGTCCTGGCAGCCCTCGGCGCGACGCCGGATCGCGGACGCGCCGCGGCCGACGAGCTCCAGGCCGAAGCCAAGAGGCTCGCGCGCGAGGTGAGCAGGCTCAAGGTAGAAGGCGCGCGCGGCGCACAGGGCGCGGGGCCGGGCGCAGTCGAAGAGACGCAACTGGGCGCCGCGAGATTCGTGGCGCAGCGAGTCGCCGACCTCGGCAAAGACGAAGTACGGCGGCTCGCCGATGCCCACCGGGATCGGATCAAGAGCGGAGTGGTTCTGATCGCGGCCACGACCGATGGACGGGTATCGCTCGTCGTGTCGGTAACCAAGGACCTAGTGCCGCGCGTCCACGCAGGCCAAATCGTGAAGCAACTGGCGCCCATCGTCGGCGGCAGCGGCGGGGGTCGCCCCGACTTCGCGGAAGCCGGCGGCAAGGACGTCTCGAAAGTCGGCGACGCGCTCGCTGCAGGACGCACCCTCGTCGAATCGCTGCTCGCATAGCCCCCGTGCAGGAAGCCGATTAAAGCTTTACAGGCTTGCTGCCGATAAGGACTAATGAGACAGTTTGCGTGTCCCAGGCGGGAGATGTAAACTGTCGGAACCCCCTAAGTTACTGACTTTGAAACACATATTTGTAATCTCGGCGCTGGCGCTGTGCGTCTGCGGGCTTTCCCGGCCCGCCGAGGCGCAGATCTATTCCTGGAGGGATGCCAACGGCATCATGGTCCTCTCCAATGTGCCCCACAGCGGGGCATCGGTGGTGACGACCGCGGCCGTCGCCAGGATCTCCGCGCCGCTGCTGATGAGCGTGGGTACCACCTACGAGCCGCTGATTCATGAGCACTCGTTGCTGCAAGGCGTGCGGGCGGAGCTCGTTCGCGCGGTCATTCAGGTGGAATCGGCGTTCAACCCGCGGGCCGTCTCTCCGAAAGGCGCGATGGGCCTGATGCAACTGATGCCGACGACCGCAGCGCGGTTCGGCGTGATCGATGCGTTCAATCCGGGCGAAAACATCCGTGCGGGCGTTGGCTATCTGAAGCAGCTGCTGGATCGCTACGACCACAACGAACAGCTGGCGCTGGCGGCCTACAATGCCGGACCGCTGGCTGTGGATCGCCACGGGAGCCAGATTCCGCCGTACGCCGAAACGCAGAATTACGTCAAGCGCATCAACGCGATTCAGGGCCCTCCGGCCGGCGGACCCGGCCCGAGGATCTACAAACAGGTGGTCATCATCGACGGCCAACCAGTGATCCGCTACTCCAACACCAAGCCCTCGGGCGGCGACTATCAGGAAATCCACCGCTAATCGAAGTCCCCAAAAGTAAGCTAAGATAGTCGGTTTGGGAGGACAGTCTTAGTGGCTACTCATGCATCCGCGCTGAAGGCGCACCGGCAGAGCCTGGTGCACCGCGAGCGCAACCGTAAGTTCCGGTCCCAGCTGCGGACCACCCTGAAGCAAATCCGGTCGGTGATTGACGGCAAAGACAAAGCCGCCGCGAAGAAGCAGCTCGGCGCCGCAATCTCGTTTATCGACAAGATGGCCGGCAAAGGCGTGATCCACCGCAACACGGCGAGCCGCTACAAGTCGCGGCTGAGCGCGCGGCTCTCGAAAACGGCGTAACGCGCTCATCGTCCGCACAATTCGACCACCAACCGCTCCAACAGGACGCGCGGGTCTCCGGCCGAGGTTTTGATGGCGAGATCCGTGCGGAAGACCGCTTCGACGGCCGCCTCCACTTTCCTCGCCGGCACCTTGGTTCGCACGAACCACGCCAGCTGGCCCAGGATCATGTAAGGAACGGCGCCGCTATCCATCAGGAGCACCAGCTCGCGCAGCGCGTCCGCGGCGGCGCCGCGCTCGATGGCGTTCGTCACGCCCCAATCGTCCTGCAAGGTCGGCGCGCCGACCACCTCGAGCACGTCTTCGGACGTAATCGCTTTCTTGTCGAAGGCATAGAGGACCAGTCGATCCACGTCGGACCGCAGGCGCCCGATATCGGGGCCCACGCGGGCGGCCACGAGCCGCGCCGCGCGCGCATCGATCGTCAAGCCTTGCTGCGATACGCGATCGCGGACCCAGCGCTCTGCCTCCTGCGCATCGGCCGGGCCCTCGCACGCCACCACCGCCATCCTCGACAGCAATAATTTGGTCAGCGAGCGCCGCCCATCGAGGGCGGCGGCCACCATGACGAGACACGCCGTATCGACAGGCGCTTTCACATATGCTTCGAGCGTGTCGCGATCCTTCGACGTCGCCCCACGCTCCTTCTCCTTCTCCTTCTCCTTCTTCGGCTCCAGCCGCTCGAGCAATCGCTCCGCATGCATCAACAGCACGACGCGCCGGGGCACCATCATGGGCAGCGTCATGGCGGCATCGACAACGGCGGCGGCGGTCGTGTCACCGCCGTAGAGACGATCGGCGTTGAACGCACGCAGGCCTTCGTCGACGAGGTCGAGAAATGCGCCGGCGAGGCTGACCTTCGCAACTTCGTCCGCGCCGAGAATCAGATAGAGCGGCTCCACTCGCCCGGAGGCGATTTGTTTGCGGACGTCAGCCTGAGAGACAGGCGGCAATCAGAAGGCTTCCAGAATGGCGGACACGACCGTGCGCGCGAACTGCGTGCCGACCCGGTCCACCGCATTCGTTTCCTGGTTGAAGAAGGACGACGGATCGACCGACGTCACGCCGGCCGCGCTCGTGGTTCCGGTCGCTTCGTACTCCTCTCGAACCACGAGGGACGGATTGCTCCATAGCACGGTACTGGCCTGCGTATCGCGCAGCTCGATGTTGGCGATCACCGTGATCGTGTAGCGGGACGCCTGCTGCTGTGCCGAAAACGCCGTGGGCACGATGGTGATGCCGCTGATGGTGCCGACCAGCACGGCGTCGGCCCCCGAGGTCTCGGGAATAATCTGGTAGTGGCCGCGGCCGATGAATTCGGTGCGCACCTTGTCGGTGAGAATCTGGCCGATGTCGAAAAACGACGTCGTGTTGGTGAACAACGGCACGCCGATGACCCTGATGGACTCGGGCAGAAACGAGCCGTGCCCGGCCAGCGCGTAGCCGCAGGAACTGGACGCAACGGCGGCGGCAAGCACGAGAAGCCTCGCCGCCTTCCTATTCAACAACCACATTGACCAGTCTTCCTTTCGCCACGACTACGGCCTTGATCATTCTCCCTGCGATGTATGCCTTCACTGCCGGGTCGGCCAGCGCGCGTTCGCGCATCTCGCTTTCAGGCGTCTCGGCGGGCACCGTGAGCCGGCTCCGCAGCTTGCCGTTCACCTGGATGGGCACGACGATCTCATCGGCCTTGGCGACTTGCTCGTCGTAGGACGGCCAGGCAACCCTGGACAACCCTTCCGTGTGTCCCAGCCTCTCCCAGAGCTCCTCCGCCGTGTGCGGCGCGAACGGCGACAACATCACCACGAGCGCCTCGACGGCTTCGCGCAGCACGGAATACCCTTGCGGCCTGGCGCCGCCATTCTGCAGCTTTTCTCCAAAGGCATAGAGATCGTTCACCAGTTCCATCAACGCGGACACGGCCGTGTTCAGGTGGATGCGCTCTTCCACGTCGGTTGTCACGCGGCGGATCGTGTCGTGTGTCTTGCGGCGCAGCCTGCGTTCGGCCTCATTGAGACCGGCGGCGGAAACCGCCGCGGCGTTCTTCGCCTCGTCGCACCATTGGTCGACGAAGCGCCACACACGAGCGAGAAACCGGAAGCTGCCCTCCAGGCCTGCGTCGGTCCACTCCACCTCTTTTTCGGGCGGCGCGACGAACATCACATAGAGCCGCAGTGCGTCGGCGCCGTACTTGACCAGCATGTCGTCGGGGTCGACGACATTTCCTTTCGATTTCGACATCACGGCGCCGTCCTTCAGCACCATGCCTTGCGTCAGCAGGTGGGTGAACGGCTCGTCGTGGTCGACCATCCCCAGCTCACGGAACACGCGCGCGAAGAAGCGCGAGTAGATCAGATGCAGAATCGCGTGCTCGACGCCGCCGATGTAAAAATCGACCGGCATCCAATATTTCGCCTTCGCGGGATCGAAGGGCAGCTGATCGTTCCTCGGATCGCAGAACCGGTAGAAGTACCACGACGAATCGACGAACGTATCCATCGTGTCGGTTTCCCGGCGGGCGCGTCCGCCGCATTTCGGACAGGCGACGTTCACGAACGCCGGCACCTGGGCGAGCGGTGAATCGCCGCGGCCGGTGAAGTTGGACACCTTCGGCAGCTCGACCGGCAGCTGCTCGTACGGCACCGGAACCACGCCGCATTTCTCGCAGTAAATCATCGGGATGGGCGTGCCCCAGTAGCGCTGCCGCGAGATGCCCCAGTCCTTCAACCGGAACTGCACGGCGCGGCGGCCGAGGCCTTTGCGCTCGACCCACTGCCCCATTCGAACGATCGCTTCCTGGGAGGACAGGCCGGTAAATTCCCCGGAGTTCACCAGCCGGCCGTACTCGACATAGGCCTCTTTCAAGTCGCCTTGCGGAGCGCCCAGATCTGGATCCGGATGGATCACCACCGTGATCGGCAGCCCGAACTTACGGGCAAATTCAAAATCGCGCTGGTCGTGGGCCGGCACAGCCATAACGGCGCCCGTGCCGTACTCGCCGAGCACGAAGTTGGCGATCCAGACCGGGACCGGCTCGTTGGTGAACGGATTCACGACATACCGTTCGGTGAAAAAGCCGTCCTTCTCGATCTCGCCCGACAGCCTGGCCGTGCGATCCTGCGTGCGAAATACGGCGACCCGCTTGCGAAACGCGTCCGGATCCTTCGACTCGGCAGCAAACCGATCCACCAGCGGATGCTCGGGCGCTACAAACACGCACGTGGCTCCGAAGATGGTGTCGATCCTCGTGGTGAACACGTCGATGTCGCCAAATTGCACCCTGGTGCCTTCCGACCTCCCAATCCAATTCCTCTGCATCGTCAGCACTTTGTCGGGCCACTGGCCGAGCTGGTCGATGCCCTTCAGCAAATCGTCGGCGTACTGAGTGATCTTGAAAAACCACTGCTCGAGAGTTTTCGTAGTAACAGGCGTACCGCACCGCCAGCATCCGCCGTCAACGACCTGCTCGTTGGCGAGCACGGTCTGATCTTTCTCGCACCAGTTCACCGATGAGCGCCGGCGGTACGCGAGCCCGCGCTCGAACATCTTGATGAACAGCCACTGGTTCCACTTGTAGTAGGTCGGCTCGCAGGTGGCGAACTCGCGCCGCCACTCGTAGCTGATGCCCAGACGCTGGAGCTGGCCTTTCATGTGCGCGATATTGGCCAGCGTCGATGTTTCGGGATGAATGCCGCTCTGGATCGCGGCGTTTTCAGCCGGCAGGCCGAATGCGTCCCACCCGAACGGATGGAGCACGTTGTAGCCGCGCATGCGCTTGGTGCGCGCGATCACGTCGCCGATGATGTAGTTGCGCACGTGCCCCACGTGCGCGTGGCCGGACGGATACGCGAACATTTCGAGGCAGTAATATTTCGGACGCGAGGGATCTTCGGTCGAATCGAACGCGTGTGCGTTCGTCCAGCGCTCCTGC
The DNA here is from genome assembly GCA_035937795.1 of Vicinamibacterales bacterium. Taxonomy (GTDB): domain Bacteria; phylum Acidobacteriota; class Vicinamibacteria; order Vicinamibacterales; family JAMQPK01; genus JAMQPK01. Next base: position 10,363 of record DASZHO010000083.1, on the reverse strand, counting down.
CACTTCTTGTCCAGCGCCTGCGGTCGATAGTCCACGCCACTATTATAACTTCCAGAATCCGGCGTGCGCGGCGCGGACGGCCGCGATCGCCGAGCGCGAGCGCGAGGTGGGGCCAGGAGCAGCCTCCCCGGGGCTGTGAACCGGCGACCCGAGCACCGACACGGTCGTCTGAAGGCATGCCTTCAGCGCGTCAAGGTCATAGCCGCCTTCGGTCACAGCGACGGTGCGGCCGTGGCAGTGTCTGTCAGCCGCCTCGCATAGCGCTGCCGTCAACCACGCGTAGCCCGATGTGGACAGGCGCATGCGCGCCAGCGGATCGCGCTCGTGCGCGTCGAAGCCGGCGGAAATCATCACCAGTTCGGGTTTGAACTGGTCGATCACCGGTATGACGACAGCCTGGAACACCGCCTGGTAATCGCCGTCGGTGGCGCCTGCCTCGAGCGGCACGTTCACGGTGTACCCGAGGCCCTTTCCATGTCCCACGTCCTCGGCGGCGCCGGTTCCAGGGTAGAACGGATACTGATGCGTCGAGATATACAGCACGCGCGGATCCTCGTAGAAGATCCACTGCGTGCCGTTGCCGTGATGGACGTCGTAGTCCATGACGACGACCCGTTCCATTCCGAGCGCAAGGGCGTGGGACGCCGCGGCTGCGACATTGTTGTAGAGACAAAAACCCATCGCCCTGTCCCGCTCGGCGTGGTGGCCTGGCGGCCTGACGAGGGCGAACGCGCGCGTGGCCTTCGACTGCACGATCGTCTCGACGCCAACCAGGGCGGCGCCGGCGGCGACGAGAGCTGCGTCGCGTGAGTGCGGAGAGGCAAACGTATCCGGATCCAATGAGGACGTGCGGCCGGCCGTCCGATCGATTGTTTCAAGGTGGTGCTCGCTGTGCACCCGCAGCAGCTCGGCACGGGCGGCCGCCCGGGGCTCGCGGACACTCCCGCCGTGCTGCCGCCATTCGTCGAAGACTGCCTGCATCACCTGCGCACGCTCGACTCGCTCGGGATGTCCGGGAGGATTGAGGTGGTCCGCGAAGCGGGGAGACCAGATGAGGACAAGGGACATGGTTTAAGGAATGAAGGAGTGAAGTATGAAGGCGTGAAGTTAGGTTTTCGGTGTTTGAGCGGCCAGGAGTGCCGTGGTTCGTGCTTCGAGCGAGAGCAGCGCGATCTCGACTTCGAGGCGTTTCGCTTCAATGCCCGCCTCATCCGCCTCCCCCGGCACGTCGATCGGCGCGCCGACGGCGAGGGCGACGGTGCTGAATGGCTTGGGGATTTGCGTGCGATCCCAGCTGCCGAGACTCCAGTATTTCGAAGCTTCCATGTGAAAAGGCACAACCGGATTGCCGGTGAGTTTCGCCAGCCAGACAACACCCGGCTGCACCTTCCGCGCAGGTCCGCGCGGCCCGTCAACCGCGAAACCCGCGGGGCGGCCCTCTTCCATTTCACGCTTCAACCGCAGGAGCGCGCGCTGCCCGCCACGCGACGTAGAGCCTCGCGAGGTGCCGTAGCCGAACCGCTCGATGATGCGGGCTATCCATTCGCCGTCGAAATTCTCGCTGATCATCACGACGATGCCGCGGTGGCGGAAATAGTACGCCGCCGTCAGGACTCTGCCGTGCCAGAACGCCATGATGGGACGCCGGCCGTTGCCTTCGAAATGCAGATGATCCAGGCCGTCGACGCGCCAATCGAGCGAGCTCCCCAGCGCCGCGATGGCGGGAACGCCGATGGCGGCAATCGCCGCCACTTCGGCGCGCTTGACCGGGGACACACGCCAATCAGCGGGCATGGGGCTTACATGCCATCGTATTGCGGTCCGCCGCCGCCCTCGGGCGGCACCCACGTGATGACTTGATAGGGATCCATGATGTCGCACGTCTTGCAGTGCACACAGTTCGAGGCGTTGATCTGCAGACGGCTTCCCCCCGAATCGTCGGCAACGATTTCATAGACCTGTGCCGGGCAGAATCGCACGCACGGATGGCCGTACTCCTGCCCGCAGATACTATGGCAGACCTCGGTGTGCACGAGCAGATGCGGTGGCTGATCTTCTTCGTGCCTCGTGCCTGAATAATGCACGCTGGTGAGCTTGTCGAACGTCAGCTTTCTGTCGGGCTTGAACCCGGGAATCTCTCCCGGCGCATTTGGATTGATGCGGCGCATTCGCTCGTGACCAGGCCTCGCCGGAAGCGCCTGCCGGATCCACCAGCCCCGCGTCAGCATCGAGAAACCTGCAAACACAAGGCCGGCGAACAACCCATACTGGAACGCCTGGTGGACGTTTCGAACGGGCCGCATCTCCGATCCCACCCAGCTTCGACGGATGTGCTCGTCGAACTGCACGAGCTTGGCCGCCGACGTGTCGCCGCTCGTCACGGCGTCAAATGCGACATCGGCGGCGAGCATGCCCGTCTTCATCGCCAGATGGATTCCCTTCAATCTCACCGAATTCAGAAAGCCCGCCGCATCGCCCACGAGCAATACGCCGTCGTGCGCGCACTCCGGCAGCGCCCACCAGCCGCCTTCCGGCAATGCCTTGGCGCCGTAGCGAATCATCCGTCCGTCGCGAAGCAGGCTCGTAACGAAGGGATGCAGCTTGAATTGTTGAAACGCCGCGTGCGGATCGAACATCGGATCGCGATAGTCGAGACCTGCGACGAAACCAACGGAGAGCTGCGTGTCCGACATCGCGTAGATGAAACCTCCGCCGAACTCTTCCTGCCCGAGGGGATAGCCCATGGTGTGAATGACGGTTCCGGCGGCGAGCCGGCCGGCCGGCACCTCCCAGAGCTCCTTGATGCCGAGCGAAAACACCTGCGGCTGGTTGCCCTTGCCCAGCGGAACCTTTCGCAGCAATTCCTTCGTCACGTTGCCCCGTACGCCGTCGGCAAGAATCGTCACCTTCGCGTGAACATCGACGCCCGGCTCGTAGGACGATTTCCTGGCGCCGCGGCGGTCGACACCGCGGTCACCCGTGCGCACGCCGACGACCTTGTCGCCGTCCATCAACACATCGGTCGCCGCGAAGCCAGAGAAAATATCGATGCCTTCGGCCTCGACGAGGCCCGCCAGCCACTTGCCGAACTGCTGCAGCGAGATGATGAAGTGGCCGTGATTGCGGAGCGGCGGCGGCGTGAAGGGAAACTTGATCTGGCTCGATCGCGTGAGAAACAGCACGCGGTCGTCGTGGACCTGGGTCGCAAGGGGCGCGCCGCGGGCCTCGAAATCAGGAATGAGCTCGGCCAGCGCGCGCGGATCGAGAACGGCGCCCGACAGGAGATGCGCACCGGGCTCTCGAGCCTTCTCGAGCACGGCGATTGAGAGCGTCCTGCCGGCGGCCTTCTGGAGGTGGGCAAGCCGCAGCGCCGCCGACAGGCCCGCGGGGCCTCCGCCGACGATCAGGACGTCAACGTCCAGGCTTTCTCGATCGGCCATCAGGATTTTTCGAGGGCAGAGATCATTGCCGGGACGATCTCGAAGAGATCGCCAACGATGCCGTAGTCGGCGATTTCGAAGATCGGCGCGTCGGCATCTTTGTTGATCGCCACGATCGTGCGCGCGCCTTTCATGCCAACGACGTGCTGGATGGCCCCGGAGATGCCGAGCGCCACGTAAAGCTTGGGCGCCACCGTCTGGCCCGAGCTGCCCACCTGGCGCTCCATGGGCAGCCAGCCGCTGTCGCAGATGGGCCGCGACGCCGCCAGCTGCGCGCCGAGTGCTCCGGCAAGCTGTTCGGCCAGCGCAATATGCTCCTGTGCCTTGATGCCGCGGCCGACCGCCACGATCCGCTCGGCCTGCGAGAGGTCCACCGCCTGTTTAGCTTCCTGAAACGGTTCTTCCGGACGCTCGCGAATCTGGGAGCCATCCAGCTGAACGGCGAGCGGCTTGACCTCCGCCGCGGCGGGCCCTCGGGCTACTTTGTCGGATCGAAACGCGCCAATCTGGATCGTGACGAGGTGTGGAAACTCCCCTTCGGCGGCGACTTCCGCGACCAGCTTTCCCTGATATACCGGTCTGAAAAATGACGCGCCGGCATCGCTGCGCTTTGCCGCCACGCAATCGGTAATCAGCGCGCGATCGAGCCGGGCCGCCAGCTTGGGCGCGAAATCCCGCGTCTGGTACGTGTGCGGCAAAAACACCTGCTCGGGCCGCAGCGTTCCGAAGGCCTGTTGAAGCGCGAGCACGTATCCATCGGGCGTGTAGGACTGGAGCGCGGGATGTTCGACGAGATGCACGGCCCCCACGGCCGCCTGACTCAGTTCCGCTGCGGCCTGGGCCACACCGCTGCCAAGTACCAACGCTTCCACCGGCTGGCCGGCCGCAAATTCCTGGGCGGCGGCCAGGGCCTCCCAAGACGCACGGTGGAGCCGTCCGCTGCGCTGCTCGGCGATCACCAGCATCATCCAAGCACCCGTGCGTCGTTCTTCAGCTTGTCGACCAGCACTTTTGCCGCCTCCGAGGCCGGCCCCGCAATCATCTGCGTCTGTTTCGTCTTCCGCGGCACATCGAGGCTCACCACGCGCACATGAGCGGCTGGAAGGGCGCCGGGAGAAACCTTTCGAATCTCTTTCTTTTTCGCCGCCATGATGCCCTTCAGGGTGGCATATCGCAGCTGATTGATGCCGCTCTGGATCGTCACGAGCGCTGGCAGCGGCAGCTCCACCCATTGGAACCAGCCGCCCTCGAGCTCGCGCTTCACACGCAACCCGCCGGCGGCCACCTGAACCTCCATGACGATGGTGGCGTGCGGCAGGCCAAGCCGCTCGGCCAGAATCACACCCGTCTGGGCCGCGCCCTGATCGTCAGACTGCAATCCGGTGAGTACGAGATCGAAGCGTTCGTCTCGAATCGCGTCGACCAGAACGGCCGCCACGGCAAAGGAATCGGCGCCGATCGACGTGAGGCCGTCGTGCTCGACGTGGATGCCTCTGTCGGCCCCGCGCGCGAGCGCCTCGCGCAACACCTGGCTCGCGCGAGCCGGTCCCGCCGTGCACACGACGACTTCCCCGCTGTGCTGCTCGCGGAGGCGCAGCGCCTCTTCGAGCGCGTACGCATCCGGCTCGTTCATCTCGAAGCTGGCGTCCCGCTCCCGGATCGCGCGCCGCGTCTCCTCGACGGCCGGCTGCCACTCTCTCACCGGCACTTGCTTGATGCAGACCGCGATTTTCATTATTGGTCGCGGGGGCCCCTCACCCCGCTCCTCGCCGCTCGCTTGCGGGGGCCCCATCGCCCCGCGCCGCTCGCGGCGCTCGATATCAGCTTATAGCGAGCGCGGACTAATCGTGCTTCTTGAATAGGAGGGCCGCGTTGGTGCCGCCGAAGCCGAACGAGTTGGAGAGCGCGTAGACCATCTTCACGGGGCGGCACTTCCACGGCACGTAGTCGAGATCGCAGTCCGGATCGGCGTGGTCGAGGTTGACCGTTGGCGGCGCGGTTTGATGGTGCACGGCAAGCGCGGTGATGCCGGCCTCCAATCCACCGGCGGCGCCGAGGAGGTGGCCCGTCATCGATTTCGTCGACGAAATCGCCATCTTGTAGGCATGGTCGCCGAAGAGCTTCTTGATGGCGAGCGATTCGATGCGGTCGTTATGCGGCGTCGATGTGCCGTGCGCGTTGATGTAATCCACCTGCGACGGCTGGATGCAGGCCTTCTTGATCGCGGCTTCCATCACCCGCACCGCGCCGCTGCCGTCCTCGGTCGGCGCCGTGATATGAAATGCGTCGGCCGACATGCCGTACCCGACCAGCTCAGCGTAGATTCTCGCGCCGCGCGCGATTGCCGATTCGCGCTCCTCCAGCACGACCACCCCGGCGCCTTCTCCGATGATGAAGCCGTCGCGATCCCGGTCGAAGGGCCGGCACGCCTTGCCGGGCTCTAGATTGCGCGTCGACAACGCACGCATCGCGGCAAACCCGCCGACGCCCATCGGCGTGATGGCCGCCTCCGAACCGCCCGCAATCATCGCGTCGGCATCGCTCCGGCGGATGATTTCGAAGGCGTCGCCAACGGCGTGCGCCGAGGCCGAGCATGCCGTGCACGTCGCCGAATTGGGGCCTTTCGCCCCGAACCGGATCGACACCTGGCCGGAGGCGAGATTGATGATCGCTGACGGGATGAAAAACGGCGAGATGCGCCGGGGGCCGCCCTCCATCAGCGCCTTGTGTTCGCGCTCGATGCTGGTAAACCCGCCGATGCCCGAGGCGATGTAGACACCGACGCGCGGCGCGTTTTCGGCGGTGACCTTGAGGCCGGAGTCCTCCATCGCAAACTGCGAGGCCGCAATGGCAAACTGGATGAAGACGTCCATTTTCTTGACGTCTTTCTTCTCGATGAACTGAAGCGGGTCGAAATCCTTCACCTCGCCCGCAATCTGCGAGGCGAAGGCCGTCGGATCGAAGTGCGTGATGCGGCCGATTCCGCTGCGGCCCGCCATCAGGGCACGCCAGTTCACCTCCGTACCGATGCCGAGCGGAGACACCAGCCCGATGCCGGTGATCACGACGCGTCTGTTCAGCACGGTTGTTACTTTTTGCCTTTGGCGTGCGAATCGATGTACTCGACCGCTTCCTTGACGCGCGTGATTTTCTCGGCGTCTTCGTCGGGGATTTCGATGCCGAACTCTTCCTCGAACGCCATCACGAGCTCGACGGTGTCGAGCGAGTCGGCGCCCAGGTCGTCGACAAACGAGGCATCCGGCGTGACCTCTTCCTCGTCGACGCCGAGCTGCTCCACGATGATGCTCTTGACTTTCTCAGCAACCGCCATTCGCTCCTCCTGTTACGTGTACATACCGCCGTTCACGGCCACAACCTGCCCCGTAATATACGCTGCTTCGTCCGACGCAAGAAAGCAGACCGTCCACGCCACATCGCTTGGCGTACCGAGCCGGCCCAGCGGGATCTGCGCCGTCCAGTTGTGCGAGGTGTCGGCCGCCAGGGCCTTCGTCATGTCGGTCTCGATGAGCCCGGGCGCCACGACGTTCACGGTGATGCCACGCGAGGCGACCTCCCGCGCCAGCGCCTTCGCCATGCCGATGAGTCCCGCCTTCGACGCGGCGTAGTTCACCTGGCCCGCATTGCCCATCTGCCCCACGACCGAGCTGATGTTGATGATGCGGCCGCCGCGCTGCTTGATCATCGGCCGCAGCACCGCCTGCGTGCACGTGTAGGCCGCCGTCAAGTTGGTCGCGATCACGGCATCCCAGTCGTCGCGCTTCATGCGCATCATCAGCTGGTCGCGCGCGATGCCGGCGTTGTTGACCAGGATGTCGACGCGGCCGTGCCTGGCCAGGGCGCCCCCGACAACCGCTTCGACCGCGGCCGGATCGGTCACGTCGAGGCTCGCCGTCTCGGCCCTGCCGCCGGCGGCCACGATCTGGGCGACGTTCGCCTCGGCATGGGCGCCGCGCGCCGCCGCGACGACCGTGGCGCCCTGCGCAGCGAGCGTCCTGGCCACCGCCGCGCCGATGCCCCGTGACGCGCCGGTCACGAGCGCAACCTTTCCGGTGAGATCGATCATCTAAGAGAGCAACGCCGTCACGGCGTCGAGGTCTTCCGGCGCGCCCATGTGGATCACCGTCGCGTCGCGATCAATTTTTCGAATCAGGCCGCTCAACACGCAGCCGGGGCCCACCTCAACATACGCGGTGACGCCTTCCGACGCAAGGCGACGCACGACGTCTTCCCAGCGCACGGCGCACGACACCTGGCGGACGAGCGCCTCGATCGCGCCTGCGGCGTCCCGCTTCGGTTCGCCGTCCACGTTGGCCACCACCGGCACGCGCGGATTGTGGAGAGCGAGGGCGCGCAGCTCGGGCGCAAGCCGCTCTTCGGCCGGCTTCATCAGCGCACAATGAAAGGGCGCGCTCACTGGAAGGGGAATCGCGCGCCTGGCGCCAAGCTCTCTGGCGCGCACGCCGGCACGATCGACCGCTGCGCGCGTGCCGGCAATGACCACCTGGCCGCCGCCGTTGAAGTTCGCGGGCGAAACCACCTCGCCCTCCGAGGCCTCCCGGCACGCCTGTGCAACCTTGTCGTTGTCCAGGCCGATCACCGCGGCCATGGCCCCGCTTCCCACGGGCACGGCTTCCTGCATATATCGCCCGCGGCGCCGCACGGTCCGCACCGCATCCGGAAACGAAAAGGTGCCGGCGGCGACGTGAGCGGAATATTCTCCCAGGCTGTGTCCCGCCATGAACGCGGCCTTACCGGCGAGGCCCGCGGACTCGAGCACGCGATAGGCCGCGATGCTCATCGTCAGAACCGCGGGTTGCGTGTTTTCAGTCAGCGTCAGCGTCTCGTCGGGGCCTTCCCAGCAGAGGCGGCTGAGCGATCCGCCAAGCGCGTCATCCGCCTCGGCAAACGTTTCGCGCGCGATCGGGTAGGCATCTGCGAGGGCCCGGCCCATGCCCACGTTCTGCGACCCCTGCCCTGGAAACACGAAAGCCAGCACGTCAGGCGCTCTTCGAGGCGGACAGCTTCGCGATCTCGCGCCCGATGCGCTCGATGAATCCGGCCGCCGCAAAACGGTGGGCCATCGCCACGGCATTCCGGATGGCCTTGGCAGACGACCGCCCGTGACACACGAAACAGATGGCGCCCACGCCTAGAAGCGGCGCGCCGCCGTATTCGGCGTAATCGAGGCGCCGGCTGAAACGGCGGAAGGCGCGGCGCGAGAGCAGCGATCCCACCATCCCCGAAAAGGTCCTCGACAGCTCCTCGCCCAGCAGGCGCTCGACGGTATCGACGAGGCCCTCGCTCACTTTCAACGCAATGTTGCCGGTAAAGCCGTCGCAGACTATCACGTCGGCGCCGCCCTTGTAGACCTCGCGCGCTTCAACATTGCCGACGAAATGAAGCCCGGACCCCTTCAGGAGCTGGTGCGCGTCGCGGATCAGTTCATTGCCCTTGCCTTCTTCTTCGCCGACCGACAACAAGCCGATGCGCGGCTGCTCGATGCCGAGCGCGACCTTCGCGTAAACCGAGCCCATCACCGCAAATTGCAGCAGATGCGCCGCGCGGCCGTCGGCGTTGGCGCCGACGTCGAGAAGAATGCCGAGGCGATCGCCGGAGGGAATCGTCGCCGCCAGCGCCGGACGATCGACGCCGGGAAGCATGCCGAACGCAGCGTGCGCGGCCATCACCGTGGCGCCCGTATTGCCTGCGCTCACCAGCGCGGCTGCGTCGCCGCTCGCCACCGCGTCGGCCGCACGTCGAATGGATGTCTGCGATTTCCGCCGAAGCGCGCTCGTGGGGGCTTCCTCCATGCCGACGACATCGGGTGCGTCGATCACGCGAATGTCGAGTTGCCCGGCGTCGGGATGAGTGGCAAGCTCGGCGTAGACGGTGTCGGCGGGTCCTGTCAGAACGAGCCCGGCGTCAAGATGGCGGGCGGCAGCCAGAGCACCATCGATGATGCTGCGGGGAGCATGGTCGCCCCCCATCGCGTCTACCGCGATTCTCATGGATTCAGTGGGCTCGGAGCCCTCGTCATGCTTCGTCGATGGCGCGAACCTGTCGGCCGCGATAGTACCCGCAGTGCGGGCACGCGCGGTGCGAGGGTTTCGGTTCGTGGCAGTGCGGGCACTCGCTGGATTGCGTCGCGGTGAGCGCGTCGTGCGTGCGGCGCTTGGCCGTGCGGGACTTGGAGTGTCTTCGTTTCGGATTCGGCATGATCGGCCTCTTACTCTCTACTCGTCACTTTTCACTTTCGACTTTTAACTTTTTACTTTCGACTTTTTACTTTCGACTTTCGACTTTTCACTTTTCACTTTTCAGTTCTTACTTTTCTCGGCCAGCTCTTTCAGCGCGGCGAGCCGCGGATCGGTCCACTGCTGACTGCATCCGCAGGTGTCCATGTTCAGGTTCGTGCCGCACTGGGGGCAAAGCCCCTTGCAATCGTCCGAGCACAGCGGCTTCATCGGCATCGCCAGCTGGAACTGCTCGACAATCAACTGCTCCAGATCGATCTGATCGTCGGAATAAAATGCCGTCGCGAGATCGTCTTCTTCCACTTCGCGCTCGCCCTCGCCCACGTTCTCGGTGCGGGGCACATAGCCAAGGTCGAACTCAGCCGCCACCGGCAGCGTGAACGGTTCGAGGCATCGGCTGCACATCACCTCGAGATCGCCGCCCAGATGCCCTTTCACGCGATAGCGGCCGGTGCCCTGCTGGTCGATGTCGAACGAGAGGGTCACGGGCGTCACCACCCGGAACAGGTCGCCGCCGACACCTTCGAACAGCGACGGTTCGTAGCGTTTCTCGAAATGCTCGTGGCCGCCCTGTACCGACCGCAGGTTGAGACTGAGCTGCATAAACCTTGTTCTGCCAGCGGTTTGGCCAGCGACAGAACACGCCAT
>DASZHO010000082.1:0-1882 GCA_035937795.1 Vicinamibacterales bacterium | reverse complement strand
ACGCGGGACGCTTCGCCGGCAAGATCGCCGTCGTCACGGGCGCCGCGCAAGGCATCGGCCGGACCGTTGCGGCCCGCATCGCGCATGAAGGCGGCGGAGTTGCGCTGGTCGATCGTTCGCCGCTGGTCGAAGAAGTTCGGCACGAGGCCGAAGCCGCTGGCGCCGCAGCGATCGCGATCATCGCCGACCTCGAGGCTTTTTCCGGCGCCACCGCCGCGATCGATAATGCACTGCAGCGCTTCGGCCGCATCGACATCCTGGTCAACAATGTCGGCGGCACAATCTGGGCGAAGCCCTATGCGGAGTACGAGGAGACGCAGATCGAGGCGGAGATCCGCCGCTCGCTTTTCCCGACGCTTTGGTGCTGCCGCGCCGTGCTGCCGGGGATGCTGGCGCGCGGCGCCGGGGTCATCGTCAACGTGTCTTCCATCGCGACGCGCGGGGTCAACCGCGTGCCCTACGCGGCGGCGAAGGGCGGTGTCAACGCCATCACAGCATCTCTCGCCATGGAATATGCTGCGCACGGCATCCGCGTCTGTGGTGTGGCGCCCGGCGGCACCGAGGCCCCACTACGACGCATCCCGCGCAACGCCGATGAGCCGAACGCCCAAGAGGGGGAATGGTACCGGCAGGTCGTGGACCAGACGATCTCGTCGACCCTGCTGAAACGCTACGGCACGACCGAGGAGCAGGCGGCGGCTATTCTGTTCCTGGCTTCCGACGAGGCTTCGTACATCACCGGCGTGACTTTGCCTGTGGCCGGTGGAGACCTCGGTTGAGAAATTCAGGCCCACCCCGGAGGAAAAGCCGATGAGCGATTTGCTCGATACTCGCGAAGTGCAGAACCTGCTGACCAAGGTCAGCGGTCTCGCCAATGACAAGGGTGACGCCCGCGTAAAGCGCATCGTCTACCGCGTCGTGTCGGACCTGTTCAAAACGATCGAAGAGTTCGACGTTCAGCCGAACGAATTCTGGTCCGCAATGAGTTACCTGACCGAGCTGGGCCAGGCGAGCGAGGTCGGCCTGCTGGTGCCTGGCCTCGGCCTCGAGACCTTTCTCGACCTTCGCACGGACGAGGCGGAGCGCAAGGCCGGCATCGAGGGCGGCACGCCGCGCACGATCGAGGGTCCGCTCTACGTCGCGGGGGCGCCACTCTCGAAGGGAGAAGCACGGCTTGACGAAGGCAGCGAGGGGGGCGAGGTGCTGTTCATGAACGGCCAGGTGCGCGACGTAAACGGCAGGCCGGTGGCTGGCGCCATCGTCGACGTCTGGCACGCCAACCCGCTTGGCGGCTATTCGTTCTTCGACCCGTCGCAGCCGAAATACAATCTGCGCCGCCGCATCGAGACCGATGCCGAGGGCCGCTACCGTTTCCGCACCGTTTTGCCTTCGGGATATGCCTGCCCGCCGGAGGGCCCGACGCAGAAGCTGCTCGACCAGCTCGGACGGCACGGACGGCGGCCGGCCCACATCCACTTCTTCGTCACCGCACCGGGCTATCGAAAGCTGACGACGCAGATCAACATCGATGGCGACGAATACCTGCACGACGATTTCGCCTTCGCCACGCGCGACGGCCTGATCCCGGAAGTGCACCGCTTTTCTGACCCAGAGGAACAGCGTGCGCGCGGCCTGAATGCGCCGTTCGCCGAGATCGCCTTCGACTTCGTTCTGCATCGTGAGCGCGCCAACGCGCCAAGCACGGTGGTGACGCGCGCCCACCCCGAAGCGGCCTGAGCGCGCCGACGCGACCGTAAATTTGGAAGCAGGCGATGCCCGATTCTCGTCCACTTGCCCCAGCCGATTCGCAGCGCGATCTCGCCATCGTCTCGATCCGCAGTACCATCGTGGACGTGCCGACGGTGCGCCGGCATAAGCTCTC
>DASZHO010000081.1:0-1828 GCA_035937795.1 Vicinamibacterales bacterium | reverse complement strand
AGAAGCTGAAGTCTTTCGAGAGGACGCTGTCGACGTACGCGGTATCACCCTTGCCCACGGCGGCTTCAATTTTCTGCTCGAACGCCAGCGCTTCAGCCGCTGGCCCGGTCGCGTTCGCCGCGGTGATTTCCGGCGGCGCGGGTGCCCGCGTCGGGGCGCCAGGCGGCGGACCCTGCTGGCTGGACAATCGAGGGCCAATCGCCATGCCGGCCAGTGCCGCGATGACAATCCAGCGCGAGGAGTGGGATGCTCGATCTAGCCGACTGCGCATCAGAGGCCTCCTGGAAACAATCTCCAATCGGATCACCATCGCGTCGATTGGCCCGCGAATCTCCGGTTGCGCCCTTACACTTCACCGGCCATCTTGTAGGCGTCGAAAATCAGCGTCACTGCGCGGGCGCAGTCCCCCGCGGTCGCCGGCGGCGGCTCGCCCCGGCCGATTCGGTTCAGACACTCGTTGATGACCCTCGGCCAGCCGGTCAGGTATCCTGCCGGCGCCTTCAGCGTCTCGTTGCGGTCGCCCGGTCCGATGATCTGCACGCCTTCGCCGCCGCCAGTCGTCGCCCTGAGGAACGCTTTCTCCGCCGAGATTTTCCGCTCCATGTCATTGCCCCGGCTGCCCGGAAACGTGTAGCTGGCCTCGACCAGGCAGATGATGCCGCTGGGCGTCCTCATCGTGACGTGCGCGTAATCCTCGACCTCGCGCTTGTGGAGCAAATGGCTCGTGACGGCGCCCACGACCGCGGGCTCTTCACCCGTGATGTGGCGGAAGATGTCGATGCCGTGAATCCCGAGATTGAGCAGCGCGCCGCCGCCCGCTTCCTTTTTCGACAGCATCCATGGGCTGCCGTTGTCGATGTAGCGTTGCACGCTGGGCTGGTTGAACCGCATGAGGCCGTGCGAGATCGTACCGAGCTCGCCCTTTTTCCGCATTTCCACGGCGGTCTCGACGACCCAGGCATAGCGAAACGGCATCGGGGCCGCCACCCAGGCCTGCCTCGACTCCGCGAGGTCGGCCAGCTCGTTCACAGTCTTGCTGTCGATGCCCCACGGTTTCTCCATCACGAACGGGATGCGCGTATCGACGAGGTATCTGAACTCGGCCGGCATCGCCGCGTGATGGCCGAGCGCCACGACGAATTCCGGCTTGGTCTTCTCGATCATCGCCCGGTAATCCGTGTACGGCGTGCTGCCGCATTTGTCAGTGAAGGCCTTGGCCATGGCCATGTCCGGCGCGTGAGCGCCGACGATGTCCACCTTCTCCTTCAGAAGTGCCGGCAGATAGATTTGCGGTGCGTGGTAGTGGTCGACGCCGATGACCGCCACGCGCTGCGGCCGGCTCCTGACCTGCTGCGCCCACGCGTCGCCAGGCTCCGCGCGGTCGGCAATCGATGCTGCTGTCAGGCCGCCGACGGCGAACTTCGCCGCGCGATCCAGAAAGCCGCGACGACTGATGCCACCTTGGTCGTGATGGACGATCCCCACGAGCTCTTCCGGATACTCGGACGACAGCTTTGGTTCCATGGGCATTTCTCCTGAGAGCACGTCATCAACCGACGAGCCAATGACCAACGCCATTACCCGTTGGGCAGATGACAACACTCTTGCTAGAAATCCAACTGCACCCCCAACTTGAGCCAGAGGCCGCTCAAGATGTTCGTCGGGCGCAGCCATGCCGGACCGTAGATCGTGTTGTATGAGGTAATGTCGCTCCTGTTCAGCACGTTGTACGCGTCGAGACTTCCCATGACGCGAATGCCTTTGACCCTGATAGGCTTCTTCAAGCTGACGTCGAGCTCTTGCGCCCGCGCGCCGTAGATCGTGCCTG
>DASZHO010000080.1:0-1770 GCA_035937795.1 Vicinamibacterales bacterium | reverse complement strand
CACGATCGCAGCAGTTTTGCGACACGGGCGGCGCGGCGACATAATTACGACGGCATCGACCTCACCGGCATCAAGGGAGGTGGCGAGTCCTCCAACCTGAACTGGGACACCGTCAAGCGCATGCGCGACATCACGCGGATGAAGATCATGCTCAAGGGCATCATCACGGCGGAGGACGCCGACCTCGCGGCGCAGAACGGCATCGACGGCATTCTCGTGTCCAACCATGGCGGTCGCGGCGAGGACAACGGCCGCTCCACCATCGACGCACTACCGGAGATCATCGCGGCGGTGAAGGGGCGAATGCCCGTCATCGTCGACAGCGGATTCCGTCGTGGCACGGACGCCGTCAAGGCGCTCGCGATGGGCGCTCAGGCGGTTGGCGTCGGCCGGCCCTACCTGTGGGGGCTAGGCGCGTTCGGCCAGGAGGGCGTGGAGCGGGTGCTCGAAATCGTCCGCAACGAAACCCGCGCAGCCATGCAGCAATGCGGCGCGCGCTCGGTGAAGGAGCTCAATCCGAGCTTTGTCCGTCGCGCGAGCTGACGGGTTTCGTTCTGCATACACCAAGGATAGTTGGGCCTCCGCTCTTGCTTAAGGCACGGGCTAGCGGGACCGCTTCTCGCGATTCCTTGATGAAACCGCTTCACTGCTTCCCGAATCGTTGAAGGAACGGCTTTGCCATCGGACCGTTCCTCCTGCCTTCATCACGTTCGACACACGGCAGGCAGGGAATATCCGAATGAATCAAGAATTGCAGCGAAGCAAGGTCCCGGAAGTCACGCTCATCTTCTGGTTCATCAAGATACTCGCAACCACACTCGGCGAGACCGGGGGTGACGCGGTTTCGATGTCGATGAACCTCGGCTATGCGATCAGCAGCTTCATCTTCATCGGCATATTCGTGGTGGCCGTGATCGCGCAGATTTCCGCGAAAGCGTTTCACCCGCTGCTGTACTGGTTCGTTGTCGTCACCACCACGACGGCAGGCACAACGATGGCTGACTTTGCGGACCGCTCGCTCGGGATCGGCTATCCCGGCGGCGCATCGCTGCTATTCGTGTTGCTGATGGCCTCACTGGCCGTCTGGTACTGGTCGACCGGATCGATTTCGGTCAACACCGTCGCCTCGCTCAAAGTCGAAGCATTCTATTGGGTGTCGATCCTGTTTTCGCAGACGCTCGGCACCGCGCTCGGTGACTGGATGGCCGACACCAACGGGCTCGGCTACGAGGGCGGCGCGCTGGTCTTCTCAGTCGGGCTTGCCGTGATCGCGGCGGCTTACTTCTGGACCAATATCTCAAGGACGCTGTTGTTCTGGGCTGCCTTCATTCTGACGCGGCCGCTCGGCGCCACGCTCGGCGATTTTCTCGACAAGCCGCTCCAGAATGGCGGGCTTGCCTTCAGCAGGTTCTATGCAACGGCCATTCTGGCCGCGATCATCCTCGCCTGCATCGCGTTCCTGCCGCAGCGCGCCGGATCCCACGCCGCCGGATCCCACACGGCAAAGCTCGATGCAACGCGCTCGTGAGCGCCAGGGCGGATTTAGCGCAGGCTGGCGTTAATCTTGTCGAGCGCCGCTGCACCGGGGCAAAGCTCGGCCGCTTCGAGCACGTTGAGGGGGCTATCCACGGTGTCGAGATGGCTGTGCAGGTCTTCCGCCTCCGGATCGACATAGAGCAGGCCGGTGACGATCTGGCCCTTGGCGGCGTGCTTTTGCAGGAATGACATCGCTCCGACGCGATCGTGCGCGTCGTAATCTGCGTCGATCTT
>DASZHO010000079.1:0-1804 GCA_035937795.1 Vicinamibacterales bacterium | reverse complement strand
GAACTGGAACATGTTGCCCAGTTCCGGAGCGTGGGGAATATCCATCGCGCGGTACAGATCGGGCGTTACATCAGCGAAGACGATGGTCCGACCGAGTGCGTGGGTCAGCTTCGCCGCCATCTCGGCGCCGGTCAGGTGTTCACCCGCGATCCCGAGTGTCCGCCCGATGAAGTCGCGACCGCGCTTGAAGACACCGTACGCGCACCGGCCGATGTCTTCGGCGGCAATCCCTGGCAGCTTCGTGACGCCGAGAGGAAGCTGGATCGCCAGAGTGCCGTCGGCTCGCCGCTGCGGGGCCATGCCAGGAAAGTGAAGCAGGTTGTCCCAGTAGAAAGAGGTCATCAGAAAGGTCGTCGGAATACCAAGGTCGACGAAGATCTGGTTGGCTTCGCCCTTGGCGTCGAAATGCGGCACCTTGTAGTGGCCCATCAGCGTCGGCATGCGCGGATCCGGCAGAGGGACCGAGCGGCGGGTATCCTCGAGCGTCGACCAGATGACGTGCTGCACACCCGCGCGCTGCGCCGCCTGCGCCATCGACCTGGCTTGCGCGATCTCGCGTTCGGGTGAAAAGTGCTCCCAGAAATTCGTCACGCAGAACGCCGCGGACGCGCCGGCGAAAGCCCTGGTCACGGCCTCGACATTGTCGATGTCCGCGAACACGACGTCCGCGCCGCCGCCGGCGAGTGCGCTCGCCTTCACTGAATCGACGTGTCTGGTCAGGGCGCGGGCGGCAAAGCCGCCTGCCGGGTCGTTCAAGATCGCCCGCGCCAGCCCGCCGCCCTGCGAGCCGGTGGCGCCAACGACTGCAATGATCTTCTCATCGGGCACTGCGTGCTCCGACGAACCTTATTCTCCGTGGCGTGCAGTGTCAACGTACGGGCGAGCGATTGTACGCCTCCTTCAGAAATCCCACCGAACGCCGAACTTGATGATCCGCCCCTGAATGACCGAGGTCGGCAACAGCCACGCGCCGCCGTTGGCGCCAGAGTAGGTGGCGTTTTCCGCCAGCACGGCATCCGAATTGAAGCTGTTGTAGATGTCGAAGTTCGCGTCGAGCGTGCTCCTGCCGATCTTGAAGATCTTGCTGAACCGGAGGTCGAGCTGATTCAGCCGATCGCCGAAGGTGGTGCCGAAGAACCCGGTCGCGTTGTACGGTTCAACCACCAGCGCAGACTTGTTGCCGGCCACCGTCGCCGGACGACCGAGCGCGGCCGTGATCTGCGCCTGCGTGTAGAGAGCCGATGCTTGCCGGACCGGGCCGGCCAGACTCTGGAAGTTGCCGCTCACGCGAATGCCCTGCCACGGTAGGGTGTACGACGCGAGCGCCTTGTACTGCGGAGCCCACCCGCTCACGAAGTGACAATCCTGCAGCGGGCTCAGGCCCGCCAGCTGCGTCGTCAGGATTTCCGGCAACTGCGCCACGATCTGGCAGTTGTCCAGCATCTGCTGCCCGAACGTCACACCGCCCGTCGCGGTCACGCCGGCAAACAGCCGCGAGTTCGCGGTGATGTCGAAGCCGTCCCAGTGCTGGTACTGATTGCCATAGTTCGACGCCGAGGTGATGAGGTTGTTCGTCAGCAGCGAGGATACGCCCTTCGACGTCAGCCCGGGGTTGACGTCGTAGTAGGTCAGCGTCTGCCCGGAGGTCGGCAGCCGCGGGTCGGTCGGCACCGTCAGGTTGTACTGCGTGAAATCCGAAGCGGCCACGTCCAGATTCTGCGTGACGAGGAACCCGCCGTTGATGCGGCGATAGTACGTGAGGCTCGCCGAGAGACGCGGCAGGACCTGCTGCTGCACGCCGGCG
>DASZHO010000078.1:0-27648 GCA_035937795.1 Vicinamibacterales bacterium | reverse complement strand
CTTCGCCTCTTCAATCCGGTTCAGGTGCGCCTTCAGCTCGTTCTCGCTGAAGAACGCGGTACCGTAGATGCGCTGCATCGGCTGGTTGTGCGCATCCCCCTTCCAGTAGGCGTTCGACGTGTTCAGCAGTTTGAACGCCTTCAGCTTTCCCGTGGACGGCACATGCGGGCCCACGCAGAAGTCGACGAACGTGTCGCGGTCCTTGATCGTGTAGCACGACACCTCCTTCTGGCCTGCCGTCTTTTCTTCAATCAGCTGAACCTTCAACGGCTCTCCGCGCTTCGTGAAGAAGTCGATCGCCTCCTCGCGCGGCCACATCTGCCGCTCGAAGATCAGATCGGCGCCCGCAAGTTCGCGCATGCGTTTCTCGATTGCTTCCAGATCTTCCGGCACGAACGGCCGATCCATCACGAAGTCATAGAAGAATCCTTCGTCGGTTGGTGGCCCGATGCCGCATTGAACGTGTGGAAACAGCTGCGTGACCGCTGCCGCCAGCAGGTGCGCCGTGCTGTGGCGATAGACCGTGAGCGCTTCGTGATCCTTCGACGTGAGCACGCGTACCTTGGCGTCTTCACGAAGCGGATACGTCAGGTCGACGACCCGGTCGTTGACGACCCCGGCATAGGCCGCCTGCGCCAGGCGCGGCGATATCGATGCGGCGATCTCGCCGACAGTGGTCGCGCTCGGGACGATCTTGATCGCCCCGTCAGGCAGTGTGACTGTGAGCTGGGACATTCAGGAAAAGACTATCGCCCGCCGCGTAGTTGACCGTCGAATCTCGACTGCCGACTGCCGACTCTCGGCTGCCGACTGTCGACTCTCGACTGCCGACTATCTGCGTGTGGTAGGCGCGGGTGGAATCGAACCACTGACCTCCTGCGTGTCAGGCAGGCGCTCTAACCGCTGAGCTACGCGCCTACATGCCTGCCGGCCTGCGCGTGAACGGACTGAAAAGTATACCAGATACGGCTCCCTCTACCGCACCGCCTGCCGCAGCGCCTTGCCCGCGGTGAACCGGACAACACGCCGCTTCGGAATCTTGATGGAGGCGCCCGTCCGCGGGTTGCGTGCGACGCGCGCGCGGCGCAGCGCGGTCTTGAAGGTGCCGAAGCCGACAAACGTGATCGGATCGCCTTTCTTCAACGCGCGCGTGATGCCGTCGAGGAGAGACTCGACCGCTGCCGCCGCGGTGCTCTTGGTGGCGCCGGTGTCGCTGGCGATTTTGGCGATCAGATCCCGTTTGTTCATAGATCTCCTGAAGGCCTTGACCCCAGCGCCTTGAGCCTTGGGCCCAGAGCCCTTGCCCTTCGCCGTGAGCCCTTCGCCCTGAGCCTTGTTAGGCAGCTTTTTTGGCTGTGAAGCGTTCGACGGCCTTTTGCAGGATCTGGTCTGGCGGCGGCGTCCCGCCAAAGTCGCCTTCTGGCTGATCCACCGTCACCGTCGGCTCGAGGCCCTTGCCCTGAATCGAGGTGCCGGCCGGCGCCAGATAACGGGAAGACGTAATCCACAGGCCGCTCGCATCGGGGAGCTTGACCAGCTCCTGCGTGCCGGCGCGGCCAATCGTGTGCTCGCCGATCAGGTCGGCGCGCTTGTTGCCGGCGAGCGCCGCCGCGAAAATTTCCGCGGGACCGGACGTGCCATTGTCTACGAGCACTTCCACCGGCAGCGTGATGCTGCCGTCGCCCTTGGCCGCATCGAATTTCTGCTGGCCGGTTGCGCGCGAGTCGCGGATGGCGAGCGTGCCCGACGCCACGAACAGCCGCGCCAGGGTCACCCCTTCGGCGAGGTCGCCGGTGGCCGAATTGCGGACATCGATGATGAGCCTGCTGGCGCCCGACTTGGTGAGCGCCGCCACCTGCGTGCGCACCTGATCGGCCGCGCGCTTGCTGAAAGAGGCCACTCGCACATAGCCAATGCCGTCGCCCTGCATGTGGCTCTTCACGTCAGGAGCGGCGATGACCTCGCGCGTCAGCTCGACATTGTGCGGCTCCGCCGCGCTGCCGCGGATGATCGTGAGTTTCACTTTCGATCCCGGTGCGCCCCGCAGCAGCCGCGAGCCTTCGAACGCCGACATGTCTCGGGTCGGGCGCGAGTCGACGATCCGGACGAAATCACCGGGATGGATCCCGGCTTTTGCGGCAGGTGAATCGTCTCGAGCCGACACCACGCGGAGATAGTACTGATGCGTCAGCTCGAGCCCGAGATCGGCCGAGCCCGCTTGTTCCCCGTTCTCGATCTGCCTGACTTGCGGCGCCGTCAGAAACGCACTATCGGAATCCAGGTTGTCGGCCAGGCCGCGCATCGCGCCGCGCATCACGCTGTCGAGGTTTGGCTGCTCGACGTAGTTGCTCATGATGAGCGAGACGACATCCTGGAAGACGCGCAGGTGCGCGTACGTGTCGTCGCTTCGCGCCATCACGTTGCCGAGAAAGCCACCGATGACGGCAAACGCAATCACCGGGGCCGAGACGAAAAAGACAAGCAGGCGTGTTCGTGAGGTCATGGTCGTTTCTTCAACCATTCTAGCGGATCGACCGGCTTCCCGTCGACGCGCATCTCAAAATACATGCCCGGAATTCCCACCAGCACGCGTCCGGTCGTGCCCAGCGGCTCGCCGCGATCGATTTTCGCTCCCCGGGCGACGGCGAGCGCATCCAGCTGCCCGTAAAGCGTGTAGATGTCCCCACCGTGGTCGACGATCACAAGATTGCCGAACCCCGTGAACGGACCCGAGAAGGCAACCGTGCCATCGTGAACCGCCCGCACGCTTGAGCCTTCGGCGGCCTCGATCTGGATGCCGCTCTGCATGCCCAGGGCGGCGACCTGGCTGGCCCGCCCGCTGGACCCGTTGAACCCGCTGAACCGCGTGATCACCCGTCCGGCCACCGGCCAGTCGAGATCGCCGCGAAACGAGCGAATCGGCAGCGCGGCCGCGTCCGATTCGGCGCGCGGCGCCCCCGAGGCGATTGCGCCGAGCGTTTGCTGCAGGCGCTGCTGCGCGGTTTGCAGTTCGCTGGCGAGCTGCGACGTGAGGTCGCGGCGCGTGTCGATCTGCGCGATGAGCCTCGAGCGCTCGGCGGCGGCGAGGTCGGACGCGGCGCGCGCCTCTGACGCGCTTCGCTGAAGCGCCGTCATTTTCGCGCGCCGCTGTTCCACTCCGGCCCGCGCGACCTTCAACTGCTCCAGGTTGCGCTGATGCTGGGCCGCTCGCTCGCGATCGAGCGCCGCCAGCGCCGCCACTTGGCGGTAAGCGCGCCCGAATTCTTTCAAATCAGCCACGTTCAGCAGCAGCCGCAGGTATCCGGGGTCGCCGAGCTTGTAGAGCTCGACCATGCGCGACTCCAGGGCCGGCCGCGCCTCCGAGTCCTGCGACTCGAGCCCGTCTATCTGGTTGCCGATCGTGGCGAGCTCTCGCGAGACCTGTTCGGTGTCGGCATTGATTTGCTTGAGCTGCTCGGCCTTCAGGTCGCGCGTCACTTCGAGCTTGCGTAACTCGACCAGCAGCGACCGCTCCTCCGAGGCCAGCCCGTCGGCTTCTCGCTGCAGAGCCTGCAGCCGTTCGTTCGCGCGCTGTGCCTGCGCTTCGGTGCGCGCGCGGTCGGTGGTCTGCGCCGACAACGCAACGGCGGCGAGAGCCCAGCAGGCCAACCATGCCCTCCCAGCCGGCAAAGCTCGCCGGGCCGGCAAAGCTCGCCAGGCCCGGCAGCCCCGCCTGGCAGTGACCGGAACGGTCCCCTGTCTATTGTTCACGCGATGTCGAAATCTTAGCATTGTTGCGATACGCTTCCAGGGTGCGGATGGTTGGGATCGATTTGGGCGAGCGGCGCATTGGATTGGCGGTGAGCGACGCCTCGAGCACCCTGGCGCGCCCCCTTCGAACCATCGAGCGCGATCGCGCCGACGAAATCGCCGCCGACACGCTGGCCTCGGCGATCCGCGCCTTGAATACCGAAGACGAAATCTCCTCCGTCGTTGTCGGGCTCCCCACCAGGTTGGATGGCACCGCCAGCGACCAGACCGCCCGCGTCCAAAAGATGGCGGCGCTCCTTTCCTCGCGCATCACGATGCCGGTGGTGTTCCAGGACGAACGGCTCTCGAGCCATGAAGCCGACGAGCGGCTGGCTCAGCACGAGCGTGACTGGCGACGGCGCAAGGCGAAGCTCGACGCCGCATCGGCGGCGGTGATCCTGCAGGACTATTTGGACCAGCAGAAGCCTTGAGGGCATTCTTACTTTTTATCGTGTTGGCCCTCGTTGCCGCTGCGGGCGTCGGCGTCATGCTCTATAGGCGCACGAACGAGCCGTTCAAAGGCTATGAGGCCGCCGAGCAATTCGTGGAAATCACGCCGCGCACGAGCTCGCGGGCGATCGGCGAGGTCCTCGTCTCGGCCGGCGTGGTTCGAAATCAGGCGACGTTTCGAGCCGCGTTGTGGCGCACCGGCGCCGCGCGCGAGTTGAAGGCGGGCACCTACCGGTTCGATGGCCCCATGACGGCGACCGACGTCGTCCGGAAGATTGTCAGAGGCGACGTCTGGGTGATCCGAATCACCTTTCCTGAAGGGCTGAACCTCGGCGAGATGGCCAAAATTTTTGAAGATCAGGGATTGGGCACCGCGAAGGCATTCACCGAAGCTGCCCGAGATCCGCAATCCATCGCCAACGTCGATCCGGCGGCGCGCGATCTCGAAGGGTATCTGTTTCCGGAAACGTACTCGCTGCCCCCCGTCCCGGGGCAGCCGACGAAGGTCTCCGCCCCCAGGCTCGAGCACCTGATGGTGGCGCACTTCGAGCAGCTCTTCACACCCGAGATGCAGCAGGCCGCCGAGGCACACGGCCTGACCACGCGGGAAGCCGTGACGTTGGCTTCGATCGTCGAAAAGGAAACAGCCGCGCCGTCCGAACGTCCAATCGTGGCCGCGGTGTTTCTCAATCGCCTGAAGATCGGCATGGGCCTGCAGAGCGATCCCACCGTGATTTACGCCCTCGAAAGAGCCGGCAGCTACCACGGCAATCTGACGCGCGAGGGCCTCGCGTTCGATTCTCCGTACAACACCTATCGCTATCGCGGCCTGCCCCCAGGGCCCATCGCATCGCCCGGGCTCGCGTCGTTGAAGGCGGTCGTGGCTCCCGCCGATGTCGATTATTTGTACTTCGTCAGCCGCAACGACGGCACGCACGTGTTCGCGCGCACGCTCGAAGAGCACAATGCGAATGTGCAGAAGTTTCAGGTCGAATACTTCAGAGCGCGAAAGAAAACAGCAGGGTAGAGCGGGGCGCTGACCGGTATCCATGGCGAGCGTGACTTGAACGCGCCGGCCGGTGTCACGCGGCCGTCCCGGACCCAGCCGTCGAGCTTCAGCCAATTCTCCAGCGCGCGGCGCCGCCGCAGTAATTCCTCCGGATCGCTCGAGTGCTCGACGTACGTGCGGCCGTCGCCGGCCGACCAGACCAGCTCGTAGCCAACGCCGATGGCCGACGGTCGAACCGCAATATCGGTTTGTCCCTCCCGGCCTGTAGGTTTCGACATATTTGTCATTTTGACTGATCTGCCGTACGGCTTCGTACGTCAAATCCGTACCGTCGATAACAGCGACTGTCGACTGACGACCGCCGACTGCTGATTGCTGACTGCTGACTGCTGATTGCTACCCCAGGCCCGCCGCCTCCAGTCCTTCTTTGAGTTCCCGAGCGGCCTTTCTTGACGGCTCCCCCAGATTCGCGTCCGGTTGTTGCATGAGGCGGTTCAGCGTGAAGGACGCAAACCGCAGACCCTCAGCGTGCGATTGGAGAATGGCCTGCGCGAGCCGTTCGCAGTGGTGTCGCGCCTGCGACACGACCGGCGAGATCGGCTGGTTTTCGAGCGAGTGCCGCAGCGTTTCGACTCGGGCAATCAACGCCTGCTTGTCCGCAATCGGCATTTTGAAGCGCAAAATGCTAACATAATAAACATTCAACGGCGTTCAATTACTAAATGCCGTATAATAGGACCCGTTTCATGGGAATCAGAGAACGTCATACCCGTGCACGTGAAACCGTACGCCGCGCCATCCTGAACGCAGCACGCACGCTCTTTCTGGCCGAGGGATACGCCAACGTGTCGATGCGCAAAATCGCCGAACGGATCGAGTACAGCCCCGGCGCCATTTACAGCTACTTCCCAGGCAAGGAAGACATCTTTTTCGCGCTGGCCGAGGAAGGGCTGCAGTCTCTGCGCGTGCACTGCGCGGATGAGACCAACGGTCAGGCCTCGCCCCTGGAGCAGGTACGCATCGCCTTCTGGCGTTTCTACACCTTTAGTAAGGAGCAACCGGAGTATTTTTGGCTGATTTTCGTCGATAGCGCCGCGCCGCGCATCAGCCGCGACTGGGAGCGCTTCAGCTTCGTCCGGGACCTTCGCCACAATATCGAGCATCAAATCCAGAGGTGCGTCGACGAAGGAATGTTTCGCGCCGCCGGCTCGGCCGCGTCGATCTTTCGCATCGTCTCGACTGCAATGTACGGCGCGGCGGTTTTCCGGTTGAGCCACCGATTGACCCCCGGCGAGGATGCCGACGCGCTGGCCCAGGATCTGCTTGACGCCACCCTCGCGGGACTCCAATCGGGCATCGACGTGCGGTTCCGGGCGTGCTCTGACACGCGCGAGGCGCTGCCCGCGACGATCTCAGGCGAAGAGTTAGGAGCTCCATGAGCCGCTGCCCACAAAGACGACAACCGATCGGTCTCCTTGTTTCCACCGTTTTGCTCCTCGCGTTCTTCGGTGTCACAACCGGCGCCCAGGCTCCGGCCGCTCCCACTCCGGCCGCTCCGTCCCGGTCTGCACCCTCCCAACCGGCATCTTCCGCCGCCCCTCTGTCGCTCACGCTCGACGACGCCATCGCTCGCGGCCTGCGCGAGAACATCAACGCGCGCCTGCAGGAAGCCGATGTCACCTCCGCGCGCGGCGACCGCTGGGTCGCGCTGAAGGATTTGCTGCCGCAGGCGTCGGTGCGCCTGACCCTCACGCGCCAGGAAATTAACCTCGCGGCCTTCGGGTTCAGCCTTCCCGGATTTCCCAACATCGTCGGTCCGTTCAACCTGCACGATTCCCGGCTGTCGGTGTCCCAGCCGTTGGTCGATTTGCACGCGCTCTACGAATCGCGCTCTGGCGCCGCGAATCTTCGCGCGGCCGAGCTGACCCAGCGAGACACGCGGGAGCTCGTGGCGCTCGCGGTGCGCGATCTTTATTTGCAGGCCGTGACCGCCGATAGCCGATCCAAAGCCTCCCGCGTGCAATCGGACACGGCGCGCGCGTTGTTGACGCTGGCAACCGATTTGAAAAATGCCGGCGTGGTCCCCGGCATCGATGTCCTGCGCGCGCAGGTCCAGGTGAGGACCCAGGAGCAGCGCGCGATTGTCGCCGGAAACGACTTCGAGAAGTTGAAGCTGCAACTCGCGCGCGCGGTCGGCCTGCCGCTCGCGCAGGACTTTGTGCTCGCCGATACGATTCCGTACGCGCCGCTGCAGACCCTGCCATTGGAAGAAGCGCTCAAACAGGCGTTGATGTCGCGCGAAGATTATCGTGCGGCCCAGGCGCGGCTCGAGGCCGCCGAGGCGGCAAAGAGAGCGGCGTTCGCCGACAACCTGCCGTCCCTGCATCTGAACGCCGACTACGGCGTGATTGGGCGGACGCCCGCCGACACCCACAGTACCTACAGCGTGTCGGCGCAGCTGCGTATTCCGGTGTTTGATGCCGCGACCACGCGAGGCCACGTGCTGGAAGCCGAGGGGCTCCTCGCGCGGCGCGGCGCCGAGCTGAACGATTATCGCGCCCGCGTGGAATATGAAGTGCGCGCCGCCTATCTCGACCTGCGGGCGGCCGACGACCAGCTGCAGGCGGCGCAGGATGCGATGAACCTGGCGGGGCAGGAGCTCGAACAGACGCGCGACCGGTTCGCCGCCGGAGTCGCCGGTAATATCGAGGTGGTGCAGGCGCAGGAAACCGTGGTGACGGCCACCGAGAGCTACATCTCGAGCCTCTACGCCCATAACCTGGCGAAGGCCTCGCTCGCCCACGCAATCGGCGGGACCGCCGCCCCCTGACGCTAACTTTTTACTGAACTTTTTACTTTTGACTTTTAACTTTACTTTTGACTTTTTACTTTTAACTTTTAACTTTCAAGTTTCTACTTCCCAGGAGCCTCCATGACCGCGGCCTTACGCAAATGGCTTCCTATCGCGGGGATCGCCATCCTCGTCATCGCGATCGGAGCCTACTTCTTTTATTCCGGCCGTGAATCCACCGACGACGCCCAGATCGACGGCCACATCACCCAGATCGCGGCGCGCGTGGGTGGCACGGTCAGCGTCATCAACGTGAAGGACAACCAGCGCGTGAAAGCCGGCGAAGTGCTCGTCCAGATCGCCCCCGATGATTATCAGATTGCGGTCGACCGCGCGGCCGCCGAGCTCGCCGATGCCCAGGCCGCGTCGCAGGTGGCGGCGGTCGGCGTGCCGGTGGCGGCGACGACAACTGCCAGCGACGTGCGGGCTGCCGGCGGCGGCGTCGCGCAGGCGCAGGCCGGCGTGGCGCTGGCCGAGGGCGACCTGGCGGGGTCCAAGGCTCGTCTGAGCGCGGCCGAGGCACACCAGCGCGAGAAGCAGGCCGACGCCACAAAGGCGCAGCGCGACGTCGATCGGTTCAAGGCGTTGGTTGCCAAAGACGAAATCTCGCAGCAGCAATTCGACGCGGCCGTCTCCGCCGCCGCGGCGGCGCGCGCCGCCGCCGACGCGGCAACCAACGATGTGTCGGCCGCCCAGCAGGGCGTTTCCATGGCGGCCGCCCGCATCGGGCAGGCCCGCGGTAGCGCGTCCCAGGCGCAGGCCGCGCTGGCATCGGCCGAGACCGGACCGGAACAGGTGACCGCCACCCGCGCCCGCGCCGCAGCCGCGGCCGCGCACGTGCAGCAGGCACAAGCCACCCTCGCCCAGGCGAAGCTGAACCTCGATTACGCCACCGTCAAGGCCCCCGCCGATGGCATCGTCAGCAAGAAGTCGGTGGAGCTCGGACAGGTGATCCAGCCCGGCCAGCCGCTCCTCGCGATTGTGCAGCTCGAAGATGTCTGGCTGACGGCCAATTTCAAGGAAACGCAGCTGCGCGATATTCGCGTCGGCCAGAAAGCGTCGGTGTCAGTGGACGCGCTCGGCAAGAAATTTCCCGCGCACGTCGACAGCGTGGCACCGGCCACGGGCGCGAGGTTCAGCTTGCTGCCCGCGGAGAATGCCACCGGCAACTACGTCAAGGTGGTCCAGCGCGTGCCGGTGAAGCTCGTGTTCGACCCAGGCGCCGATCCCGACCGTCAATTGAGACCCGGTCTCTCCGCGACTGCGACTGTGTACACGAAGTAGCGCCGTGAGCCTTGAGCCGCAAGCCCTTCGCCGTGAGCCGTAAGCCCTTCGCCGTGAGCCCTGAGCCCAATGAGTCCTGAACCGCGCACCGTCAATCCCTGGATCGTCGCCATCGCCGTGATGTTCGCGACGTTCATGGAAGTCCTCGACACCACCGTCGTCAATGTGTCGCTGCCCCACATCGCCGGCAGCCTCTCGGCCACGGTCGAGGAATCTACCTGGGCGCTCACGTCGTATCTGGTCGCCAATGCGATCATCCTTCCGCTCACCGGTTGGCTCGCCACCTATTTCGGCCGCAAGCGCTTGCTGATGGCGTCCGTCACCGGGTTCACCGCCGCCTCCTTCCTGTGCGGCCTTGCGCCGAACCTGCAGACGCTGGTCTTCTTTCGGATCATTCAGGGTGCCACCGGCGGCGCGATGCAGCCGCTGTCGCAGGCCGTGCTCCTCGAAGCGTTCCCGCCCCACGAGCGCGGCAAGGCCATGGGGTTCTGGGGCCTGGGCATCGTCACGGCGCCGATTCTCGGCCCGGTCATCGGCGGCTGGCTCACCGACACCTACAGCTGGCGCTGGGTGTTCTACATCAACATTCCGGTCGGTATCGCGTCGCTCATCATGACGCAGTTGTTCATCTTCGATCCGCCGTACATGAAGCGGCAGTCGGAGACCATCGACTACTGGGGCATCGGGATGCTCGCGCTCGGGATCGGTGCGCTGCAGATCGTGCTCGATCTCGGTCAGCGGGAGGATTGGTTCAACTCGAACTACATCACGATGCTTGCCGTCATCGCCGCGGCTGGGCTGGTCGCCTTCGTCCTCCGGGAGTTGCGCACCGAGCACCCCGTCGTCGATTTGCGCGTCTTCAAGGTGCGCACGTTTGCGGCCGGGGTGTTTCTGATGACGACGTTGGGATTTGTGCTGTACGGAAGCCTCGTGCTCCTGCCGATCATGCTGCAGACGCTGCTCGGTTATCCGCCCGTGCAGGCGGGGTTCGCGATGGCGCCCCGCGGGATCGGCTCGTTTCTGGGGATGCCGGTGATCGGCTTTCTCATCGCGAAGGTCGATTCGCGCCGCCTCGTGGCCGGCGGATTGATCGTCGGCGGCTTCACGCTGCTGTGGCTCGGCCAGCTGAATTTGAACGCGGGCTACTGGGATATTTTCTGGCCGCAGTTTCTCCAGGGGCTCGGGCTGTCGATGGTGTTCGTGCCGCTGACGACGATCAGCATGGACCCGATTCCGAAAGAGCGGATGGGCAACGCCACCAGCCTCTTCAACCTGATGCGGAATCTCGGAGGCAGCATCGGCATCGCCGCGACCAGCACGATGCTCGCACGCCGCTCGCAGAGCACGGCCGCAATCCTGAGCGACAACGTGACCGCGTACAATCCGGCCTCGCGGTCGGCGCTGGCGGCCTCGCGTGACGCCTTCATCAGGGCGGGGAGCGACCCGGTCACCGCCACCAATCGCGCCTATGCGGCGGTGTCGGGCATGGTCCACCGGCAGGCTACGATGGTCGCGTTCGTGGAAATCTTCACGCTGCTGGGACTGATCTTTCTCGCGCTCGTGCCGCTGGTGTTCGTCATGAAGCGCCCCAGCGGCAGAGCCCCCGCCGCCGCGCACTAGAAAAAATAACCCACAGCGGCTTTCTCGGCGGGGCCTGCGGCTCGACGAGCGGCTGCGCGTGACCGATCTTCGCTGGCATCCGCCTATTCAATCTGCCAGACAGCGGTGTCGCCGTAGAGGAGCTCTCGTTCCGTGAAGTATTCCAGCACGCGCCACTCCTTCAGGGTCGCGCCGTCAAGCAGCCAGACGGTGACTTCGCCGAACGCCCGTTCGCCGGGCAGGGCAGTATCATGCCTCCAGACGACATCTGCGCGGCCATCGCCATCGACGTCGAGGAATTTGACGATCCGCCAGTCGAGTGGCACACCAAGCGAGATGGCGCGCATGTCGACAATTGTCGTCCCATTCATCAGCCACAGGCCCACATCGCCGTTTTGCATACTTCGCCAGAGCAAATCGGCTTTGCCGTCGCCGTTACTGTCAGCGATGCCCGCGATCTGCCACCAGCCGGGCACGCCGAACGCGATCGCCGACTCCGACCGCACCGCCGCCCCGTTCATGAGCCACGCCCCGACATCGCCGGATTGCGCATTCCGCCAGACAATGTCCGCCTTGCCGTCGCCGTCCATATCGGCCAGACCGGCGATCTGCCACGCGAGCGGCACGCCGAGCGCAATCGGT
Organism: Vicinamibacterales bacterium; assembly: GCA_035937795.1. Taxonomy (GTDB): domain Bacteria; phylum Acidobacteriota; class Vicinamibacteria; order Vicinamibacterales; family JAMQPK01; genus JAMQPK01. The sequence continues at coordinate 16,024 of DASZHO010000078.1, read as the reverse complement.
GCCTCCCCCTTGACCGTCGCGCCACCCATGAACCAGACGCCGATATCGCCCGATTGCATGTTTCGCCACACCAAGTCCGCCTTGCCATCTCCGTTCAGATCGGCCACGCCGACGATCTGCCACGCGAGCGGGACGCCGAGCGCGATCGCCCGCACGGCCATGATGGTCCCGCCGTCCATCAGCCACACGCCGGTATCACCGGTCTGCGTATGGCGCCACACCAGATCCTGGGTGCCATTGCCATCGAGATCGCCAACCGCCGACACCTGCCAGTCGAGCGACACGCCGGCCGCCAGCTGGTTTTCTGATCGGATGGAGAGACCGCTGAGCGACCACAGGGCGAGATCCCCGGTCTGCGTCTGACGCCAGACCAGATTGGCGTTGCCGCCCGGTGCGGCGTTGCCCGCGATCCGGACGATCTTGCTGTTGGCCTTGTCCGTGGACCACACATTCCCGTCCGGGCCAGTCGCCATCGAAGAGAAGCTGTTCGGAGCTGGAAATTCGACGGCGTCACCGGTTGTCGTCATCAGGCCAACGGTGAAGCCTGCCAGGAACCAGAGCCTCCCATCGGCTGCCGCCGTGATCGCGGTTGGCTGCAAGGCATAAATGTTCGCGGCTTGGACTTGCGGCAAACGAAATTCGGTGATGCTGCCCGCGGGTGTGATCCGACCGATCGCCCCCCGGCCCCACTCCGCGAACCAAAGATTCCCGTCAGGGGCCGAGGTGATTCCCACGGGAAAGCTATCCTCCGGCAGTGTGAACAACGTGACGTCCCCGGTACCCACCGTGAGTCGGCCGACCTCATCTGGTGCCCGTTTCGTCAACAAGATGAAGTTCGCCTCCAAGGTGAACCAGACGTTTCCGTCGGGCCCTGCCGAAATTCCCTGAGCAACACCGAACAAAGCCAAGTCAAACTTGCGGATCGAACCTGAGGGTGTCACTTGCCCGATCGATGTTACCCCTCCCCTAACGGGACCTAGTCCATAGTTGAACGAGACGTCCGTGAACCAGACATTGCCGTCGGGGCCAGCCGCAATGGAGGTGACGCTGGAGCACGAGGAACAAGAAAAGATCACGATCGAGCCGGTTGGAGTAATCCGTCCGATCGATCCGTTGGGGCAGAGTCGGGCGCATTCAACGTGAACCAGACATTTCCATCGGAACCGGAAATGATCGCGCCAGGGAAGCGGGAGTCGGAAAGCGGAAACTCAGTGATCACGCCACTGGGTGTCATTCGTCCGATTTTTCGAACATCGGATTCGGTGAACCAGATATTGCCGTCAGGCCCTACCGTTATTCCGGATGGACTCCCCGGCGCCGGGAACCCGACAAACGGCGACGGCGTCGGCTGAGCGTTCGCGGTACTTTCTGCCAGCGTGCACGGAACGATCAAGGATGCGATCAAGAACGCGCGGAAATGAATCCTCGGCATTTGCGCACTTCGCGGAACAGATGATTTTTGTCATCCTACCGCGAAACCCCGACGCCTGGCAGCGAATCGCTGAGACGGCTGTTTTTTCGCTGCGCTGGGATCGGATGTCGTGCGTGCACCGCCATCGGTCCGTCGCGCCGTCACGGAGGGGCTCCGCTCGAGAGTTGAGGCGTTGCAAAGCCGGTAGCGCGTTTCCTCAGAATCCAGCTGCCGCCTTCTTCTCGCTCAGCGCGTCCAGGACGCCTTCCGCAATCCGCTGGGCGACTTCTGCCTGCAACGTCAGCCGATCGGTCACCACCACGCGATCGGTCACCACCGACCGCTGATCGCTGACCGCTGACCGCTGCTCGCTGACCGCTGCTCGCTGATGGCTGACCGCTGACTGCTGCTCGCTGACAGCTGATCGCTGATCGCTGGCGAACGTCACCAGGCGGTCGAACGTCGCGGCCCACAGATGCGTCTCTTCCTGCGATTCGATCAGCTGCGCGACGATGCGGATGCGATTGCCTTCGCGCCGGATGCTGCCTTCCACCAGATAGTCAGCTCCAAGCACGCGCCCCGCTTCCGCCGCGCTCTGCTCGCCGTCCCCGCTGCTGAAGAGGCGCATGACCGACGTGCGTGCAATCACGCCGATGTGGCGAGGGCACCGGCTTGCCAGCTGCGTGATCGTTTCTTCGGTCAATCCCTCGCCAAACACTTCCTGACTGCGCTGACCCCGCTCGTTGTCGTCCCGCGAGAACGACACGAACGGCAGCACAGCGAGCCGTATCGGACCCGTCTGATCCCCAAGGCGATCCCCAGCTCTGCCGGATACTCTCCATACGAGAAATCGATAGCCCCGCCGGTGCACCGTCTCGATGAAGCGCGGGGTGTCGGCGTCATCTCCGAGCGCGACCCGCAGCCGCCGCACGGCGGCGTTCAGGCTGTGCTCGAAATCAACGAACGTCCCCCCCGGCCACAGCCGCTTGCACAGATCCTCGCGGCTCACGGCCTCGCCCGGCCGCTCGAGCAGCGCCGCGAGAATACGAAGCGGCTGATCTTGGAGCGAGAGGCGAATGCCGTGTTTGCGGAGCTCTCCGGTGCGGAGGTTCACTTCGAATGGTCCGAAGGTGAAGACCTGCCCGGATCTGGGATCTGTCAGCGAGCCTCGAGGGTCGGTTTGCATGGGCACCTGCCGCACCTGCCATACCTGCAACGCCTGCATTGAGGTATTACGTCGATGAATTGACTCTAATTCTATGTTGACATTGTCTGCTGTCAAGTGACATATTGTCAGCATGACAATACGCCTTCCGCCCCGTGGGCAGCGCAGCGGCCCGATCTATCAGGCGATTGCCGACCAGATTGGCCGCGAGATCGAAGCAGGCCGCATGAAGCCTGGAGCCCGCCTGCCGACCCAGCGCTTGCTGGCGCGCCAGCTCGGCGTGACCTTGACGACAGTGACGCGCGCCTACGAGGAGGCCCAGCGCCGCGGGCTGTTGAATGGCGAAGTCGGGCGCGGCACCTTTGTGCGGCCGACGGCGCTCGAGATCGAGGGTCCCGAACACGGGCTCCTCGACTTCGCGGTCAACAGCTTGCTGCCGCTGCCGTACACCGAAGAGCTGGCCGACCGGCTGGCCGCGGCGATTCCGCGCTCGGCCGGCGCGCGTGTGTTCGGATATCAGCCGAACGCAGGTGCCCGGCACAATCGCGCCGCCGGATCGGCATGGATTGGGTACACCGGACTCCACGCCCCGGTCGATCGCGTCGTCGTCACCGCCGGCGGCCAGCACGCGATCCTGATCGCCCTGATGGCCATCGCGAATCCCGGCGACGAAATTCTGGTCGAGGAGTTCACCTACCCCGGCATCAGCGATCTTGCGGCGCATCTGCACCTGCGCCTGCGGACCGTCCCGCTCGACGAAGAAGGCATCCAGCCCGACGCGCTCGACCAAGCCTGCCGGGAGGGAAAGCCAGCCGCGCTCTACTGCGTGCCGTCGTTCCAGAATCCGACGGCGGCGCTGATGTCGGAAGCGCGACGGCGCGCCGTCGCGGCGGTCGCGCTGCGCCACCAGCTCACCGTCATCGAAGACGATGTCTATGGGTATCTGGCGCCTGATGCAAAACCGCTCTCTACGTTCCTGCCCGAAGACAATTTCTTCTACATCACGAGCGCGTCGAAGAGCATCGCGCCCGGGCTCAGGATCGGGTATCTGCTGGCGCCATCGGCAATGATCGAGCGGCTCTCCATCGCGATCCTGCGCACGGTGGTGAATGCGCCCCCGGCCATGGCCGAGCTGGCGACGAGCCTGATCACCGAGGGCGTCGCCGCGAGGATTGTCGAGTGGAAACGGAAGGAAATGGCGGCGCGGCAGGAGATCGCGGTGCGCGTGCTGCGCGGCCTGTCGATGCAGACCCACCCGATGAGCCCGCATCTCTGGTTGACACTGCCCGAGCCCTGGCAGACCGACGCGTTCCTCGCGCGCGCGCGCCATCGCGGCATCCTCCTCACGGGCGCTGAGTCTTTTGCCGTTGGCCGCCGGACCGACGTGCAGGCCATCCGGATCGCTCTTGGCCCGGCCGCCACGAGGTCCTCTCTGGAGGAAGGGCTCACCGAGTTGATGCGGATTGTGCAACGAGCCCCCGAAGCCTACGAGCTCGTCGTCTGAAGTCGTCTGAATTAGAATACGGCAGCGAACGCGCCCGGGTTTCTGCGCCCTGAGCCCAAAGCCTTGCGCCCAAAGCCCCTGAATCATGCACCGCGAACCCCGCCACGACTGGACCACCGAGCTCGTGGAAGATCTCTATCACCTCCCATTGACCGAGCTGTTGTTCCAGGCGCAGACCGTTCACCGCCGCTATCACGATCCCGAGACCATCCAACGCTGTACCCTGCTCAGCATCAAAACCGGCGGCTGCCCGGAAGACTGCGCCTACTGTCCGCAGAGCGCGCGCTACGACACCGGCGTCGGGCGCGAGCGAATGATGGAGCCGGAGGCCGTGCTCGCCGCCGCACGGCAGGCGCGCGACAACGGATCGACACGCTTTTGCATGGGCGCCGCCTGGCGCGAAGTACACGACGGCCCCGCGTTCGATGCGGTGCTGTCGATGGTCGAAGAGGTGGCCGCGCTGGGGATGGAAGTGTGCACGACGCTTGGGATGCTGACCGCCGACCAGGCCAGGAGGCTGAAGTCTGCCGGCCTGACCGCCTACAACCACAACCTCGATACCTCGCCCGAGTTTTATCCGAAGATCATCACCACGCGCACCTATCAGGAGCGGCTCGACACCTTGCAGCGTGTGCACGACGCGGGCATCAGCGTCTGCTGCGGCGGCATCGTGGGGATGGGGGAGTCGGCGCGCGATCGCTGCGCGCTGCTCGCTGAGATTGGCCGGCTGGCGCCGCACCCGGAAAGCCTGCCCGTGAACGTGCTCGTCCGGACGCCCGGCACGCCGCTGGCCGGCGCCGGCGATTTCGAGCCGATCGAGCTCGTTCGCACCGTCGCGTCGGCCCGCCTGGTGGCGCCCGCCGCGCGCGTGCGCCTGTCGGCGGGGCGCCTCGCCCTGACCGCGGAGGCGCAGGCGCTCTGTTTTCTCGCCGGCGCCAACTCGATTTTTTCAGGCGAAAAGCTCCTGACCTCGCCCAACCCGAGCGTCGATGACGATCGGCAATTGATCGAGCGGCTCGGACTCCGATTTCAGGCATGACCGCCCGCGAGGAATTCGAAGCTCGCCTCGCCGGGACGCTGAGTGAACTGCGCCGCGCCGGATTGCTGCGCGAGATGCGCCCACCGCGCGGGATCGATCTGGTGTCGAACGACTACCTCGGACTCGCCGGACATCCCCATCTGACCGGATGCATGCGCGACGCCCTCGAGCAGCTGCCCGCAGGCTCCGGCGGCTCGCGCCTCTTGCGGGGGCATCTCGAAGCGTTCGAACAGCTGGAGTCCCGACTGGCTGAATTCTCAGGCACCGGAGCGGCGTTGCTGTTCGGTTCCGGATACGCCGCCAATATCGGGCTTCTGCAGGCGATCGTCTCGCCTGACGACTTGATCGTGTCCGACCGGTTGAACCACGCGAGTCTGATCGACGCCGTCCGGCTCACGAAGGCGCGGGCCCTGATCTATCCGCATCAGGATCTCGATGCGCTCGAGTCGGCGCTTCAGACATTTCGACAGACGCACGGCAGGGGACGGGCCATCGTCCTGACCGAGAGCGTCTTCAGCATGGATGGCGATCTGACGCCATTGGACAAGATCACCGCGATCGCCGAGCGCAACGGGGGAGTCGTGGTTGTCGACGAAGCGCACGCGACAGGGCTCTGGGGTGCGCGCGGATCCGGGCGGGTGGAGGCGCTCGGTTTGCGCGATCGCGTGCTCGCGACCATGCACACCGGCGGCAAATCGCTCGGCTCGGGCGGCGCCTGGGTCGCCGGCTCGCGCACGCTGTGCGACGTGCTGGTGAATCGCGCCAGGTCCTTCATGTTTTCCACCGCGCCGATGCCCGTGCTGGCGGCGGCGCTGGGCGCAGGGTTGGACCTGATCGCCCGCGAGCCGGAACGGCGCATTGAAGTGCATCGAAAATCAGCGCGGCTCCGCCGGCTGCTGTCCGAGGCAGATGTCGTAGTAGGCGCCCAAGCCGTAGGCGCCCTGGCGGTGGGCGCCCAACGAGCGCCCGCAAGCGCCGAGTCGCCGATTCTGCCGATCGTCGTCGGCTCGAACGAGTCGGCGCTCGCGCTGCAGTCAGGCCTCTTTGCCGCCGGCTTCGACGTCCGCGCGATTCGCCCCCCGACCGTCCCGCCCGGCACCGCGCGCCTCCGCGTCACTGTCCGCTATCCGGTCTCCGACGAGGACCTGTCGCGCTTCGCCGCCGCGGTCTCCAGCCTTCTCGCGCCTGCCGTCCCCGCCCGCCAGTAACCCCGCCCGCCAGTACCAGTAATAGTAATAATGACCCCATGCCTCGGCCGCCCACGCCCCCAGCGACGCCTTCCGCTGAGACCATCCGCCGCTGGGACGCCGACCACGTCTGGCATCCCTACACCCAGATGCAGGAGTACCTCGCCTCCGATCCGCTGGTGATCGTCGAGGCCGAGGGCAACTATTTAATCGACGACCGCGGCCGCCGCCTCTTCGACGGGACCTCCGCGCTCTGGTGCAACCTGTTTGGCCATCGCGTCCCCGAGATCGACGCCGCCGTCGCCGGGCAGCTGAACAAGTTCGCCCACACGACCCTGCTCGGCACGACCCATCCCGCTGTCGCCGAGCTCGCCCGCAAGCTGGTCGAAATCGCACCGGGCAACACCGCCGCCGGCCCCGCGCCCGGCGGCCTCAACCACGTGTTCTTCTCCGACGACGGCGCGACCGCCGTCGAGTCTGCGCTGAAAATCGCGTTTCAGTACCGCTTGCTCACCCAAGGGAAGGAAGCAGCCGATCACACTGCATATCTGAGTCTAGCCAACGCGTACCACGGCGACACCCTCGGCGCCGCGGCCGTCGGCGGCGTCGAGCTGTTCAACGACATCTTCAAGCCGGTGCTGCTCCCCGAGCTCAAGGCGCTCAAGACGCCGTCGCCGTATTGCTATCGGTGCCCGATCGGCAAGACCCCGAAGGAGTGCTCGATCGATTGCGCCGCCGAGCTCGAGCAGGCCCTCGCCGGCGCGAACGGCCGCGTCTGCGCCGTGATCCTCGAGCCAGGTGTCCAGGCAGCCGCCGGAATCCTCCTCCTGCCCGAGGGGTTTCTAACCAGGACCAAAGCGGCGTGTGAAAAACACGGCGCCCTGCTGATTCTCGACGAAGTGGCCACCGGATTCGGCAGAACCGGAACCCTCTTTGCCTGCCAGCGCGAGGGCGTGGTCCCCGATCTGCTGTGCGTGGCGAAAGGCTTGACCGGCGGATACCTGCCCGTGGCGGCCACGCTCGCGACCGACAAGATTTACAACGCGTTTCTCGGCCGCTACGACGAGTACCGCCATTTTTTTCACGGCCACACCTACACCGGCAACGCCCTCGGCTGCGCCGCCGCGCTCGCCACGCTCAGGCTGCTGGCCGACCCCGAGGTTCTCGAGTCTGTCAACCGTAAGGCAGCGGCGCTGCGCGCCGCGCTCGAGCCGCTCGCCGGCCAGTCCAACGTCGGCGACATTCGCCAGGCTGGTCTGATGTGCGGCATCGAGCTCGTCGCCGACAAATCAACAAAGGCCACCTTCCCCCCCGCCGAGAGGATCGGCTATCACATCTGTCTCTCGCTTCGCGACAAAGGCATCTTCCTCCGCCCCCTCGGCGACGTCATCGTCCTGATGCCGCCGCTCTCGTCGACCGAAGACGAGCTCGGCCGCCTCGTGTCCGCCGTGCACGCGTCGATCGTGGAGCGCCTCGGTGCCTGACCCGCTGCCGCCGCCTGACGCCCGGGCGCTTCCCGACCTTCTCGTCACCGGCACCGACACCGGTATCGGCAAGACGATCATTGCGGCCGCGCTTGTCAAAGCGCTGCGCGCGCGCGGCGTGCGCGCACTCGGGTTCAAGCCACTCGAGACCGGTTTCACTGCTTCCTCCGGTTCCCCCGCTCGATCGGGCGCGACGCCCCCGCCCGGTCAGGCGACCCTGGCGCCCGCTCTCGACTCCGAACTCCTCGCTCGCGCGTCGGGCGAAACCACCCCTCTTGCAGCACCCCTCTTGCAGCTCGCCGAGCCGCTCGCCCCAGCCGTGGCGGCCGAGCGCGCAGGCACCGCGGTGCGTCCCGAACTGATAGAAGCCCGCATCGATCTCATTCGCCGTGCCGGGTACACACTCGTCGTTGAAGGCGCCGGCGGTGTCATGGTCCCCCTCGTGTTTCATCGCCCGCACGCGCCGCTCCCCATTGCCTGGCCCTTCTACACCGTCCTCGATCTCGCCGCCCACCGCGGCCTCCACGCCATCGTCGTCGGCCGCCCGGGTCTCGGGACGCTGAACCACGTTGCCCTCACCGTCGCCATGCTCCGTTCCCGGAACATCCCCGTGAAAGCCGTGATCCTCAACGGCCGCCGCCCAGCGCCCTTAGCCCTGAGCCCTGAGCCCGACCTGGCCGAATCGACAAATCCGTCCGCGTTGGCCCGTATGCTTCCCGATGTGCTAATTATTCAGGTCCCGCTTCACGACCTGGCTCGGTCACCGGCGGGGGCTCTAGCCACCATCGACGCTCTAGCCATCATCGACGCGACCGTCCCGTTTCTGCGTCAGCTTTTTTTGTAGCCCCTGAGCCCAAAGCCCAAAGCCCATTTCCATGAAAAAACTCCTCGTAGCCAACCGATCCGAAATAGCCATCCGTTGCTTTCGAGCAGCCACCGAGCTCGGCCTGCAGACCGTCGCCGTCTACAGTTACGAAGATCGGTTTTCTCTCCACAGGTTCAAGGCCGATGAAGCCTTTCTGATCGGCCCGCCCGCGGGAGGCGAGCCCGTCCGGTCGTACTTGAACATCCCCGCCATCATCGAGGTGGCCGAGCGCTACGGTGTCGACGCCATCCATCCCGGCTACGGCTTCCTCTCCGAGAACGCCGAGTTCGCGCGCGCCTGCGAGCGCGCCGGGATCACCTTCGTGGGCCCCACGCCCGATCAGCTCGACGTGTTCGGCGACAAGGTCGCCTCCAAGCAGCTGGCCGCCAGAGCCGGCGTGCCGACCGTCCCCGGCACCGATCAAGCCGTCACCGATCTCTCCCCGCTGACGAACGTCCGCGCCATCGCGAAGGCCATCGGCTATCCCATCATCATCAAGGCGAGCTTCGGCGGCGGTGGCCGCGGCATGCGCGTCGTCGAGAACGCCGACGAGTTGGCGAACAAGATCGAAGCCGCCCAGCGCGAAGCCAGCGCCGCCTTCGGGCGCGCCGACGTCTTCGTCGAGCGATTCGTCCGCCGCGCCAAGCACATCGAGGTGCAGGTGCTCGGCGACCGCCACGGCAATCTCGTCCACGTCTGGGAGCGTGACTGCTCCGTGCAGCGCCGCCATCAGAAAGTCGTCGAGGTCGCCCCGAGCATCAATCTGCCGCTCGAGCTCCGCCGGCGGATTTGCGAAGACGCCGTGCGCCTATGTAAAGAGGTCCGCTACCAGGGCGCCGGCACCGTCGAGTTTCTCGTCGACATCGATCGCCAGGAGTTTTATTTCATCGAAGTGAACCCACGCATCCAGGTCGAGCACACCGTCACCGAAATGGTCAGCGGCATCGACCTCGTCCGCGCGCAGATTCTCATCAGTCAGGGCCGCAGGCTCCACGACGCGCCCCTTGGGATTCCGAAACAGGATCTAATCACCACCAACGGCGTCGCGCTGCAATGCCGGATCACCACCGAAGATCCCGAGAACCATTTCATTCCCGACTACGGTCGCATTTCGACCTACCGCTCGCCCGGCGGCTTTGCCGTGCGCCTCGACGGTGGAAACGGCTTCGGCGGGGCAGTGATCACGCCGTATTTCGACTCGCTGCTCGTGAAGATGACGACTTGGGGGCAGACCCTCGAAGAAGCCGTGCGCCGCGCCGACAGATCGCTGCGCGAGTTCCGCATCCGCGGCGTGAAGACCAACATCGCGTTTCTCGGCAACCTGATCCTCCACCCGACGTTCATGTCGGGCAACGCGACCACCGAGTTCGTCGACAGCACCCCCGAGCTGTTCCGCTTCCGCCCTCCTCGCGATCGCGCCAACAAGATCCTCTCGTATCTCGGCGACGTGACCGTCAACGGCCGTCCCGACGTGAAAGCGGCCCTAGGAGGGTCAATCACCAGAACGCGCCCGCCCGGGCTCCTCGACCCCGTCCCGCCGCCGGCCCCGCAGTCCGCTGCGCCCGATGGCCTGCGCCAGAAGTTCCAGCATCTTGGCCCTGAGAAATTTGCCGGCTGGGTGCGCGCAGAGAAGCGGCTCCTGTTCACCGACACGACCATGCGCGACGCGCACCAGTCGCTGCTGGCGACGCGCGTGCGGACCTACGACATGCTCGCCGTCGCGCCCGCCGTCGCCCATCGGCTCAGCGGTCTCTTCAGCCTCGAGATGTGGGGAGGCGCGACCTTCGACGCGTCGATGCGCTTTTTGCAAGAAGACCCGTGGGAGCGGCTCGTCCAGCTTCGCGCGCGGATTCCCAATATTCTGTTTCAGATGTTGCTGCGCGCTAGCAACACCGTTGGCTACACGAACTACCCGGACAACGTCGTCCGCGAATTTATCAAGACCAGCGGTGACCTCGGCATCGACGTCTTTCGCATCTTCGACTCGCTGAACTCGACGTCCAATATGAAGGTCGCGATCGACGCGGTGCGTACCCGCACCGCGTCGATCTGCGAGGCGGCGATCTGCTACACCGGTGACATCCTCGATCCCGCGCGCACGAAGTACAGCCTGAAGTACTACGTGAAGCACGCGAGAGAACTGGAGAAGATGGGCGCGCACATCCTCGGGATCAAGGATATGGCCGGGCTGTGCCGCCCCTACGCCGCGTACGCCTTGGTCAAGGCGTTGCGCGGCGAGGTCGGCCTGCCGGTGCACTTTCACACCCATGACACCAGCGGCGTGAACGCCGCAAGTGTCTTGCGCGCCGCCGACGCCGGCGTCGACATCGTCGACGCCGCGCTGTCGTCGATGAGCGGCATGACCAGCCAGCCCAACCTGAACGCGCTCGCGGCCGCCTTGCGCCATATGCCGCGCGACAGCCGGCTCGACCAGGACGCCCTCGACGAGCTGAGCGACTACTGGGCCGCCGTCCGCGAGCTCTATTTCCCCTTCGAAGAAGGGCTGAAAGCGCCCGCGTCCGACGTCTACCGCCACGAGATGCCGGGCGGCCAGTTCACCAATCTCAGGCAGCAGGCCAAGAGCCTCGGCCTCGAGACCCGCTGGCGCGAGATTACCGGCGCCTACGCCGCCGCCAATCTCCTGCTCGGCGATATCGTGAAGGTCACCCCGTCAAGCAAGGTCGTCGGCGACCTTGCGTTGTTCATGGTGACCAATCACCTGACTGCTGATGACTTGCTGAATGCGCCCGCCGCCCTGGGTTATCCGCGCAGTGTCGTCGAGATGCTGCAAGGCATGCTCGGCGAGCCCGAAGGCGGGTGGCCCAGGAAATTTCAGCAGGCCGTCCTGGCGTCTGCCCGCGCCACGCCGATCAAAGGCCGGCCCGGAGCCCTGCAAAAAATGTTGCCGAAGGTCGATTTTGCCGCCGTCTCCAAGGAGCTCGGCGCCAGACTCAAGCGCCCCGCGCATTCAGGCCCGGCGATTAAGGCCGAGACGGTCCTGTCCTATGTCTTGTATCCGCAGGTCTTTCTCGATTTCGCGGAGCACAGCAAGACGTTCGGCGATACCTCCGTCATCCCAACGCGGCCGTTCTTCTTCGGTCTCCAGCCAGGCGAGGAAATCGCCGTCGAAATCGAGGAGGGCAAGACCCTCATCATCAGGCTGCTGACCGTCGGCGAGGTCAAGGAAGACGGCACGCGAACCATCTTTTTCGAGTTGAACGGCCATCCGCGCGAAGTGCGCGTGGCCGATCGCGCGGTCGACGCAAAAGTGGCGCGGCACCCGAAAGCCGACCCCGACGATGCCAACCACGTCGCGGCCCCGATGCCCGGGAAAATCTCGTCCGTCGCCGTCAAGAAAGGGCAAAAAGTGCAAACAGGCGATCGGCTCCTTTCCATCGAGGCAATGAAAATGGAAACCGCCGTCTACAGTCCCCGCGATTCACAGGTTGCCGACGTCCTCGTGAAGCCCGGCATCGTCGTCGAAGCCCACGATCTGCTTGTGATTCTGGAAGGTTAGGTCGTTCGCCCCGCACTGCTGACCGCTGACCGCTCACTGCTGACCGCTGGTTAGCCGTTTGCGCCAAAAAGGGACGCGGGACCGCGCGAAAATGAGAAAAAAGTCGCCTTGAGTGGCGCTCCTGACGCCAAACGTGTTCCAAAATGCAGCTCTCTGTCTCAAGACGGTACACCTGCCCCAGTCCCCAATTGACCGTGACTTCTGCGGTTTATAAGGTAAATAGGCCTGGTAGCAAAATCTGCCAACTGAAGAGTGATTTCGTGTGTTGTAAATTACACGTTTGTCAGCTAAAGTCATAAATCTGCACTCCACGGTGTATACTTGGTAACTCGTTCTCTATCAGGCAGTTGAGAGGATCTGTCTCGGTTTGAGTCAGTTTGGAGGCAATATTGCTAACCACGTCGTCGAATGATCATCCCCCTTGCTCATCGCCTTGCTCGCTATTGCCGTGTGTTTTTGCTCGTCGCCTTCGTCGCCGTCTTGACGCCCAAAGCCGTCTGGGGCCAGACGAAGCTTGACGAGTTGCTTCGCGAATCGGTAGCGCGCGGATGCACCGGGACCCACTCGGTCATCATCACAACGAAGGTTGGCTATCGCGCCGCCCTGCGCGCATCCCTTGAACAGCATGGCAACGTCGTCAGCGGAGAATTCCCCGCGCTCGGTGCGGTGGCGGCGCAGGTCAGCTGCGACGATTTGCGGACGCTCGCCGGCTTTGCGTCGACCAGTTCGATTTCCGCAAACGCGCTCGTTGGCGTGCAGTCAACCGCCGGCTCCGAAACCGAACGCGAAACCGAACGCGAAACCGAACGCGATAAGCACGAGTCGCCAGATCCCGTCGCGCAAGCGGCAACAGCTCGCGAGCTCGAAGGCCGGGCAGCTCGCCTGCTGAAGCAGAAGTTTTTTGCGACGATGTCGATGCGTGCCGAGTCGGACGCCGAGTCAGACGCCGAGTCAAACAACGTTCAGCCTGCCGCCGCCTCCGGCAGTCACCTGACAGACGGCTTCGGAGGCGCGCCAACCGCTGGTGGCGGTGCCGGCGTCGGAGTCGCCGTGATCGATTCGGGCATCGAGCCGGGAACAGACTTCGACTCGCGGATTACCTCCTTTTACGACTTCACTCACGGCGATATTCGCGCGACGGCGCCTAACGACGGCTACGGCCATGGTACCCATGTCGCCGGCCTGATCGGTAGCCAGTTTGTCGGCATCGCGCCGAGCGTGCGTCTCATCGGTCTCAAGGTGCTCGATGCGCAAGGCCGAGGCACGACCGAGAACGTCGTTCGAGCGATTGAGTTCGCGATCGCGAACAAACAACTGCTCAGCATTCAGGTGTTGAATCTCTCGCTGGGCCATCCGATCTTCGAGCCGGCGGCGAGCGACCCTCTCGTGCAGGCAGTGGAACACGCCGTGCGCCAGGGTCTCACCGTCGTGATCTCGGCCGGTAACTTCGGCATCAATCCGAAAACAGGGCTGCCGGGTTACGCTGGAATCGCGTCGCCGGCCAACGCGCCCTCGGCCATTTCAGTCGGGGCTGTGCAGACCTTTGACACGGTGACGCGCGCCGACGACCGCATCGCGCCATATAGCTCGCGCGGCCCATCCTGGTACGACGGTTTCGCCAAGCCCGACATGGTGGCGCCTGGTGACAATCTGCTCTCGGTCGCGGCCGCCGGCAGCACGTTGCGGTTGGCGCAGGAAAAACGCGGGAACGTCGGCAATTACATGCGGTTGTCGGGAACCAGCATGGCCGCCGGCGTGGCCAGCGGTGTGGTGGCGTTGGTGCTCCAGGCCAGGCACGGGCTCACGCCGAACACCGTGAAAGCCGTGCTCGAGTTCACCGCCATCCCCGTCAAGGACAATAAGGGCGTCGCCTACGATGCGCTCACGCAGGGCGCCGGCGAAATCGAAGTAGCCGGCGCGGTATCGCTGGCACACGCGATCAACCCGCTCGCCCCGCTCGGCTCGTCGTGGCTCTCCTACAACGTGCTGCCATCTACCGTGATCGGCCGCGAGGTCTACGCCTGGTCGCAGGAAATGATCTGGGGCAATCACATTGCGCGCGGCAAAAACCTGCTGGCCGAGCAGCGGCCCGCATGGGCGCTCGCCATCGTCTGGGGCGAAGGGCTCGACGACTTCGACAACATCGTGTGGGGAAACAATTTCGGTGTCGACGACAACATCGTCTGGGGCAACGCCTTCGATGCTGGCGACAACATCGTCTGGGGCAACAACATCGTCTGGGCGAACGAGCTGAGTACCGACGACAACATCGTCTGGGGTAATTCGATCGACGACAACATCGTGTGGGGCAACAACATCGTCTGGGGCTTTGGCCTCATTGGGATCAGCGTCAACAATAACGATGACAACATCGTCTGGGGCAATTTCACCGAAGACAACATCGTGTGGGGCAATCTCGACCTCGACAATATCGTCTGGGGCAATCTCTTCGACGACAACATCGTCTGGGGCAACAGCCTTGACCTCGACAACATCGTCTGGGGCAATTCGCTCCTGGCCGACACCCTGATGCAGTGGACCGGCGGCGTGGTCGGCGGCAGAGGCGAGAACGCTCGAGCGCGGCGAAGCAGGAAGGCGGGGGTGAACTGATGGAACTTCCGATCGAACCCCGCAACGGGCCTCACGCCGGCATGAAGGCGCTGCGAACGGCAGAAGCGCCCCAGGCCGAACCGGCCCCCGTGAACGCCGTGATGTCTGCGCCGGCGATGAGTTCGGACTGGAAGCAGGGGCTGCCGGTTCTTCAGGGCGAGGGCATCACGCTGCGCGAACTGCGCGCGTCGGATGCGCAGTCGTTGTTCGCCGAGCTCACGTCCGAAGAGGTGTCGCGGTTCATCTCACCGCCGCCGTCGACACCCGAGGGCTTCGAACGATTCATCGCTTGGACCGTTTGCGAGCGCGAAGCCGGCCGGTATCTCTGCTTCGCGGTGGTTCCAGATGGTTACGACACGGCGATCGGGTTGTTCCAGATCCGGCAGCTCGAGTCAACGTTCGACACCGCGGAGTGGGGCTTCGCGATCGGATCGGCGTTCTGGGGCAGCGGCCTCTTCGTCCAGGGTGCAAGGCTCGTGATGGATTTTGCCTTTGGTGTGATCGGTGTGGGTCGCCTCGAAGCGCGTTCGGCGGTCGAGAACGGCCGCGGCAACGGCGCGCTCCGCAAGACTGGCGCGGTGCAGGAGGGTATCTTGAGAAGGTCATTTTTACGCGGCGGAAAGCATCTCGATCAGGCGCTGTGGTCGATTCTTCACGAGGACTGGTATCGCTCGAAGGCTGTATGGGGTGCCAAGACCAACTAACTCGTCATCGTATTAAAGCGACTCACTCGTTGCCACTCGCGATGCCGCTTCGCCACTCGTGCACGCCGCCACGCCGCTCGTGCCTGCCCCGCCCCACTCGTGTCCGTCGCCAACCCCCCAAAATCGTCATCTCAGCCCCTGGAACAGAAGTGAGTTTATGTGTCTTACATTGCACTGTTGTCGGTTTAAGTCATGCTAATTTGCTCTTGGGCAGAGGTCTCCTAAGTCGTGCTGTGGCAATGAGTTGTCTTGATTTTGGTCGCTTTGGCCGGCATATTGCTCTATCCCAGCCAGAATGATGAAACGATTTGCTCGCTTATTCCTGGCCTCTGTCATTGCCGTCAGCGGCATCCCGGCCTTCACTGCGTCGACCGTGACGCAGTTGGACCGGCAGACCGTGCTGCAAGACTGGGCCAATGCGCTCGGCATGTCCGGTGACCTCGGTCAGCACGACGAGATCTCCGCCCTCGAATATTGGGGCACCGGGACGGTCAGCCTGCACGGGCAACCGTGCGTCCTGACGGATTACCACGCCAGC
>DASZHO010000077.1:0-18334 GCA_035937795.1 Vicinamibacterales bacterium | reverse complement strand
GTGTTCGAGTCGTTCGACAACGAACAGGAAGCGGTCAACAGCTTCAAGTAATGATTACTCGGCCGTTCGCTTGTATTTCAATACGAGCGCGGTCACATCGTCGCTCTGCGCCGCGCTCGCCGTGAATTGCTGCACCGTCGCCAACAGCTTCTGCAACAGCTCCGCCGGTTCGCAATCCCGATTCGTCTGGAGACAATCGAGCAGGCGCGGCTCTCCGAATTCTTCACCAGCCGCGTTGAATGCTTCGGTGACGCCGTCGCTGAAGATGACCAGCACATCACCGGGTTCGAGCTCGAGCGTTTCCTCGTCGTAGCCGGCCTCGGGGAACAGGCCGAGAATCAATCCGCCGGTCTCCAGTCTCTGGACGCGATCGCGCCGCAGCAACACCGGCGGGTTGTGGCCTGCGTTGCAGTACGTCAATCGGCCATCGGGCGTGAGGGCGCCGTACATCACCGTCGCAAATCTGTTCTGAATCGACCGCCGAATCAGGCTGCCGTTCACGCTCGACATCAGCTGCGCCGGTGAGGCGGCTGTGACGACCTGAGACGAGAACACGCCTTGAATCATCGCGGTCAACAGCGCGGCGGGCGGTCCTTTTCCTGCCACGTCGCCAAGCGCAAAGCCAAAACGCGCGTCGGGCAAGTTGAAGTAATCGAAAAAGTCGCCGCCAATGGCACGGCACGGGACCGACGCGGCGGCGACGTCGAAGTGCGGGCCCGACTGATCCGACTCGGGCAGCAGCGCGCGCTGAATTTCCGCCGCGAGCTGCAGCTCGTGCTCGAGCCGCGTCTTCTCCGCCGCCTCGCGATACAACCGCGCGCTCTCGATGGCGGAAGCGGCCTCGATGGCGACCGTCTCCAGCGCGCTTCGTGACGCGGCCGACAGCAAGTGCCCTTTCTCCCGGCTATCGAGATAGAGCACACCGATCGGACGTTGATCGGCCGAGATTTCCGAGCGCTCCAGATATCTGACCACTCGCAGCGGCGTGCACAGGACGTGACGGATGCCGAGTGCCACGGTGCCTAAATGCTCGCCGGCGAAATTCCCTTCCATGAGATCGGCGACAATCTGCTCGCAGCCGGTGGCAAACACCTGCTGCGGAATTTTCTGGCTGGTGGCGAACGACTGCCCGGACAACGTCACACGCCCGCGGGCGCGAGCAATCTTGAATTCGAGCTCGCCCGTGCGGCTCGCGAGCATGATGAAACCACGTTCGGCGCCGGTCGCATCGATCGCGGAGTCCATCACCAGCTCGAGCACGTCATCGAGCACGCGCGCCGATCCGAGCGCGCGCAACCGATCAAGCAGCGTCGAGATCTGCTTGAAATCGACGAGCCCCGTCGCCCCGCTCGCACGCGAATCGGTCTGGTCGTTGAGCAGAAACACGAGCTCGGCGCTGCCGCTTCGGCCAAGCCGGATGCGATCGCGATGCTTGAGCGGCCGTTCGGTAATCTGCTCCTCGTTGACGAAGGTGCCGTACCGGGAGCCGCGATCCTTCAGCAGGAACCCTCCATCTTCCTGGCGGATGATCTCGGCGTGCTCGCGCGAGACGTCGACGCTGACGGGGCGCACGTCGCTCTCGCTCCTGCGGCCGATGCGGAAGACCGGTTTGTCGATGACGACGACGCGGCGCCCGAGCGTGTCGTCAATCTGCAGGCGCGGCGTCAGCTGCGTGTCGGGTGCCGTGTTCACAGCGGCTTGGCCTTCAGCACACCGGCCTGCAGCAGCACCCCGGTGAAGTCGTAGATGCGCTGCTCCTCGACGATGAGGCCGTCCTTGAGCCTGAAGATCAGTACCAGAGGGAAGCTGACTCTCTTTCCGGTGGGCGGCAGGTCCATGAACCCGCCCTTGTTCGTGCCGGTCAGCGTCGCAATCTGCGCCACCCGGTCGCCATCGATGAGGTAGTCGATATGGTCGAATGCCACGTCGGGAAAGGCGGACAGAAAACCGCGGTAGACCTTTTCAATCGCCGCGCGTCCCTTCACCTTGCCGCCGGCAAATGGAGTCTCGAGCACGCAGTCTTCCGCGTGGTCGCGCGACAGCGCATCGATGTCACGCTGCTTCCACGATTCCTGGCGCCGCGCCATAAACTTTTCGATCTCGTTGCGCGTCATGGTGTACGACCGAGGATCAGCTGCGAAAAGTCGATCAGGAATCCTGCTGATGTGAGTTTTTCAGCTCCTACATTCAGCGCACCGCGAGGGGCGCCAAAGTTGTCGCCCGTAAGATGCCCGAACATCACCGTCTCGCGGACGAAGTATTGTAACGCCCGCGCGCGGGGGCTCGACGTAAGCGTGGCCAACGGCGTCACAACAACCCGTAGTGGCGTCACGCTGAAACGGTAGGTGATTATGTCTTTACTGCGAAAACGGTTGAACCCGCCCCCCGCGCCGATGTCCAGGAATTTGTAGGGATGCCAGGTGGCTCCTGCGTCAATCAGCTTGACGGTGACCGCATCGTATGGCGCACGTGCCCCGACAGACAACGCGCGAACATCCACATACAGGCATGGATACTTGCTGTCGGCGTCCGGAAGATACGTGAATACCTTGGCCTTGTCGTGGTCCCAGCAGATCGGATAGAACGGAATTCCGGGATTCCCGGTGAACGGCCCGGGCCCGCTCAGCGCATCAAGGTAATCCCAGACGTCATCCCAACCTGCTGACGCTGGAGGTGGGAACAGCAGGAGCACGATGGTGATCAGAGCGGCAAAGCGCAACGCGGAGTTGGTCATCAGTGCTCCTTCGCAGGTTTGGGTCGCAAGGGGGTGAAAATGCTTTCCTGCGTGCGGCCTCGGTGAAGGTCGGCATCGTCCAGGCGCACGATCTTGTTCCACGGTGGAGGTTGTCGCGGGCAAAACAACAGACCTTCGTCGCCATGCTCGCCTACCAATGAGCACTCTTGCCGGCCGTACACAGCCGGTTCCCCCTCGTTGTGTGTCAGGATCCGGTAGGGCGCGGCGAACAGAAGAAGGGTCAAACCTGTCAGCGCCAGACCACCGGCGATCGTAGTCGTGTCTTGGCGGTCACCACGGCGGCGTCTCAGTCTGAGCACGCCATACCAGGCAGCCGAGAAAACGACCAGCGCGACCGAGAACAGCTCCCGGTACAGGCGATGTTCCGCGACGCGATCAGGGCTCAGGATGCTGAGATCGACCGGTCTTACCAGCATGAAGCCTATCAAGCCCGCGATGAGCGGTTGGAAGCGCCACCACAGCCCGGCGAACACGACGACGTGAACAATCAGCAAGGTCTGGGCGATCGCAGCGCTTGATATCGATTCGAGGCGTTCCCGAAGCTTCACGTAGCGAAGCCGGACGGCACTCGGGGGACCTGTCAGCGGCACAACCATCGCGAAGATCGCTTGGACGACCGATATCATGACGCCAACACCGATCACTGCGCCCGCCGCGACTACGGCTGTCACAAATAGCGCCCGGAATCCCCACACTGGCCACATCAAGGGTGACGCGGCGCCAAATTCGACCGAGCGGGCGAGGCCCCAATCGTACTGGGCTGAGGTGAGGTAGCCTGTGAACGTCACGACGAGCAGCGCGCTGCCGAGCAGTTGAACTGTGAAAAGAACCGGCGACGTTGCGGCGGCGGCCGGCGAGCGAGCAAGGATACCGGGATCGGATGGCCGGGCAGGCTCGGCCTGTCGCCCGTCGGCGTCCGCCGTGATGGCCACGCTCGACGACGTGTCAACAGATGACAGGATTGCTTTCAGATCGCGTCGAAACTCGCGGACCGACTGATAGCGGAGCGCCGGATCGATTGAGAGCGCACGCTCGATGGCATCGTCGAGACCAGCTGGCACATCTGCGATAAGAGACGAAGCCTTTGGCGGACCGGCGCTGAGGATATCGAACCACCGGTCGGGCTCCTCCCCCTCCAGCAACCGGCGGCCCGTGACCATTTCGAACAGCACGACACCGAGACTGTAAATATCGCACGACGCATTCGACACACCAGCCAGCAGGCGTTCGGGTGCAACATACCCTGGAGTACCCAGGACTGCTCCTGGGGTCGTCACAGGCTCATCGGCATCTTCCTGCGCGTATTTGATGCGCGCCAGTCCGAAATCGAGCACCTTGGCGGTGCCCTCGTCGGAAACCTGGATGTTCGCCGGTTTGAGGTCGCAGTGAATGACCCCGTGATCGTGCGCGTAACTCACGGCGTCGGAGACCTGTGCAGCCAGCCGCACCGCGTGACCGACCGCGATCGGTCCCTCGCTGATGAGTGAGGCCAGGGTTTTTCCCTCGACATATTCCATGACCAGCAGGAGGCGGCTCTCGTCTTCGAACACGTCGTACAGCGTCGCGATGTTCGGATGCGCGAGGGCGGCCACCGCGCGCGCTTCGCGCATCAGGCGCCTGCGCGCCGCCGGGGACTGGAGCCATTTTCCCGTCAGGCTCTTCAGCGCCACCCGGCGGCCGAGGCGGATGTCTTCCGCAAGCACGACCTGTCCCATCCCTCCTGCGCCGAGCTGTTTCAACACGCGGTACGGACCGTAGGCAGCGCCGGCCTTCAGAAGCTCCTCGGGCTCATCGGCGCTTTTCGTTGGGGACGAGCTCTGTCCGAACTGCGCGGCGGCCAGGTCGTAGACGTCGAGCAGCGAGAGGATCTCGTCGCGGAAGGCTGAATCATCGGGAAAATCGGCTTCAAGGGTACGGACGCGTTCCGGACGGGACAGCCCGATGATCTGGGTCATCGCAGCTTTCGCACGCTGCCGTGTTTCTGGCAACACTTGAGCCTCGCTTGAGCCTCGCTTCCGAAGCTGTTGTCTCGCTGGGCGGCGAAACGGCTGTCACTATACACCGCAGCACAAACCGCAGCGGTCTCCATTTCCGTTTGTCCGCTCGAGACGCCGGCAGATCGTTTGAGCTCACACTAAACCCGCGGCCAAATTCTGATATTCTCTCGGCCAGATGGACCGTCACTCCAATCTCGCCATTCTTGCGGGCGGCGGGCCCGCGCCCGGCATCAACAGCGTGATCGGCGCGGCCACGATTCGGGCACGCCTCGAAGGCACCGAGGTGATCGGCATTCGAGACGGCTTCGAGTGGATCATGCAGGGGGACATCGAGCACGTGGTGCCTCTGACCATCGAGAGCGTGAGCGGCATCCATTTTCGCGGCGGCTCGCACATCGGCATCGCGCGCGCGAACCCCTCGAAGAATCCGCAGCACCTCGAGAACGTCGTCGTGTCGCTGCTCCGGCTCAACGTCTCCCAGTTGATCACGATCGGCGGCGATGATACGGCGTACTCCGCGATGAAACTCGAGCAGCACGCCGGCGGGCGCATTCGCGTCGCGCATGTGCCGAAAACGATCGACAACGACCTCGACCTGCCGCCGCACATCGACACCTTCGGCTTCCAGACCGCGCGCCATTACGGCGTGGACCTCGTCAAGAGCCTGATGGTCGACGCCAAGACGACGCATCGGTGGTACTTCGTCGTCGCGATGGGACGCGCGGCCGGACACCTGGCCCTCGGCATCTCGAAAGCCGCCGGCGCAACGCTGGCGCTGATTCCGGAAGAGTTCACCTCACCGCTTCCGCTCAAGCACGTCGTCGACACGCTCGCGGGCGCCATGATCAAGCGGATGAGCCACGGACGCAAAGATGGAGTTGCCGTGATCGGCGAGGGGGTGGTGCTTCACATTCGAGAGGAGGATCTCGAAGGCCTCTCGGACGCGGAACGCGACGACCACGGGCACCTGCGCATCGCGGAGGTGAATATCGGCGAGATTCTGAGGACCGAGGTGGCCAGGCGGCTGAAGCAATTCGGCATCAAGCCAACGATCGTGGCCAAGAACATCGGCTACGAGCTGCGCTGCGCCGATCCGATTCCCTTCGACATGGAATACACGCGCGACCTGGGCTACTGCGCCGCCAAATATCTGCTCTCGGGGGGCTCGGGCGCGATGGTCTCGATGCAGGCCGGCCGCTTCGTCCCGATTCCCTTCGGCGACATGCTCGATCCCAGGACGGGCCGCACGAAGACACGACTCGTGGATGTGGACTCCACGCGCTATCACATCGCGCGCCGCTACATGATCCGGCTTCGGAAGGACGATTTCCAGGATTCCCACGAGCTGGCCAGGTTTGCCGCGACCGCGGGCGTCACCCGCGACGAGTTCAAGAAGGAATTCGAGTATCTCGTCGAGCACGAGCCGGCGCCGTTTCGGCTGGGCTAGCGCCTGATTCAAAGCCGTGACCGAACCGCCTGTCGAAGATCTCATCGCGCGCCTGGAACGCGAGCGGCGGGAAGCCGATCGCCTCTATAACGATGCGCTCACGGCGCTCGACCGGGCGATTCAGACCCCGCCGCAGCTGCCGGCCCCCCCGGCCCTTTACGATGACGGGGCCCTGCACATCGCCAACCGCGCGTGGGACATCCTGCCGGATGGCGCGCCCCGCATCGACCGCTCGCTGAAAGGTCGCCTGAGCGCCTTCATCTGGCGGCTGGTGGGCCGCCCGCTCGAAAACCAGAAGCACTTCAACGCGTCTATCGTCGACCATCTGAATCGCAACGTTCGCGCCCAGGACGAGTTGCCGCGCGCGCTCGGCGAGATGGTCGAGGAGATCCGCCGGCAGTTTCAGGCGCTCGTCCGGTTCGAATCGCTCCTGGTGCAGTACCTCCAGACCATCACGATCTACGTCGACAGTAAGGACCGCGCCTTCGGAGTGTCCGAGTTGCGGGAACGGGTTGCCCTGACCGAACAGCGGATGCTCGCGCTGAGGCGCGACGTCGAGCGCCTGCTCCACGGCGCTGCTCCCGCCGGTGGAGCTTCGGCGATGGCGGCAACCGAAGCGGCGACATATGTGGGTTTCGAAGATCGCTTCCGCGGATCTCAGAGCGAGATCCGCCGCCGCGTTGAAGACTATCTCCCTCTGTTCGCCTCCACATCCGATGTCGTCGATATCGGTTGCGGCCGGGGCGAGCTGCTCGATCTGCTCGAGCGGCAAGGCGTAGCCGCCCGCGGCGTCGATACCAATGCGGCGATGGTGGAACTCTGCCGGGGCCGGGGCCTGGACGTCGAATGTGCAGACGCGATTGGCTATCTCGAACGGCAGCGCGATGGCGCGATCGGCGGCCTCGCGGCCATTCAGGTGGTCGAACATTTCGAGCCCACCTATCTCGCGCGGTTTCTCGAGACGGCGTATCGGAAGATGAGGCCGGGCGCGCCCCTGGTCCTCGAGACGATCAATCCGGCGTGTTGGATGGCGTTCTTCGAGACCTACATTCGCGATCTCACGCATCAGCGCCCGCTGCATCCCGAAACGCTGAAATACCTCGTACAGGCGAGCGGGTTTCAGCACGTCGATGTGCGATTCCGCCAGCCGGTTGGTGAGGGCGACAGGCTGGATCGCGTGCCGGTGTATTCGGAATCGGGTCCGGCCCAGGCCAGCGTCGCGGCCTTGACGCAGGCGATCAACGCGCATGCCGACAAGCTGAACGCCAGGCTCTTCTCGTCGATGGACTACGCCGTCATCGCGCGGCGCTGAAGCAGGGTGTCATCGCCCGTCCTGTGTGACGCGGAGGACTTCTTCCAGGGTCGTCTCGCCTGCCGAGACCCTGCGCTTCCGGCGCTCGCGAAAGCACGAGCTCTGTCATTTCCTTCGTCATCTCGAGCAGCTCGACAATGCCGATCCGGCCGCGGAAGCCGGTGCCGCGGCAATCCTTGCGGCCCTCGCCGCGATAGAACGTGTCCGGCTCTCCCTCGCGGAAGAGGTGCCGCAACCCGCTCGGCGTAGGAACTTCGGTGCGGCAGGTACTGCAGATACGGCGCACCAGCCGCTGCGCCACGATGCCGAGCACGCTCGAGGACATCAGATACGCCTCGACCGATCGAGGAGCCGGAGAACGGCCTTTTCACCGCACACGGTGGGATATGTGGAGCTTCGCATGTCGAGGTGGCGATGTCCCACCGTTGCGCTGAGCCGTCCGTCCTGGGGCATCCGGTGTTCGGCGATGTCCATCCCCGCGAGCACCTTGATGCGGGCGATGATAGGTGGCGTAAGCGAGGTCGCCAGAAATGCGATGTCGCGGAACCCGCCGTCCACTCTGAAGCGGACGCGAAGGGTCTCCGGCATCGGTTCGAAATGAATGTCGCTGGCGCCCTCCGCCGCGGCGCGCGCGATGATGCGCTCCACCAGTCGAACCGCGGACCGCTCGGCCGCCTCGTCGCGTGCCCGCGGGCGACGGTGATTCGGGAGCCCGCCGATCCTTTTGAGGCTCGGCTGGTGTTGCCCAATTCAGGTGAAGAGCCATGGGGCGCTGAAGAGCAAGGCACCTGCCACGGCGAAGAACCCATTCCTTTTCAAATGGTTAACGGACATCCCGGTCTGTCCTGAAAATGCACAGGCGTGAAGTCCTGGATTTGCCAGCAATTCCTGCGGAAATGACGAGCGGTGGGCTTCTCGTGCTCC
This sequence comes from Vicinamibacterales bacterium, assembly GCA_035937795.1. Classification (GTDB taxonomy): domain Bacteria; phylum Acidobacteriota; class Vicinamibacteria; order Vicinamibacterales; family JAMQPK01; genus JAMQPK01. The sequence continues at coordinate 9,899 of DASZHO010000077.1, read as the reverse complement.
GTTACCGAACAGGGAGCTAAACGGAATCAAAATGCGTGAGCTTCTTGAATTCGTTGAATCGCGATGTCACTTCGCCATTCGTCAATCGCAGCAACCGGTCGACGCTGAAGTCTTCCACCGCAAACGACGCCAGCGTGCTGCCGTAAATAATTGCGCGCGCCAGCGACGCATCATCGATGTGCTCGCACGATGCCAGATAACCCAGAAAGCCTCCGGCGAAGGTGTCGCCGGCGCCGGTCGGGTCGAACACGTCCTCGAGCGGCATCGCCGGCGCCGCGAAGAATCCACTTGGGGACCGGGTCATCAGCACGCCGTGCTCGCCGCGCTTGATCACCAGCGTTTTCGGCCCCATCAGTTGGATCGCGCGCGCGGCCTTCACCAGGTTCGATTCGCCGGCCAGCTCGCGTGCTTCTGAATCGTTGATGAGCAACACGTCCACGCGCTTGAGCACCGCCCGCAGTTCCGCCGGCGCCCGCTCGATCCAGTAGTTCATCGTGTCGGCGCCGACCAGCCGCGGCTTGCGCACCTGATCGAGCACTTCGATCTGCAATGTCGGGTGGATGTTCCCGAGGAACACGAATGGCGAGCTCGCATAGCTGGCTGGAATGATCGGCTTGAACCGTTCGAACACGTTCAGGTGGGTGTAGATCGTTTCGCGGCTGTTGAGGTCGAAGCCGTATTCCCCTTTCCAGCGGAAGGTTTCGCCCGGCACGATTTGAAGACCCGCGAGATCGATCTTCCGTCCACCGAACACCTTTTCCACATTTGCGCCGAAATCCTCCCCGACCACGGCGACGATGCGGACCTCGGTAAAAAAGGAAGCGGCGATGCTGAAATAGGTGGCTGCGCCTCCCACCACGCGCGAGGCCTCGCCGAACGGCGTTTTGATGGAATCAAAGGCAACAGAACCGACGGCGAGTATTGGATGCACTATTTGATGTACTTCCCGATGATAGGCGCCAGATGCTGCTTGACCTGCTCCGGGATCGCCTCCGGCCTCGTGATCAGCGCATGCTTCAGCGCTGAGGCGCAGTCGCAGCCTCGCGCGGCGGGAAGCCTGGTGATGGCTTCGGCGATGGCACGCTGCGCGGTCTCGGCATTCTGGGTCAGGGTGGCGATGATCATCTCCACCGTCACCGAGTCGTGATCGGGATGCCAGCAGTCGTAGTCGGTCACCAGAGCGAGCGTGACGTAGCAGATCTCCGCTTCCCGAGCCAGCTTCGCTTCCTGCAGGTTGGTCATGCCGATGACATCCATGCCCCAGGACCGGTAGAGCCTGGATTCTGCGAGGGTGGAAAATTGCGGCCCCTCCATGCAGACGTAGGTGCCGCCGCGGTGCACCGACTGGCCGACCGCCTGCACGGCGTCGCTCGCGACGGCAGCCAGCTCCGGACAGATCGGATGGGCAAAACCCACGTGCGCGGCGAGGCCGTTTCCGAAGAATGTGCTGATGCGCCCCGTCGTGCGATCGAAAAACTGGTCGGGCACCACGATATCGAGCGGCGCGTACTCCTGCTTGAGGCTGCCGACGGCGCTCGCCGAGATGATTCGCTCGACGCCGAGCAGCTTGAATCCGAAAATGTTGGCGCGGAAGTTGAGCTCGGACGGCAGGAGCCTGTGGCCGGCGCCGTGCCGCGCGAGAAACGCCACGCGCTTGCCGCGAAGCAGGCCGAGTAGATAAGGGCCGGACGGATCGCCAAACGGCGTCTTCAGAGAGACTTCCTGGCGATCGGTCACGTCGGCCATGTCGTAGAGGCCGCTGCCGCCAATCACGCCAATCTGAGCGCTATGCGTCATGGTTTTACGCGACCTGCTCGACGAATCGTTTCCCGTCGCGCTCGCGAATGTACCCGGCTGCGATGTCCGGGTCGTGCTCGAACAGGATGAGGTACTCGCGCTCGATAGCTTCACGCAGAAAATCACGCTTGAAGTTCAGCGTGTCGAGCGGGAACAAATCGTAGCCCATGATCCAGACTTCCGGAAGATGCGCCGCCATGGGCAGGAGGTCGGCGACGAACACGGCCGTCTTTCCCGCCGATTCGATGAGGACCATCTGGTGGTGCATCGTGTGGCCGCCGGTTCGGCGGACGCGCACGCCCGGCATGATGGTGGCGTCCTCATCAACGAGCTGCAACACGCCGTTGTCCGCCAACGGCTTGTAGTTCTCCAGAAAGTAACTGCCCTTGGTGCGCTCGTTGGGGTGCATGGCATCGTCGAATTCGCCACGCCGGATGATGTACTGCGCGCGTGGAAACCGCGGCTGCACGACGCCGTCTTCGCCGCGCGCGGTGAAGCCGCCGGCATGATCGAAATGAAGATGCGTGGCCAGCACGATGTCGATCGACCCCGGCGAAACGCCCGCTGCCCGGAGCGAATGCTCGAGATTGAACTCGCGCTCGAAACCGTAAATGTCGGCCTGCCTGGCGGTCATCTTGTCGCCCGAGCCGGCATCAATCAGCATCGTCCGCGCGCCGCGCACGAGCAGGGGGCGCATGGCCATTCGAATGCGGTTGCGCTCGTCGGGCGGCGCCTTCTGCGCCCAGAATGTTCTGGGGATGACACCGAACATCGCCCCGCCGTCGAGGCCGAAAAAGCCGTCGGAGAGGAGCGTCAGCTCGAGCGCGCCGAACTGGATCGTTCGCGGTGTCGTGGCCTGCGAACGCCTGGCCGCCGGTTGCTTCAACTCCAGCAGCACGCCCTGCGCGCTCGACGGATGGATGAACGCGACGACGGCGCCCTCGGCGCCCGGCCGCGGCGCCGGTTCGATGAGCCGCACATTCCGGTGTCTCAGCTGCTTCAGGGCGGCGTGGATGTCGTCCACGCGCAGCGTGATGTGATGGAGCCCGGCTCCGCGCCGGTCGATGAATCTGGCAATTGCCGAATCGCGCGACATCGGCTCCAGCAGCTCGAGCGACGCCGGACCGGTGGACACAAACTGGGCGCGCACCTGCTCGGACGGCACCTCCTCGGGGTTCCCGACCTCGAGCCCGAGCGCGTCCCGAAAAAAGCCGAGCGCCTCCTGGAGGTTCGTCACCGCGATGCCGATGTGGTCGAGGGTCGCTTTCATTTGAGAATTTCCTCAGCGGCCGTGTAGGGATCGGTTTCGCGGGTTGCGATGCGATCGATCAACCGCTCCATCTCGAGACCGGCGATCCTCGACTCCACTCGCTTCATCAAGCGATCGGCGAGAATCGCGCGCAACTGCGTGCCCACGCGGTTCCGGCGGCGCAGCGCCAGCAACGCGTCCGAGTGCGTCCGGAACCGATCGACGGCCTCCACCAGCCGATCGATGCCGGCTCCGGCTGTCGCCTCGGTGCGCACGATGGGCGGTCGCCAATCGTCCTTCGTGAACACCTGCAGCGACAGCAGCGATTCTATGTCGGCGGCGGTCCGGTCGGCGCCGTCGCGATCCGACTTGTTCACCACGAAGATGTCGGCGATTTCCATGATGCCGGCCTTGAGCGCCTGCACCTCGTCGCCCATGCCCGGGACGAGCACCACGATCGAGACGTCGGCCGTCCGGATGATGTCCACCTCGTCCTGCCCGACGCCGACCGTTTCGATGACGACGAAATCCTTGCCGGCGGCATCGAGCACCATCGCTGCATCGGAGGTCGCACGCGCGAGACCACCGAGGTGGCCGCGCGTGGCCATGCTGCGAATGAACACGCCCGCATCCTGGGCGTGGGCCTGCATGCGGACGCGATCGCCGAGCATGGCGCCCCCGCTGTAGGGGCTGGTCGGATCGACGGCAATCACGCCCACGGTGCTGCCGGCCCCGCGCCAGCGGGCCACGAGGTGGTCGACGAGCGTGCTCTTGCCCGCACCCGGCGCGCCAGTGACGCCCACGTAAAACGCGCGGCCGGAGCGGCTGAACAGCTCGCGCACCAGTTCGGCGCCCGCATCCGGATCATCTTCGACGAGCGAGATGCCTCGCGCAATCGCGCGCGCGTCACCATCGAGAATCCGGGCAGCCAGGTGGGAGAGGGGCATCGGCGGGTGCGTTATCATGACACACCATGAGATTTCGTTTTGCCATGCTCGCCGCCTTGCTGCTCGTCGGTCTGACTCCGCATCCGGCAAAAGCCGACGCAACCGTCTTTCTCGGCACGACCACCTCGCCGACCCGTCACACGGTGAAAGGAGTGGCGGTCGGCGTGAGCCTCCTCGTCGTGGGCTTCGAGTTCGAGTACGCGAGCGCAGCCGAGGACCCCACGGTGAACACGCCATCCTTGACGACAACATCGGGAAACGTGTCGGCGCAGACCTTCGGTCTCCCCGGTTTCCAGCTCTACGCGACCACGGGCGCGGGCGTGTATCGCGAGACGCTCGGGCCCGACTCGGAAACGAGTCTCGTGCTGAACAACGGCGGCGGCGTGAAGGTGAATCTGGCAGGGCCGCTACGGGCGCGCGTAGACTATCGCGTCCTCAGTCTGCGCGGCCACCCGCAGCACTCCACGGTGCAGCGGATTTACGCGGGGCTGAACCTGGCGTTCTGAAGCGCAGCGAGGAGTCGGGGGGCTCTCGCCCCCCCTTGCGATTTCTCTATTTGCTGAAGTCGACGACGGGAATCAGATTGATTGGCACCAGGCCGCTGGCAAACGCCTCGGTGTAGGTCTTGTAAAGCGCCTGAACCTCGGTGGGGAAGGCTTCGTTGAGAATATTGATCACGTTGTAGTCGCCGTCTTTCACGGCCGGATCGATAATCATCACGTAAAGCGCATTCCCGTTGGCGCCGGGATCGGCTGACTTGAACACCTTCCAGGTGGCCGCCTGCTGCTTGCGTCCGGGCTTGTCGCTCTTGGTCAGCGCTTCCTTGGTCCGGTTCATCACCATTTCGAAGTCAGCGGTCTTGTCGGACTTGATCGTGTAGAGAATGATTCCGGAGCCGGCGTTGAAGACGCGCGCGTTCGGCGTTTGCGCATGGGCCGGGGCGGGAAGCATCACCGACGCAGCGGTTGCCAGAGCGAGCGCAATCACGAAGGGTCGCATTCAGTCCTCCTAATCGGAAAGGGGAAGTACTTTACCGTACGTCACCCGAAACTCAAGTCTAAACGAACACCATCATCACTTCGTGGGCCAGGAGCATGCCCCGCCGGGTCAACCGCAGGCGGCCGCCCTCTTTCAGCAGCAAATCGCCCTCCAGATACGGAGCAAGATGCTCGCCATAGCGTTTCCAGATGTCCGTAGCGTACCGTTGTGACAAAAGGTCGATATCGACGCCGTCGGTCAGGCGTAGGCCGGTGAACAAGGCGTCCCCGAGCCGCTCGTGGCTCGATAGATCCCGGCATTCCGAGGTCACGGCCGCCCCTGCCGCCACCCGTTCGATATATTCGCCGGTCGACGACACGTTCTTCCATCGCCGGCCGTCGCGCGTCGAGTGAGCGCCAGGCCCGAAGCCGAGCCACGCGCCGTCGGACCAGTATTTGAGGTTGTGCCGCGAGCGCCGGCCCGGCCGCGCCAGGTTTGAAATCTCATATTGCTCGTAGCCGGCGGTTTCGAACCGCGCCATCGACGCCTCGTACATTTCCGCGGCCGTGTCATCCGGCAGCTGATTCCAGTTCTGGCGTCTCATTTCCATCTTCAACGGAAGGTGCGGGTAAACCTCGAGCATGTAAAGCGAGAGATGCTCGGGAGCCACACCGAGCGCTCCGTCCACCGACGCCATCCACTGGTCGACGGTCTGTTCGGGCAGCCACATCATCAGATCCAGGCTCAGGTTCTCCAACCCTGCCGTCCGCGCCGCGTCCAGAGCCTCCACGGCCCGGCGGGCGGAATGGCGGCGGTCGAGACGCCGCAACTCGTCGTCGCGAAACGATTGGACACCGAAACTGAGTCGATTGACGCCGGCATGCCGAAAATCATTCAGACGTTCGGCGTCGACGGTTTCAGGGTTCGCTTCGAGCGTGACTTCGGCATCCGGCGAGAGATCGAATGTGTCGCGGCACGCTCCGATGATGGCTTCTATTTCCTTCGGCTCGAGAAGCGAGGGGGTGCCGCCGCCGAAATACACCGTGTCGGCGTCGGTCCGCTGGGCCCGGGATTCCCGGCCGGCCGCACTGATTTCCCCTAGCAGCGCCTCGACGTATCGCGATTTCAACGGCTCGTCGAACAGCCCGCGGTTGAAGTTGCAATAGTTGCAGATGGAGCTGCAGAACGGAACGTGAACGTAAAGGCCCAGGGGAGAGCTCAAGGCTACGGGCTCAGGGCTCACTACTTGCTGCCCGCGCGGCCCCCGGGCCATTTGAGGTCGGCCTTGCCGTCGCCGCCGCGAAGCTGCGCTTTCGCCTGGCGATGGCTGCGACCCGCCTGCTCGGCCTTGCCGCGCATCTGGCGCTCGGCCCAATTGCGCTTCAACGCCGCGGGGCCTTCGTTGGAGACCAGCATCCGGTAGTCGGCGCCCTCCAGGTCGAGGAAATCGCACATCTCGTGCAGGCGGGAGCGCATGCGGAAGCCGATGCGGTCGTGCAGAGAAATCACGTCTGGATTGGAGTCGGGCGGCATGTCGGGATAATTCGACGTGAAGATCGTGACCCGGCGCTCGTTGTAGCGCGTGTTGACGATCAGATTCAGCGTCTCCTCGACCCACTCGGAGGTCTTCTCTGCTCCCAGGTCGTCGAGCACCAGGAGATCGGCCTCCATCACCGGCCGCAACACCTCGAGCTCGGTGGCCTTCACCACCGCGTTGTAGGTGCCGCGAATCATCTTGAGGAGGTCGCGCGTATCGTAGAACAGCCCGCGCGCGCCGCTCGTCACAACGACCTGCTTCAACACGGCCGCCGCCAGATGCGTCTTGCCGACGCCGGGCTCACCAAGGAAGAAGAGGCCGCGATCGACAGCCGGAAACCCCTCGGCGAGCTTGCGCGAGCGCGCGACCGCATCGACGAGCGTCTCGTTGTCGTAGGTAATGAAATCGTTCAGCGTGCAGTGATGGTAGCGCCGCGGGATTCGCGCATCGACGAGCAGGCGGCGCGTGACCGCCTCGCGCCAGCAGTCGCAGCGTGCGACGCGGCCATCGCCGTTCGAAGTTTCGATTGGCTTCCAGCCTGTTCCGTTGCACGTGGGACAGACTTTGTCGTCCGCAGTCGGAAGCACGCGACAATGATAGCAGTACTATTTGCTCTTGCGCGCCGGCTCGGAGTGCGGGTTGGCGCGAACCAGGTCTGTCGACGTCGATTTGACGAGCGCGGTGCTCAGCCGCTGCTCCCAATCGTCGATGCCGCGGGCCAGCTCGCGCTTCACGTATTCCATGAACTCGTTCACCTCGCCCTGCATGAGCTGGATCTTGCGGCGCATGTTCAGGATCACTTCGACGCCGGCAAGGTTCACGCCCAGATCGCGCGTGAGCGTGAGAATCGTCTCGAGCTGTTCGAGATCCTCTTCGGAGTACAGGCGCGTATTGCCCTCGGTCCGCGACGGCTTCAGCAATCCCTCGCGCTCGTAGAGGCGCAGCGTCTGCGGGTGGATCTTGTACTTCTGCGCCACCGCGCTGATCATGTAATACGCTTTGCCCGTCTTCTTCACTTTCTCACGTCCTCGGCGTTGATCCGGCCGAATTCCCGCAATAATTCTTTCGATCGCTCGTCGAGCAGCCGCGGAAGCACGATCTTCACTTCGACAACGAGATCGCCGCGCTCGCCGTCTCTCGGAGACGGCGCGCCGCGGCCGCGCACGCGGAATCTCTGCCCGGATTGGGTGCCCGGCGGCACCCGGAGGCGCGCGTGTCCGTCCGGCGCCGGCACGTCGACCTTGGCGCCAAGCGCCGCTTCGTGCACGGCGATGGGCACGACGATGTGGAAATCGTCGCCTTCGCGGCGGAACAGATCGCTCGCTTCCACCTGGACGGCGATGTAGAGATCGCCGATCCGTCCGCCACGAAAACCCGCGTGTCCCTTTTCAGGAATCCTGATGCGCGCGCCGTCGGAGACGCCAGCGGGAATATGAATCGCAATCGATTCGGCGCGCGATTCCACGCCCAGGCCCGCGCACGCCATGCACGTGGTTCGCGCCAGACGGCCCGCCCCCTCGCACGCGTCGCACGTCTTCGAGAAGACCATGTGGCCGCGCCGCGATTTGATGACGCCGGCGCCCTGGCACCGCTGGCATTTCGATTCGGCGGCGTTCAGGGTCCCCGCGCCGCGACACGATTTGCACGCCTCGCGGCGGGTGACCGCCACCTGGCGGTGCGCCCCGCGTATCCCCTCGTCGAACGTCAGCGAAATCGTGGCGTGCAAATCGGCGCCCGGCTCCGGCCCGAGGATCGAGCGCGTCTCCTGGCGCTGAGTGAATACTTCGGCGAACAGATCGCCGAACGTCGGCACAGACGCGTGGCCGCCCCCGGCCGAAAAATCAAATCCTTCGAACTCCACCGTGACCGCCGCGGTGGCCTCGGCGACGGCCCCGGCTGCGTCGTAGCGCAAACGGAGGTCCGGATCGCTCAGCGTCTCGTAGGCACGCGTGATGTCCTTGAAGCGCGCTTCAGCGGCGTGGTCGCCCGGATTGATGTCGGGGTGATATTTGCGCGCAAGGCGGCGGTACGAGCGCTTGATTTCAAGAAGCGTCGCACCGCGCGCCAGGCCCAGGAGGTCGTACAGATCCATCAAGTCCTATTTGTTCTCGTCCACGACTTCCGCATCAATCACTTCGTCTTTTTTGCGCTCGGACGAAGCCGAGCCTCCGTCGCCTCGCGGCGCGCCGCCGCCCTGCTCCCCGCCGCCGCCACCGCCACTCTGCGTCTGCTTGTAGAGCGATTCGGCCGCCTTGTGCTGCGCCTGGGTCAATTGATCCATCGCTTTGGTGATGGCGCCGACATCGGTCGAGGCGCTGGCCTTCTTCAGCTCTTCCATGGCCGATTCGACAGCCTGCTTGTCGGCCGCCGAGAGCTTCTCCCCCGCATCCTTGATCATGCGCTCGGCCCCATAGACCGACTGGTCGGCGCGGTTCCGCGTTTCGATCTCCTCTTTCCGCTTCTTGTCTTCGTCGGCGTGGGCCTCGGCCTCCTTCATCATGCGATCGACCTCCTCCTTGTTGAGGCCGCTCGAGGAGGTAATCGTGATCTTCTGCTCCTTGCCGGTGCCGAGATCCTTGGCCGACACGTTCACGATACCGTTGGCGTCGATGTCGAACGTCACCTCGACCTGCGGGATGCCGCGCGGCGCCGGCGGCAACCCGACAAGATGGAACCGTCCCAGCGTCCGGTTGTCGCGCGCCAGCGGCCGCTCGCCCTGCAGCACGTGCACTTCCACGCTGGTTTGATTGTCGGCGGCCGTTGAAAAGATCTCGCTTTTTCTCGTGGGGATCGTCGTGTTCCTCGGGATCAGCGTGGTCATCACCCCGCCGAGCGTTTCGATGCCGAGCGAGAGCGGCGTCACGTCGAGGAGCAGCAGGTCCTTCACTTCGCCCGCGAGCACGCCCGCCTGGACCGCGGCGCCGACCGCCACCACCTCGTCCGGATTCACGCCCTTGTGCGGCTCGCGCTGGAAGATCTCCTTGACGATGGCCTGCACCCGCGGGATCCGCGTCGAGCCGCCGACGAGCACGACTTCATCGATCTTGCTCGGGTCGAGTCCGGCGTCGCTGAGCGCCTGCTTGGTGGGGCCGACGGTCCGCTGGAACAAATCCTCGACGAGCTGCTCGAACTTGGCGCGCGTCAGTTTCATCGAGAGGTGCTTCGGCCCGGTCTGATCGGCGGTGATGAACGGCAGGCTGACATCGGTCTCCATCACCGACGAGAGCTCCATCTTGGCCTTCTCTGCTGCTTCCTTCAGCCGCTGCAGCGCCATCCGGTCCTTGCTGAGATCGATGCCCTCGCTCTTCTTGAACTCGCTGCTGATCCAGTCGATGATGCGCTGGTCGAGGTTGTCGCCGCCGAGGTGCGTGTCGCCGTTGGTCGATTTCAC
>DASZHO010000076.1:0-16836 GCA_035937795.1 Vicinamibacterales bacterium | reverse complement strand
GGCCTCGCGAACGGCCTGGATCCATCCACGCACGGGCGGGCTATAGCGCGCGACCGGCTCCAACGCCTTGAAGCGTCCATCCAGAAGTGAGCGCGATTGAGCTGCGCGCGACGACTTTTTCATAGGTTATAGCCTATTGTTATAGTCATTGTTAATAGACTATAGAATATTAAAATACGCTAATCAATAGTCCATAACCTATTAGAAGTGCCTTTCTGGATAGCCTCTGCGACCCCAGCCGCCGCAGCTGGGGTATATTTCGGCTGGATGTGAAAGGAGTCACGCAGGTGAAACGTCTAATTGGCCTCATATGGCTGGCCCTTTTGGTGGCGCTGCTGTCGCTCGGCGCACAGCTGCGGCTCGGCGCGCAGCAGCCGTCGCCGACACCGGCGCCGCCACAACCCGGGCAGCGCGCGGGCGCTCCCGCCGGCGCGGGGCGCGGCCGCGGCCCCGCCTATCAGCTGACTGCCGACGATCGCCAGGCGATTCAGGCCAACCTCGACGAGCTCGACGCGCTCGTCAAGCCGCTGAAAGCCAGACGGGGCGAGGACGACCTGATGGCCGATGTCGACGTGTACTCCAAAGCCGCGCACTGGGTGGTCGACTTCCCGGAGGACGTGACGAATCAAACGGACGTCAGAAATGTGTTGGCCGTGCTCGATCGCGGCATCGAGCGGGCACACCAGCTCCAGGATGGCCGATCACCCTGGACGTCGCAGAAGGGACAGGTCGCGCTTGGGTACTACTCCCCTCTCGACGGGTCCGTCCAACCGTATCAGCTGAGCATTCCGGAATCCTACGACGGCTCGAAGCCTGTGCCGCTGTTCGGCTGGATGCACGGCCGGAACGCCGGCATCACCACGTCGAACTTTCTGTATGCCGCCAGCATCGGGGCGACGTCGAAGGTGCCCGATTGGGGCGAGCTCGAAGTGCAGTTTCTCGGTCGCGGCAACAACGCCAGCCACTGGGCCGGCGAGGTCGACGTTTACGAAACTGTCGCCGCCATCTCGCGCCGGTTCAAGGTCGATCCGTCGCGCATGGTGCTGAGAGGATTTTCCCTCGGCGGCGCTGGAGCGTGGCATGTAGCCCTGCATAATCCCAGCATGTGGGTGGCGGCCGACATCGGCGCGGGCACGTGGCCGCGGCATTACTTGATGAAAGACCAGTACCCGTCGTATCAGGCCCGCGTGATCAATATCTGGGAAAACATGACCGAGTGGGCGCTGAACGGGTTCAATCTTCCGCTCGCCGGCCATAGCGGAGATGCGGACAATCAGATTCCATCGATCCCGGGGCCTCCGGGCTACCCGAACGTGCCCAATAGAGGCCAGCTCGAATCGTCCATCAGGATCCGAGAGCAGCTGGCGAAAGAAGGCTTTGCGTCCGAAGGCGAGCCGAACTACATGAGGGCGAAAGGCACACAGGACATCTTCTTGATTTCGGCCAGCACAGGCCACGGCACCAGCCAGCTCGTACGCGACGAGATCAACGCCTTTCTCAAGCCGTTGGTCGACAGGGGCCAGGTCTCGCCCGACCACATCGAGTTCCTCACGTATACCACGCGGTACAACAAGGATTACTGGGTGACCGTCGAAGGGATGAGCAGGCTGTACGAGCGCGCCGATATCGACGCGCAGCGCAGCAACGGCGGCAAGACGTACGCCATCACCACGCACAACATACGGCGCCTCAGCCTGCGAGAGACGCGGAATGCCGCCGAGATCACGATCGACGGGCAGATGGTGAAGGTCAAGGGCGCACCCGAGATCACGCTCGAGAAGGCGGCGTCCGGGTGGAAGGTCGCGCCGGAGAAATGGGCGGGGTTACACAAGAAACACGGATTGCAGGGCCCCATTGATGACGCGTTCCTCGATCCGTTCCTGCTGGTGCGCCCGACCGGCACCCCGTGGAACGCGACGGTAAACGAACAGGCGCTCAGGACGCTTCAGGCGTTCGATCACGGCTGGGCAAGGCGCTATTTCGCGCATCCTCGCATCAAGAACGACACGGAAGTCACCGATGCCGACTTCGCGAAATACAATGTCGTGCTGTTTGGCGATCCGGGCAGCAACAAGTGGATCGCGCGGCTGCTTCCCAGACTGCCGCTCGGCTGGACGAAGGGCACGATCACTGTCGGGGCGCACACGTTCCCGGCAGCGCAGCATATTCCCGCCCTTGCCTATCCGGATCCGCTGAAGGGGTCGCATTACGTGGTGTTGAATACGGGGCTCACGTTTCCGGAGGGCCAATACAATTCGGACTACAGCCTGCCACTGCTGGGCGATCTCGCCGTCCTGAAAGTCACGCAAGGACCGCCGTCAGCAGCACCGGCACCCGGTGCTGGCGGAGGTGGGGCGGCTCCGCCGATTCCGATTCCGGCTCCCGGCGAAATTGCGTTCGCGACGCTCTTCGACGAGGACTGGCAACTGCCGAAAGACTGAAAGATCATCTTTTTCGATCAGGCGCAACGGCGGGGATGTGGCGTCGAATCAGCGCCAGCGACACGGCGCAGACGCACATCGCGGCCGCCACCAGCGTGAAGAACGCGGGACTGCCCCCCGCATCGAGCGCCCAGGCGCCGGCGTAGGTGCTCAGGATCGCGCCCGCGCGGCCGATCGCCGTCGCCGAACCGACGCCGGTCGAACGAACGTCAGTCGGGTACACGTGCGCGGCCAGCGCATACATGGTGGTCTGAACTGCGTTAATCAACCCGCCGGTGATGGCCAGCATCGTGATGATCGGCAGCGTCTGGCTGGTCGACGCGATCGTCATCGAGCGCATGACCAGTGCCCCGGCAATCGCACCTGCGGTCATCGTCAGCATCGTGCCTCTGGACCCCGCGCGGGTGATGACCAGGGAGCCCGCAATCGCCCCCACGACCCCGCCGAGATTGAAGACCGTCAGCCCGGCCGCGGCAAGCGCAGGGAGCCCTGCGCCGGTCAACATCGAGGGCACCCAGGTGAATCCCAGATAGACCGCAAGCAGGCACGACAGGTACGCGGCCCACAGCGCAAGGGTGTCGGACCGGAATTCAGGCGTGAGCAGCGTGCGAATGGACACGCGAGCGACGGCTCGTTCGCGCGTGTCGACGAACGTGGACGCGGCCCCCACAGGATGCCCCGCCCGCTGAAGGATGCGAACCAGGCTCGGCCATCGATCCGGATGGCGCGCAAGATACCTCGGAGACTCGGGAAGCATGGCGATCAACAGAAACGCAACGACGAACGGCACGAGCCCGCCGATCATGAACAACCCGCGCCAGCCGAGCGCCGGCAGCGCGCGCTGGGCGAACAGTCCGGCGAGAGTGCCCCCCAGCGGAATGCAGACGATCGTCAACGTGATGGCGAAGGGGCGATAGCGCCTCGGCACGAATTCGGACGACAGCGCGGTGGCATTCGGCATGGCGCCGCCAAGGCCAAGCCCCACAAGAAATCTCACAACCCCGAGCGCGCCGATCCCATTGACGGCCGCGATGGCGAGCGTGAGCGCGCCGAACGTCAACATGCTGCCGATCAACGCGACGCGGCGGCCCAACCGGTCGCCGATGACGCCGCCGGCGGCCGCGCCGATCATCATCCCCGCGAAACTGACCGCTGCGACATTTGCGAAGATCGCGCGAGGGAGCGACCAGTCGCGCATCATCGAGGGAATGGCAAGGCCGAGCAGCTGGTTGTCGACGCCATCAAAAATAATCGTGAGCGCGGTCAACAACACAACAAACTTCTGATACCGTGACCAGTTGCCCTCATCCAGAATCTGCCCGACATCAACCGGCAAGGACTTCCTCGGCGTGATGAAATGCGGCGTTCGCGGCGGGCACGCCGCAATAGATGGCAGACTGCAGGAGCACTTCCTTGATTTCGTCCTTGGTGACGCCGTGTTCTAGGGCCGCACGCAGGTGCATCTTGAATTCTTCGTCCCGTCCCAGTGCGATCATCGTCGCCAGAACAAGCAACCGCCGGGTTCGTTCATCCAGCCCCGGCCTCGTCCAGACTTCACCCCACGCGTAGCGGGTGATGAGATCCTGAAACTCGCCGTTGAATTCGCTGCGGCGCGCGATCGTCCCATCGACGTATGTATCGCCGAGCACTCCGCGGCGTTTCTCCATTCCCAGCTTCGCCCGATCGGTTTCGTTCATGGCTGCCTCTTTTCACGGCCACCTCTTGATGTGCTCAGGAAGCGGCGAGAAATTGCGTGACCGCCGCGTTGAAGGCCGCGGCGGCTTCAATGTTCGAGAGATGTGCCGCCGGCAACGTCACGGTGATGGCGTGAGAAATCCGGCTCGCAATCAGCTGCCCGTGAGGCGGCGGCGTTGCCGGATCGTGTTCGCCAATCACCACTAACGCCGGCTTGGTGATTCTGCCGAGCAACTCGACCTCATCCATGTCACGGATCGCCGCACAGCACGATGCGTAGCCCTCCGGGGATGTCTCGAGCAGCATGCGCCGGCAGTCTTGGACGGCGTCAGGCGCCTCCAATCGAAACGATGGGGTAAACCAACGCTGCAGCACGATGTCGGCGATGGCTGACATGCCTTGCGCGCGCACCATGTTGATCCGGTCGTCCCACATTTGCGGAGGGCCCAGCCTGGCCGACGTGTTTGCCAGCACGATCCGATCGAGGCGATCGGGAGCGTTTGCGGCCAACCAGATGCCGGCCATGCCGCCAAGCGAGAGGCCACAGAAGTGGACACGCTCGATTTCCAGGCCATCGAGCAACGCAACAAGGTCGCGGCCGAGCAATTCGATCGTGTAGGGGCCCGCCGGTACCTCCGATTTGCCATGACCGCGAGTGTCGTAGCGGAGCACGCGGTGTGTGCGGCTGAAGGCCGCGACCTGCGCGTTCCACATGCCGATGTCGTTGCCGAGCGAGTTGGAGAAAACGAGCACCGGCCCCATCTCCAGGCCGTCGAACCGATAATGAAGACGACAGCCGTGCGCAACGATGTACGGCATCTCGCGTGAGCTCAGGCCTGCGCTCTTGTCCGAGGCCGGGCCTCGAGCGCGTGGCGCACCAGCCGTTCGGCAGCTTTCACATGGACGTCGAGCGTGAACAAGTGATTCAGCGCGTCTACCGGCAGGTACCTTGACGCCTCGTCGTCTTTCGCAAGCACGTCCCGCAAGTGGATGCCTTCCGCGACTGCCAGTCGGCTCGCGGCCGCTACTATTTGATGGGCGCGCTCGCGCCCAACGGCCGGCGAAAGCGCCATCGTCACCGCCTCGGCCATCACCAGGCCGCGGGTCACATTCACATCGTCGAGCATGCGCTCCGCATTCACCTGCAAGCCTTCGATAGCGGCGCTCGTGTGGCTGACCGCCCCTGAAGCGAGAAGAAAAAGCTCGGGCAGCGTTTCCCATTCAGCCTGCCAGCCGCCGAGGCCGCGTTCGTGCTCCTGCGGCATGGCAAACAGCAGTGTCGCCACGAGGCCGGGGGCACGCGTTGCCGCTGCCAGAACCGCCGCGCACGCCACCGGATTCTGCTTCTGAGGCATCGACGAAGATGTTCCGCGGCCGGGCGCTGAAGGCTCGGCCACTTCGCCGAGCTCGCTCTGCATCAGGAGCGAGATATCGCGCGCGATCTTCCCGAGCGTCCCGATCAGTACTCCCAAGGCAGAACCGACGTCGACCATGCGATCGCGATGGGCATGCCAGGGTAGATCGGGAACGTCGAGATCGAGCTCCTTTGCCAGAGCCTTCGCGACATCGAGCCCGCGATCGCCAAGCGAGGCAAGCGAGCCTGCGGCGCCGCCAAATTGAACGAAGCTTGCGGCTTGTGTCGCCTGTTCCAAGCGCGCCCGGCTGCGCTCGACCGCCGAAAACCATCCGGCGGCTTTCAAGCCGAATGTAATCGGCACCGCGTGCTGCAGCCAGGTCCGCCCCACGATCGGAGTGGCCGCGTGCTTCTCCGCCAGTCGCCGAAGCGCCTTCGAAAGAGGCTCCGCATCGCCGTCCAGGGTCACGGCCGCGCGGCGAATCTGCAGAACCAGACCTGTGTCAACCGCGTCCTGGCTGGTTGCGCCCCAGTGGACGAAAGTTGCGGCCGCCGGGACGTCGGCAGAGACGAGACGCGTCAACGCGGATACAACCGGAATGGCGATATTCCCGGCCGCGGCAGCTGCCTTCGCCAACTCCGCAATGTCGAATCGATCGGCGACACACTGTTTTTGAATCGCCTGCGCCGCGCCGGCTGGAATGATTCCGAGCCGTGATTCAGCCCGTGCAAGCGCTGACTCGAACTCGAGAATGCCCTGGAGCCTGCTGGAATCCGAGAACACCGCAAGCATGGCGCCGGTCCGGAACATCGGATCGAGCAGACGGATTGGATCCGGCTCAGTCATGTGCGGCGCTAACAGTCGAAGAACACGGTCTCGTCCTCGCCCTGAAGAATCACGTTCCACTGGAGCGCTTCGGCGCCCGATATCGGACGAGCCATGAGCGTGTCTCTGCGTGAAGGGTCGACAAGATTGAGGATCGGATCGCCGCCGTTGGCGGGATCGCCGTCAAAATAGATTCGCGTCCTGAGCTGGCGCAGCAGGCCGCGCATGAAGATGGTGACCGACAGGTGCGGCGCCTGCAGAACGCCGCCTGGCCCCGGGACGCGGCCGGGCTTGATCGTCGCGAACGCGAACGTGCCATCGCCGTCCGTCGGCACGCGCGCAAAGCCAAAGCCCTCTGAATATGAGCCGTCCCCATCAGCTTGCCAGATTTCGAGGAGCGCATCGGGCACGCCGTTTCCCTCGCCGTCAATGACCCGGCCTCGAACGCTTACCGGCACGCCGTGAACGTTCGACGTGGCCGCGCCGTTCGCCCGCAACCCTGAGAAGGCGGAGAGGCCGACGTGGAAGAACGGGCCGACGGTCTGCGAAGGCGTCGCGCTCACATCGGTTCTCACTTCTCCCAGGGCGTCTGGTCTCGTCCACGCAGGACGATATCAAAGCGGTAGCCGAGCGCATGGTCGGGCGCCGTTGTTTCCCAGTCGAATGAAGACACCAGATGGCCGCGGGCGCGCTCATCGGGGATGCTGTTGAAAATCGGATCGAACGGTAGAAGCGGATCCCCGGGGAAGTACATCTGCGTGACGAGCCGCGTGAGGAGCGACTGGCCAAACAGCGAGAAATGGATGTGAGCCGGCCGCCAGGCATTGTGGTGGTTTTTCCACGGGTACGCGCCTGGCTTGATGGTGACAAATCGATACTCGCCGTTGCCGCCGGTCATCGCGCGCCCGCCGCCGGTGAAGTTCGGATCGAGCGGCGCGTCATGCTGATCGATCCTGTGCGCGTACCGGCCCGCGGCGTTGGCCTGCCACAACTCGATCAGCGTATCCGGCACCGCTCGCCCATCTTCGTCGATGACGCGGCCGGTGACGATGATGCGCTCGCCCAGCGGTTCGGCGGCATGATGCGCCGTCAGGTCGTGATCGTTTGGCCCGACCGTGCCGTCGCCGAACACCGGGCCCGTGAGCTCCGAGAGGGTCTGCGGAATCAGGACGAACGGTTTGGTCGGAGCGCGTTTGACCGAAGATCTATAAGGAGGGTACAGGTGCGGCGGCAGCGTCTCTGGCTGTACCGGGCGAAACGTCGCGAAGGCGTTCCTAGTCAGCTCGGCCATGCGCCACTGCCGTTCGCTGATGAAGGTCGCGAAGGACCGACAACTCGCGGTCGGTCGGTTCCGGCGTTTCCTTCATACCTTCTGC
Organism: Vicinamibacterales bacterium; assembly: GCA_035937795.1. Lineage (GTDB taxonomy): Bacteria > Acidobacteriota > Vicinamibacteria > Vicinamibacterales > JAMQPK01 > JAMQPK01. Next base: position 9,144 of record DASZHO010000076.1, on the reverse strand, counting down.
AAAGCGAATTTTCCACCCTGTGGCCTCTTCGACCCTGGCCCGCGTGATCCCGGCGTGTAGATTGGTGACCACGAATTCGTTCGAAACGGGTTCGGGCTCCATGATGCACAGGTCTGTAATGATCGCAACCGGCCCCTTGCCGGGCAGCTTCAGGCGCGCGCGATCTTCCCCGCCATTCAGATATCCCGCCGAGGTGATGAAGTCGACCTTGGCAACAAAAGTCCGCTTGGATTGCTCGAGCACGATCAGCACTTCCTTGGCGAGCCCGGCGATCTCCGGCGCGCCGCCCGCGCCGGGCAGGCGAACGACCGGGTGCTCGTAGGGTCCAATGACCGTCGTATTGATATTGCCGAAGCGATCCACCTGCGCGGCGCCGAGAAACCCAACATCGATGCGTTCGCCCTGCAGCCAGTACCGGAAAATCTCCGCCGTCGAAACGACGGTGTCAGCCGTGTCGGCCAGCTCACCATCTCCAATGGACAGCGGGAGGACGCCGGGCTTGGCGCCGATCGGCCCAGATTCGTAAATCAAAACGATGGCCGGGGCGTGCGTGAGACGTGCGAGGTTGGCTGCCGTTGAGGGGAGCCCGATGCCGACAAAGCAGACGGCGCGATCCATCAGCCGCCGCGCCGCCGCAACTGTCATCATTTCCGTTGTGGTGTAGGCGATCTCGGTCGTCAAGCGGGTCACGCGGCCTGCTCCTTCAACACGTTCTCGTCCAGCCAGGTCTGAAAGCTTTCACGGGTCCGCGCAATGGTGTCCCATGCCTGATAAAAGCGGTTATCACGTTCGTAGTAACCGTAAGCGTACGACGGGTGCGCCCCGCGAGGCGCCACGCACACGGCGGAGACCACCCAGTGCGGCAACAGACACGCATTCGGGTCGGCCTTCAGATCGTCGACGATCTCTTCCACGGTGACGAGCGCGCGTCTGGCCGCCAGCACCGCTTCCTTTTGTACACCGAGAATGCCGCGAATCAGCACATTGCCCTTCCGGTCGGCGCGCTGCGCGTGGATCACCGTGACATCGGGACGCAGCGAAGGCACGGCGGTCAGCACTTCCCCGGTAAAAGGACAGCTCACCGGCCTGATGCGGTCGTTGTAGCGCGGCAGATCAGATCCCGCGTAGCCTCTGAAGACCGCGAAGGGCAAATTCGCGGCTCCCGCCACGTAGGCGTTCGCCATATCCGCATGGCTGTGTTCCTCGACCTCGAGCGGGCGCGGCCAATCGTGCTCGACAGCGTCGCGAAAGCGGTGCAACGAACCGACGCCGGGATTGCCGCCCCACGAAAATATCAGACGCCGAGCGCAACCGGCCCCGATCAACTGGTCGTAGATCAGGTCGGGGGTCATTCTCACGAGCGTCAGATCGCGGCGCTTCTGTCGAATCACCTCGTGAGCCGCGGCAAATGGAATCAGGTGCGTGAAGCCTTCCAATGCCACCACGTCGCCGTCGTGGATCAGGCTTGCGACGGCGTCCCGCAGATTCACAATCTCAGCCATGACAGATGGTTTTCGACCTACACACGTTCAATGAGCGTCGCGATGCCTTGCCCGACGCCTATGCACATCGAACATAACGCGTGGCGGCCGCGGCGGCGGATCAGTTCATACATCGCGGTGGTCACCAATCTGGCGCCGCTCGCACCAAGGGGATGGCCGATCGCAATCGCGCCGCCGTTGGGATTCACGTGCTCCGCATCATCTGAAATGCCGTGCTCGCGCAGCACTGCCAGGGCTTGAGCGGCGAAGGCTTCGTTGAGCTCGATCAGGTCGACATCGGTAATTGTCAGTTTTGCGAGATCCAATACTTTTTGCATCGCAGGAACCGGTCCGATGCCCATGATCCGCGGCGGCACGCCGGCGACGGCGGATGCCACGACTCGGGCTTTCGGCGTGAGACCGTGTCTACGCGCCGCCTCTTCGGACGCGAGAATCATCGCGCAGGCGCCGTCGTTCACGCCGGAGGCATTTCCGGCGGTGACGGTGCCGCCTGGTTTTACTATGGGCTTGAGCCTTGAGAGCCCCTCCAACGTCACGCCGGGGCGCGGATGCTCGTCGGCCTTCACGCAGTTGGGCTCGCCGTTCTTTTGTGGGACCGGCATCGGTACGATCTCGGCCGCGAACCGGCCGGCTGCTATGGCGGCGGCGGCGCGCTGCTGGCTCCTGAGGGCGAAGGCGTCCTGGTCGGCGCGAGACACCTTGAATTCTTCGGCGACGTTCTCGGCGGTCTCAGGCATGGAGTCGATGCCGTATTTTTCTTTCATCAGCGGGTTGACCAGCCGCCAGCCGAGCGTCGTGTCCTCCATCTTCTGCGTGCGCGCAAACGGCTCGTCGCTCTTGGCGACCACGAACGGCGCCCGCGACATGCTCTCAACGCCGCCCGCGATGACGAGCGAGGCTTCCCCGCTCTTGATGGCCCGCGCGGCAATGGACACCGCGTCCATGCTCGATCCACACAACCGGTTGACGGTCGTCCCGGGCGCTCCGGTGGGAAGGCCGGCGAGCAGCGCCGCCATCCGCGCCACGTTGCGATTGTCTTCGCCGGCCTGGTTGGCGCATCCAAGCACCACATCGTCGATCCCATCCCAATCGACGCCTGGGTTGCGGCTCACGAGCGCCTTCAGACAGAATGCCGCCAGGTCATCGGTCCGCACCGAGGCAAGCGCGCCGCCGTAGCGCCCGAACGGCGTGCGCAGCGCGTCGCAGATGAAGGCTTCAGGCATGGCTCAGGCTGCTTCGCACGATAGCCGGGACCGGCCGATCCTGTCAAGCCGAATATCGACTCGCGTGTGCGATAATCGAAATCATGGTCAGACCGCGCAAGGCAGACCCCAATTTCATGCTCTCGCTCGCGCGAGGCCTCGGCGTCATCCGGGCGTTCGAGAACAGCGAATCGGCCCTCAGCGTCGCGGAGGTCGCGCGCCGGAGCGGCATCTCGCGCGCGGCGGCGAGGCGGTGCCTTCACACGCTGGCGTGTCTCGATTACGTCGCCGGCGCAGGCGGGAAATTCGAGCTCGCGCCTAAAGTGCTGACGCTCGGCTACGCCTATCTCGGGTCCGCGCGCGTGTCGCGCGCGGCCCAGCCCGTGCTCGAGCGGGTCTCCGAACGCCTTCAGGAATCGTGCTCCATGAGCGTGATGGACGGCAACGAGATCGTCTACGTCGCGCGGGCCTCCTCCCGCAGGATCATCTCGATCTCGCTCTCGATCGGCAGCCGATTGCCCGCCTACTGCACATCGATGGGGCGCATCCTGCTCGCCTTCGGGGGCGATGAGCGTCTCAAGCACTACCTTTCAGCGGTGAAGCTCGTCGCGCATACCCCGCACACGATCACGAAGCGCGCTGACCTGGTCGAGGAACTCCACCGCATCCGCTCCAGCGGGTTTGCGCTGGTCGATCAGGAGCTGGAGATCGGGTTGCGTTCCATCGCCGTGCCGGTGCGCCGGCCATCCGACGCTTCCGTCGTCGCGGCGATTAACGTCGGCGTGCAGGCGACGCGCGTCGATTGCAAAACGATGGTCAATAGCTACGTGCCGGTGCTGCAAAAAGCCGCGAGCGATATTGGCCTCGCCATCGGCCACGCGATCGACTGATTCCTGGTTCCCGCATGCAGACCGCGCGGACGCAAGTCGGGATCATCGGCGCCGGCCCTGCCGGCCTCCTGCTCGGGCACCTGCTCCATCTGAACAACATCGATTCCGTCATCCTCGAGAACCGGGATCGCGACTACGTCATCGAGCGGGTTCGTGCGGGAGTGCTCGAACAGGGCACGGTCGATTTGCTCCATGCAATCGGCGTGGGCGACAGGCTCGGGCGCGAGGGGCTTCGTCACGAAGGGCTGTTCATTGCGTTCTCGGGCGAGCGGCATCGCATCAATCTGTCCGGGCTGACCGGCGGCCGCGCGATCACGATCTATGGCCAGAACGAGGTCGTCAAAGATCTGATCGGAGCTCGGCTGGGCACTGGCCGATCGCTGCATTTCGAGGTCTCTGGCGCCGGCGTGACGGAGATCGAATCGACGCGGCCGGTGATCCGGTACAGGCTCGACGATGAAGAGCACCAACTCTCGTGCGACTTCGTCGCCGGCTGCGACGGGTCCCACGGCGTCTGCCGCGCGTTGATTCCGCCATCTGTCATGGTTCCTTATGAGCGTCTGTATCCTTTTTCGTGGCTGGGAATTCTTGCTGAAGCGGCACCCTCGTCTTCCGAACTGGTCTACTGCCTCCACCAGAACGGCTTCGCGCTCTTCAGCATGCGCTCGCCGAGCGTCACGCGTCTCTACCTGCAGTGCTCACCCGAAGAGAAGCTGACCGAGTGGCCGGACGGCCGCATCTGGTCGGAGCTTCGCACGCGCCTGCACATGGCCGACGGATGGGAGCCGGCCGAGGGGCGCATTCTCCAGAAAGGCGTGACACCGATGCGGAGCTTCGTGGCCGAACCGACGCAGCACGGCCGTCTGTTCCTTGCGGGCGATGCGGCGCATATCGTTCCCCCGACCGGCGCGAAAGGGCTGAACCTCGCGGCGGCCGACGTGTGGCGCCTGTCATCCGCGCTCGCTAATTACTATCAGTCCGGAACGGAGGTTCCGTTGCAGTCCTACACGGAGCGAGGTCTCAGACGCGCGGGGAGGGCGCAGCGGTTCTCCTGGTGGATGACCTCGATGCTGCACCGCTCCGACAGCACGAACCCGTTCGACCACCGGCGCCAGCTCGCCGAGCTGGATTACCTCGTCAGTTCCCAGGCGGCCATGACGAGCCTCGCCGAAAATTACGTCGGCGTCCCCTTTTCATAGTATTTCCGGTAGTATCCTATCCTTCCCAAAAAGGAGCACACATGTCCATGACGGCCGCTTTTCTGCAGGAATTCGACAAAGAAGCCGGAACCACGCGTCGCGTGCTCGAACGTGTACCGGCCGATAAGCTCGGCTGGAAGCCGCATCCGAAATCGATGTCGCTCGGCGAGCTCGCGCTGCACGTAGCCGCCACTCCCGCCGACATCTCCGGCTGGTGCATCCAGGACGAAACGACGTTCTCGGGCGAAAGCAAGATGCCCGAACCGGCATCGGTCGCGGAGATCCTCGCCGCGCACGATCGAGGGGTGATGACGGTCAAAGAAAGGCTCACTACGGTCGGCGACGAGGGGCTCAAGACGACGTGGACTGCAAAGGCCGGCGGCGCGACGTTGATGGAGATGCCGAAAGCCGATCTGGTGCGCGGCATCGTGCTGAATCACTGGATTCACCATCGGGGCCAGCTGTCTGTGTACTTGCGGCTGCTCGACGTACCGGTGCCTGCGATTTACGGCCCGAGCGCGGACGAGAATCCGTTCGCCGCGCGCACCTGACCGCTCGAACTGCGAAGGGCGACCGGGCACGATCCGGGACGACGTGGCGCCGTGCCCCGTTTATGATCGGATCGTGATGTACAGGTTGAACGACAAGGCCGTCCTGTTTGCTCCTCCGCAGAGCATCGAGCCGGAGGCATTGAAGCAGATTGAGAACACCGCCTCGATGCCGTTCATCTTCAAGCATGTCGCCGTGATGCCCGATTGCCACTTCGGCAAGGGCGCCACGGTGGGCACCGTCCTCGCAACCAAGGGGTCCATCATTCCAGCGGCGGTCGGCGTCGATATCGGTTGCGGGATGATCGCGGTCAAGACTCCACTTCAGCGCAACGATATCAAGGACCCCGCAGCCATTCGCGCCGGCATCGAGCGCCGGATTCCGATGAGCGCCGGCAGGAACAACCGGACTCTTACGGACACGGCGCGGGCGCGCGTGGAGGAGCTCAAAGGTCTCGCCAGGCGCGACTACAGCGCGATCGATCCCAACTGGCAGCTGGCGCTCGGCACGCTCGGCGGCGGCAACCACTTCATCGAGCTCGCGACCGATGAAGGCGGCAGCGTGTGGGCGACGCTCCATTCCGGTTCGCGTGGCATCGGCAACAAGATCGGCAACCTTTATATAAGGAAGGCGCAGGAACTGGCGAAAGCGTCGCGGGTGACGCTCCCGGATCGAGATCTCGCGTTTCTGGACGAGGGCACCAGGGAGTTCACCGACTACGTACGCGACCTGCAGTGGGCGCAGCAGTTTGCGAAGCTGAACCGGGACGAGATGATGGACCGCGTGCTGATCGAGCTGAGCCACAGCCTTTACGGCGACAGTACGCACGTGACCGAGCTCGAGGCGCAGCGCATCAACTGTCATCACAATTTCACGCAGCTCGAAGAGCACTTCGGGCAGAAGGTGTGGGTGACGCGCAAGGGGGCGATCGAGGCAAGGCGTGGAATGTGGGCGATGATTCCCGGCTCGATGGGCACGCGCAGTTACATCGTGACGGGCCTCGAGAATCCGATGGCGTTCAACTCCGCGCCGCACGGCGCCGGCCGGCGGATGTCGCGGACGCAGGCGCGCAAGACGTTCACGATGGGGGATCTCGACGCCGCCATGCGCGGCATCGAGTTCCGGCGCTCGTCGGTCTTGCTGGACGAAATTCCGTCGGCCTACAAGAACATCGATGAGGTGATGGACAACGCCAAGGCTCTCGTGGAGATCAAGTACGTCCTCAAGCAATTCGTGAACGTGAAAGGCGATTAGGCGCTCTGTTTCTCGCGCGGCTGCTGAGGATCTGGCTCGGGGGAAAGTGACGGCGGCCGGGGACACTGGGCGCCGAGGCGAGCCTGAGCCGATGTGCGGGAACGGGGTTTCGCCGCTTTTCGCGCCTGCTTCGACATCGATCGGTGCCGACGCGCGGGGATGGTAAGATAAAGAGCTTCAGTTAGGCCGGCGTAGCTCAGTTGGTAGAGCAGCTGATTCGTAATCAGCAGGTCACCCGTTCAAGTCGGGTCGCCGGCTCCAGTTTTCCTAAGAAAAAGTGAGTTTTTCGAGTTTTATTCGCCAGCCTGCCATCCGATAAAGTGCAGCCAATCGACGAAGCTTGCGAGCCCACACACTGATTTTCAGCGGCCGGCGGCCTTCTTCAGATCGCGGGGTAATTCCTCGCGCAAGACCCGCCGAAGTGTCGCTTCAAGCGGCTCGCGTTTCGTGCTGACGTACTCCCTCAGTGCGGCATTGATCAGCGTCTGATAGCTGCCGCCGCCGGCGCCATGAACCTGTTTGCGAAACCACTGCAACAGGTCGCCATCAAGGCGGATCGTGATCCGCGTCTTCCCTGCCGGCCGGCGTCTTCAAAACCGGCCCGCGTTTTCCATTCGTAAAATCGTACGCCCACCACTGCCCCGGTCAGAGGTCTGGTTCGGCCTTGCGAGTGAGGCGTGCGGAGGCGGGAAAAAGGCGAGCGCGGCAGATACCGGCGCTCTGTATGGACGTGCGCGTGGAAGGACTCGAAGAGATCCTCAGGCGGGGGCGGCCGGATCGCGCAGGCTCACGCTGCGCGCTACGCGAGTACTGCGAGCTGTCAGGCCCGCGCGCTAGGCCTGCCCGATGGCGGCTTCGTTCACCGTCTTCACGACCATCAGGAGATCCTCGTCCGAGATGATCTTGCGCTCGTCGGCGATGTCCATCAACGCTCGATACACCGAGGCCATCTGCTCTGAGTCCACGCTGAGGCCGAGGTCCGAGAGACGTTTCTGCACCGCGTGCCGGCCGGAGTGCTTCCCGAGCACCAGCGGCTGCCAGGGCACCCCCACATCCTCGGCGTCCATGATCTCGTAGGTGCGCCGATCCTTCAGCATGCCGTCCTGATGGATACCCGCCTCGTGCGCGAAGGCATTGCGGCCGACGATCGCCTTGTTCACCTGCACGCCTTGACCGGTCAAGGCGGAGAGCAGCTGGCTCGTGCTGTAGATCTTCTTCGTCTCGATGGCCGTGGTGTAGGGGAGCTGGTCGCCCCTTACACGAAAGGCCATCACGATTTCCTCGAGCGCCGCGTTGCCGGCCCGCTCGCCGATACCGTTGATGGTGCACTCGACTTGGCGCACTCCGGCGTCGACAGCCGCCAGCGTATTAGCGACAGCGAGGCCCAGATCGTCATGGCAGTGCGCGCTGTAGACAATGTGGTCGGGCGCGTTGACTTTCGCACGGACCGTGCGGAAGAAATGGGCAATGTCGTTGGGCGTCGCATACCCCACGGTATCGGGCAGGTTGATGGTGGTCGCTCCTGCCTGGATCACGGCCTCGATCACCCGGCACAGGAAATCCACGTCGCTCCGCAGCGCGTCCTCCGCCGAAAATTCGACGTCGTCCACGTGCGCGCGGGCGAACCGCACGCTCTCGGCGGCGGCATCGATGCACTGGTCACGGGTCATGTTCAGCTTCTTCTCGAGGTGCAGGTCCGAGGTGGCGAGCACGATATGCACCCGCGGCCTGGCCGCCGGCTCGAGCGCCCAGAAGCTCTTCTCGAGGTCCAGACGACGGCACCGAGCCAGTGCCGCGATGGTCGGCCGACGGATTTCGGTGGCGACGCGTCGCACTGCCTCGGCGTCCTTCGGCGAGGCGATCGGAAATCCTGCCTCCATGATGTCCACGCCCAGCGCGTCGAGCGCACGCGCTAGCGCGAGCTTCTCCTCGACGTGCAACGAGAAGCCAGGACCCTGTTCGCCGTCGCGCAGGGTGGTGTCGAAAATGAGGATCCGATCGGCTGCCATGACATCCCTAGTAGGCGCCAAGCGATGCGTATTGTCAAAGTTATAATCATTACGTTTACATGCGCGTTTATTATATTAACGTGCGCCTGTCCACGCCAGCTTAAAGCCCTGCCCGAGGGAGTAGGACATGCCTGAGGCGGCGCGTCATGAGGGATTGACGGTCGTACCCGCGTCGAAGGGTCAGCGCTGATGCCGCCGGAGCACCGCTTCGGAGCCCGCGGCGGGCGCCTTCCTCACCCTCCAAGTGCGCCCTCCAAAGCGCCCACCACCCGCGAGACGTCGTGAGATTTGCTGAGACTGTTAGCGATTTCTAGCGACAGTCCGGTGGGCGCTCAAACTCGAAATCATCAATAAAGACGGACATGAACGTGAGGTTTCCAGAATATCCTCGATCTTTTTGCAGGAGAATGATCGGCTCAATGTTTATGCGGGTGAACTCGAAGTGCGCCCACCACCTGCGCCCACCATCAGGGCCTCAACGTCGGTGATGGACCATTTTGAATCCGACACTCAAGTTCGTCGGCGGACGCGGGTTACGT
>DASZHO010000075.1:0-11016 GCA_035937795.1 Vicinamibacterales bacterium | reverse complement strand
GGAAATTTTGATGTGCCGCCTGAAGTGTTCCACGGGCCGTACGAATACAGCGTGCCCGGGCGCTCGAGCGACTTCCTTCCGCAGAATCAGAGGGATTAGGACCGCATGGAGATTCCATACACAGTTGAAGTCCGGCCCGATACAGGGCTCTTCAATGGGAAGTTGGGGGTGTGGCTGTTTCTGTCATCCGAAGTGATGCTGTTTGCCGCGCTTTTCTCGACCTACATCCTGCTGCGCGTCGGTTCGACTGAGTGGCCGCACGGCTGGCAGGAGCTGAACGTGCCGATGGCGGCCATCAACACCATCGTGCTGATCGCGTCGAGCGTCACGATGGTGATGGCGTGGGCGTCGCTGAAGATGCACGATTTCGGCAAGTTCCGGATGTACCTTGGACTGACGATTCTCGCGGCGTTCATCTTCCTGGTGATCAAGTATTTCGAGTACTCGGCCCATTTGTCGACTGGACAGGGCCCCTGGGCCAGCACGTTCCTGGGGATCTATTTCACGATGACCGGGCTGCACGCGCTGCACATCATCGGCGGCATCGTGGTGAATTCCTATCTGTGGGGACCCGGCGCGAAGATGTGGAAGACCGAGCCGGAGCGCTTCACGAACCGGATCGAAATCGCCGGCTTGTACTGGCACTTCGTCGACCTGGTGTGGATCTTCCTGTTCCCGGTGTTATATCTCCTGTAGGCCCGCTTCGAGGCGGACCGTGAGGATCGCATGGACGCACACGCTTCGGAAGATATCAGCAAGCACGTCAAAACATATTTGATGGTGTTCGGCGCCTTGATGGTGCTGACCTGCCTCACGGTCGGCGTTTCGTACCTCCGCCTTCCGACGCGCGAGGCCATCGTTGTCGCGCTCCTCATTGCGACCGTCAAGGGGTCGCTCGTCGCCTTGTTTTTCATGCATCTGATCGACGAGCGCAGGCTGATCTATTCCGTGCTCGTCCTGACGGCCGTGTTTTTCATATTCATGATGTTCGTTCCCCTGGCGACCATTCTCGACAGGATTACCATCAGGTATCAGTAGCACCATGTCTTTGAAATGGTTTCATCTCGTGTTCATTACGGTCTGCACGCTGATGGGCGTCGCGATCGGTGTCTGGGCCCTGTTCAATCACTTCGTGGCGCTCGGCGTCGGCTCCCTCGCCTCGTCCGCTGCGTTGTGCGTCTACGCCGGCTATTTCCGGCAGAAGGCGCGGACGGCAGGGCTGGTATGAGCACGGTGATCGCGTGCGCGGTCTGCTTCGGCGCGAGCGACTCGCTGCAGTTCAAGGGCGCGCAGATGGGCATTTTCGTCCTGCTCGGGTTTACCGCGTGCATGCTTGCGGCGTTTGCCGCCTTTTTCCTGTATCTCCGGCGGCGCGTTCGGGCCTTTGAGGCGCCTCCCGCTGCCGTTCAGCAGGGTGCCCAGGGAGGGAGTTGCTAGATGCGTGAGTTGCTCGAGTTTCCGGTTGAAGCATCGGCCCATGCTGCGCAGATCGACCAGATGACGATCCTGACCCACTGGCTGATGGCTGTGCTGTTTGTCGGATGGGGGACCTTCTTCATTTACACGTTGATCCGCTTCCGCAAGGGCGCCAACCCGAAGGCCAATTACGAAGGCGTGAAGAGCCATCTGGCAAGCTACATCGAATGGATCATCGCGGGCATCGAGCTCGTGCTGATCGTGGCCTTCGCCATTCCGGCGTGGGCCTCGCGCGTCGACGCGTTTCCGCAGGAAAGTCAAGCGACGGTCGTCCGCGTGGTCGCCGAGCAGTTCGCGTGGAACATCCATTATCCCGGCGCCGACGGGCAGTTCGGTCGGACCGATCCGAAGCTGATGAGCTCCGACAACCCGCTCGGCCTCGATCGCAGCGACCCCGCGGCCAAGGACGACATCACCACGATCAATCAGCTCGTGTTGCCGGTGGGCAAGCCGGTCATCGTGCACTTGTCGAGCAAGGACATGATTCACAGCTTCAGCCTGATCCAGATGCGCGTGAAGCAGGACGCGATTCCGGGCCAGTCGATTCCCGTATGGTTCACGCCGATCCTCACCGGCGACTGGGAAATCAACTGCTCGCAGCTGTGCGGCCTCGGGCACTTCCGCATGCGCGGCGCCTACTCGATCAAGAGCCAGGCCGACTACGACGCATGGATGAAGCAGCAAGTCGCAGACCTGGCGGCCGGCCGGTAAGAGAAAAGGCTCAAGGCTCACGGCTCGAGGCCGCGGCAATCTCTACGATCGATGCGCACGTGGCGGGCGAGCCGGTCCGGCTCCTCGTCGGCGGCGCTCCAGCCATCGCCGGCCGGACGATGGGCGAGAAGCTGGCGTGGCTGCGCAGCCATGGTCAGCGCTTGCGCCGCGGCCTGATGCTCGAGCCTCGCGGCCACGCCGCCATGCACGGAGCGCTCCTCACCGAACCCGTCTCCCCGGGATCCCACGCAGGAATTCTCTCCATGCACGCCGGCGGGTTTCCGGAGTTGTCCGGCGAAAGCGTGATCGCGGCGGCGACCATTGCCCTCGAGAACGGGCTTATCGAGACCGAGGCGGATCAGCTGATTTTCGACACACCGGCAGGTGCCGTCCGCGCGCATCCGCATCTTTCGCCGGCCGGTCGCGTCCAACGTGTCGCGCTGACGAACGTACCGTCGTTTGTGTTTTCGGGAGGCGGGACGATCCGGCTCGGCAAGCGCGCGCTCAGCGTCGACATCGCATTCGCCGGCGAATTCTACGCCATCGTCGATGGTGAGAACGCTGGTCTTCCCGTCGACGGGACGCACGCGGCGCAGTTGATCGCCGCGGCCGAGGACATCAGGCTGGCGCTCGAGGAAACGAAGGCGGTGAACGGCGTGATCTTTACGGCGCCTCCGCGGGGCGAGGCAGACTTGCGAAGCGCGACCGTGCTCGAGGGCGGCATTCTGCGCCGGTCGCCGGGCCTGACCGGGACGTGCGCGCTCCTGGCGGTCCTTGATGCAATGGGTCTGGTCGCCGGCGATCAGACCTTCACCCACGAGGGGGTGATCGGAACGACGCTGAAGGCCCGGGTGCTGAGCCGCCACACGGCTGACGACATCCCCCGGGTTGTGCCGGTGGTCGAAGCGACCGCCTGGATCACCGGCCGGCACGAGTTCGAGGTTGATGCACGCGATCCCATGAAAGACGGATTCGTGCTTGGTACGTCGATCGGCTGATCGCTGAAAGCTGATTGCTGACGGCTGACAGCTGATGGCTACTTCCCGTTCCCCTCCGCCGAGGCGAGGTAGCTCTTACGCGCTCGAACCGTCAGACCAGGGCGCTTGACGCGGACCAGCACGCGGTGGATTTTTCCATCCAGCACCGCCGGCGTGAAGCCCAGCACGTATTGGCTGTGGAGCTCGCTGGCGACGCGTGTAAAAGTGGGCGCCAGGTCGCTGCTCTTGTCGAGCTCGAAATATCCTCCGCCCGTGTCATCGGCGAAGCGCTTGAGGCTCGAGTCCGGCCTGGTGTGCACTTGCCGGCTTCCGTTGAAGTAATCGCTATGGAAGCCCACCGCGTAGATCATGACCTCATCGTTGCGGGCTTCGTCGAGAACCGGGTTCGCGCCGATGCTGCTGTCGGTGTCGTCTCCGTCGGTGAACACCAGCACCACGCGGCGGCCTTCGGCTGATTTGAGATGCGCAATGCTCTCGTGGATGGCATCGAACAGACGCGTGGGATTTCCATAGTCCAGCAGATCGAGCGACTTGACCAGCTCGTCACGGTTGGCGGTGAAGGCCTTGGGCAGAAACTGGATCTTGTCGTTGAACGAGCCGACCATTCCCTTGTCTTTCGGGAGGAGGCGGAGCACGAATTGTTCCGACGCATGCTTCAGCAGCTCCATGTTCCCCATCATGCTCGCGCTGGTGTCGAGCATCACGACGACGGTAATCGGCTGCACCTCGTTTTCGAACAGCTGTATCTCCTGTGGTTTCTCGTTGTCCAGGATCTCGAAGTCGGTCTTGGTAAGGGCGGCAACCAGGCGTCTCTGGGCGTTGACCACGGTGGCGTAGAGCGGTACGATGCGCGTTCCGGAGCGAAAGACGCCCTGCTGGCCAAAAACCGAGATTGTCTCCGCCGCAACGACTGCCGCGGCCAAGCCGATGGCACGTAACTTCATAGCCTTCATAAGTTTACACCAGTGAGCTGGCCGCCACCTGGAAAGCCGACTTGACTGGTCGGAGTTACCTCGATAGACTGCAAAGAGAGCGATTTGAGCTTCATCCAGGAGCAGGGCCGGAGATGTCGCAGGGTATGTTGCAGGCATTTGTCATCACCCTTCGGGAAGGTCTCGAAGCGTTCCTCATCGTTGCCATCAGCATTGCCTACTTGAAGAAAAGCCAGCGGTCCGAGCTGATTCCAGCCGTCCGCTGGGGTATCGGCGTTGCGCTGTTGTTCAGCATTGCCGCGGCCGAGCTCTTTTCCCGCGCCGCCAATCAGTCGCTGTGGGAAGCTGTGCTGGCGATCGCCGCTGCCATCTCGGTGACCTCGCTCACCGTACACATGTGGCGCGCATCAAAGAAAATCAAGCGCGACATCGAAGGCCATCTGCATGCGTCTACGTTGAAGACCGGCGGGGCGGCATTCACCGGCGTGTTTCTGTTCACTCTCCTGATGATCACACGCGAAGGCATGGAGACCGCGCTGCTGATGGGCACGCTGATGTTTCAGGTGAAGGCGCCCGACGTCATCATGGGCGCAGTAGGCGGCCTCACGCTCGCTGCTTTCGTGGCCTCCCTGTGGTCGCGTTACGGCCATCGCGTGAATCTTGGTCTTTTCTTCCAGGTGACAGCGGTATTCCTGCTGGTCTTTGTCTTTCAGCTGCTCATCTACGGCTTCCACGAGCTGATGGAAGCGAACATCTTTCCATATAGCGCCCCGCTTCACGCCGCGACCGAGCCATACGGTCCGGACGGTATCTACGGCCACTATCTGACCTATCTCCTTGTCCTGCTGCCGATGGGCTGGCTCGCTTTTGCCTCGATCGTGGGTAATAAAAAGAGAATGACCCCGGCCCAGTAGCGATCGCGCAGCTGATGCGGATTGCGGCGCTCGTTCCGTCGATCGTGTTGATGACGATTGCCGTCCACCCGGGCGCGCGCGGGCAGAATCTGCTGCCGGCCGGCGCGACGTCCCTCGTCGATCAGGATCGATTTGGATCCCACCTGGCGCTCTGCGCCCACACCGGCGGCCGCCCCGTCCAACGGGGAAAGCGAAAGATCACGCCGACCGCTGTCTGGGTCGGTGCGGGGGCGGACTTTCACAAGCTCAACGCCGGACTGGGTGCCTGTGACCCCGCATGGTCGCCCGATGGACACAGCCTGGCGGTGACAGCCGCCGAGGGGCTCTGGATTTTTCCTGCGGAATCGTCGGTTGGCAGCTTGCGAGTGGAAGCAAGATTGCCCATCGGCGAGCCTTCCGAGCGCACCTACAGGGCCTTTGCCCATCCCAAATGGTCGCCCGACGGGGCCCTGGTGGCGCTGGTCGTGTCCAACACCGGGAACTCATGGGTTGAAGTGTTCGAAGCTTCGAGCGGCCGCCTGTTTTATACCTCTCCTCCCGACGCGTACTCGTTCAGCTGGGGCAACACGGCTCGCGACCTGAAGGTCGGCGACCTCGACGTCCACCTGCCCCCGCATCCGTAGGAAAATGCTCCCGTGAATGGCCGACAGGCGTACCTCGACCGGGTGCGTGGGTTTGCCGTGCTCGTCATGATCGAAGCGCACGTGCTCGATGCATGGACGCGCCTCAGCGATCGGAATACGACCGCTTACGGTTACGCGATGGTTCTCGGCGGCTTCGCAGCGCCGATGTTTCTGTTTCTGGCGGGCGTCACGTTCGCACTTTCCGCCGAATCGAAATACCGCAGAAGCGGAGATCTCGATGCGTCGTGGCGAGGCGTGCAGAAGCGCGGGTGGCAGATCTTCGGCCTCGCGTTCCTGTTTCGACTGCAGTCGTTCGTTCTCGGCGGTGGCTACAATGCGATTGGTCTGCTGAAGGTCGATATTCTGAACGTGATGGGGCCGGCGATTGTCCTGATGGGCGTCGCCGGCCCGCGCGCGAAAACACGATCGTTTCGCGCCGTCCTGTTCGCCGGGATCGCGGTCGTGGTTGCCATGCTCACGCCGATCGTCAGAACGACAGCGCTGCTGAACTGGATTCCCGGTCCGATCGAGTGGTATCTGAGGCCGAGTCCGGCGCGAACCAACTTCACGCTGTTTCCCTGGGCCGGCTTCGTGTTCGCCGGAGCCGTCGTCGGGGAGATGATCAGCGTGCTCCGGACCCCCGCCCGGGCGTTCCGCGTCCAGATGGCGCTGGCGGCGGCAAGCGCGCTGCTGGCTGTCGCGTCCTACGAGACGTCGTTCCTGCCCTCAATCTACGCCGTGTCCGACTTCTGGACGAGCTCACCTACGTTTTTCTTTCTCCGAGCCGGCGTCATAACGCTGCTGCTGCCGCTGGCCTTCCTGTGGGAGCGGTCGCCCTGGAGAGGGGCCATCAGCCAGTGGAGCCCTGTTGAGGAGCTTGGAAGGGCCTCTCTGTTCGTTTATTGGGTCCACGTGGAGATGGTCTACGGAATCATCAGCCGGCCGTTGCGCCGTAGCCTGAGCTTTCCGGCGGCCATCGGGGCCTATATCATCTTTTCGGCCTTCGTTCTGGGCCTGGTTCTTCTCAAAAATCGTCTCGTGACGATGCGGAAGGCCGGCGCTCTGGATGCGGCCGGAGCGGCTCCAGCCTCTATCTAATGGATAAATAAAGACTTGTTTGAGTTGAGCGAAATTGACCGGTTTGGCCGCTGGCTGGTGGTGTGCCAAAAAGAGGTTGAGATGCGGCTGGCCCGCCGGTAAGATTTGCGTTCTTTATGATCAACGTTGCCGCCATCCGAATGCAGCAGTTCGGGGTGCAGTTCTACCAGGCATCCCTCACCGCCAGCGATATCGAAAAGCTGGTACGGTTTGAGGTCCTCAGCTACGGTCAGGAAGCCCAGCCGGTGAAGGGCGGGAGGCGCCGCGGCACCCCGTCCAAGGTCAACTGGGATCTGCTTGAGCGGCGGATCGCGTCGAATGAAAAGGCGTACCAGCGCCAGATCATCCGGCGGAAGATCGACGAGCTCGTGCAGTACTACGAGCAGTGCCGCCAGGCGCGCGACCTGCCGTCGATTCCCGGCGCCGTGATCATTTCGTGCGACGAAAAGCTCACGTTCGTTCCGGTCGATGGCGACTCGAACCTGGGCACGTTGAAGGTGCCCGAGCGCGAAGGCATCCTTCGCGCCATTGATGGCCAGCATCGGCTGTTGGCGCTGCACGCGGATATCGAGCAGTTCGGAACGGAAGAATTCGCCGTTCCCGCCATCATTTTCGATCGGCTGCCGGAAGATCACGTCGTGCAGATGTTCGTCACGATCAACGCGAAGCACACGCGGCTGAACGCGTCGCATCTGGTGAGCCTCTCGGGCCGCCAGTTGTACCGCGACGACAGCCTGGCGATCGCGCACGATATCGTTCGGGCCCTCAACGATCGAGATGACTCGCCACTTGCGGGAGAGATCAAGCTGCTGGGCGTCGGCACCGGTCGCGTCGCGCAGGCGCCGCTGGCGCAGGAGCTGAAAAAATCATTTGCCGCCGACGCGTTTGGCTCGAAGCACGGCGATGCGTTCTACGACGACATGAAAAAATTCTTCGTGAATTACTTCAAGCAGATCGCGCAGGTGTTCGGGGGCGCCTGGAACGGACGCAAATACAGCATCAAGAGCGCCGCGGCGCTGCGCGCCTTCATCCGGGTTGCGCCCGAAGTCGTGCGGCGTCTCGATCAGGAGCACGCCGAGCGGGGCGATTTCCGCGCCATCGGCCGCGTGATTGCGCCCTGGGGCCGCCGCATCGGCGATCTGCGGTTCGAAACCGAGGGGCAGTGGAAGCGCAGCGGCACCACGGTGGAGTCGCTGGCCAAAGAGCTGAGGCTGGCGCTGCAGTATCCAGAGGGCGCGGCGATGTAGCTTCGCTGTAGGCGGAAGGATGACGTGACTCCGTGGCGGCACGCCGGACGAAGTGATCTGACTGACTACGGATTTGTAACCACGTCGACAAATTCGCAACTGGAATCGCCCTCGCCACCCTCCCAAAACAGCGAAAATGCTGGCGTTTCCGGCTGGCCCGCAACTTGCGAAAAGGCCTGGTGTCGTCAGCTCGTAAACGCGGCAGGTGCCGTGAGCTGGGGGAGCCGGGTTGACGGCGAATATTGGGGCATCGCTCACGCGATGCCCCTTCATTTTTTTAGGGGCACTATAATTTCCACGTGCCCGATTCCCAACGTCTGATCGTCGCCATCACCGGGGCCACCGGCGCCATCTACGGCGTGCGGCTGCTCGAGACGCTGCGCGGCACCCCGATCGAAACCCACCTCGTCCTCAGCCCATGGGGTCGTCGCACGCTGCTTCACGAAACCCATTACACGGTCGATCAGGTTCTGCGGCTTGCCGACGTCGCCTACCTTCCGAACGACCAGGGGGCCGCGATTGCCAGCGGATCGTTCCTGACGATCGGCATGGCTGTTGTACCGTGCAGCATGCGGACGCTGGCTGCCATCGCGCACGGCGTTGGCGACAACCTCGTCCACCGCGCCGCGGACGTCGTGCTGAAAGAACGCCGCAAGCTGCTGCTGGCGCCGCGCGAAGCTCCTCTGAACGACATCCATCTCGAAAACATGCTGAAGCTCTCGCGGATGGGTGTCGTCATCTGCCCGCCCATGCCGGGCTTCTACCAGAGGCCTGAAACGCTCGACGACATCGTCAACCAGACGGTCGTGCGCATCCTCGATCAGTTCGGCGTTCACCTGGATTCGCCGGGGCGGTGGGGTGAAACCTATGAGCTGGGGCTGGCCGGGAAGCTGCCTGCAGAAGACTCCGACGAGTACTGAAGTCTTGCGCGTCGATTTGAACGCCGACATCGGCGAGTCGTTCGGCGTGTATCGAATGGGCAACGACGAGATGCTGATGCGCAGCATCACGTCGGGCAGCGTCGCGTGCGGATTTCACGCCGGCGATCCGTCCGTGATGCGGCAGACCGTCCGTCTGGCCGCCCGTGCCGGCGTGGCGGTTGGCGCGCATCCGTCCTTTCCGGATCTTGTCGGCTTCGGGCGCCGCGACCTCCAGGCGGAGCCTCAGGAAATTTTTGATTTCGTTCTTTACCAGATCGGCGCGCTCAGCGGCGTCGCCAGAGCCGAAGGCGTGCGGCTGCAACATGTCAAGCCCCACGGCGCCCTCTACAGCATGAGCGCCCGCCGCAAAGATATCGCCGAAGCGATCGCGAGAGCCGTCGCTTCGTTCGACGACACGCTGCTGCTGGTCGGGCTTCCCGAATCGGAATTGATCGCCGCCGGCTCCAGGCTCGGTTTGCGCGTGGCGCGGGAAGCGTTCGCGGATCGATCCTACGAGCCCGACGGCACGTTGACGCCACGGCATCTGGCTGACTCGGTGCTGAGCGAGCCGGGCCGCGCCGTGGAGCGCTCCGTCCGGATGATTCGCGATCGCAAGGTTGTCGCCCGCGACGGTTCATCGATCCCGATTCAGGCCGATACGATCTGCGTGCATGGAGATACGCCGGATGCCGCGGGACTCGCCGCCGCCGTACGGCTCGGGCTCGAGCGGGCAGGGATTACGGTGGCCTCGCTCACACGCTCCGACCAATGAAGCTTGTTATAGTCATCGGTGCTCTATGCGCTTACTGGCATTCTGGAAAGCCGTCACGATGGATCACGTCGACCTGCTGAAACAGTTCGTCGACGTGCTTCGCGAGCTCGGAGTCCGTTATTGCGTCGTCGGTGGGCAGGGCGTCAACGCATATGTGGAACCGCTTGTCAGCCTCGATCTGCATGTCGTGGTGGCGGCTGATCAACTCGAGTATCTCGAGTCGCGCCTGCCGAAGGATTTCGATGTCGAGCGCTTTCCGCACAGCTTGAATATTTCCCAGGCCGGCTCCGATCTGCGCATCCAGCTGCAAACCGATCCACGCTACGCTCGATTTCTGAACGGTGCGGTCGATCGGGAAGTTCTGGGTGTGACCATGCCGGTCGCCGCCGTGGAGGATGTCCTGCAGGGAAAAATTTGGGCAGTCACCGATGAGGCAAGACGGCCGAGCAAACGTCAGAAGGATCTCGCCGACGTCGCGCGGCTGCTGGAGAAATTTCCGCATCTGCGCCCTCGTGTGCCGGCTCCTATCCTGGCGAAACTCGTCTAGCCTGACCCGAGCTATTCCAGAAACAGCGGCTCGCCGCGTTCTTCAGAGGCGGGCGGCACGAGGCGCCGGTCTCGCATGATGAGACGGGCGCAGCTGTTCCATCGCAGGAGCGCGTCATCGTTGCCCGGCGGCCGGATGGCCTCGGCGCGCTCGTACCAGGTCATGGCTTCACGAAGGCGCGCATAGACCAGCGGGCCCAATCCCAGGCTCCCACGATGGAGGTGAGCCGTTGCGCGGCGTTCCCAGATGATGCCCGTGTAGTACGCGCGCTCGTAGGGATCGCGAAGCCGTTCCACGAGCTGCATGGCCTCGCCGACCGCTCTCGACAGGTCCTCGCTAAACTGATCGGTGAGTGCGAGCAGCAGCGTCACCATCGCGTCGTTGTTCTCGGGATCGACCTGCAGCGCATCCAGACAGATACTCTCTGCTTCGATCGGTTCGTTGAGGAGCCGATAGCGTTCGGCCTTGGCAAGCGCCCTGGATACGGCCTCAGGTGACAGGACTTTCAGTTCGAATGTCACGGCGACCTCTGGAATATCCGCAAGAGTTTGGCGACCGGATCGTAGAGCCGATCGACCACCCGCTCCTTGAGCGGAATGATTGCGTTGTCTGTAATGGTAATGCTCTCCGGGCACACCTTCGTACAGCATTTCGTGATGTTGCAATAGCCGATGCCGTGCGCGCTCTTGAGCTCGCGCGTGCGGTCTACGGTATCGAGCGGGTGCATTTCGAGCGCGGCGATGTACACCAGATGCCGAGGTCCGACAAACTGGTCGAA
>DASZHO010000074.1:0-25081 GCA_035937795.1 Vicinamibacterales bacterium | reverse complement strand
TTCGACGATCGGGACGCCGGCTTCGACGGCGGCGAGCATGGCGACGCCGCGCGCGTGCCCCAGCTTCAGCGCGCTGCGCGCATTCGCCGCGTGGAACAGGTTCTCGATGGCCACGCAGTCGGGCCGGTGCGCGGCCAGCAGCGCGGCCAGCTCGGAATGAATGGCTTGAAGCTTTTTGGGAAAGGGATGCGCGATCGGGATTTTGATGGCGCCGCAGGAAACCAATCGATGCCGGGTGCCGTCGGTCTCCACGCAGCCGTAGCCGGTGCGGGCCGAGCCGGGATCGATCCCAAAGATTCTCACGCGAGCGAGGCCTCGATCTCCTTTTCGGAAATGTCGAAGTTCGACCACACGTGCTGCACGTCGTCGTGCTCTTCGAGCGCTTCCATGAGCCTCACCATCTGCTGCGCGGACTTGCCCTCGAGCTTCACGTAGTTCTGCGGGATCATCGACACCTCGGCGGTCGCCGGCTCGACGCCGAGCTGCTTCACCGCTTCCTTCACGGCGGGAAACACGTCGGGGGCGCTCAACACTTCCCAGTTGTCCTCGTCGTCCTGCAGATCGTCGGCGCCGGCTTCGAGCACGGCGCTCATCAGCTTCTCTTCATCGGCCTTCGACTTCTCGACGACGATGTAGCCTCTCTTCGAGAACATCCAGGCCACCGCGCCCGCGGCCGCGAGGTTGCCGCCGTGTTTTTCGAGCATGTGGCGAAGCTCCCCCACGCTGCGGTTCTTGTTGTCGGTGAGCACGTCGATGATGACGGCGGCGCCGCCGGGGCCGTACCCCTCGTAGGTCACCTCTTCGTAGCTGACGCCCGGCTCCTCTCCGGTGCCGCGGCGGATGGCGCGCTTGATATTTTCGGCCGGCATGTTTGCCGCCTTGGCGTCGGCGATAATCGTCCGCAGCCGCGGATTCATATCGGGATCGCCGCCTCCCCCGCGCGCCGCGACCGTCAATTCCTTGATGATGCGCGTGAATACCTTGCCGCGCTTGGCGTCAAGGGCGCCCTTCTTATGCTTGATCGACGCCCATTTTGAATGGCCGGACATGGCGAAACTCCAGTGAAAGCTTTCCGGAGATTCTACAGCAGTTCAGCCAGGATCAGCCACACATCGGCGCGGGGATTCCAGGGTGTTCCGCTGTAGTCGCCGAGCACCGCGCTCACGCGAAATCCCGCGCGCTCGAGCCGCCGCGCCATCTGCGGCACCGAGAGCGTGCGGAACACCAGCGAAAAGTCACGCGTCGAACGTTGAGAGCCGCGGCGCTCGATGTAGTGCTGATCGAAAATCGTGACCCCGCGCTCGCGATCCTGGCGGACGGATTCCACGAGCGTGACGCGCGACTTGCCTCCGCGGCGAACGCCCCGGAAGCGGACCTTGTTGCGATATTCCCTCCACACGGGCAGGTCCGGCACGAGATCCAATCCGAACACGCCGCGCTTGCTGAGCACGCCCGCGACCGAGGCCAGCGTGGCCCGGAGGTCCGACTCGCGCACGAGCGACTGGAGGATGCCGTAGGGCGCCATCACGAGATCGAAGCGCGTGGATGCGCCAAACGGCAACGAGCGGATGTCGGCGCGCACCAGCGACAGGTTGGCGGGGAGCTTCGCGCGGGCGGCTTTCCGCCGCGCGCGAGCCAGCATCGCTTCGGAGCGATCGACGCCGACCGTCCGCGCCCCGGTGCGCGCAATGGGCAGCGTCACGCGGCCGGTGCCGCAGCCGAGCTCGAGCACCGGGCCTTCGACCCGCCGCGCCATCTCCTGCCAGAACCGCACGTCGCGCCGATCGAGCGTCTGGGCGTTTTCCCAGTCGTAGAAATCGGCGTAGTCGTCCCAGCCTTCCCAGCCGTGGCGCTGACGCGTGTGGGCTTCGGGCATATTCAATCCGACACCGCCAATTCGCCAGGCACGATGGGTCTCGTCCTCGGAAGCCGGCCGAGGCGCGCGAGGTTGCCGACGAAGGCGAGGACGGCGAGAAAGATCAGCAGCTTGACGGAATCGCCGCCGCGGGTGCGCGGGATGACGCGCCACGTCAGCCACAGCAGCGGCTGCGCGAGGCACATCGCCCACACAGTCCCGTAAAAATAGCGCCGCTCGTGGCCCTCGCCCCTGGTCGACGGCTTCACTCGCGGGAGCTTTCCCGTCAGGCCGAGCACCCAGATGGCGCCCGCGATGGGAAAGTACGCCACCGCGTAGATCTGCTTCAGATACCAATGCCCCGTCACGATGGCCACGGCAAGGCCGGCAATGTTCAGCACCGCGAACGTGATGGCGGCGCTCCACGCGAACGTGTAACAGACGCGCCTGTACAGCGGGTTGGGTTTATCTTCCGTAAATCTGATGATGTAGGGCGCCGGCTCCACGCCGGGCAGTTTCCCGCGCAGGCCGGCCACGGCCGTGGCCAGCAACACTACGCCCAGCCATGCAGCCATGCGCGCGTCGAATCCCCGCTCGAACAGATCGAATGTGAGCGGGCCGGGGGCGATGAAGAACACGAAAATCCAGATCGGCCAGTGGCTGAATCGGTAATAGATCTTGTTGCGGTCGCGGATTTTCCGCGCCGACGCCAGCTCGACGGGGATCGGCATCACGTCCGGGCCCGCCCGATCAGCGCATCGAGCACCTCGGCTGGAGTGCGGGCGCCGCGCGCCGCCGCGCGGTCGGCCAGATAATTTCGAAGCCGTCCCAGCGGGCCCGCATAGGGCGCGCGCGACAGATAGTAATTCGCGGCCGTATGGCCGCCAACGGCCCGCGCGACACGCGCATAGTTGCCGCCGAGCTCGATCGTATCGGCACCCGGCGCCGCCGAAGCTCGGAAGACGGCGATCAGGTTGCCTTCGTCCTGGGACGTCGTGGTCTGAACAGGATCGAAGCCGGCCCTGACACCCGTTGCCTCGAGCGTCGCGCGGTTGAAGTTATAGAAATGCGCGAAATGAAACCGATGCGCCGGCAGAATGCAGCGCGCTTCGACGTTGGGTACTTCCAGAACGAGCACGCCGCCCGACTTCAGCCAGCCTCGAATCGTTCGAAGAACGCCGACCGGGTCTTCGACATGCTCCAGCGCGTGATACATCGTCACGGCGTCGAAGCTCGAAAGCGGGAACGACGCATCCTGGGCAAAGCCGGTCGCGACCGGCATGCCGAGCGCTTCCCGCGCATGCCTGGCGTACTGTTCATCGGGCTCCAGGCCGCGGGCATCGAAGCCGAGGCGGCGCAACACGTAAACGACTTCTCCGCCGCCGGCGCCCACATCCAGAATGCGATCGCCGGCGTTGAGAAACGGCGAGAGCAATCGGTGGCGATCCAGCGCGCCCCGGCCCGAACGCGCGACATGGCGCAGCGAGGGTGTCGCCCGTCCCTTGTAATCGAGACGGTAGTCGCGCGAATAGTACCGGCGAATTTCCTCCTCGCCGGGCCTCGGATTGGACCACACCAGGCCGCATCTCCTGCAAATCGTCGTGCGGAGCGGCCGTCCGTCTCGGTCGCGGTCCGCGAGCTCTTCGACATCGACGGAACCGCAGAGATTGCAGGGGATCGGACAAGTGCCGTCCGGCACGCTCATTGCGCGGAGCCGTCTCCGGGCCGATTCGAGATGAGCACGAATTCCGGCAGCTCCGAGCCGTTGAGAAAATTCATCGGCCGCAAATCGAACATCTGCTGCCGCGCGAGCACGAACGTCCTGACCGGCAGCCTGTTCTTGACGCTGTCGTACTCGTCTTCAGGCATCACGAAATAAATGTCGCTGCTCGAGGAGAACACCGCGCGGAGGTGATCCGGGAGCAGAACCTCCATGATCGGACGATTCAGGTAGTACACCATGCTGGGCAGCGCAAATTTGTAGTAGCCGACGATGGCGCCGGGGCTGGCGCGTGAGCGGACAATCGCCGAAAACGGGCGCACCGGCTTGTAGCGTTCGAAATCGGGCAGCGTGCGCAGCACGACGCACCACGAAATGATCGTGAGCGTTCCGGCAACGATCATCGCCGCGCCGGCATTCCTGCCACGCGCGCCGGCGGCGAGCGCGCCGATGCCGCCAATGGCGGCAATCGCGCCCGAAAAAGCCGCGCCCTGGAGCGAATACCGGTGCGCCACGGCGAAGACCCAGAACGTCGCCGCGCCGGCGACACAGAGCACGGCTCCGGCCGCCATCGAGAACCAGCGAACCGGCGATGCCGATTTCGCGACGAGCGCGCCTATCAGCGCGGCTTCGGCCGGAACAACGGGCAGGATGTACAAATCCTCCTTCGTCCCCGACAGGGAAAAAAAAGCGACGGTCGCGGCAATCCAAATCAGCAGCAGCAAAGGGATTCGACTCGACTGCCCTGGGTCCCGCTCGCGAAAGGCCCACCATAACGCGATGGGAATGAACACGGACCACGGAAAGAGATCGGCGAACATCACCGGGACATAGAAGAAGATCCCGCGCGCCTGTCCGCCGACCCCCTCGGCATAGCGGCCGAGGTTCTCGCCGAACACGAACGATTTGATGTAGTCCCATCCATGCTGGCGGTACACCAGCACATACCAGGGCAGGACGATCGCCAGGCTCACCGCGGCTCCGGTGGGCAGCATCATGCGCCGGAGGCCGGCGAGCCGCCTCTCGGATGCGAGGTAGATGAAAAAGACCAGCGCGGGCAGGAAGACCGCGACCGGGCCCTTGGTCAGGACCCCGAGCCCGGCGGCGACATACATCGCGATGAGATAGCGGCGCCGCTGGGGTCTGGTCTCCGCCAGCGCAAAGCACAACAGCACCAGCCCGGTGAACATCGCGACGTGCACGTCGATGATGATGCGGCGGCCGAGCAGCAGCATGCGCGGCGAGGTGGCGAGCACCAGCGCCGCCAGCAGGCCCGCTTCGGTTCCGCCGATGAGCCGGCCGAGGCCGAAGGCCGTCGCGATGATCACGATTGCGCCGATCGCGATCGGGAGCCGCTCGCTCCACTCGGACACGCCGAACAACCTGTAAGCCGCTGCCACTTCCCAGTACGACAGCACCGGCTTGTTGTAGCGCAGCTGAAAATTGAAGCTGGGGTTCACGTAGTCGGCGGTCTCGACCATCTCGCGCGCCGTCTGGGCGTAGAACGCCTCATTCGCGTCCCAGAGGGAGGAAGCACCCAGATTGATGAAATACGGAACGGCCGCCGCCGCGACGAGGACGATCAGAACCTTGATGCGCATTCGGGCGTTCAAAATATCACGTCGTCAGACAATGCAGAGCGATGCCCGATGCCGTGGCCAGATTCAGCGAGTCGACGCCCGGCGCCATTGGAATTCGCACGCGCTCGTCGGCCAGCGCCAGCGTCCCGGCGGCAAGACCGGATGCTTCGCCGCCCACCAGGACCACGATCCTGGCGGGCTTCGGCTCGCGCCGCGCGAACGCGGCAATATCAATGGCGTCCGCCGCCGGCGTCAGCGCCATGACCGCGAACCCGTCGACCTTCAGGCGCGCGAGATCGTGCGGCCAATTTCTCGAGCGCGCATACGGCATCTGCAGAACGCTGCCCATCGACGTGCGGAGCGCTTTGCGGTACAGCGGATCGCAGCACGCGCTCAGGAGCACGCCGCTTGCACCGAAGGCGGCGGCGTTGCGGAAGGCGCTGCCAACGTTGTCGGCATCGGTCACCCCTTCGAGCGCGAGCAGCAGGCCGGCGCGCGCTGAAATTTCGGCAGGCTCGCGATCCGGAGGGCGCTCGGCCAATGCCAGGCATCCGCGATGATGGTTGAAGCCGACAATGCCCGAGAGCTCAGCCGTCGAACACACGTACACCGGA
The DNA here is from genome assembly GCA_035937795.1 of Vicinamibacterales bacterium. GTDB lineage: Bacteria > Acidobacteriota > Vicinamibacteria > Vicinamibacterales > JAMQPK01 > JAMQPK01. Next base: position 19,312 of record DASZHO010000074.1, on the reverse strand, counting down.
AGGTCTTCGAGCATGCGCCCGAGAGCGTCTTCCAGGCTCTTGAAGGATCGTTCGTTGAGCAGGAGCGACACGACGCGGTGGCCGCCGGCCAGGAGGCGCCGGATCACCATGCGCCCCTCGCCGATGAACAACCGGCGCCGCCGGATTAGCTCGGCATCGGGAACGTTCCTATAATCATCCAGCCGCGGATCCTCGAGGTGCTCGATTCGAATGACAGGCATATGAGTGTGACTCCTGCCGTCGCCGGCCGGGCGCTGCTCTGGATTGGATTTGTGATCTGGAGCATCTCGCTCATCACCGCGCCCATGGACGCGGTCCTCGGTTCGTTCATGCACCTGATCAATCTGCCGTTCCACGAAGCCGGCCACATCATCTTCGCGCCGTTCGGCCATTACATCATGGTGGCGGGCGGCAGCCTGATGCAGCTGCTGGTCCCGTTGATTTGCGCCGGCGCCCTGTTGTTCCAGGCCCACGACGAGTTTGGCGCCGCCCTGTGTGTCTGGTGGTTCGGTGAGAACCTGGTGGATCTCGCACCGTACATCAATGATGCGTCGTCGCTGCAGCTGATGCTCCTGGGAGGGCCGGCGAGCGAAGTGGAAGGGCACGATTGGGAGGCGCTCCTCGAGCCGCACCAGTGGCTTCACCTCGACCACAGACTGGCGAACGGGGCGCATTTCATCGGCGCCACGGTGATGGTGGGCACGCTGATTTGGGCGGCGGTCGCGCTGGCGCGCGCGTGGCCGGACACTTCCGAGTGATCGCGGCTCGCGCCCTCCGTTAAGATCGCTGTTCCGGGCAGGAGGCCATCGTGAGCGCTGCCGACCCCTCTTCGTATCGCGTGCCGGCCGGAACGGACATCGGGCACATCCATCTCAAAGTGGCCGACATCGATCGCGCGCTCGCCTTCTACCAGGGAGTGCTCGGTTTCGACCTCATGGTGCGGCTCGGCGACAGCGCCGCGTTCGTATCGGCCGGCGGCTATCACCACCACATCGGCCTCAACACGTGGCATAGCCGCGGCGGCGCGCCGGCGCCGCGGCATCACACCGGCCTCTACCACTACGCGATCCGCTATCCGTCGCGCCGCGATCTTGCGCGCGCGGTTCGCCGTGTCATCGAGGCCGGCGTGCCGCTGCACGGCGCCTCGGATCATGGCGTGAGCGAGGCCGTCTACCTCGCAGACCCGGACGGCAACGGCATCGAGCTGTACCGCGATCGGCCGGAATCGGAATGGCCGCGCACGCCGGACGGCGCCATCGCGATGACGATGGCGGATCCGTTGGACCTGGACGCGCTGCTGAGCGAAGCCTCGCCTTGATGCGGATCGGAGTCGATGTCGGCGGCACGAAGATCGAGGCGATTGCGCTCGACGGCGAGCGCGTCCTTGCCCGCCGGCGCGTTCCGGCGCCGCGCGACGACTATCGCGCCACGCTTTGCGCCGTTCGCGACCTGGTCGCGGCCGTGGCCCAGGAAACCGCACAGAGCGGCACCGTGGGGGTCGGCATCCCCGGCACCATCTCCGCCGAGACCGGTCTGGTGAAGAATGCGAACTCGGTCTGGTTGATCGGCCGTCCCTTCGATCGCGATCTGGCGCGCGCGATCGGACAGGAAGTTCGCGTGGCCAACGACGCCAATTGTTTCGCGTTGTCGGAAGCCACCGACGGCGCCGGGCGCGGCGCGCGCGTGGTGTTCGGGGTGATTGTCGGCACCGGCACGGGCGGCGGCATCGTGGTTGACGGCCGGGTGCTCGAAGGCCGCCATCGAATCGCCGGCGAGTGGGGGCACAACCCGCTGCCGTGGCCTGAACCGGCCGATCTGCCCGGCGTGCCCTGCTACTGCGGGCGCTCGGGATGTATCGAGACCGTTCTTTCAGGGCCAGGTCTCTCGCGCACCTACGCGGCGCTCGCAGGCGAGCCTGGGCGCGAAGCGGCGCCGGGCGACGGGGTCCCCGCAAGCCGGGTCCCACGCGCGGCAGCCGCGCGTGGGGCCCGACGCGAAGCGCCCGGAGCGGGGCAGGTGGGGTCCCCAGCGCGGCAGCCGCGTTGGGGGGCCCGTGGGGCCCCCGCGACCGAGATTAGACGCGAAGCGGCGCGGGGCGACGGGCCCCCGCGACTAAAGGACGCGGCCGAAGTCGCGGCGCGCGCCGACGCCGGCGAGGCCGCGGCGGATTCGGCGCTGCAGATTTACGAAGGGCGAATGGCGCGCGCGCTGGCAAGCGTCATCAACGTCCTCGATCCGGATATCATCGTCGTTGGCGGCGGGCTATCGAATATCGAGCGGCTCTACACGAATGTTCCGGCGCGCTGGGGACCTTATGTCTTTTCCGATCATGCCGATACACCGCTTGTGAAGGCCGCGCACGGAGATTCGAGCGGGGTCCGCGGCGCCGCGTGGCTTTGGTGAGGCAAAGGAGTTTTCAATGAAGCTTCGGTTCGGCTCGATGGTGCTGCTGGCGCTCGGCTTGTCGTGGACGGTCACGGCGCAGAGCTCGTCGCCGATGCGAGAGGGCCTGTGGGAAGTGAACACCAAGATGAACATTCCCGGCATGGCCGAGATGCCGCCGATGAAGCATCAGCAGTGCATCACCGCCGCGATGATCAAGGACCCGGTGTCGGCGATTCCGAAAATGAACGACTGCAAGGTTTCGAATTACAAGCTCCAGGACAACACCGCCACCTACACGGTCACGTGCACGCAGCCTGCCGAGGTGACGGCAAACGGCGAGATCAAGTATTCGGGCTCCGACGCCTATACCGGCACGCTCACGCTGCTCGGTCAGGGAATGACGTACGTGCTGACATACGATGCCAAACGCATCGGCGACTGCTCGAAATAGTCACGCAGAGACCAACCTGCCGTTTTCGATCGTGAGAATCCGCGCGGCGAACTGCTGGGCGAATGCTTCATCGTGACTGGTCACCAGCAGCGTCCGCCCGGCTGCTGTGAGCTTCCGCAGAATCGCGCCGAGCTCGGCCCGCCGCGGCGGATCGAGCGACGCCATCGGTTCGTCCATCAGCAACACCGGCGGATCGACCGCGAGCGCGCGCGCAATCGCCACGCGCTGCGCTTCCCCACCGGATAACTCCCGCGGCAACGCATCGGCCCTGGATTCGACGCCGAGCTGCGCCAGCAGGTCGCGCGCGCGCGCGACGGCCTCGCGCGCCGATTTTCCATACACGTGCATGGGCGCCAGGCAGACATTCTCGAGCGCCGACATGTGCTCGAACAGGCAGTGGAATTGAAATACCAGCCCGACGCTGCGCCGCAGCGCGTGCAGCATCGCGCGATCGGGCGTCCGCCCTGCCTCGAGCCGCGCGTCGCCCACCTCGATGGCGCCGGCTTCGAAGCCATCGAGACCGGCGATGGCGCGAAGGATCGTCGTCTTTCCGCAGCCGGAGTGTCCCCTGAGCGCGATGATTTCGCCCGCGCGCGCCTCGAGGTTCGCATCGGAGACGAGGACGCGGCCGCCGCGCTGCAGTCGAACGCCGCGAAGGACGAGGGGATGGGCGCCCATCGGATGTCGAAACTACGACCACCGCCAGCGCCGCTCGAGCGCGCGCGCGAGCGCCGCCAGCGGCAGCGACATGGCCAGATACAACGCCGCGCACAAGGCGCCGGGAATGACCCAGCTGCCCAGATTCGTGGCGAAAATCTGCGTCTCCTTGGTGAGCTCGACAACCGTGAGCACCGAGACCAGCGACGAGTCTTTCAGGAGCGCGACGAAGTCGTTGGTCATCGGCGCCAGCGCGAGCCGGAGCGCCTGCGGCCCGCGAATCAACCGCAGCGTCTGAAAATCGGTCAGCCCGAGCGTCTTTGCCGCCTCGAGCTGGCCGACCGGCACAGCCAGCAGCGCACCCCGGTAGATTTCGCTCTCATAGGCGGCATAGTTCAGCCCGAGACCGAGCAGCGCGGCCATCCACGCCGGCAATCGGACCGCGGCAGCCAGGCCGTAATACAGGACGAAGAGCTGCAGCAGGATCGGCGTGCCGCGCATCAGCTCGACGTACCCGACGAACAGCATCCGCAGGAGCCGTCCTCCGTAGATCCGTCCGGTCGCAATCGCGATGCCGAGCGCGACCGCCATCAACATCGCCGCGCATGAGAAGAACAGTGTCGCGGCGGAAGCGCGCAGCAGCGCGGGAAGATACTGGCGCGTGGCCTCGAGCTTCGGCATCATGGCGATGCTCGGCGCCATGGTTTGCGAGCCGACCATTACGATCGGCGGAATCGGCGCGCCGGCGTTCACGCGCTCGAACAGCGACGGCTGATCGTCGTTCCAGACATTCCACTTCCGGAAGATCTGTTCGAGCGTGCCGTCGCGCATCGCGCGCTTCAAGACGTCGTTCACGCGGTCGCGCAGCGCCGCGCTGGCGGGCGCCATCACGCCGACGTAATGGCTCACCGCCACGGGCTCCGGCTGCGTGATGAAGCCGGGCGTCGTGCGGCGGCGCCGCTCCGCGAGCACGTTGTCGAGGAGCACCGCGTCGAGCCGCCCCAGCACCAGATCGGAATACGGATGCACGTCATCGTCATAGGAGACGGCTTGAACGCCCTGGTCGCGCTCGGCGTTGCGGAGAATCTCGTACGCGATGGTGCCGCCGAGCGTGCCGACCCGCCGGCCCTTCAGATTGGACAACGTCCGGAACCGCGCGGCATCGGCCGCGCGCACGCTGAGGACCTCGCGAAATTCGTAGTACGGGACGGTCACGGCAAACGCGGCGCGGTGCGCGGGCGTATCTTCGATGCCGCTCAGGCCGATGTCGGCGTCGCCGCGCGCGATCGACTGATCGATCGACGAGAACGCGATTTCGACGAATTCCGGCGCACGGCCGAGGCCCCGGGCAATCACTCCGGCGACTTCCACGTCGAAGCCGATCACTCTGGAGGCATCGGCCGGATCGGCCTCGACGTAGGGCGCTCCGCCCTCGGCATCACCCGCCCATCGGAGAACGGGGGGATCGGCCGCCAAAACGGTCGTACCGAGGAGAACAGCCAGCGCCGGCATCCACCATTTCAACACCGGCCACTATAAATCAAAAATCAAAGTAAACCGGGCTTGCGCGCGCGAAGTAGAATGTCAATATCGTGTTCGATTCGCTGTTTGCCTTCTTCTTCAAATATTCTCCCTACGTCTTCCGGCAGGGCGACTTCCGCCTGGCCGTCTCGTCACCCGTCTACATCGCCGCGGCTCTCGCGGCGGCCGCCGCGCTCGTCACGGTTCTGACGTACCGCAGGGCGCCGGGCGACGCCAGCCTGCTCGATCGTGCCGTCCTGATCGCGCTGCGGCTCTGCCTCGTCGCCGTCGTGCTCTTCTGCCTGTTCCGGCCGGTGCTCATTCTCCGCGCCGCCGTGCCGCAGCAGAATTTCCTCGGCGTGCTGCTGGACGACTCGCGCAGCATGCGGGTGGCCGATCAGAACGACAAGCCTCGCAGCGACTTCGTGGCGGGCACCTTCGGGCCGGACAGCCCGATGCTGAAGGCGCTGGCCTCGCGCTACGCGATCCGGTTCTTCAGCTTCTCTTCGTCGGCGGCGCGCGTGGGAAGCGCCCGCGACCTGACGTACAACGGCACACAGACGAGATTGAGCGAAGCGCTGCTGCGCGCCAAGGAAGAGTTCTCGGGGCTGCCGCTCGCCGGGCTCGTGATGGTCACCGACGGCGCCGACACGCAGGAGTCATCGATTGAGGAATCGCTGCTCGGGCTGCGTGCCGCGCAGGTGCCGGTCTTCACCGTCGGGATCGGGCGCGAGAGTTTCAGCAAAGACATCCAGGTGAGCCGCGTCAACACGCCCCGCTCGGTGTTGAAGGGTACGAACCTGTCGGTGGACGTCATCGTGCTGGCCAACGGCTACTCCGGGACGACCGTTCCGCTGAACGTGGAAGACTCCGGGCGCATCCTGAGCTCGCAGGACGTGACGCTCGGCCACGACGGCGAGCCCACGACGGTGCGGGTCCACTTCACGGCGGACGAACCGGGGGCGCGCACCATCCGGTTCCGCATTCCGCAGCAGCCCGGCGAGGAGATCACCCAGAACAACGTCCGCGAAGTGCTGCTCGACGTGCAGGACCGCCGCGAGAAGATCCTGTTTTTCGACGGTGAGCCGCACTTCGAAGTCAAATTCGTCCGCCGGGCGGTCGACGACGACAAGAACCTGCAGCTGGTGCTGCTCGAGCGGACCGCGGAAAACAAGTACATGCGCATCATGGTCGACACGCCGGACGAGCTGGCGGCGGCGTTCCCCAAGACGCGCGACGAGCTGTTTGCGTACAAGGGGCTGATTCTGGGCAGCATCGAGGCGAGCGCGTTCACCGGGGACCAGCTCCGCATGATTGCCGACTTCGCGGACCGCCGCGGCGGCGGGCTGATGATGATCGGCGGGCGCCGCGCGTTCGCCGAAGGCGGGTACGCCGGCACGCCCGTGGCCGACGCGCTGCCGGTCGTGCTGGAGCCGAAGGCCCCCGATACCCTCTTGCGCCTTCATGTGACGCCGACCCGCGCGGGCGAGGGGCACGCGGTGACGCAAATCGCGAAAACCGAGCCCGATTCGGTGAAGCGGTGGGGCGAGCTGCCCGACGTGGTGAGCGTGAACGCGATCCATCAGTTGAAGCCGGGCGCGACGGAGCTGTTGCGCGGCGTCGACGAATCCAAGCGCGAATCGGTGGTGCTGGCCTACCAGCGGTACGGCCGCGGCAAGACGCTCGCGCTTCCCGTCTACGACACGGGCGTCGCCTGGCGGTTGAACGCCAAGATGGCGGTCGAGGACACGACGCACCAGACGCTGTGGCGCCAGCTGCTTCGGTGGCTGGTGGACGGCGTGCCGACGCCGGTTGAGCTGACGAGCTCGCCGGACCAGGTCGAGCCGGGCGATAAAGTCACCCTGATCGCAGAGGTCTCCGATCCGAGCTATGTCGAGGTGAACGACGCGGGCGTCAACGCGCACGTGACCGGCCCCAACGGCGTCGTCCTCGACGTGCCGCTTCAATGGACCGGCGAGCGTAACGGCGAATATCGCGGCACCTTTTCTCCGGCCGAGCAAGGGCTCTACGAAGCGAAGGTCGACGCAACGAGAGCGTCCCACTCGCTCGGCACCAGCACCGCCCACGTGCGCGTGGCGCCGAGCGACAGTGAATATTTCGACGCTGCGATGCGCGCGCCGCTGCTGCGCCGCATCTCGGAAGAAACCGGCGGGCGCTTCTATACGCCCCAGACCGTCGCGTCGTTGCCCGAGGACGTGAAGTACACGGGGCGCGGCATCACGACGGTCGAAGAACGCGATCTGTGGGACATGCCGATCATCCTGTTTCTGCTGCTCACGCTCATGCTCGGCGAATGGAGCTATCGCCGCGTGCGACATCTGGCGTAACCAAGGAGGCTTTCGTGGCCACGACAACTCAAATGGAAGACCTGCAGCAAGACGATGTCGCGCTGGCGGACCGCATGAACCGCGGAAGGCAGCAGATTGTCACGGAGCTGAAGAAGCTCATCATCGGCCAGGATGAGGTCGTGAACCAGGTGCTGCTCACGTTGTTCGTGGGCGGCAACAGCCTGATCGTCGGGGTGCCGGGGCTCGCCAAGACCTTGCTGATCCATTCGATGGCGCAGGTGCTGGACCTGAAATTCAACCGCATCCAGTTCACGCCCGACCTGATGCCGTCCGACATCACCGGCACCGACATCATCCAGGAAGACCCGGCCACCGGCCGCCGGCAGATGGTGTTCGCGCCCGGTCCCATCTTCGCCAACATCGTGCTGGCGGACGAAATCAACCGGACGCCGCCCAAGACGCAGTCGGCGCTGCTCGAAGCCATGCAGGAGCATCGCGTGACCGTGCAGGGCCGTACCTACACGCTGGACGAGCCGTTCTACGTGTTCGCCACGCAGAACCCCATCGAGCTCGAAGGCACGTATCCCCTGCCCGAAGCCCAGCTCGATCGCTTCATGTACCACATCGTGATCGAGCATCCGCCGGAAGAGGAGGAATACGAGGTCGTGCGTACGACGACGGCGATTTTGAATCCGCAGTTCGAGCGGCCGGTGACGGGCGCCGACCTCGTGGCGTTCCAGCGGCTCGTCCGCCGCGTGCCGGTGGCCGAGCCGGTGATGCGGTACGCGCTCGAGCTGGTGCGCACCACGCGGCCGAGGGGCAAGCAGCCGCTCGACGTCGTGAAGAAATGGGTGGCGTTCGGCGCCAGCGTGCGCGCGGCGCAGTACCTGATTCTCGGCGGGAAGGCGCGCGCGCTGATCAACGGGCGCTATCACGTCAGCTTCGATGACATCCGCGCGCTCGCGCATCCCGTGCTCAGGCACCGCGTGTTGACGAATTTCCACGCCGAGTCGGAAGGCATTACGAGCGACTCGATCATCGACCAGTTGCTCGAAGCCGTGCCGACGCCGCGTTCGGGGATGTGATGGAATCGCAATCCCAATCGTCGCTGGCCGGCGCGCGGTTTGTCGATCCGAAGGTGCTCGCGCGGATCGGCACGCTGGACCTGCTCGCCAAGACGGTGGTCGACGGGTTCATCAACGGGCTTCACCGCTCGCCGTATTTCGGGGCGTCGGTCGACTTCGCCGAACACCGCGGCTACATGCCCGGTGACGACATCCGCCGGGTCGACTGGAAGCTCTACGCGCGGACGGATCGGTACTACCTGAAGGAGTACGAGGCGGACACCAACGCGAACTTCTCGGTCATTCTCGACATCTCGCGCTCGATGAGCTTCCAGAGCCGCGGCATCTCGAAACTCGAGTACGGCAAATACCTCTGCGCGTGCCTCGCGTACTTCGCCCAGAAGCAGCGCGATCGGATCGGCTGCATCACGTTCGACAACGACATCGTCACGCACATTCCGCCGTCGGCCAAGCACCTCGAGCGCGTGCTGCACACGCTCGACCGCGCCAAGGCCGAGCGCGCCGGCAATCTGAAGGTGCCGATGCAGAAGATGGCCGAGCACTTCGGCCGCAAGGGCATCCTGGTCATCGTGTCGGATCTCTACGAGGACCCCGACGCCGTGATCGACGCGATCAAGCCGCTGCGGTATCGCGGGAACGATCTGATCGTGTTTCACGTGCTCGATCCGGCCGAGATCGACTTCAACTTCAACGACGCGTCGAGTTTCCAGGATCTCGAAACCGGCGAGCAGATTCCCGTGGTTCCCTCGGCGCTCGCGGAGCAATACCGCGCGCTCGTCCAGGAGCACATACTCGCGCTCGCCACACGGTGTTCGCAGAACCGGGTCGATTACTCCCTGGTCAACACGGCCACGCCGCTCGACTACGCGCTGTTCAGATACCTCTCGTCGCGGCAGCGGCTGAGCCGGATCCGGTAGACAGATGGCCTTTCTTGCACCCTTGTTTTTCGTCGCGCTGGCGACCTTCGCCATCCCGGTCCTGATCCATCTCACCCAGCGCGAGCGGAAGCAGATCGTCGAGTTCCCATCGCTGATGTTCCTGCAGCGGATTCCCTATCAGTCCGTGCGGCGGCGGCGGATCCGCGACTGGCCGCTGCTGCTGATGCGCCTGGCCGCCATCGCGCTCGTCGTGCTCGCGTTCGCGCGGCCGTTTCTGAAGCGGCCGATTGTCGCGCTCGCCAGCGCGATGGGGCCGCGCGAAGTGGTCGTGCTGCTCGACCACTCCTACAGCATGGGGTACGGCGACCGTTGGGATCGCGCGCGCGCGGCCGCCCGCCGGGCCGTGCAGGCGCTCGGCCCGAGCGACCACGCGACGCTCATCCTGTTCGGCACCGGCGCCGCGCTGGAGGTGCGGGCGACCACGGACCTGTCGCGCGTGGTCGCGGCGATCGACGCCGCAACGCTCAGCGCGGAGGCGACGCGGTATGCCCCCGGGCTGAAGCTCGCCCAGCGCGTGCTCGCCGAATCGCGGATGGCGAACCGCGAAGTCGTGATGATCAGCGACTTTCAGCGCAACGGCTGGGTGCGCGACGACACGCTCCGGCTGCCGCAAGGCACGATCTTCACGCCGGTCGCGATCACCGATCCGCAGCCGGCCAACGTGGCGGTCGCTTCCGTCCTGCCGCAACGGTCGATGTTTTCCGGGCTGGAGCGCATCACGGTTGCCGCCGGGATCGTGAACCGCGGCCCGGCGCCGGTGACGAATCTTCGAGTGGATCTCGACGTGGACGGACGCACGCTCGAAACGCAGACCATAACCGTTCAGACGGCCGCTCCGGCATCGGTGACCTTCCAGCCCTTTACCCTCGCCCGCCCATTCATGCGCGGCACGGTGAAAATCGCCGACGACAAGCTGAAGCAGGACGACAGGTTCAATTTCGTGGTGTCGCCCGCGCTGCGGCTGCCGGTGCTGATCCTCGAGCCGCCGCGCGCCTCGCGCGAGGCGAGCTTGTATCTGCAGAGGGCGCTGGCCATCGGCACCTCCCCGGCGTTTCAAGTCGAGCTGCGCCAAGCCGACAATGTGTCGAGCGTCGACCTGAATCGCCATCGCGTGGTGATCCTCAATGACGTGGCGGCGCTCAGCTCGGGCGACGCGCTCAAGCATTTTGTATCGCAGGGCGGCGGATTGTTCGTCGTGCTGGGCGAGCACGCCGTCTGGGGCACCGACTCGAACGACATCCTCCCCGGCGTGCCCGGCAGCATCGTCGATCGCGCCGGCCGGGGCGGGTCGCTGGCGGAGCTCGATTACAGCCATCCCGTCCTGGAGCTCTTCAAAGCGCCGAGAAGCGGCGACCTGTCGGTGGCCCGGTTCTTCCGCTATCGCGCGGTCGCGATGAGGCCGCAACCGTCCGCCGCGGCAAAGAATTCCGGCCAGCAGCCCGACGAGCGCGTGATCGCGAGGTTCGACGACGGCACGGTCGCGATGGCGGAACGAAAAATCGGATCGGGCAACGTGATCCTCTGGTCGTCGACGCTCGACAATTACTGGAACGACCTCGCGCTGAAAACGGTGTACCTGCCGTTCATTCACCAGGTGGTGAAGCACCTGGCCACCTACGAGGAGCCGGCGAACTGGTTCACCGTCGGCCAGGTCGTGGACCCCGCGCACCTGCTGCAGGCGGCCGGCTTCGGTCTGCAGACGGGAACCGGGGCCCTCATTCTGACTCCCTCGGGGCGCCGCATCGAACAATCGGGCACGCCCACGCCCGTGCAACTCGACGAGGCGGGCTTCTACGAAGTCCACGGGAAGACCAGTCAGCAGGGCGTCGTGACGATTGCGTCCAACGTGGACACGACCGAATCGGACCTCACCACGCTCGACACGCAGGAAATGAAGGCTGCGCTCGCGGGCGGCGCGGGCGCCAGCGCCGCGAGCGGTGAAGAAACGACGGTCACGCCGGAAGATCAGGAGCGGCGGCAGAACTTCTGGTGGTACCTGCTGATGACGGGGATCGCCCTGCTGGCGCTCGAGACATTCATCTCCAACCGCATGAAGGGCCCCATCGAAGGCACCCGCCTCGTCCCGACGGCTGCGCCGCAATAGCCCATTGATCCCGCTGATTAACGACGCGCACTGCCATTTCTTTTCACAACAGTTTTTCGAGACGCTCGGGCGCCAGCGCGGGCCGGGCACGCCGTCGGCCGCGCAGATTACGGCCGAGCTGGGATGGACGCCGCCGGGATCCCCCGAAGAGCTCGCCGACGCCTGGGCGCTCGAGCTGGACAAGAGCGGCGTCGCCCGTGCTGCGCTCATCGCGAGCGTTCCTCAGGATGAAGAGTCGGTGGCCCGAGCCGTCGCGCGCCATCAATCGCGCTTCGTCGGATTTTTCATGCTCGACCCAACCTCGCCGGATGCGGCGGGACGGGTCGAGCGCGCGCTGCACGAGCTGAAGCTCCGCTGCGTGTGCCTGTTTCCCGCGATGCAGCGGTACTCGCTCCACGACCCGTCGGTGAAGGCCGTCGTCGACGTCGTCGCGGCGCACCGGCAGCCGACCGCCGCCGCCGCGATCTTCGTTCATTGCGGCGCACTGTCGGTCGGGGTGCGCAAGAAGCTCGGGCTGCCCAGCCGGTTCGACGTGCGGCACGGCAATCCCCTCGATCTGCACGCGCTCGCCGCCGACCACCCGCAAGTGCCGTTCATCATTCCGCACTTCGGCGCCGGCTTTCTCCGCGAGGCGCTGCTGGTGGCGGATCTGTGCCCCAACATTTATCTCGATACCTCCAGCTCGAACCGCTGGCTGTCGTACCTTCCGGGGCTCACGCTTGCCGATGTGTTCCGGCAGGCGATCGAGACGATCGGGTTCGAACGTCTGCTCTTCGGCACCGATTCATCGTTCTTCCCGCGCGGCTGGAACCGCTCGATTTATGACACTCAGATGAGCGCGATGAGGGCGGCAGGCGCGGACGAGCGCGTGCGCGGACACATTTTTGCCACAAATTTCGACCGGCTGTTCCCCGCGGAGAGCAGCCTCGGCGGCGGTCCGGCGCTGGCCGGACCCGGTGTGTAAAGGGCCGCGTATGGCGCGTAAAGACGGATCGCGAGGGCCTGTCCGGTGCTAAGCTGAGGTCTGAGTCGCGACTGAGTATTTCAGGAGACTGAGCATGATGGAGAGCCAGGCTGCTGTCGGCGATCGGTCCAATCTCACGAGCATCGTCCATGAGATCCGGAAGCGCTGGAGGCTGAAGCTGGCGCTGCGCGGCGCGGCCTTCGTGCTGGCCGGGTGGGTGCTCGCGCTGCTCGTCTCGGCATACGGCCTCGAGCGGCTCAGGTTCAGCCCGGGATCGATCATCGCGTTCCGGCTGGCCATGATCATGATCACCGGCGTGCTCGCCGGCTATTTCTTCGTGCTGCCGCAGTGGCGGCGCGTCACGGATGCACAGGTTGCGCTCTATCTGGAAGAATGCGAGCCGACGCTCGAGACCGCCATCCTGAGCGCCCTCGAAGCGGAGAAGGGCGCCGAGACGAGCTCGGCGTCACCGGCGCTGGCGCGCCGTCTCGTCGAGCAGGCGATCGAACGGTGCGCGGCCGTCGAGCACGGCCGCAAGCTCGAAGCCAAGCCGTTGAGGCGCTACTCGACAGTACTGGCCACCACCGTCGCGACGGGACTGCTCGTCTTCTTCCTGGGCCCGGCCTACCTGCGTCACGGCGCGTCCGCGCTGCTGCTCGTCACCGGCGATCTCCAGGCGGCGAGCCCGTATCGCATCGACGTGAAGCCGGGCAACGTCACGGTGCCGCGTGGATCCGATCAGGTGATCAACGCGAAGATTGAAGGGTTCGCCTCCGATCATGCGGACTTGCTCGTGCGTAAAGGAGCGGTGACCCAGCCGTTCGAGCACGTGCCGATGGTCTACAACCAGGACACGAAGAGCTTCGACGGCATCCTCTTCGACCTACCCACCTCGATTGAATACTACGTTGAATCGGGCGGAGTGAAATCGTCGGTGTTCGCGATGCACGCGGCGGATCTGCCGTACGTCAAGAAGATCGAAATGGAGTACGTGTTCCCCGCCTACACGGGGCTCGAGCCGCGCAAGATCGACAACGGCGGCGATATCGCCGTGCTGCAGGGCACTCATGTGCGGATGCGGATCACGCCGACGATGTCGGCGCCCGCGGGCCGAATCGTTGTCGACGGCGACGGGGTTGCGCTGACGCCGGAATCGGGCGCGTTCATCGGCGAGATCACGGTGAACAAAGACGGCTTCTACAAGATCGAGCTGCAGGGCGGGCCCGAGAACAAGCTCGTGGCCGCTTCGCCGCAATACACGATCGACATGCTGGAAGACCAGCCGCCGACGGTGTCGATTGCCAAGCCCGGCCGCGACGCCGTCGCGTCGCCGATCGAGGAGTTCTCGATTGAAGCGCGCGCGGACGACGACTTCGGCGTCAAACAGCTCGACCTCGTCTATTCGGTCAACGGCGGGCCCGAGCAGACAAAGACGCTCGTTGGCGGCGGCAAGCCGCTCACCCAGGTATCGGCGGCGCACACGTTCTATCTCGAAGAGTTGAAGCTCGCGCCGGGCGACTCCATCTCTTACTACGCGCGCGCGGTCGACAACGATGGCGTGCGCGGCGGCAAGAGCGTGTCGAGCGATCTGTATTTCGTCCGCATCCGCAAGTTCGACGAGGAGTTCAAGGCCGCCACCTCGCAGGGCGGCGGCGGGGGCGGCGGCGGGGGCGCCGGCCAGATGAACGTGGACGCGCTGTCGCAGCAGCAGCGGCAAATCATCTCGGCGACACACAACATCGTCCGCGACAAGCCAAAAATGACGGCGCCGAAGCTGCGCGAGAACCTCGTGGTCGTCGCGCTGTCGCAGCAGAAGCTGCGCGAGCAGGTCGAGGGTCTCGTGAGCCGGATGAACAGCCGCCTCGTCCAGCCGGATCCGGCATTCCAGAAGATCGGCGAGCTTCTGCCGAAGGCTGCCGAGGAGATGAAGGCGGCCGAGAAGCAGCTGGCGGTCCAGGCGGCCGATGCCGCGCTGCCGCCTGAAAATCGCGCGCTGCAGCAGCTGCAGAAGGCCGAAGAGGAATACGAGAAGCAGGTCAGCTCGCAGGGCGGCGGCGGAGGGGGTGGCGGCGGCGGCGCCGGATCGATATCCGAAGATCTGGCGGACCTGTTCAAGCAGGATCTCGACAAGCTGGCCAACCAGTACGAAACGGCCCAGAGCGCCCAGCAGCAGCAATCGGACCAGCAGGTCGATGCGCTGATGGAAAAGCTGCGCGAGCTCGCGCGGCGGCAGGAGCAGGAAGCCGAGCGGCAGCGCCAGCAGGCGCTCGCAGGCCAGCTCGGACAAGGCGGCGGCGACAGCCAGCGGCAATTGGCGGAACAAGCCGAAGAAGCGGCGCGCCAGCTCGAAAAATTGTCGCGCGAACGCAATCGCCCCGACCTGGCGCAGGCGGCGCAGCAGATGCGCCAGGCAGCCGACGCCATGCGGCGGGCCGCGGCATCCGGCTCGAGCGGCGCGGGACAGGCGCAGGCGGCGCTCGGGCAGCTGCGCGACGCGCAGAGGCGCCTCGAGCAGGAACAGAACGCCCGCGGCTCGCGCGACATGAAAGATGCGCAGCAGCAGGCCGACGAGCTGGCCCGCGAGCAGAAAGACATCGCCAATGAAGTGGCGCAGCTCGGGCAGAATGGGGCCAACGCCAACCGGGGCCAGCGCGCGGCGCAGGTGTCGGAGCGAAAGACCCAGCTCGAATCGAAGATCGGCGATCTCGAGAAACAGCTCGACAAGATGTCGGGGGAAATGCGCCGCGACGAAAAGGACGCCTCACGCAAGCTCCAGGAGGCGGCCGATTCGATCCGCGACAACAAGCTGAAGGAAAAAGTCCGCTACACGAACAGCATGTTGCGCGGGGGCCAGACGAGCAACGAGCTCGAAGGCGACATCAGCTCCGGCCTCGACGGGCTGCGCAACAAGCTCGGCCAGGCGCAGGCGGCGATGGGCCAGGGCAACAAGAACGATCGCATGGCGAACAACCTCGATCGCGCGAGAAATCTCGTGCGCGGCGTCGACTCGATGCAGCAACAGATGCAGCAGGGTCAACAGGGCCGCGACGGTCAGAATCAGAACGGTCAGCAAGGCCAACAGGGCCAGCAGGGGCAGAACGGACAGCGCGGCCAGGGTGGCCAGCAGAGTCAGCAGGGGCAACAAGGCCAGCAAGGTCAGGGCAAAGGACAGGGACAGGGCCAAGGTCAAGGGCAAGGCCAGGGTCAAGGGCAAGGCCAGGGTCAAGGGCAAGGCCAGGGTCAAGGCCAGGGCCAGGGTCAAGGACAGGGCCAGGGTCAAGGACAGGGCCAAGGTCAAGGACAGGGCCAGGGTCAGGGCGGCGATCAGCAGGCGCAGGGTGGCGGCCAGGGCGGCGGCAACAACAACGGCGGGATGCGTAACGGTGGCGGCAACGGCACCTACGCGGGCGGGCCCTACAACGGGGGCGGCAACTGGGGCGGATGGGGACAGCGCGTTTACACCCCCGGAGAAATCCGGCAGTTCCGCGATCAGGCTCGCTACTGGGCCGGCGAGGCGCAGCAACTGCGCGACCAGCTGAAGAACGACGGGGTGAATACGACCGACCTCGACGACATTGTTCGCCAGATGCGGCAACTCGACGACGACCGCGTGTACAAGGACGCGAAAGAGCTCGAGCGGCTTGAAGCGGCGGTCGGCGAAGGACTGAAGCGGTTCGAGTTCGGCCTGCGCCGTAAAGTCGAAGACGTGACCAACGACCAGCCGGCACTGGCCAGCACCGACGAAGTGCCGCGCGGCTTCCGCGACCTCGTCGAGGAATATTACCGGACGCTGTCGAAGCCCACGTCACCGCAGGCGCAGAGCCAGGGGCAGGGCCAGACACCCTCGCAGAGCCAGGGCCAATCAAGGTAGCACTCCGGGCCGGGTCTGCCTGTCAGACCCGGCTCACTTCTTCGAATCTTTCCCGAACAGCTCCAGCCCGACCTTCGGATCTTTTCTTGTGCCGCCAATCTTGATCGGCAGTACGGTGCCGGAGCCGCCCTTCTTGAAAAACGGATCGACCGCTTTCAGGAAAAACGACTTCAGACCTCCGCCCGCCGCTTTCGAAAGCGTCGCCTGCATCCGGAGATGACCGTGGAAGTCGAGATCCCCGGAGCGAAGACCGTAGCGGCCGGCCAGGTCGACGGCGGCGCCGGGCACTGCGAATGTGAGCTCCGGAAACGTGGCCTCCGCATGTTCAACCGCGAACCGCCCCTTGAGGTCCGAGACAACGTCGCCGACCGGCTCGCCGTCGCCGATACCCTGACCATGACGGCTCAACCCGGCGATTTTCGTCTGGACTGATGGGTCCGTGAATCTTGCCTCCGACAGCCCGAACGCCCCTCGCACGGACATCTTGTCGAGAACTCTGGCTTTTTCGGGCGGGATGACTAGCCGCGCCTGCAGCCGAATACCGCCTCGCAGAATCGGCTGCGGCGAATTCACGGCCAGCCGCAGCACATCTTCGATACGCCCCTTGGCTATCGAGACGTCCAGCTCCACCCGCCGGCCGGGCGCGCCCCGGATGCCGACGACCGCGCCATTCGCGGTGAGCTCGGTGCTCAGGAAGTTCGCGTCGACGCGATCGAGAAACGTGTCGCCGTTCGATCCGTCGACGGTGGCGGTGAATTGCGTCTTGAGCGGCACCGGCTGGCCGCCCGCATCAACCTGAAACTTCGGCGTATCGGTCGCGCCCTGCACGTGAATCCGGTTGATTTGCCCGTCGAATGTCCCCTGTGACGAGAGCATTCCCGAGAGCCCGTCGATAGTGCTCAGGTCGGCATTCACAAACGTGTATTTGCCCGTCACCGGCGTCCGAGCCGGGGAGGCGATGTTCCACGGTCCGAGCGCGCCGGAGGCTTCGATACCGCCTTTGGGAACCGGGTTCGTGAGCACGGCGATGTACGGAACGATGTGTCCGCGGCCCACCGATTCCATGACGAGATGATGGATGGTGAATATCTTCGGCGGCTTGTCCGATCTTTTTGGTATCAGCGTGAGAGTCGTATCCGGCGCCTCCAAACGATCGATGACGACCTCCGGACCCCTCGGACGATCGGGCTGGGTCTCATGGTCGTCTCCCGGGGCAATATTCACTTCGAGTCCCTCCGTGCGCACCTCCGACACGTGCCGCGGAAGCTTCATCAGCGCGCGAAGAGACGCGCGGATTTCGAAGTGCCTGATCGTGATGAGCGGCGGCACGCCGGTGCGCCGTCTGTCGCGGACGACAAGGCCGCCTCCGCTGAGCGCAATCCGGGGAAAGAACTGCCCCTCGAGCGAATCGAGCGTCACGTCGCTTTCGAGCTGATCGCTCAGGTAGGCCGCGATACGGCCTTTCAACGCCGCGGGGCGATAGGCTCTCGCGGCGAGCCACGCCCCGCAAACGACGAGGACGGCGGCCGCCGAGAGCAACCCGAGGACCAGCGCCTTACGTGTAAGGTTTCCGTACACCACAGCCATCGCGCGGTATTAGTCTTTAATAGAGCAAACGCCGGGCCGCTCCGGGCCTCTTTCGTCAGAGCGCGGGCCTGACGGTGCTCTCGGTTAAGAACCGGCGGAAATTAGCCAGCGTCTCGACGGTGCGCAGGCTGGGGACGCCGCGAAAGACCGTGACGGTCTGGGTCGATTCCGGCAGCAACACGGTCTCGTCGGGCTTCTCGAATTTCACTCTCGTGAACTTCACCGTCGTTTCTGATTTTTCCACGCTGACAGCCGGGTGCAGCGTTGCGGACGTCGACGGCTCGAGAATCGGGAAGGGGTTCCGGAGCCGCACCTCGAGCTGAAGCACGTCAAAGGTCTCGGGGTCGAACCAGAGGCGGCCCTCCTCGCCGCCGCCGCTCGCCTCGAAGCAGTTGCCTTTCCACTTGATATCGACGTGGTAGGGAGGGGTCTGCACGAAGTCGATCGCGATCGCACGCGGGGGACCGCCGCCGGCTGCCAGCGGATACGAAAATCTGTAACCGTGCTGGTTTCCCGCGAGCAGAAACTCGAGCGGCTCGGGCGTGCCGGTTTTCGGATCGGTGCACTCGGGCTCCTGGTTTTTTCTCGCCGGCTTGCCGTTCACGGTCTGCAGCTTCCGCTCCAGTCGAAACTCGCGGCCGTCCTTCGAGAGCGTATCGTGCGTCACGCTCAGCTCGTACACGGTGATGCGAGGCTTGCCGATGGGGGCGAGGTTGAATTTCAGCTCCTGCTGCGTGACGGTTTCCTCGCAGATGATCGTGCCGATGCGCTCGTAGTAATGATGCACGCGCTCGGCGAGGCCCGCGAGCGCGCCCTCCAGGCCGGGCGGCGCAAGCTGGGGCGCCTGCCCCTGCCCACCGGCGGCCGCACCGCCCATGAGCAGGCCACCCATCAGCAGCAGTCGAACGAGCGGACGCGTCATTGCTACTTCTCGGTGTAAAGCGCCCCACCCGCGAGCGCGGCGACGATCGACTGGCCGAGCTCCCACGTCGTCGAAATCGCGAGCAGCCTGCGATGATACATGCCGAGGACGTGCATCGACACGACGACGTTGAAAGAAACAAAGAACCACGCGGCAAGCGCGGCGATCACCGCGGTCTTGGGACCCGCACCAAAACGGGGCCGTATGGCGGCGTACAGCCAGACCAGCACGAACCCGTCGAGAAATCCGAGAATGATGAAGATGGGGATGGCCGCGCCGCCGACGGGCGGCAGGTTCATTCGCGCGAGCGACTCGACCATGTCCGCACCGAGCACGACCTGATTGAGCACGAACTCACTGATGTTGATGACGAGTCCGGCGACGATACCGCCGAGGATGACGCGCGCGACGTTGATACGGCCGACCGGTGGGACCTCCATCACGGCTACCGCGCTGCCCATACTGGCACCTCCGCGGTAGATGGTGCCACGAAGGCTGTTCATCTTTGCCTTTTTCTT
>DASZHO010000073.1:0-69585 GCA_035937795.1 Vicinamibacterales bacterium | reverse complement strand
GCCGGCCTGGACGGCCGCCCCGACGGCCACGACTTCGTCCGGGTTCACCCCCTTGTGCGGCTCGCGCTGGAAGAGCTCCTTGACGATGGCCTGCACGCGCGGGATGCGCGTGGAGCCGCCAACGAGCACCACTTCATCAATCTTGCTCGGGTCGAGTCCGGCGTCGCTGAGCGCCTGCTTGGTGGGGCCGACGGTCCGCTGGAACAAATCCTCGACGAGCTGCTCGAACTTGGCGCGCGTGAGCTTCATCGAGAGGTGCTTCGGCCCGGTTTGATCGGCGGTGATGAACGGCAGGCTGATGTCGGTTTCCATCACCGACGAGAGCTCCATCTTGGCCTTCTCTGCCGCCTCTTTCAGCCGCTGCAGCGCCATCCGGTCCTTGCTGAGATCGATGCCCTCGCTCTTCTTGAACTCGCTGCTGATCCAGTCGATGATGCGCTGGTCGAGGTTGTCGCCGCCGAGGTGCGTGTCGCCGTTGGTCGATTTCACCTCGACGACGCCTTCGCCGACTTCGAGGATCGAGATATCGAACGTGCCGCCGCCGAAATCGTAGACGGCAATCGTCTCGTCCTTCTTCTTGTCGAGGCCGTACGCCAGCGCGGCCGCCGTCGGCTCGTTGACGATGCGCATCACTTCGAGCCCCGCGATCTGCCCCGCGTCTTTCGTCGCCTGCCGCTGCGCGTCGTTGAAGTACGCCGGCACGGTGATGACGGCCTTGCTGACCGGTTGCCCGAGATATTCCTCGGCCGCCTGCCGCAGTTTCTGCAGGATCATCGCGGAAATCTCCGGCGGCGAATATTCCTTGTCGGCGGCGTTGATGCGCACGTCGCCGTTCTGCGCGCGGACGACGCGGTACGGCACCATCTTCATCTCCTCGCTCACCTCATCGAACTTGCGTCCCATGAAGCGCTTGATCGAGAAAATGGTGTTTTCGGGGTTGGTCACCGCCTGCCGTTTCGCGACCTGTCCGACCAGCCGCTCGCCGGTTTTGGTGAACGCGACGATGGATGGCGTCAGACGGCTGCCCTCGGGATTCGTGATGACCGTGGGCTCGCCGCCTTCCATGACGGCGACAACCGAGTTCGTGGTGCCGAGATCGATACCGATGATTTTGCTCATGTGTCCTCGCGCAGCGAAAAGTGGGTCAAACCCTTATGCTACTTCGATTATGAAATCTGAGTCTCCGGATGTAAAGTCCTAACTGCCGGTCCGCACCTGGAACCTGTACCGTAAGGCTTTAAGTGGCGTTAAGATAAGGACTTCATGGCGAAACAGCCGGCAGCGGTGCGCAAACCGCCGGCCCGCAAACCCAAGGCGCAGCTCGTGATCCGCTTCGCCGGCCAGGCCGGCGTGGTGGCGCTGTTCATCGTCGTGGCGCTGCTCGGCGTGTTGAGCGGCGTCATGTTCGCGTATGCGGGCGATCTGCCGCAAATTTCCGCGCTCGACAATTACGCGCCGAGCGCGACCACCCGCGTCTATGCGCGCGACGGCCAAACGCTCGCGGAGTTTGCGATCGAGCGGCGGCTGATCATCGGCTATGACGACATCGCACCGCAGCTCCGGCAGGCGATCATCTCCGCCGAAGACAAGGATTTCAACAACCACTTTGGCCTGAGCGTCTCGGCGATTTTCGCCCGGCTCGCCACAGACATCCTGCATCGCCGCCTCGCCTCGGGCGCCAGCACGCTCACCATGCAGCTGGCGCGCAATCTCTTCGCCGAAGACGTCGGGTTTCAGGTGGGCGACAAGAACTGGGAGCGCAAGATCAAGGAAGCGCTCGTCGCCGTTCAAATCGAGAAGCGCTACACCAAACGCGAAATCCTCACCTTCTACGTCAACCAGATCCATCTGGGCCACGGCACGTACGGAGTGGAAGCGGCGTCGCGCCTCTACTTCAACAAACACGCGAAAGATCTGACGCTGGAAGAGGCCGCGATGCTGGCCGGCATCATCCAGTCGCCCGCGCGCCAGAGCCCATTCGTCGATCCGGCGGCCGCCATGCGCCGGCGCAATTACGTGCTCGAGCAGATGGCCCAGAACGGCTACATCACGCAGGCACAGGCCGACGCAGCCAGAAAAGATCTCATCGTCACGCACGGAAAGCCCCAGGCGCTGAAATCGGCGGCGCCGTTTTTTGCCGAGGAAATCAGAAAATATCTCGAGCAGAAGTACGGCGCGAAGAAACTCTACGAGGGCGGGCTGTCGGTCCAGACGGGCATCGACATCCATCTGCAGGAGGCGGCCAACCGGGCGATCGAACGGGGGCTTCGCCAGGTCGACAAGGTTCGCGGTTGGCGGCGGGACAAGCCGAATGTGCTGGCGGCGGGACAGAATGTATTGGGCTACAAGAACGACCGATGGAAGCAGCCGATGGCGGCCGACGACATCGTCCCGGCTGTGGTGACCTCGGTCGCACCCACCAGCGCGCGACTGCGAATCGGCCAGCAGTTGGTGGACCTGCGCGCCCCCGGCTTCGCCTGGACCCATCGCTCGCCGCCGGCGATGCTTGCTGTGGGCGATTTGATCGACGTCCGAATCGTCAAAGTCGATCCCGGCGGGAAGGTCGATTCGGTGGCGCTGGAACAGACGCCCATCGTGCAGGGCGCGCTGCTGGCCATCGACAATCACACCGGGCAGATCCGCGCAATGGTCGGCGGATTCGATTTCGAGCGCAGCAAGTTCAACCGCGCGGTCCAGGCCGCCCGCCAGGTGGGTTCCGGATTCAAGCCGTTCGTCTACACCGCGGCGATCGATCGCGGCTTCACGCCTTCGTCAATTTTGATAGACGAACCAGTCACCTATCAGCCGGGTCCGGGACAGCCCCCGTACCAGCCCAAGAACTACGACGGGAAGTTCGAAGGCGCGGTGACGCTTCGCCACGCCCTGGAGGATTCGCGAAACGTGCCGGCCGTGAAGATGATGGCGACGCTGACGCCGCCGCAGGTGATCAGCTACGCGCGCAAATTCGGCATCGAGGCCAACCTCGAGCCCTACCTGTCGCTCGCGCTCGGCGCCGCCGACATCACGCTGATGGAGATGACCTCGGCCTATACCGTGTTTCCGAACGGCG
The DNA here is from genome assembly GCA_035937795.1 of Vicinamibacterales bacterium. Taxonomy (GTDB): domain Bacteria; phylum Acidobacteriota; class Vicinamibacteria; order Vicinamibacterales; family JAMQPK01; genus JAMQPK01. The sequence goes on along the minus strand of DASZHO010000073.1, from coordinate 66,515 downwards.
GAGTGCGGATGAAGCCGATCGAATTTCTGAAAATCTCCGACCGCAACGGCAACCTGCTGGAGGAGACGCGGCCGGAACCGCACGACGCGATTCGAGCCGACACCGCGTTTGTGATGACGAATTTGCTCCGCGGCGTGGTGCAGCGGGGCACCGGCGCCGCCGCGGCGGCGCTGAACTGGCCGCTCGGGGGCAAGACCGGCACGACCGACGACTACGGCGACGCGTGGTTCATCGGGTTCGACCCCGACATCACGGTCGGCGTCTGGGTCGGTTACGACGAACGCAAAACGATCGGCCCTGCCCAGACAGGCGCCCAGGCGGCGCTGCCCATCTGGATGGACTTCATGAAGGTCTACATCGACACGCGCGACAAAGATCACCCGCCCGAATTCGCCCCGCCCGGCAACATCATCTTCCTGTCGGTCGACAAGGAAAACGGCGCCCCGAACGAGGCCGGCGGCATCAACGAGGCCTTTATTTCCGGCACGCAGCCCGGAACGGCGCTCCCGCGTTGAGCCCCGAGCCTTGACTATTCCTCCTCTTCGGCGGCCGCCGGCTGTCCGAGCGTGCCCGACGCCTTCTGCATCAGGTACGCTCTGATGAAGCCGTCCAGATCGCCGTCCAGCACGCGGTTCACGTCGCCCACTTCGAACTTCGTCCGGTGATCCTTGATCAGCTGGTACGGGTGCAGCACGTAGCTGCGGATCTGGCTGCCGAAGGCGATGTCCTTCTTCGCGCCGCCAATCTGGTCGAGCCTGGCCTGCTGCTCCTTCAATCTCATATCGTACAGCCTGGCGCGAAGGACCTTCATCGCCGAATCGCGGTTGCGGTGCTGGGAGCGCTCGTTCTGGCATGACACGACGATGCCGCTCGGCATGTGCGTGATGCGAACGGCCGAGTCGGTGACGTTGACGTGCTGCCCGCCCGCGCCGCTCGATCGATAAGTGTCGATGCGGATGTCCTTGTCCTCGATCTCCACGTCAACATCGTCGGGCAGCTCGGGCCACACGAACACCGACGCGAACGAGGTATGACGGCGCGCCGCCTGGTCGAACGGCGAGATGCGCACGAGACGATGGACACCCGCCTCCGCAGACAACAGACCGTAGGCATAATCGCCGCTCACGGTCAGCGTCGCGCTTTTCAAACCGGCTTCGTCGCCCGGCTGGTAGTCGATCATCTCGCGCTTGAACCCGCGCCGCTCGATCCACCGCACGTACATGCGCAGCAGCATTTCGGCCCAGTCCTGAGACTCGGTCCCGCCCGCGCCCGGGTGGATCGTGATGATGGCGTTCCGGCGATCGTGCTCGCCGCCGAGCATCTTCTTGATCTCGCCGGCGTCGACCAGGCGGGCAAACTCATCGAGGCCGGCCGCGAGCTCGGCCCTGACGTCCTCTCCCTGGCCGGCCCATTCGATGAGCACGGCAAGATCCTCGGTGCGCTTGCGGAGCGCGGTGACCAGCTCGACCTCCTCCTCGACCCTGCGGCGGCGCTGGAGGATTTTCTGGGCTTCGGCCTGGTTGTTCCAGAAATCTGGCGCCGAGGCGCGCGCCTCTATGCTTGCGAGCTCCTCGGCCGGGCGGGCGGCTTCAAAGATAACTCCGGAGATCGGACGCGCGCTTCACGAGGTCCTGATATTTGCGAATCAGTTCGTCGATCGATAAAGCCAAGGAACCCTCCGAATACATTCCATGTTTACTGCACGGCCGGCGCGCGGAACCCGGCCAGCAGGGCAGCCGCGGTCAAGGCCGCGCAAATGTAAGCGCACAAGTCTCCGATTTTGCCATAAACCGTGCGATCGTCGATCATCCGCACTTCTCCCAGTATGACGACACGCTCGAAGATGCGCGACTGCTGCACGACGCGGCCGTAAGGATCGACAATGCCGCTGATGCCGGTGTTGGCCGAGCGCGCGAGGTAGCGGCCCTGCTCGATCGCACGCATCGACGCCTGGAGAAAGTGCTGATACGGCGCCGACGAATATCCGTACCACGCGTCGTTGGTGATCGTCGTCAGCAGCCGGCTTCCCGAGAGCACCGCCTTTCGCACCAGGCCCGGATAGACGATCTCATAGCAGATCGCGGTGGAGATCGCGCCGAAACTGGTCGGCAGCATCACCATCGACCGCCCCGGGGTATAGTCGCCCGCGGCCTCCACCAGCGTGCCCACGAAAAACAGCAGACGCTTCAGCGGGACGAATTCGCCAAACGGCACGAGGTGCATCTTGCGGTAGACCGCCGCCGTCGAGCCGTCGCGGCGAACGAGGAACGCCGAGTTGTAGTACAGCGGCGGCGTGGTGTGCTCGATCTGGTCGCTGCCGAACAGCAGGTCGATGCCGGTCTGTTTCACGACCTGGCGGAGTCGGTCGCCGGAGGCGCGATCTTCCTCGAAATAGAACGGCGTGGCCGACTCGGGCCAGATCACCAGCTGCGCGCCTTGCCTGGCGGCATCCCGGGTCATCGCCAGGTAGGTTTCGAAAATCTGATTCGCGCGGGCCGCATCCCACTTTTCATCCTGCGGAATGTCTCCCTGGACCAGCGCCACGCGGACGGGTGTGCCCTGTTCGGCCAGCGTGCCGTGCAGGAGCCGGTACGATCCCCAGAGGGCAATCGCCGCTACCAGCGCCACGACGCAGACAGCGGCGATCAGCGACTCCGACGATCGCACCGCGGCCACGTAGCTCGCCGCTGCCGCCACCAGCACGACCAGGGCCGAGAGCCCGAACACACCGGCCACGCTGGCGATTTGCGCAATCGGGAGGACGGTCGTCTGGCTGTAGCCCAGGAGCAGCCAGGGAAAGCCGGACCAGAAGTACGTACGGCCCAGCTCGGTCGTGACCCAGACGGCCGGCGCCAGCAGCACCGCCCGCGGACCGAATTTCGACGTCAGCCACACGACCGCCAGCGCAAACAATCCTGGGAACAACGCAAGGTACGCGACCAGCAGCGACGCCACCAGCACCGCGACAGGCCAGCTCAGACCGCCAAACTGACGAACCGTGGCGCCGGTCCAGTACACCGTGCCGCCGAAATAGCCCGCGCCCGCAATCAAGCCCAGCGCAAAGGCGCGGGCCGGCTGGGACGGCAGCCAGCTTCGCGGACGCTCGAGAAGGGCGACCAGCAGCGGAACGAGCGCCACCCAGGCGAACGCCGGGTGACCGTAGCGGGGAAAACTGAGGGCCAGCAGAATTCCGGACAGGAGCGCGAAGATCAGAGGTGACTCACCTGCTGGCGCTGGTGGATCCAGTTGAGCACTCCGGGACCGTCGAGCGGCGCCGAGAGATACTCTCCCTGAGCGGTGTCGCAGCCAAGCTCCTTCAAACGCTCGAACGTTTCCCGATCCTGCACGCCCTCGGCGACAACCGTCAGGCCGAGATTATGCGCCAGCTCGATGGTTGACTGCACGATCACGTCATCGTGGTGCTGCACCATGTCGTCGATGAACGACTTGTCGATCTTGATCTCATGTACCGGCAGCTTGCGCAGGTAGCTGAACGAAGAGTAGCCGGTGCCGAAGTCGTCGACCGCCAGGCGCAGACCCATCTTGCTCAGTCGCGTGAGCACCTGAAGGGAGCGCAGCGGGTCGGCCATGATCACGCTCTCGGTGATCTCGAGCTCGAGCAGCGACGCGGGCGCGCCCAGCAGATCCAGCAGCGCGCGGACGCGTTCGGGCAGCTCCGCGTCCTGGAGGTTGCGCGGCGACAGGTTCACCGCGGCCACGAGCTCGACGCCCTGCCGGCGCCATTCGAGGCATTGCTGCAGCGTGTGCTCGAGCACCCATAGCGTGAGCGGGCGGATCGCACCCGTCTGCTCGGCCATCGGGATGAAGGAGTCGGGCATGAGGAGGCCCAGCTGGGGATGCTGCCAGCGCACCAGGGCTTCGACACCGAAAATCTCCAGCGTCCCCAGGTTGATCTTCGGCTGGTAGTGCACGCGCAGCTCGTCGCGGGAAATGGCGTGCCGGAAGTCTCCCATCAGCGCCAGCCGCTCCGGGCTGTGGCGATCCAGCTCCTGCGCGTACACGACGAAGCCCGAACGATCCTGCTTCGCCACATACATCGCGACATCCGCGCGCTGGGTCAGGACCTCGGCCTGGGTGCCGTGCTCGGGGAACAGCGCGATGCCCACGCTGCCGTGGACATCCAGGTTCAATCCCTCGATGCAGAGCGGCTCCTGGACCACCGCAATCAGCTTGCGAGCCGCCAGCTCCGCGCCGGCGCGGCCGACGTTGGGCAGCGTCACCGCGAACTCGTCGCCACCCAGCCGCGCGACCGTATCCGACTCCCGCAGGCCGGATTTCAACCGGCGGCCGATCTCGCGCAGGACGGAGTCGCCCATCAGATGGCCGAGCGTGTCGTTGATTTCCTTGAACCCATCGAGATCCATGATCAGCACCGACAGTGGGTTCCGCATGCGCAGCGAGTTTGCGACGCATTGCTCGAGACGATTCTGGAACAGCGTGCGATTGGGCAGGTCGGTCAACGCGTCGTAGTAGGCAAGATGCCGGATGCGCTCTTCCGCGCGCGTCCGCTCGCGGCGCACCTCGGCGTCGCGCAGCTCGCGGTTGATGGCCGGAATCAGCCGGCCGAGGTTGTTCTTGATGATGTAGTCGTCGGCGCCATGCTTCATCGCCTCCACGGCCACGTCTTCGCCGATGGTGCCCGACACGAAAATAAACGGGACTTCGAGCCCGCGCTCGCGCACGATCGAAAGCGCGGCGGTGCCGCTGAACCCCGGCATCGTGTAGTCGGCGATCACGACGTCCCAGTCCTGATCGAGCGCGTCGACGAGCGCCTCGGCCGAATCGACGCGCGTGTATTGAGGATCGTAGCCGCCCTGACGCAGGTGCTCGACGAGCAGCGCGGCATCGTTTTCGCAGTCTTCAACAAGCAGCAGCCGGAGAGGTCGCATCGCCATCGGTGGCCGCTCTTATCGGGCAATCCACGGCTTGAACTGCTCTTCCTTCTCGAGCCGGCTGGAGACCGTCTCCGCTTCACGACGGTCCTGGTACTTGCCCACGCGCACTCGATAGATCATTTTGCCGCCCGCCTTCACTGGACCGGTCACGAACGCCGGATAACCCTTGCCGATGAGCCGCTTCGTCAACGCGTCCGCGTCCCGACGGTCCTGATAAGTTGCTACTTGGACTGCAAACCCCGGGCCGTTGGGTTCGCCGGCGGTTTGATCCGCCGGATGTGTTTCTGCGGACAGCGTTTGAGCCGGCTTGGCCGCCGGCGCGGCGGCGGGCTGCGCGGCCGGCTCGGTGACCACGGGTTGCGCCGTGACCACGGATTGCACAGGCGAGGACGGTTTCAGGCTCTCTTGCGGTGTATTGTTTTTTTGCAACCGGTCGTAATAGGTCAGCTCTTCGGCAGGCGCGGGAGGTTCAGCGGATGGCGTTTGAGCGGAGGACGGCGGCGCGACCTGCGCAGGGGGCGAGGCGCCCGGATCCGGCGCCACCGCCGTGCTGGCCGTCTCGGGCGCCACCTGACGATCGGGGCGAACTTCGCGTCCGAACATCACGCCCAGGAGGAAGATCACCACCGAGACGACCGCGGCGGCCATGAACAGGAACACCAGCTGCTTGCCGTTCAGTTGAATCTCGCGGAAGCCTTCGTCGGTTGTCACGCCTTCTTTTCTTCTCCTGTGAACTGCTTGAGCAGGTGCAATATCTCGATCGGCAGCGGAAAGACGATCGTCGAATTTTTCTCGGAGGCGATCTCGGTCAGGGTCTGCAGATAGCGCAGCGTGATGGCGGTCGGCTGGGTTGCAATGACTTTCGCAGCCTGCGCCAGCTTTTCCGATGCCTCGAGCTCGCCCGCAGCGTGAATAATTTTAGCACGCTTCTCGCGCTCGGCTTCCGCCTGCCGCGCGATCGCGCGCTGCATGTCGGGCGGGAGATCGACGTTCTTCACCTCCACGGCGGCCACCTTCACTCCCCACGGATCGGTGTGCTGATCGAGAATGTGCTGCAGCTGCTGGTTCAGCCGGTCGCGCGCCGAGAGCAGCTCGTCCAGCTCGACCTGTCCCAGGACGCTCCTCAAGGTCGTCTGCGAGAGCTGCGACGTCGCGTAGTGATAACTCTCGACTTCCACGATCGCCCGGCGCGGATCCAGCACGCGAAAATAGACGACCGCGCTCACCTTCACCGAAACGTTGTCGCGCGTGATGACGTCCTGCGGCGGCACATCCAGCACGACGGTCCGCAGGCTGACGCGGACGATGCGGTCGATGGGCGCGAAGACCAGGATCACGCCGGGGCCTTTCGGGGCCGGCAGCAGCTTGCCGAGCCGGAAAATCACGCCGCGCTCGTACTCGGCCAGGATGTTGATCGAGGTGATCACGTAGACGACCATGATGAACAGGAGGATCAGGATAGGTGATATGGGCATTCGTTGGCCTCAGTCTTTCCGGACGGTTAACGTCAACCCGTCGATGCTGGCGACGCGAACGCGCTCGCCGGCCGCTATCGGTTCATTCGAAACCGCGCTCCAGCTTTCTCCATGGATTCTCGCGCGGCCGGCCGCCCCTGGCCCGATTGGTGCGATCGCCTCGCCTGTTTCGTTGATCATGCCTTCCATCCCCGTGACCGCCGGCCGGCGCTGCGCGGCCAGCCCCAACCGCACGAGAAACGCCGCGATCGCGGTGAAGCCGAGGACGACAGGCACGACCACGCTCAGACTGAGTTGCAGCTCGGGCGAGGTCGAATCGAACAGCATCATCGATCCAAATATCAGGCTCACCACACCGCCGGCGGTGAGCAGGCCAAAGCTCGTCACCTTCACCTCGAGCGCGAACAGCGTCAATCCGAACAGCATCAGCAGAAGACCCGCATAGTTCACCGGGAGCACCTGCAGCGCAAAGAACGCCAGCAGCAGGCACAGCCCGCCCGCGACGCCCGGCAGGACTGCTCCCGGGCTCCACAGCTCGATCGTCAATCCAAGCGTTCCCAGACTCAGAAGCAGGTACGCGACGTTCGGATGCGCGATGGCGCTGAGCACCTTCTGCCGCAGGCTCATCTCGATCGGCACGATCGAGGCCGACGCGGTGTGAAGCGTGACGCTGCTGCCGTCGAAGCGCGTGACGGTGCGGCCGTCGAGCTTTTTCAGCAGGTCGGGAATATCCGAGGCAATGACGTCGATCAACGGCGGCGATGCCGAGAGCGCCTCCTGTTCGGTGAACGCCTTGCTCTGATTCACCGCCTGTTCGGCCAGCTGCACGTTGCGATGGCGGCCGCCGGCAAGCGAGCGGACGTAGGCCGCGACATCTTCGGCCATTTTCTTCGCCATTGTCTCATCGACTGCCGGTCCGCTCCCGTTCACCGGATGCGCCGCGCCGATATTCGTCCCGGGGGCCATCGCGGCAATGTCGGCGGCAATCGTCAGGATGAAACCCGCCGACGCCGCGCGTGTGCCCGACGGGCCCACCCAGATGGCGACCGGCGTCTTCGCCGCGAGCATGTGCGTGATGATCTGCCGCGTCGAGTCGACGAGGCCGCCGGGCGTGCGCAGCGTGAATACGACGAGCGCCGCCTGATCGCGATCGGCACGGTCCATCGTCTCGATCATGTATTCCGCGGACGCGGGATGGATGACGCTGTCGACCACTGCGGAATACACGACGGGCGCTCGGCCCGGCCCGGCCGCCGCCACGCACACCGCCCACACAAACAGCGTGAGCGGACCCAGACGAGCCCAGCGGGGAGACAGCCTGGGCCTCTGTCTGTTCATGGCTTCAGCTTCTCGACAAGGGCTTTCGCTTCGGCGGAACCAGGAGCGAGCGTCAGGGCGCGCTGGGCTTCGGTCCGGGCGGCGGCGTCCTTTTTCGCGGCGGCATAGGCACGCGCAAGGGCGAGGTGCCCCTCCGCCGACTCGGAGCTCCAGAGGGCAATCTTGAAGGCGTCGATCGCGGCCTGGGTCTGTCCGGTCTGCAGGTAGATCCGCCCGAGCAGCAGGTGCGCCTCTGCCTGGTAGGGCGACAGATACAGCGCGCGCCGGAGCTCGCCGATCGCTTCCTCGTCGCTGCCCTGCTCGAGCAGACGCCGGCCGCGATCGAGGTGGAAGGCTGCGAGCTCGCGCTGATCGCGCTCCCCGCTTTCGGCGATCATCGTGTCGACTCGCCGCAGCGTCGACACTTCGAGGGCCGGCTTCAGCCGCTCGAGGCCGCGCGGGATCGGTTCTCCCGCGGCCGGCCGCCGGGCCCATTCCGCGTACGTCGACGACAGCTGCGTGGCCAGCTCACGTTCCCGCGCGGCCTCCGTATTCGAGCCCACGGCCTGCAACGCGGCCCCGAGCACGGCGTGCGCTTCTCCATCAGCCGGCCGGCGCCGGACGGCTTCGCGCAGCCAGTAGATCGAGCCTTGTGCGTCGTGCTCGGTCCAGTACGCATAGCCGAGATTGAAGTAGTAATCCGGATCGTCGGGATCCAATCTGACGGCTTGATCGAAGTAATAGGTCGACTTGCCGGTCTGGGGCGACACCGGGCGGCGTATTTGTACGACGCCGAGGTTGTTCATGACGGCCGCCGATGGGACGCGGTCGGCCAGCGTCCTCAGCGTGGCGGACGCATCGTCGAGCCGCTTCAGCTGGATCAACGACAACGCGACGTCGAACCGCGCGCGCGCATATAGCGCCGAGGTTTCCGGAACGGCTGCAGCCGCCAGCAGCGCGGCTTGCGCGTTTCCGCCGTCCTCGTTCACCGACCAGATCGCCAGCCGCGCGAGATCGAAGCTCGGGTCGAGCTTCAAGGCCGATTGCAGATACCCGACTCTGGTCGGTGTGGAGGCTGCGATCAGTCCTTTGACGTAGTTCTCGAAGACCTGAAGAGATGTCCGGCGGCCCGTCACGCCGCCCGCGGGTCCCCCGGGCGTCCCACGACCCGCCGGCAGCGACGCCAGGCGCCTCGTCACGCGATCGAAGATTCCAAACAGATCGTCGAGCGAGCCGGTTTCGACGACTTCACTTTCGAGCCGGCCGGTGTCGAGCCTGATGTTCTGGGCGCGCACGGTCATTTCGGCGCCCCGGAGCGCGATCGAGCCGATCACGACGTGCGTGGCGCCGACGAGCTGGCCCAGGCGAATCGCCGTCGCGTGGCTCAACGGTCCCCCCGACGGAATCTGCAGCTGCTCGAACGCCTCGAACCGCTCCTCTCGCGTATAGGCGTGGCGTCCCGCGGCGTTCAAATTGTCGGCGAGCAGCATCGCGGAGGCTTCGGCCAGCCAGTAAATCCGCGTTTCGTGGCCGGGGTTGTCGAACGGAATGACGAGATAGCGATCGGTGCCCGCGCGCTCCTGCGCGCGCGCCACACCGGCCCCGGCGAGCACGACACAGAGCGACGCCAGGAAGGGCACGGTCGCGCGCATCATGTACCGTGTTCATCCGGCACGAGACGCAGCGCGATCACACAGACCGGCGCGCCGGTACCCTTGCACGAAGCGATGTGCACCTCTCCGTTCACCGACACGAGCGCGAGCGCGCGGGTGAGCGCGGCGGCGTAGTAGCCGCAGAGGGGCCGCGCGGACGGTTCCCGCACGGTGCAGAACACCGAGCTTTTCATCGTGATTGTCCCCTGCTTCTTCCAGAGCCTGGAGACCGCCCGGCTACCATGATAGCTCCGCTGGATGACGCGTTTGGTCATCTGTACGGCGATTCGTGCCCGGAGCGCCGTCGGCAGTGAGCGAATCAACGACCGTTTTATCGGCGAGAGATTATCGAAGGTCCACTGCGCGGCGTACTCGCCGGCGCGGCCGGTGACAAGCTCGTAAGGCTCCCCTTCCTGGCGGAGAAAACTCAGGACGGCGGCCAGCGGCGCCAGTCCGATTCTCCCATCGCGCATGCCGGTGGCGTGCAACCAGTTCTCATAGAACTCCAGCCGGGTCGGAATGAGATCCGAGATCCCCTGATGGAGACTCGCAATGAGCATCCGTCCGACTCCCGCTCGGCTCATTTTTCTGATACCCTTCGGGCTGCGACGCGACTTCGATGTGGACGGGAGCCATCCTCGCAGGCGGCCGGTCGCGACGCCTCGGGGGGGTGAACAAAGCCGCGCTGGAACTGGCTCCGTCTGGCGGCCCGTCCCTGCTCGATCGCCAGCTTGCGCGGCTGCGCCGGGTGGTCGATCGCACGATTATCATCGCCAATGACGCCGAAGCGTTTCGCGCCAGCGGTGTTCCGGTAATCCCTGATCTGCGGCCGGGGGAAGGCGCGATCGGCGCGCTGCGGACGGCCGTTCATTCCGCCCAGACAGATCGTACGCTCGTGTTGGCGTGTGACATGCCGTTTGTGAGTGAGGCGCTGCTGGCATATCTGGTCGAGGCGGGCCGCGCCGTAGATATCGCCATTCCACGAACCTCGCGGGGCTACGAGCCTCTGTGCGCAACCTACTCCCGCCGAACGGCGGCCGAGCTATTGAGGCTCATCGAGGAGAAGCAATTCAAGCTCAGCGAGGTGGCCCTGATTCCGGGACTGATCGTCCGCGAGATCGGGCCCGAGGAACTGGCGCCGTTCGGCCCCGCAGACGTGTTGTTCTTCAACATCAACACGCCGGATGATTACGCGCGCGCGATCGATCTCGATGGAGAGTACCGCAGCCTCGAGGGGTAGTCAAACCGCCGCTCAATGATTCTTCCCGTCCATCAACGTGTGCGCGACGCGCTCGCCGCGACGCTGGCCAGGCTCTACCAGCTTCCGGCGGACGCGGCCGGTCTGCCTCCGATCGACTATCCACCCAAGCGCGAGCTCGGCGACCTGGCGACGCCGGTGGCCTTTGAGCTCGCGCGCCGCCTCCGCAAGCCGCCGCGCGTCATCGCGCAGGAAATTGCCTCCGCGCTGGGGGCCATAGACGGCGTCAGGCTGGTCGAGGCCGCGCCGAACGGCTACCTGAATATCTATCTGGACCGTCCTGCGTTCGTACGTGCGCAAATTGAGGCAACGAGGTTCGGTCCCGCCGGAGCGGCCCCGCAGGGAAAGACCATCGTCGAGCACACCGCGATCAATCCGAACAAGGCGGCGCACATCGGCCATCTGCGGAACTCCGCGCTCGGCGACACCCTTGTGCGCGTTCAGCGATTCCGCGGCGTCCCGGTGGAAGTGCAGAACTACATCGACGACACCGGCGTGCAGGTGGCCGACGTGGTCGTCGGTTTCCGCGAGCTCGAGAAGAAACATCTCGACGCGATTCGCGACATCGCCGGCTCGACACGGTTTGACTACTACTGCTGGGACCTGTACGCGCAGGTCACCCGCTGGTACGAGCAGGACAGCGAGCGGCTGAAGATTCGCGCCGCCACGCTGCACGACATCGAGCGGGGCGGCACGGACGCCGCCGCCATTGCGCAGTTCATCGCGACGCGCATCGTCGGCTGCCACCTGAAGACGATGGCGCGGTTGAATGTGGACTACGACCTCCTGACGTGGGAGGGACACATTCTCCGGCTGCAATTCTGGGCGACTGCGTTCGAGATTCTGAAACAGCACGGCGCCGTGTTTCTTCAAACCGAGGGCAAGCTGGCCGGCTGCTGGGTCATGAGAATAGAAGCGGAGGCCGGCGATCCGGGACCAGACGCCGGGGATCCGGCTTCGGAGGCCGGCGATCCGGGCGAGGAAGAACGGGAGAAGGTGATCGTGCGCTCGAACGGCACGGTCACCTATGTCGGCAAGGACATCGCGTATCAGTTCTGGAAATTCGGGCTGCTCGGCCGGGACTTCTTCTATCGGCCGTTCGGCACACGCATGAACGGCGACACGCTCTGGACGACGTCCGCGGAGTCGACAGAGGGCGCGCCGCCGCCATTCGGCGGAGCGTCGGCCACGTACAACGTCATCGACGTGCGCCAGTCGTATCTGCAGAAGCTGCTGAAGCAGGCGCTTCGTACGCTCGGGTACGCCGGGCAAGCCGAACACGCGACGCACTTTTCCTATGAAACGGTTGCCCTGTCGCCGGCCACCGCCAGAACTCTCGGATATCTCGCGGCCGACGAGCCCGACGACAAGCGCGGCTTTGTCGAAGTGTCCGGGCGTCGCGGACAGGGCGTGAAGGCGGACGACCTGCTCGACATGCTGATTTCGCGCGCGGAGACCGAAGTGGCGAGGCGGAACCCCGAGTTCAGCGCCGGCGAGCACCGCCGGATCGCGGAAATGATTGCGGTGGCCGCGGTACGGTATTTCATGATCAAATACTCGCGAACAAAAATGATCGCGTTCGACATAGACGAGGCGCTGGCGTTCGAGGGCGAAAGCGGCCCGTATCTGCAGTATGCTGTGGTGAGAGCGCAGAACATCTTCGCGAAGCTTCGCGAGCGTGAGGGGCTGGACGAAGCTGCGGTCTTCTCGCAACTGGCCGCCGAACCGACGGGAGAGCTCACCGGCGAGGGCGGCAGCCACGATCTCTGGGCGCTGGTGCTGGAGGCCTCGCGGCTCGACGAAATCGTGGAACAGGTGATACGAACGCTCGAGTTTTCAGTTCTCGCCAAATTCGCATTCGGACTGGCACAGATGTTCAACGGGTTTTATCATCGCTACCCGATCTTGAGCGAGGAGCGCCGCGACGCCCGCATCTGGCGAGCGGCCGGCGTGGCGTACTTCCGGGCCCAGTTGACGCGGGCGCTGGATTTGATGGGAATCGCCGTACCGCCCAGAATGTGAAATGCCGCCAATCATTGGAATCACACCGTGCCGGCGCTTGCCGGACTACGAGATGTCGGTGCGCCGCGCGGGCGGCGAACCCTGCGTGCTGCAGATGGACGCGGCGGCGTCGCTCGAAAACCTCGATGGCGTGCTGCTGACCGGCGGCGGTGATGTCGACCCGGCGCGCTACAACGCGGTGCCGCATCCGAAAACGGAACCGCCGGACGCCGCGCGCGACAGCTTCGAGCTCGAGCTTGTGCGTCTCGCGCTGGAAGGCGATGTGCCCATCCTCGGCGTCTGCCGCGGCATGCAGGTCATGAACGTCGCCGCCGGAGGCACGCTGATCCAGGACATCCCATCAGAGGTGAATCGTCCCCTCGGCCATCAAATCGACAACCCGCTCTACGCGATCGCCCATGAAGTCTGGGTTGCCCGGGATTCGGCGCTTGGCGCCGCGATGAAGGAGGAACTGGGCGACGGCGAGGTGCTGCAGGTGAACAGCCGCCATCACCAGGCCATCCAGCAGATGGCGCCTGACTTCAAGGTATCGGCCACCGCGCCTGACGGCGTCATCGAGGCCATCGAGCGCCCCGCTTCGCGATTCTGCGTCGCCGTGCAGTGGCATCCGGAAAACTTCTGGCGCACAGGCGAGTTCCGCGCGCTCTTCGAGGGCTTCGTCAAAGCCTGCGAACGATAGGCCGGCACTACCGCGCGAGCACCGCCAGCGTTTCCACATGGGCGGTATTCGGGAACAAATCGAAGGCCTCGAGATGGTCGAGGCGATAGCCCGCCTCCGCAAAGCGCTTCAGATCGCGCGCCAGCGTCGCCACGTCACACGACACATACACGACTCGCGGCGCCTTCAGTGCCACGAGGCCCGACATCGCTTCGCTCGAAATGCCCGTGCGCGGCGGATCGAGCACGATCGTATGCAGCACGCGCGAGGCGGGACCGCTCAGATAGCGCTCCACGGACGTTTGCGTCACGGCGATCGCATTGCCGCATGCCGCCGCGTTGTTCTCGAGGTCGCTTGCGGCAAATCGCTCGCCCTCGACAGCGACCACGCTTGTGCGCCCCCGGGCAGCGAGCGACACGGCAAACAATCCAACGCCGGCGTAGAGATCGGCGACCGGGCCATCGGTCACCTGCGAGACGACGCGGGCCGCGAGCTGCGCCACCAGCCAGCGATTTGCCTGAAAAAACGACCGCACGTGGCGCGTCAGCCTCACGCAACCGCCGTCGACGTCGATCGCATCGGTCACGTACGCTGATTCGCATCCTGGGGCAAGTTCGGCGCGGCCATCCGCGAACTCGATCAGGATGGCGCGGTCCAGGCCGGGAATGTTCTCGGACACCTCGCAGGAAACGGCATCGTCGGCTCTACCGCCCAGCGCCTGCTCCACCGCTTTCAACGCGTCGACCGTCGCCGGCAGCAGCTGGCGCGTAGGGGCGACGTCACATAATTCGTGCGTGCCCTCGCGGAAAAACCCTATCCGCGCGTTCCGGATGTGCAGCCGCGCGCGCATGCGGTAGCCGTCTTCGGGCGAGGCCATCACCTGGACTTTCCCTGCGACCGCAATCTTGCCGATCCGCGTCAGCCCGTCGGCCACCAGCTCGGACTTCAGCGACAGCTGGCGGGCGTAGGCAATATGCGCGTAGAGCGACCCTCCGCACGCCCAGTCGAGCGTCGACGCGCGACGGTCGGAGCTCGGATCGAGCACCTGGACCGTGACGGCAAACGCGAGCTGGCGGCGAACCTGGTCGATTCGGGCACGCACGCGCTCGCCGGGAATGGCACCGGCAACCAATACGACCTGCCCCTCGTGGCGGGCCAGCATGCGTCCGCCCGCGACGGGCTTCTCGGGTGTGAGCACGACCTCGCTGCCAGGTATCAGAGCCACGGGAAAGGGACGGGCCTACTCGAACGTTATCACCGGCAGGCGCTCGCGCTCGCGCAAAAGCCGTTCGGCTCGAGCCTCGACGGCCTGCTGATAAGCCTGCTGCGGCATGCGTTCCTGAAACGGCGCCAGCTCGTCGGCCGCCTCCCGCTGCAGTGTGTGCAGCAACGCCGGATCGGCTTGGGTTCTGGCGATCTCGATCATCCTGCGATCCAGATCGAGCAGCCTGGCGTTGAGCTGCGTGCGCGCCTCGCCACGGATCGGGCTGTGGAGATCGCCGAACGACGACACCTCATCTGCAATCGATTCCAGGGTCTGCCGCAACGGCGACGAGAGCGGCGTTGCCTGGGCCAGGCGCGACGTGATGTTTTCAAGCACGCGCTTCAAATGCTCGGGCAGACTGCGGCGCCGGCGTTGAACGGCGGTGTCCTGGGCAATCCCGGCGCCAGGCAGCCGGACGCCGACCGAGCGCCGCCAGGCGTCGAAGGCATCGAGCACATCCGCATCGCAAAAGTCGATCTGAACGGGCCGGCGGCGCGGTCCCTTCGCGTAGTAGCGATCGAAGTAGCGGTCGATGCCCTGGCAGACAATCCTGAACGGAATTCCCTGCGAGGCCCACCCGCAGACGCGCTCGAACGCAGGCCCGACGATCCGGACGAGATGTCCATCATTCTTGCGGCAGAGATAAGCCTCAATTTCTCGGCAATACTCGTCATTGGTCACGGCGGTCACGGCACGGTCGGGCGATTCCGTTCCCAGATCATCCGCAGTCCCTGCAGCGTGAGATTGGGATCGACGTGCTCGATGAGCGGTACTTCAGGAGAGATAACGTCCGCCAGTCCACCGGTGGCCACGCAGAAGGTATGCTCGCCAAGCTCGCGTTTGATTCGACGCACCAGGCCGTCGACAAGGCCCACGTACCCGTAATAGAGGCCGGATTCCATCGCGCCGACGGTCGAGCGGCCGATCACGTCGCACGGTTTGCGGACGTCGACCCTCGGCAGCCGGGCGGCGCGCTGAAACAGCGCGTCGGCGGAGATCTGTATCCCCGGGCAAATCACGCCGCCGAGATATTCTCCCTTGGACGACACCGCGTCAAAGGTGGTCGCCGTTCCAAAATCCACAACGATCAGCGGCACGTGTCGATCGCGGCCATAAATTTGATAGGCGGCCACCGCATTGACGATACGGTCGGCGCCGATCTCAGCGGGATGCTCGTAGAGGAGCGGCATCCCTGTATCGACGCTGCTGTCGATATTCAACGGCGTCAATCCGAAGTACCGCTGCGACATCGTCATGATGGTGCCCGTCAGCGGCGGCACGACGGAGCTGAGGACGATGCCGTCGATGGCGCCGGGGTCGAGCGCGCGATGCTCGAACAGCTGCGACACCCAGATCCCGATTTCGTCGGAGGTCCGCTCGCGAAGCGTCGCCAGGCGCCAGCTTTCGATGAGGGCGGCCCGCTCGAAAACGCCGAGCACGATATTCGTGTTGCCGACGTCGATGGCTAGGAGCATGCCATTACCCCCACCTCACTTCTCCTGCGACCAGTCTGTGAACGCTGCCGCCGGCGCGGACGAGCAGCGCGCCCGTGTCGTCGATATCCTCTGCCCGGCCGCGCATCACCGCTCCGCCGGAGTCCCACTCCACGGCCGAGCCCCGCAGAGACCGGGCGCGTTCGCGCCAGGCGCCCAGAATAACATCGAACCTTCCCTGGCCGAGGTCGGCATACCTCTCCGCGATGGCCGCAAGAATCTCGGCAAGAATGACGGCACGGTCGGCGGGCCTGTTCGTTTCTGCTTCAATGGAGGTCACGCGCTGTGCGAGCTCGGGCGGATACGCCGCCGGACGCAGGTTCAACCCGAACCCGAGCACGATGAACTGCAAGGCTCCGCCCTGCGCCGCCGACTCGGCCAGAATTCCAGCCAGCTTGCGCCCGGCCACGATCAGATCGTTCGGCCATTTGATTTCCGCCCCGAGTCCGGTGGCAGCCTGGACCCCCTCTGCCAGGGCGACTCCGGCGCCGAGCGTGAGCAACGCCGCTGCGGGGGTGTGCGGGGGTGTCAACACGATCGACACATAAAGCCCGGCGCCGGGAGGCGAGTGCCACACTCGCCCCATCCGGCCGCGTCCAGCGGTCTGCGTCTCGGCAACGACGACGGTTCCCTCCTCGGCGCCTGCGCCGGCGAGGCGTGCCGCGACATCGTTGGTGGAACCGGCGGTCTCCAGCCAATAGATGCGGCGCGCGACGGTGTTCAACCTGGACCGGACTCGGGAAAGCCCGCTGCGCACGTCGTCAGGGACGTCGCGTGAGGCGAGCAGATTCTCAGGCAGGCTCAATGTCAAAGCTGATGTCAGAAGCGGGTGCGGAGTGCGTCAGGGCGCCAACAGACACATAGTCGGCGCCGGTCGCGGCGAGAAGCGGCATCCGGTCGAGCGTGACGCCGCCGGATATCTCGGTTTTTGCGCGTCCCTTGCTTCGGCGCACTGCCTCACGAACGTCGTCGAGCGACATATTGTCGAGCAACAGGATGTCGGCGCGAGCCTCGAGCGCGGCGTCGACCTCATCCAGCGTTTCGACCTCGACTTCCACGGGCAGCTTCGACCCGAACGCGCGCGTCTGCGCGACGGCGCCCGCAATGCTCATCGCAAGGCCGATGTGATTGTCCTTGATGAGCACTCCATCATCGAGTGACATACGGTGATTGGTGGCGCCGCCGACGCGCACGGCATATTTTTCCAGCGCTCGAAACGTCGGCAGCGTTTTCCGCGTGTCGAGGACCGTGATCGCTCCACCCGCCGCGCGGACGAAACGACGGGAGAGCGTGGCGATCCCCGACAGGTGCTGTAGAAAGTTCAGGGCGGTCCTCTCGCCCGACAGAAGCGCTCTGGCGCTGCCGGCCACCTCGCCGATGACGGCCCCTTCGGGGCACTCGTCGCCATCGTTCACGCGAAACTCTGCTTTCACGTCCGGATCGAGCTGGAAAAAGGTCTCGACCGCAATGTCAATGCCCGCAACGGTGCACGGCGATTTCGCGACAAACCGCCCGCGAGCGCGGTCGTTCTGTCCGACGATGGCATTGGTGGTGACGTCGCCTTTACCCAGATCTTCGGCGAGCGCGCGGCGAACGAGCTCGCGGTAGGCGCTAGGCTCGAGTTTCCGGCTCGCCAAGCTCATAGACGCCTTCAAACGTGCTGGATTCTTCCATGCGCGGCGCCGCTTGAAACGCGCCAGACGCAGCGACATCGCGCCACACCAGGTCGAGCAGGTCCAGATTATGCCGCGGAGCGCGGATGATGGCGCTGACCACCGGCGTGCGCAATGGCTTTTTCTCTTCGGACTTTTTCTTGCGGACCTCGCCCAGCACCCGGCAGCCTTCTAGCAGCGCTTCGGCGGCGCGCCGGTCCTCCCCGCCAATCGGCTCGAGCAACTCGCCTGCGGCCGGCCATTCGGCGCGATGAACTGAACCGTCCTTCCACCACGACCACACCTCCTCCGTCACAAACGGAAGAAACGGCGCAAACAGACGCAGCATCGCATCCAGGGCGAGCAACAAGGCGCTGTTGGCCGACGCCGCCCCCGCGGCTCCGTGGTCGCCGTACCGCCGGGCTTTGATCAGCTCGAGGTAGTCGTCGCAGAAAAACCAGAAAAAACTTTCCGAACGCTCGAGCGCGGGTGTGTAGTCGTATTCGGCGAACGATTCGGTCGCCGCCTTCACGACTTCAGCCAGCCTCGTCAGCATGCCGCGATCGGCGACCTCGGTGATGCGACCCACCGGCTCCGGCTTGGCGAGCACGAATTTCGATGCGTTCAGCAGCTTGATCGCAAGACGGCGCCCCACGCGCATCTGTCCAGGATCGAAGACCGTGTCCGCGCCGGGACGGCCGCCGGCGGCCCAGTAGCGCACGCCGTCCGATCCGTGCTCTTCCAGCAGCGCGAAGGGCGTGACGGCGTTGCCCTTCGATTTGGACATCTTTTTCCGATCCGGATCGGTGACAAATCCGGAAATGGCGGTGTGCATCCACGGCAGGCTGTCGTGCTCGAAGTGCGATCGCAGTACGGTGGAAAACAGCCACGTGCGAATGATGTCGTGGGCTTGCGGCCGCAGGTCCATCGGGAACACGCGAGGAAACAGATCGTCGTCTTCCCGCCAGCGAGCGGAAATTTGCGGCGTCAGCGACGAAGTGGCCCACGTGTCCATCACGTCGACGTCGCCGCCGAATCCGCAGGGCTTGTCGCGCTGAGCTGCGGTGAAGCCATCCGGGACATCCGTCGACGGATCGATCGGCAGCCGCGCCTCGTCGGGAACGATCGGCTGACTGTAATCGCGCTGCCCGTCTTTATCGAGCCGATACCACACCGGGAACGGCACGCCGAAGAAGCGCTGCCGGCTGATGCACCAATCCCCGTTCAACCCGTTCACCCAGTTTTCGTACCGCGTGCGCATGTACTCGGGATGCCATTTCAACTGACGGCCGCGCTCGACGAGCGCCGATCGAAACTCCATCGTCTTGATGAACCACTGGCGGCTCGTCACAATCTCGAGCGGCCTGTCGCCCTTCTCGAAGAACTTCACGTTGTGCTTGATGGGGCGCGGTTCTCCGATGAGCGAGCCGTCCTCGCGCAGCATTTCGACGATGCGCGCGCGGGCTTTGGTCACGGACTGTCCGGCCAGCTCGTCGTACGATCTCTGCGCCGCCGCGGAATCCTCCGACTCCCACCCCTGCTGGCCCCACGTGATTGGCTTCAGCGTGCCATTCGGCTGGATGATCGCGCGCACCGGCAGGCTCAACTCGCGCCACCAGGTGACGTCGGTGATGTCGCCGAACGTGCAAATCATCGCGATGCCGCTGCCTTTTTCGGGATCCGCCAATTCGTGCGCGAGCACCGGCACTTTCGCTCGGAACAGCGGCGTCAGCACGTAGTGCCCGAACAGCGGTTTGTATCGGTCGTCGGCCGGATGCGCGACGAGCGCCACACAGGCGGGCAGCAACTCCGGACGCGTCGTTTCTATCTCGACGGCGCCGCTCCCTGGCCGATCGAAGCGTAAACGGTGATAGGCGGCGTCGCGCTCCCGATCTTCGAGCTCGGCCTGCGCCACGGCGGTCCGGAAATCAACGTCCCATAATGTCGGCGCCTCGAGCTGATACGCGATGCCGCGCTCCAGCGAATGGAGAAAGCCGATTTGCGAGATACGCTGCGCCCGCTTGTCGATCGTCGCGTAGGTCATCGACCAGTCGACCGACAACCCGAGATATCGCCACAGACGCTCGAACGCTTTCTCGTCCTCTTTCGTGAGACGCTCGCAGAGCTCGATGAAGTTGGGGCGCGAAATGGAAATCGGGTCTTTCGCGGGCTTCTCCGGCGGATGGAACGCCGGATCGTACGGCAGCGACGGATCGCAGCGCACGCCGTAGAAATTCTGCACGCGGCGCTCGGTGGGCAGGCCGTTGTCGTCCCAGCCCATCGGATAGAACACGGCCTTCCCGCGCATGCGCTGGAAGCGCGCGATGACGTCGGTGTGGGTGTACGAAAACACATGCCCGACGTGCAGCGATCCGCTGACCGTGGGCGGCGGCGTGTCGATGGAGTAAATATCAGCGCGCGATCGCGTTCGATCGAACCGGTAAGTGCCGTCGGCCTCCCAGCGCGCCTGCCACTTCAGCTCGAGACCCTCGAGCGCGGGCTTCTCTGGAACGGCGATGGTTTTTGTCGCGGACATTGCCGTCCATGGTACTTGCGCAGAGGACCTTGCTGCAAACACCGGAGCGCAGGAACTACTGTGCTTCGTTCTTGATCCGCTGAATTTCGTCCTCGACCAGCCGTTCTGCGGTCTTCGACACGATCTGGGCCACCGTCTCGCGAATGACTTGATCGCTGAGGCGCTGCAGGACGCGTGAGACGACCTCCTCGATCATCTCGTCGGTGATGGCGGGGGCAGCGGGACGAAGCGGCGCGTCGGCTTTGACCGCGGACAACTCCGCCAACGGATTCAAAGCGATCCGAGCGGCTGCAGGCGGAGGTGCGGCGGCGGGCGGAACACCAGGTGCAGCTCTGGCCAGAACCGGCGAAGGCGCTGTCTGCGGTGGTGGTGGAGGCGACAGCGGCCGAGGCGCAGCCGGAGGCGCGGCTGCCGCTGCCGTATTCGGCGGCGCCCATGCCGGGTTGACGGAGGGAGGACTGGGCGGCGGCGTGATCGCTTCCCGACGCTGGAGCGGAGGCGCCGGAGGCGGAGCCCCCACGGGCGGTGAGGGCATCGGGCGCCCCGATGGCGCAACCGCGGTGGCCGGCGGATTCGCGGCCGGGCGCCCCGATGGCGCAACCGCCGTGGCCGGTGGATTCACGGCCGGGCGCCCCGGCGCCGCAACCGCCGCGGCCGATGGATTCAGGGTCGAGCGCACCGGCGCTGCCGGAGGCACCGGCGCCGACGGTGCAGGGCGCGCAGGCGGCGGCGCTTGAACGGGCGCGGGCAGCGTGTCGATCCAGTCTTCGGCGCGCATCGTATCCACAACGATCGCCGGCGCACCCGGCTGCAGGTTCGAGAACGCCGCGTCGAGCTTGTCGAAATAATCATCGAGCGAGACAGGCGCCTGCGTGGTCTCCCCAGGCTCCGATCGCGCCGGCTGATCCTGCTGCGTGGCGTGCTCATCGTTCATCGCCATGCTGCTGCGCGCAGGGGGGCGCGGCGCGGCCGGCGGCCGCAATGGTGGCGTCGCCACTCCCTGCGGAGGCTCGGCTTCCCGCTTTTTGCTCAGCAGCTGCTTTACTCGGTTGATGACCATTTGTGGCTCGAAAGGCTTCGCCAGCACCTCGGTCGAGCCCGCCTGCAAGGCGCGGGCTTGATCGATCGGCTCAAATGCGCCGGTCAGCAGGACCACTGGAATGTGGGCCAGCTTCGGCCGGCTTTTTACATACGCTGCAACTTCGTAACCATCGCGCTTCGGCATGTCGACATCAGCCAGCACGATGTCGGGAGGGTCGGAGTCAAGACGGTCGATGGCCAGTTGCCCATCGCCCACGGTGATGACCTCGACGTCCTCGTCGGCGAACGTGAGCTCGATGACGCGCTGGATGGTGACACTGTCATCTGCCAGCAAGAGCTTATGCGTCATGACCCAGGTTACCGAGCATTATCTTTGAGTGTAT
Source organism: Vicinamibacterales bacterium (assembly GCA_035937795.1). Classification (GTDB taxonomy): domain Bacteria; phylum Acidobacteriota; class Vicinamibacteria; order Vicinamibacterales; family JAMQPK01; genus JAMQPK01. The sequence continues at coordinate 44,848 of DASZHO010000073.1, read as the reverse complement.
CGGCCCCAGGAGGCCGCGGCCTTAACGGCCGGGGTCTTAACGGCCGCGGTCTTAACGGCCGGGGGCACCGGCCTTGGCGGCCGTTTCGCGGCGGATGAAATCGATGATTTCCTGCATCGAGGTGCCCGGCCGGAAGACGGCCGACACGCCGAGCGCTTTCAGCCCCGGCAGGTCGGCGTCCGGGATGATGCCGCCCAGGACGACAAGCACGTCGTCCAGGCCCTTTTCACGCAGCAGCTCCATCAACCGCGGGCAAATCGAATTGTGGGCCCCGGAAAGAATCGACAGCCCGATCACGTCGGCGTCTTCCTGCAGCGCCGCGGCGACGATTTGCTCGGGCGTCTGCCTGAGGCCTGTATAGATCACTTCCATGCCCGCATCGCGCAGCGCCCTCGCGATGACCTTGGCCCCGCGATCGTGCCCATCCAATCCGGGCTTCGCGATGACGACTCGTATTATTGAAGGGCTCATGTGAAACTAGATGATGGCCTGTTCCTGGTATTCCCCCCACACGTCCCTGAGCGCGTCGCACATCTCCCCGATCGTCGCGTAGGCGCGAACGGCATCGAGCAGCGCCGGCATCGTGTTCGCGGTGCCCGCGGCGGCCTCGCAGAGCGCGCTCAAAGCGCGCTTCACCTGGTCACCATCGCGCTCGCGGCGCAGCCGCTCGGTTCTGCGCAGTTGGCGGTTTGCCGCCTCTTCATCGATCTGGAGAATCGGTACCCTCTCTTCGCCGTCGCCCGCGGGCGCGATGAATTCGTTCACGCCGACGATGAGCTGGCGCCTGCGCTCGACGTCTTGCTGGAAACGATACGCGCTTTCCGCGATTTCCCGCTGCGGGTAACCGCGCTCGATCGCGGCGATCATGCCGCCCATGTTGTCGATGGTTCTGAAGTACCCGGCGCTTTCCTCTTCCAGATCGCGAGTGAGCCGCTCGACAAAATACGAGCCGCCCAACGGGTCGACCGCCGCCGCGACGCCGGTCTCGTACGCAAGAATCTGCTGCGTGCGCAGCGCCAGCGTCGCGGCAGCGGCGGTGGGCAGCGCCAGCGCTTCGTCGAGCGAGTTCGTGTGCAGCGAATTGGTGCCGCCGAGCACGGCCGACAGCGCCTGCAGCGCCGTGCGCATCACGTTGTTCATCGGCTGCTGCGCGGTGAGCGACACACCGGCAGTCTGGCTGTGAAAGCGCAGCTTCAGCGACCGCTCATCCCCGGCGCCGAATCGATCCTGCATCACGCGCGCCCAGATACGCCGGGCCGCGCGGTATTTCGCGATCTCCTCGAAGAAATCGCTGTGCGCGTTGAAGAAGAACGACATGCGCGGTACGAACGCATCGACCTGGAGCCCGGCCTCGACGCCCGCCTGGACGTACTCGACGCCGTCGCGAAGCGTGAAGGCGAGCTCCTGCGCCGCCGTCGCGCCGGCCTCGCGAATGTGGTAGCCGCTCACCGAGATCGTGTTCCACCGCGGGACCTGCCGGCTGCAGAACGTGAAGACGTCGGTGACAAGCCGCATGGACGGACGCGGCGGATAGATGTATTCCTTCTGCGCGATGAATTCCTTGAGGATGTCATTCTGAATCGTGCCGGAGATCGCGCGCCAGTCGGCGCCTTGCCGCTCCGCCACGACCAGGTACATCGCAAAGATCATCGGCGCCGGCGAGTTGATCGTCATCGAGGTGGTGATGTCGGCGAGCGAGATGCCGTCGAAGAGCGTTTCCATGTCGGCGAGCGAGGTGACGTTCACGCCGCACTTCCCCACTTCGCCCAGCGACAGCGGGTGGTCCGGGTCGCGGCCCATCAACGTGGGCAGATCGAACGCCACGCTCAAGCCTGTGGCGCCCGCCGACAACAGCTCCCGGTACCGCCGATTCGTCTCTTCCGGCGTTCCGTAGCCCGCAAACTGGCGCATCGTCCACAGCTTGCCCCGGTAGCCGGACGGGTGGATGCCGCGCGTGAACGGAAATTCGCCGGGGTCGCCCAGCTCGGCGCCGTAATCGAAACCGGGAATCGACTGAGGGCCGTAAAGCCGCTCGATCGGACGCCCGGAGATTGTCTGGAAAGGAATGTCGCGCTCTTTCATAACGTGCGACGGCGCGGAGGCCCTGACGTACGGAGGTGCGAAGGTGCGGAGGTGGGCGAGGACGGAACGGTGCGCGTCTTGGCACCCTTCGTCCTCACCACACCTCACGCATGTAGTGCTGCTACAGACAAATCACCGAGGGTTTAGGCATATTGAGAGTCCTCCCTGCCGCGGCCTGATGAGAGCTGAATGGCTTGGCGGCACTTCCCACGCGCACGACACATCGGCGCGATTTACATCCTTCATTGTACGTCAGAAAGGCCTCAGGGCTGCCTTTTGAAGAACTGGACGGCGCGCTCGTGCTGTCTGGCTGCCTTGAGGCTCTTGAAGGTGCCGAGGTTGCGCCGCTTGCCGGTCTTCGGATCCTTCTTGCGGGAATAGAGACGGTAGCCGCCCGAGGACAGCTTGCGGATCACGCGGTGACCCTGATCACGCGGTGACCCTGATGGCCACCAGCGTCGACGTTTTCTCCGTGCCGTCGGTCGCAGTGATTTCGATCAGGAATTCACCAGTCGGCAGAGCGGCGAGCGGGACATCGATGTTCACCACGCCTGGAGCACCGGCCGGCGACACGGTCAGCGCTGTCATCGCGCCGCCGTCACGATTCAACAACCGTGAGGTCACACTTGGGATGCCACCCGGGCTCCCGGCGGCCACGCGAAGCAGCAGGTGATCGGTGCGGCGGAATTCACGGTCCGGCAACGGCATCGCCGCTGGATCGGCTGCCAGCGTCTGCCATTCGCGCAGCGTTCGTCCGCGGAATAGCTGCGGCGTGCTCAGCGTCACACCCAAGCCCAGGCTCGGCACCTCCATCTTCCTGGTTTCTCGATCGATGACGCCGGCAGTTGCATCCTCGATGGTGATGTCGAGATCCATGGGCCCCGGAGGCACTTCAAACTCCACGCGCGCGAGCTGGGCCGGCGCGGCAAACCCGGGGGGCGCTGCCGGGAGTGGTGAAGCCGATGAGCCTGATGAAACCGATGAGCCCGATGAGGGTCCGGTACTCGGCACTTTACCGCGGAAGTACAGATCAGAATTCGCGCTGCCCGCGACAAGCGACACGCGCGCCGGCGTTTCGGTGCGCGCACCGGGCGGGACCGGCGCCGGTTCCCAGACAAAGCTCACCTTCGTCTTGCCGTTGCTCCCGGGCGACATCCCAATCCAGGTGCGGATCACGCTTCGCCGGGACGTGACCGACAGCGTCCCCAGCGCATCGGTCACCGCCTTGGGCGGCCCGGGCTTGGGCGGCGCTATCGCGCGCTCGGCTTCGGTGGCCGTCAGCGCGAGATAACCCTTCCGCGCGCGCACCTGAATGTTGGGCCGCTTTACGCGTACGTTGATCTGGTGGAATTTTCCATCAGCGGCGTTCTGGGTCGTGGTGTACCCGATCAGATAGTAGGCGCTGGAGTCGCGCACGATCTGGTTCAATCCTGGCGTGAGATCGTTCTGATTGACGATGGCCCGGCCATCGGTTTCGGCGGCGAGAATGCGCAGGGTGTCCATGCTGTTGTCGAGCACGGCTTTGTCGGCGGTCATGCTGACGTTCCCGCGGTCCAGATCGAATTCAAATGCCGCCAGGCCGCGCGGATCGACCGTATAGATGGTGGTGTTGTAGCGATTGGCCATCTCGTACACCCATCGAATGTCCGAGAGCATGTCGGTCTGGAGGAAGAATTCCTGCGATTGCTGCATCGGCGACACCCCGCCGATCGGATCCGGTGCGCGGCCAAGCGGCTGCGGCTGGGCGGCGATCGGGTCCTGCGCCTGCGCCGGCATCGAGTTGGTGAAGCCCTCGCTGACGAGGATGATCGACTTTCTGCCTTCACGCAGACCGCCCATGTGCACAATCAGGGCCTTGAGCGCCGACAGCGTCACCTGATTGCGAATCCGCTCGGCCTCCATCGTCGAGACGTAATTGACATACCGCTCTTCGAAGAGATTTCTCGCGGTGTAGTCGTACTTCCGTCCGATGAACGTGCGGATGGCGCTCGCCAGGTTCTTTTGATTTCTCGACAGCAACACGTCGTCGAGCGGCGTGAGCGGATACATGATGCCGGCCATGTCGGTCGGCAGCAGTTTGGTCTCCACGAACCTCGCGATCGGCTCGCGCGCCCGGATGCTGTTTTCCTTGCGCACGTGATAGTCGTCCAGGAAGAAGGCGAACAGCCGTACGTCTTCCTTGGCCGCTTCCGCCTGCTCGTCGATCACCGATCGAATCTCACGCGCAGGCTCGATGGGAGCGGATCTCGTCGTGCTGTCCTGGATGTTGATGAGCTTGAAGGTCTGGATGCTCTGGGGCTTGCCGTCCTCGGATACCTCGAAATCCTGCTGCTTGAGATCGCTGACGGTGTTGCCCTGTTTGTCGGAGACGATGACGTCCACCCGGACAAAGTTGATGTCGCTGCGGAATGTGGGAGTGGCCGGCGGCGGAGTCTGATCCGGCTGTGCCTGGGAGCTCGCCGCGTCCGGACCTTGCGCCGGCGGCGTCGAAGGAGCGGCGGTCCCCTGCTGCGGTTGCTGTGATTGCTGTGGCTGCTGCGCCTGCGGCTGTTGCGTCTGGGCGGATGGGCGCGCGTACAAACCCAACGCCATCGGCGCCGCAAGAGCAACGGCCGGCGCCAGCCGCAAGAAGTGCTTATGCATGCTTCACCCTGAACAGGCCTGAAACCCAATGATAACATTGGCGCCGCAGTGGAGCAGCCTGCCGATCTCCCCCCACCCCTCACCCGCTTGACCGAAGACGAACGTCTCTTCAGCCAAACCGTACTCGAGTTTGCCATCCGCGAGGTGCAGCCGCTCGTCCGCGGCATGGACGAGCACGCCAGGATGCCTCGGGATCTCATCGACAAGATGTTCAGGCTTGGCGTGATGGGCATCGAAATACCCGAGGAGCTCGGCGGGGGCGGCGCGCGCTTCTTTCACGCCGTTCTGGCGGTCGAAGCGCTCTCGACCGTCGACCCTTCGGTCGGGGTGCTGGTCGACGTGCAGAACACGCTCGTCGTGAACGCCCTGATGCGTTGGGGCGGAGACGAGCTGAAAAAGCGGCTGCTGCCCCAGCTCGCCGACCGCGCGGTCGGCGCCTACGCGCTGTCGGAGGCCGGCTCGGGGAGCGACGCGTTCGCGCTCAGCACCCGCGCGGTCGAGGCCGGTGACGAATTTCGGCTGACGGGCCGCAAGCTGTGGATCACCAATGCAAACGAAGCCGACATCTTCATCGTGTTCGCCACGGTGAATCCCGAGGCCGGGTACCGCGGCATCACGGCCTTCGCCGTCGAACGCCAGTTCTCTGGCTTCTCCGTCGGCAAGAAAGAGGACAAGCTGGGCATTCGCGCCAGCAGCACGTGCGAGCTCCTGCTGGAAGACTGTCGAGTGCCGCGGGCGAACGTGCTGGGTGAAGTCGGCCGGGGATACAAGGTCGCGATCGAGACGCTGAACGAAGGCCGCATCGGGATCGGCGCGCAGATGGTCGGGCTGGCGCAGGGAGCGCTGAACCACGCCATCGCCTACACGCGCGAGCGGAAGCAATTTGGACAGGCCATCGCCGATTTCCAGGGCGTACAGTTTCAGCTGGCGCGGGCGGCGACCGAGCTCGAGGCCGCACGGTTGATGGTCTACAACGCCGCGCGCATGCGTGACGCGGGCGAGCCGTTTCTCACGCCGGCGGCGATGTGCAAACTGCTGGCGGCCGACATGGCCGAGCATGTCACCTCGCTCGCCGTCCAGTTGTTCGGCGGCTACGGCTACGTGAAGGATTATCCTGTGGAGAAGCTGTACCGCGACGCGAAGATCGGCCAGATCTACGAAGGGACATCGAACCTTCAGCTGCAGACCATTGCGAAACAGATACTGGGCCGGAGAGATTAGCCGCGAAGCGCGAGGGACCCATATGGCCAGGACACTGCATCTGAAAGTCACGGGTATGACGTGCGGACACTGCGAGAGCGCCGTCAAGCGGACGTTGATGAAGCTCGACGGGGTCGAGTCGGTGAACGCGTCGCACGCTGAAAATCGCGTGGTCGCCAGCTACGATCCGGCGCGCGTGGCGCCCGAGGCGATGCGCAGCGCGATTGAATCGCTCGGTTACCGCGCCGAACAGGGCTGAGGCCCGGACTCGACCGCAGGCGGCTCGAAGCAGGCTTCGTCCAGATATCGTTCTCCACCGACGACCTGATACACCAGAATCGTGGCGCGGCCGGCCAGCCCCTTCGATCGCAATATTTTCTGTTGAAAACTCATGGTGGAGGGCCCGCCGGCGAGCGCTTCGCGGATCACGCGCCCCTGCAGCGAGCCGATGCCGGAAACCTTCAATCCCATGAGCGACGCCAGCGTGGGCGCCAGATCGGCGTTGCTGATCGGCGCGGCGTCCGCAAACCGCTTCTTGAAATCGGGGCCGATGGCCGCCATGTTGTTGAACGTGTTCGCCCGGCTCAGCGCGCCGTGCTGTCCCTGCCCCTCCTGCTGGGTGACTCCACCGACCAGCACGGACGTCATCAGCGGATTCAGCGCATCGGTCGCAAACGTCCTGTAATTCACGACGATCGCGGGCGCCGGCAATCGCGCGGCGCCCACCAGGTTGAGCGCGCTCATCGGCAGCGAGCCAGGCACCTCCCCGAATCGATCGTGCACAAAGATCCCGCCGACATAGTCGAGGCCGCCGAGCACGCTGACAATCCTGGATATGAGGTCGCGGTTGCCGTCGGGCAGGTAGATCGAACCGCTGGTCACGATCACCGATGCGTCGGCCGGCTTGATCCGCCCGGTACCGCCGATCGCCCCGTTGCCGAGCGAGGGACGCTGCCTGACCGCGGCCATCTGCTGCCGAATCGTGGGATCGACGGGCTGATAAACCTTGTTCCCCTTCGCATCGCTGATCTGGCTGTCCGGATCGTAGAGGGGTAAGTTCAGCGCGTGCGCCAGATCGATGGCGAGCGCGCCGGTGGGCAGATACCCATCGTTCACTTCTTGCCGGCCGGCCCCATCACGATAGGTGAATTTCGCCGAATAACTTCCCGTAGGATGCCCCGCGGCATCGATCGTGTGCCGGCTCACGGTCGAAAAGCCGTGGTCGGCCGTGACGAACACGTCGGTGTCTCCGGCCAGCGACGGATCCCGGTCGAGAAACTCGAGAATCTGCTTCAGATTGTTGTCGGCGTTGCGCACTGCGGCCTTCGACGTGGGACCGTTGATTCCCGGCACAAGACTGTTCAGGCTGTCGCCTTGCGCGTGCTGGGTCTGATCCGGATCGCCCGACCAGAACACCACGGCAAACGGCTTCCCGGCCGACGCAAACCGCGGCAGGATCGCCTTCGTGAGGGCGTCAACCAGCCATTGCTGATGCGCGACGTTGGCCGAGAGCGTGCCGGGCGTGGTGTTGTTGCCGGAGGGCTGACTCCTCGCCGGCGGACCCGGCACAAGGCCGGCAGCCTTCAACATCTCGATCGTCTCGTTTGCCAGCGGCATGCCTTCATCGGTTCCCGTGGCCGGGTCCAGAATGATCGTGGCGGCTGGCCGGAAGCGGCCGTTCTGAGGCTCGAGCTCCGGCAAATCCTGGATCGCGGTCGGTCCGAGCTTGCCGACGGCGGCGGTGTTGTATCCCTTCGCGCGGGCGAGCGACAGCAACGAATCTTCCTGAAGATAGTTGCCGCCGAAATGGTCGTCGAGGTCGCCAAGCACGCGGTCGTCCTCAACCGTCGGCACGAGCGTGCCTGCGGCCCGCCCGAAGTTGCCGGTGTCGAAGATTGGAAAGCCGGGAAAGACGTTGTTGCCGAATTGTCCGGTGTCGCCGGGTGAATGCGCCGTGGCAATCGCCGACGCATTGGGCATCGTCAGCGTCGGATACACGGCATGGCTGTTGGCGAAATTCACTCCCTCGGTACGGACGCGCCACAGGGCCGGCGTGTCGCCGGGGTTCACCGAGCCGGCGCGAAGGCCGTCGGCGACGAAGATGACGACATTCCGCGGTTTTGCCGGAGTGTTTTGAACGGCGAAGACGACCGCGAGGCTCGGCACGAAAGCGGCGCTCACCAGCGCCCACCGCACCTTGCGCACGCCCAGCACTCTATGCACCCTTTCCGGCGATCCGCTCAAAGATGGGCCGAAGCCGAGCCGCCGTCTGGCCAAGCTCTTCGGGCAGCACTCGTGTTTGCGCGATCGCCGTCATGAAATTGGTATCCCCCGCCCAGCGTGGCACCAGGTGCACGTGAAGATGATCTTCGATGCCCGCGCCGGCCGCCTTGCCGAGATTGATTCCCACGTTGATGCCCTGCGGCCTGTAGGCCTCCGTCAGGGCCATCTCGGCCCATCGAGCCATCGACATGAGCTCGGACTGTTCATCGCCTGACAAGTCAACGAGCGTCTTGATATGGCGATTGGGCGCTACCATGAGGTGGCCGTTGTTGTAAGGATAGAGATTCAGAATGACGAATGCGTGACGGCCGCGCAACAGGACGAGCTCGGCGTCAGGGTCCGCAAAGGCGTCGCAAAAAACGCAGTCGGCGGTGGTGTGAGAACCGGTCACGTAGGCGAGCCGCCACGGAGACCAGAGGCGATCCATACAAACTGAACCAGAAAGTAAGAAGTTGAAAGTTAAAAGTTAAAAGTTACTTTCTACCTTCCACTTTCTACTTTCAACTTTCAACTTTCTACTTCTTCTAGACTCACTGCGTGGGAATCCCTGGCTCCTGGTTGATCAATTCCTTGAGTTCTTTTCCGGGCTTGAAGTAGGGCACCTTTTTCGGCGGCACGTCCACCTTGTCGCCGGTCTTCGGATTGCGGCCTTTGCGCGGCTCGCGGCGGCGAAGCCGGAAGCTGCCGAACCCGCGAAGCTCGATCTTCTCGCCGCGGTGCAGCGCGGTGATGATGCTGCGGAACACGGTGTCGACAATCACCTCGGAGTGCTTCTTGGTGAGATCGGAAACCCTGGAGACTTCCTCCACGAGCTCAGCCTTGGTCATGCTGCCGCCGAGCGCCGCCGGGACACCCTGTTCATCCATAGCAACTCCGTGCCGTGAAACTAACTCCGTGCTTTGAGGTGATCGCCCAGCGTCGCTTCGCCGGTGCCCGCTTTCTCCGCGTACTCTTCCCAGTCGGATCGGAACTCGTCCGACTTCAGCGCGCGAATGCTGAGGCCGATCTTGCGCTCCGACGGCACGAGCTTGATGATCTTCATCGGATAGGTCTCGCCGACCTGCAGATCGATCTTCTCGCCCTTCTGGTCGTCGAGCTCCGACACGTGAATCAGCCCCTCGATGCCCTCGTCCAGCTCGACGAACGCACCGAAGTTGGTCACGCGCACGACTTTGCCCTCAATCGTCTGGCCCACCTGATGGCGCGAGAAGAAATCGTCCCAGATGTCCGTGGCCAGCTGCTTGAGCCCGAGCGAGAGCCGCTGGTTCTCTGCGTCGATGTTCAACACCATCGCCTCGACGCGGTCGCCCTTCTTCAGCACTTCGGACGGATGCTTGATGCGCTTGCTCCACGACATGTCGGAGATGTGAATGAGACCGTCGATGTCGTCTTCGACCTCGACGAACGCGCCAAATTCGGTGAGGTTGCGCACCTTGCCGACAATCTTCGAGCCGACCGGATACTTGTCTGCCAGCTCGTGCCACGGGTTCGTTTCCACCTGCTTGAGACCGAGCGAAATTCTGCGGGCCGTGGCATCCACGCCGAGCACCTGCGCATCGACGGGATCGCCCACGTTCAGGATCTTCGACGGGTGCTTCACGCGCTTGCTCCACGACATCTCCGACACGTGGATCAAACCTTCGACGCCGGGTTCCAGCTCGATGAACGCGCCGTAATCGGTCAGGCTCACGACTTTGCCCGACACTCTTGCGCCCACCGGGTAGCGGTCCGACACGTTCGACCACGGATCGTTGACGAGCTGCTTGTGGCCAAGCGACACGCGCTCGGTCGCCGGGTCGTACTTGAGCACGATCACGTCGATCTCGTCGTTCACCTTGAAGAGCTCCGACGGGTGGCCCACGCGCCCCCACGACATGTCGGTGATGTGCAGCAGGCCGTCGATGCCGCCCAGATCGATGAACGCGCCGTAATCGGTGATGTTCTTCACCGTGCCCTTGAGCACCTTGCCCTCGGCGAGGTGGTGCAGCGTGTGCTTCTTCTTTTCGGCGTTTTCTTCCTCGAGGAGAACCTTGCGCGAGAGCACGATGTTGCCGCGCTTCTTGTTCACCTTGATGACGCGCATCCGCAGCTCCTGGCCGCGCAGCGCGTCGAGATTGCGGACCGGGCGCACGTCGATCTGCGATCCGGGCAGGAACGCCCGCACGCCGATGTCGACCGCCAGCCCGCCCTTGATCCGCTCGATGACGCGGCCGATCACGACCTTGCGTTCGGCATAGGCCTTCTCGACCTCGTCCCAGATCTTCATCTTCTCGGCTTTTTCGCGCGAGAGCACGACGTAGCCGTCGCGGTCTTCGGTGCGTTCCAGCAACACGTCGACCGTGTCGCCCGGCTGCACCGTGACTTCGCCACGCTCGTCGAGAAATTCGTCGACGCCGATGATCCCCTCCGACTTGTACCCGATGTCGACGATGACCTCTGACGGGGTGACCTTGAGGACGGTCCCCTTCATCACCTCGCCTTCCGCAATGTTGCGGAAGCTGTTATCGTAGATGTCGAGCATCTTGGAGAATTCTTGCGGGTCCACGTTCTCGTCTTTGAAAGGGGTCAGCACACCCGCTCGCGGCTGGCCCGACCTCGTGCCTGCGCGCGGCGCCGGCGCCGCGCCTTCCGGGCTTGCTGGTTTCTGGGTGCGCTCGTCGTCCACGTTCACCATGCCGTATAGGTCCTCCTGATCGATCGATTGCCGGATGTTGATGGGTACCGGCGCCCCGGGTTTCAGCGTCGGCTGGCACAAGGCTGCGGCCGCTGATACTAGCGATAAGCATTAGAGTGTAGAGACTTTATAGGCAGACTGTCAAGGAAAGGACCCCCGCGATGGCGAAACGGAACGCCCGGACATTCCGGAAAAAGGGCGAGAAAAAGGCGTCCGGCCGCAAGTCGGCGACACGGCGCGCAGGCCCGGCGAAAAAAACCCGTAAAACTGTGAACGCGGCGCCGAATCGAGGCGCTCAACGCGCCCGCCGAAGCACAAAAGCCGCGCGGCCGGCCCGGCGAGCGGCGCGGACGAGCATCCGCGCGAGCGTGCGCGCGGCGCGGCCCAAACCTGTGGCGCTCGAGCGCGAGCGGCGGAAGTTGACCGAACAAGACATGGTGCCAATGCCGCCGTCAACGCTGGATTTCGATCGCAAGGGAACGGCCGCCTCGTCCGGCCGCGCGTCGGTCGCCCATATGCGCCGCGAGCACACCGAATCGGGACCGGATCTGACGGCCGGCGATGTCGACGCCGACTGGGGCGAGGCCTACGCGGACGGCGACGAAGCGCCAGGCGGCGACAATCCGACGCCCGATCAGGACGTGGTTGAAGAAATCGGCCGCGCGCTCGGTGTGGAATACGACGATGGGGAGGAGTTGAAGGGATCCGACAAGATCATCGAACGCGACCGGCATCGGTGGGAGTACGATCCAGCGTCCGCTGAGGACTACCGGGACCGGACAAAGAAACAGTAAGACCGTGTACGTCTGGATGACGGGTTGAGTCGTGACCCGTTTCTCCTTTGCCGGCCCTGGGCTCCACCGCTAGAATCATCGACCTCATGCCCTTGCCCGTTGGCACTCGCCTCGGGCCGTACGAAATTCTGCTACCCCTTGGCAGTGGGGGCATGGGAGAGGTGTATCGTGCCCGCGATACGAAGCTCAAACGCGACGTTGCGCTGAAGATCCTGCCAAGCGAGTTCACCCACGATCCGGAACGCATCGCTAGATTCCGCCGGGAAGCGCAAGTCCTCGCCGCCGTGAACCATCCGCACATCGGTGCGATCTACGGCCTCGACGAAGCGAACGGTCAGCAGTTTCTCGTGCTGGAACTCGTGGATGGCGAGAGTCTGGATCGACGCATCGCGCGAGGACCGATTCCTGTCGATGAGGCGCTCGGCATCGCGAGGCAGATTGCGGAGGGTCTCGAAGTCGCCCATGAAAAGGGGATCATTCACCGGGATCTGAAGCCCGCAAACATCGCGCTCGCCACAGACGGGAACGTCAAAGTGCTCGACTTTGGACTCGCGAAGGCGACCGAGCCTGCCAGCGGTCCCTCGCTCGATGTGACGAACTCGCCGACGATCACCTCGCCCGCGATGATGACCGGCATCGGCATGATCCTCGGCACGGCGGCGTACATGAGTCCTGAGCAAGCGAAGGGGCGCGTAGCCGACAAGCGCAGCGACGTGTGGGCGTACGGCTGCGTGTTGTACGAGATGCTGACCGGTTCGCGTGCGTTCACCGGCAACGACGTCTCGGACGTGCTCGCGCGGGTCTTGGAGCGCGAGCCTGACTTCAACGCTTTGCCCGGGATGACGCCACCGGCGATCAGACGGTTGCTCCGGCGAAGCCTGGAGAAAGACCGAAAGCGCCGCCTGCCCGACATCGGCGTTGCCGTCCTGGAGATCGACGAGGCGTTGGCAACACCCGGTGATTCGCCAGTCGGCCCCTCGGCCCGGCGGACGGGCATGGATTGGCGTGCGGCTCTTGGTGGCGCGTTACTCGCGGCCGCCGTGGTCGCAACGGCGATGATCGTCTACGTGCGCCGAACGGCCGTCGAGCCCATGGTGTCGCGCCTCGAAATCAGCACGCCCGGCACTATCTGGCCCTTCCAATTTGCCTTGTCTCCCGACGGACGGCGGGTGGCCTTCATCACAGGTGGGACCGGTCCACAACAACTCGCGGTGCGTTCCCTCGATCAGGGCGGTGTACAGATTCTCGCGGGCACCGAGGGCGCCAGCAATCCGTTTTGGGCGCCTGATAGCCGCACGGTCGGCTTTTTTGCTGCCAGTAAGCTTCAACGGATCGATCTGTCCGGCGGTGCGCCTCAGATACTCACTGATGCAATGGGTGCTACTCCTCGCGGCGCGACATGGAGCGATCAAGGCGTCATCGTTTTCTCCACGGCCAATAGCGGCCTGATGCGTGTGCCGGCTACCGGCGGAACGCCCGTTGAAGTGACGCGTCTGGCAGGCCAAGGTGGCCACCAGTGGCCGCAGTTTCTGCCGGATGGCCGCCATGTGCTGTTTCTCGTCGCGGGCGGACAACCGCAAACCCACGGCGTCTATGTTGCCTCGCTCGATGGTGGCGAGCCGATGCGCATCTTGGGCGTGGAGCAGAACGCGATGTACGCGCCACCCGGGTACCTCTTGCGGGCTTCGCAAGGAGTACTGGTCGCGCAGCATTTCGATGCAGCGCGGTTGACCGTCTCGGGCGATCCCTTCCCGGTCGCGCAGGGCATCGGTCAAGATGATGGCACCGGTCGGAGCGCCTTCAGCGTGTCGGCGGCGGGCATCCTGGCACATCGATTGGCTGCAGTCATCCCTCGGCAGCTGGTCTGGGTCGATCGCACCGGAAAGTCCCTCGGAACGGTCGGCCCGCTGGACGAAGGGAATCCGACGAGCCCGGCCCTCGCGCCCGATGAGAAGCGCGTGGCGCACGGCCGGAGCATCCAGAACAACACGGACATCTGGTTGACCGACATCGGCCGGGCCATCGCGACCAGATTCACGGTCGATCCGGCGCTGGACGTCTCGCCGGTCTGGTCACCGGATGGAACCGATGTGGTGTTTCGTTCGACCCGGAAAGGGCCATCCGATCTGTTCATCAAGCCGGCCAATGGTGCGACGGATGAGCAACCGCTCCTCGTCAACCAGCAGAACAAGACTCCGCTGGACTGGTCGCGCGATGGACGGTTCCTGTTGTTCTCGATGCTCGATGCGAAGACTCAATCCGACCTGTGGGTTTTGCCCATGGGGCCATCGCATGGATCGACCAATGCGCGTAAGCCGTTTCCCATCGTGCAAACCAGCTTCGATGAAACGCAGGGTCAGTTCTCGCCCGACGGCCGCTGGATCGCGTACACGTCGAACGAGTCGGGCCGCGACGAAATCTACGTGCGCCCCTTCTCGGACGCTGGGGGCAAATGGCAGGTTTCGACCGGTGGCGGCAGCCAGCCGCGGTGGCGCGGGGATGGGAACGAAATCTTCTACGTTGCCGCCGATGCCCATCTGATGGCGGTACCGATCCGCGCGACGTCAGAGGGACGCGCCATCGACGCGGGTAAACCGTTGGTGCTGTTTCCGACCCATCTGGCCAACGGATCGGGTATCAGTCTGACGGGCTGGCAGTCCAGAGCGCTGTATGCGGTCACGCGAGACGGGCGATTTCTGATGAACGTGAACGCGGACGCCGCGACCCCTGACATCCCGCCGCTGACGGTGGTGCTGAACTGGACCGCCGGCGTGAAGAAGTAAGTATGGTGCGCGCGACTCGCTGCGCGGCTACAAATGACGTTTCTCGTCGACAATCCTCATCACGCGATCCACCACCTCATCGACCGACAGCCCTGTGGTATCCAGCAGAACGGCGTCCGGGGCCGGCATCAGCGGCGAAGCGTTGCGCGTCGAGTCCAGGAGATCCCGGGCGCGTAGCTCGGTTTCCACGCCCAGCAATCCGGCCTGCTTGCCAATACCGTGCGCCGGGTCGGCCGCGCGGCGCCGCGCACGTTCTTCAGACGAGGCATCCAGATAGATCTTGACGTCGGCATCGGGAAAGACGACCGTGCCGATGTCGCGCCCTTCCATCACGATGCCGCCTTGCGCGCCCGCGCTGCGCTGGCGGTTCACAAGGACGGCGCGCACCCGCGGAAGTTTTGCGGCGGCGGCCGCGGCGCGGTCGATTTCCGGCGTCCGGATGGCGGCCGTCACATCTTCATCGTCGATGCGCACGCCATCGGGCCCCACATCGAGCCGGGCGCGCTCGGCCAGCGACGCAACCCCATCTTCATCTTCCAGCGGCAGGCCGCTTCTCAATGCCTTCCACGCCACGGCTCGATACATCGCCCCCGTGTCGAGGTGCCGGTAGCCCAGCCGCTCCGCAAGTGCGCGCGCCACCGTTCCCTTTCCGGCGCCGGATGGACCGTCGATGGCGATAACCAAAGGCCGCATTCGCCTCGTAATGTAACATCGCTGTCGATGAAGCTCAGGGTGCCAAGCGGCCTGCTCGTCGCCGTGCTGGCGGCAGCAATGGTCATCGCCCTGGCGCCGTATGGACGCGCCACCGCGATGATTCTCCGCGCTGCGGGCACTTCCGGCTGGCTGGGACGCGCGGCGCGATGGGACGCGCGGCCGGTCGCCGACACCCTCGAAGAGATCTCCACGCCTGAAGGCCGCCTCCGCGTCCGGATCTTCCGTCCTTCGGGCGGCGCCACGCACGCAACGCTGCTCGTGAGCGGTGTCCATCCGGAGGGCATCGACGAGCCGCGCCTCGTCGACCTCGCGCGCGACCTTTCGGCAACCGGCGTGACGGTCGTGACACCGGATATTCCCGACCTGAGACGCTATCGGCTCACCGCGCGCGTGACCGACACGATCGAACACACCGCGCTCTGGTTGACGACGAGGCACGATCTCTCGAGCGGAAGGCGCGTCGGGATGATCGGCGTCAGTTTTTCCGGCGGCCTTTCCGTGGTCGCGGCCGGACGCGAACTGTTGCGCGATCGCGTGGCGTACGTATTGTCGTTCGGTGGCCACGGAAATCTGCCGCGTGTGTTGCAGTACCTCTGTACCGGTGTGGAGCCGTCGCCTCGCGGGGGCGTTCCGGGAGCGCAGCGGCGGCCCCACGACTACGCCCTGGCGGTTCTGCTCCACCAGGCCGCCGACCTCCTCGTCCCGGCCGATCAGGTCGACCTGCTCCGCCGCGGGCTCGAGACGTTTCTGCAGGCGTCGGCGCTGGCGCGGGAGGATCAGGAGCGCTCGCTCGAAATGTTCCAGCTTGGCAAGGGCCTCCAGCAACAATTGCCGGAACCGTCCGCCACCCTGATCAAGTACGTGAACGACCGCGACGTGGTCGCGCTCGGCGCGAAGCTGCTGCCGTATCTCGATCGACTCGGCCAGGATCCGGCTCTGTCGCCCGAGCGCTCTGCGCCGCCCTCTGCGCCGGTTTATCTGCTGCACGGGACCGACGACAACGTGATTCCGGCGGTCGAGAGCGAGCTGCTTGCCGCGCACCTGAAGACCTATACGCGAGTGCGGTGGCTCGCGAGCGGCTTCCTGACGCACGTCGACGTGTCGGGCCGCCCCACGCTCGGCGAGACCTGGCAGATGATCGCGTTCTGGAAGGCGGCGCTGGGCGAACGCTAGCGCTGGGTCGGGGGGTCGGAACTGGGGCGCGCGGAGGAGTAGCCTGGAGCGCGAACGTGGTCGGAACTGGGGCGCGCGGACGGGTTCGTGGTAAAACGTGGTCATGAAACAGAACCGAATACTTGCCGCCGTCATCGTTGTGACCGCTTCTCTTGCGCTGCGCGCGCAGCAGCAGCCGCCGCGCGCGGTACCGGATCCCAATCGATGGGAGCCGGCGATCCAGAAGTTCGAGGAGGCCGATCAGCTGCATCCTCCCGCCAGGGGAGGCATCGTGTTCGTCGGCGCGTCGAGCATCGTGCGATGGAACCTCGACGAGTCGTTTCCCGATCTCAAAGGGATTGCCGTCAATCGGGGCTTCGGCGGTTCGGAAATGGCCGACGCGGCCAGGTACGCCAACCGGATCGTTGTGCCGTATGCGCCGAGGGTCGTTGTCCTCTACCCTGGCGAAAACGACATCGCGCGCGGCGTGACGGCAGAAACGGTCGGCGCGGGGTTCCGGCAGTTCTACAACACCGTTCATGGCGCGCTGCCGGGCGCGCGAATCGTGGCCATCGGGCTGAAACCAACGCCGGTGCGGTGGCAATTCATCGACGAGATGCGGCAGGCGAACGTCATGATTCGGTCCTACTGTGAGGGCCACGCCAATTGCGTCTACGTCGACGTGCATCCCGACATGCTGGGCGCCGACGGCAAGCCGAAGCCGGAACTGTTCGTCGCCGATGGCGAGCACATGACACCGGCCGGGTACAAGATCTGGAACAGGCTCGTCGGACCCTATCTAAGTAAGAAGGAATGAAGGAGTGAAGGACTGAAGGGAGATGCAGATTCGGCTGCAGAAAATCATCTCCACTGCGGGAATCGCTTCCCGGAGAGCCGCTGAAAAACTGATCGTCGAAGGCCGGGTGTCGGTGAACGGCGAAACCGTCCGCGAGCTCGGCAGCAAGGCCGACCCGGACGTCGACGAAGTGCGGGTCGACGATCGCCGGATCAAGGGCGCGCAGAAGCTCCGCTATTTTCTCCTCAACAAGCCCCCCGGATACGTCACGACGCGATCCGATCCCGAGAAACGGCCGACGGTGCTGGATCTGTTGAGGGGCGTCCACGAGTACATCTACCCCGTGGGGCGGCTCGATTACGATTCCGAGGGGCTGCTGATTCTCACCAATGACGGCGATCTGGCCGCCATGCTGACCCATCCGCGGCACGAGGTCGAGCGCGTCTATGAGGCGCAGGTGCTCGGCGTGCCCGATGCGCACGATATCGATCGGCTCGCGCGCGGTGTCGCGATCGACGGGCGCCGCACGGAACCGGCCGAGGTCGAGCTCCTCGGCGACGGAAGACGCCAGCAAGGCAAGACAGCGGTGCTGAGGATCACCATCCACGAGGGCCGGACGCGCCAGGTGCGCAACATGTGCGACGCCATCGGGCATCCGGTGCGCGCGCTGCGCCGCGTCCGTATCGGATCGCTGACAGACCCCAAGCTGAAGCTGGGCGGGTACCGCGAGCTCACCCCCGGCGAAGTCGCCCGGCTGAAAGCGGCGGGCAAACACACTTCACGGCAGGCTTCACATTCTTCGCGGGGTCCCCAGAGCAGACCCGCCCGCAACCAGACGAGATCCACCGGCCACAAAAGAGCGCACAGAGAATAATTCTCTGCGGTTACACGTTCGAGCCGCTGCCCTCCTCAGACCCCGGACGAGGCCGAGGCAGTGTAGCGGAATAGCGGAATCAGAACGCGCGCTCCAAGCCGATCACGGGCGTCACGCTTGGCTTGAGACCGCCATTATTCAGTGGAAAGGCCACCGAGAGATTCAGCAGCCAGTCGCGGCGGACGAGCAGCTTTGCGGCGGCCGCACCCAGCAGGACATTCACTTTGCCGCCAGTGATCGCCATTTCGGAAACGGATGGTCCGATGGACTGCTTGAAGTTGTAGCTCTGCAGCAGCGTTCGTCCTATCACGTCGCCCGATACGGTGAGTGCGTTGGTGACCGCGGCATCGGCGCCAACCGTGTAGTCAACTTCATCGGATTCGGGTAGCGGTGAGCCCTGCACTCCACGAAGCAGCTGACCGTAATGGAACCACCGAACCAGCGTGTAGCCGACGTTGAAATGCGGGGCGATGTTGCCGTGCGGAAGGGAACCGATCAACGCCGCGCGCGCCTGCGTGACGTTGGTTCCGAGAATATGGGGTCGAGTTGGCGCCGTCGGTGGCCGCCCCTTCCAGTCGAGACCAAGCGCCAGATCGATCGATGAGCGGCGCAGAAATTCGTATTTCATTCGAGCCGCCGCATCGCCGAGCCCCGATACGGTGCCCGCATAATCCTTGTGAAATTCGTCAATCGTTGCGCCGGTGGTGAGATCCGTCAATACATACTTCGTATTGCCCGTGACCACTGCCTGCCCATAGGTGACCAGGAGTCCGAGGTCAATGCGATCGGAGAAACCGTAAGTGGCGTTGAACACTTCACGCGTGGTGCGAAAGGTCATCTGCGTTCGGGTAAACGCGGCCTCAGGGTGGCCGGACTGGGTGTTCTGCGCGAGATTCCAGTATGTCAGGGTGAGGCCTTGCTTGAGATCGACGCCGCCCAACGCGCGCCAGGCAGTCTGCTGCGCCGACAGACTTGCGCTGAACTTGTGGCGGCCGATCGTCAAAGGGCGGTCCGCAAACATTGGTCCGAAACTCTGGGTCCGGCGTACAGGCAACCCGAGTTGAGGGTCGAACGAGTACGTAAAGCCCCCCGACGAAGCTCCGATCGGAAACGAGGATCCCTGACGAATGACCACCGACAGCAACCTCTCGTAGTAGTCGACGAGGTTTCCCGAAGCCGTGAGGGGATTATCGGTAAGAAGCCCGAGCAATGCTTCGTCAGCTTTGCTGGCGCTGGTTAAGGGTAAGGGACTGGGCGGCGTTTGCGCACGCGCGGCCGAACTCGACAGCAGCCACGCGCAAATGAGGGTGACGCAACTACGCGTGTAAAATCCCATATTGCGACGCCTGGAACTAGTGGATTTTCTCCCCGGGAGGCACGTCGACTAACAATGGCTCGATCTCCTCGGGCGCGAGGCCGCTTCCGTCGAGATCCAGCTGCGACTGCCTGGGGAGCCCCGGATCCATCGATGATGGCCGAGTCAGCCCCGCCGGGACGTCGAAGCCGAGGGCTTCAGCCATTTCTTCAATCTTCGGCAGATCGGTGAGATCACGCAGGCCGAACCGGATCAGAAATTCACGCGTCGTCGCGTACATGAATGGGCGTCCGACGACCTGTTTGCGGCCGACGATCTTGACGAGCTGACGCTCGAGCAGCGTGCTGAGCACGCCGGCGGTGTTGACGCCGCGGATCTCGGTGATTTCCGGGCCCGTAATCGGCTGCTTGTAGGCAATCACCGCCAGCGTCTCGAGCGCCTGCACCGAGAGCCGCTGGGTGGTGCGCTCGTGGAACAGCCGGCGCACCCATTCATGCAGCTCCGGCCTGGTCACGATCTGGTATCCGCCGGCCACCTCGACGAGCTGAAGGCCGCCGGGCCGCTCGTAATCACGCTTCAACGCTTGCAGCGCCGCCTCCACGTCCTCGCGCGGCTCGTTTTCGAGCAGCTTGAAGAGCATTTTCGGCGTCAGCGGATCGGGCGAGGCGAAGATCAGCGCCTCGATGACTGGTTTCAAATCGTCAGACATATTTTTGAGCTTTCACTTAGCTTTCATTTCTCGGGGGCGCCGGGATCGCCGATCGGGCGGGGCGCATCCGCCGGCCGCGCTCTCTTATACACCCGGATCGGGCCGAATTGCGCCGTCTGGAACACGCGGATCAATTTGAGACGGATCATTTCGAGCAGCGCCAGAAACGTCACGATCATCCCCCCGCGCGAATGATCGCCGGCGAACAGATCTTCGAAGCCGCAGGCCTCCGTTTCCGACAATCGCTCGAGCAATTGCTCCATGCGCATTTCCACCGAAATCTGCGCCAGCGGCAGCAGCATCGGCGGACGCTGCCTGGCGCGCTCGAGCACGCCGCGGAACGCCGCGAGCAGACTGAACAGGTCCACCTCGAGTTCCGGCTCGTAGGCGTATTCGTTGCCGGCGATTTCGGCGATGCTCGCATCGGCCCGGATCCACTGGGCGCCGCGAAGCACAGCCCGCTCGTGCAGCAGCTCGGCGGCCGCCTTGAACTTCTGATGCTCGAGCAGCCGTCGAACCAGCGCTTCCCGGGGATCTTCTATCGGCTCCCCGTTTTCATCCGCGGCCGGATCGGCCCGAGGCAGCAGCATCTTTGACTTGATGTGAATCAGCGTCGCGGCCATCACGAGAAACTCGCCGACCGTGTCGAGGTTCAGCTCTTCCATCATCCCGACGTACTCGAGATACTGGTTGGCAATGAAGGCGATCGGGATGTCGTAGATGTTCACCTCGTTCTTCTTGATGAGGTGAATCAGCAGATCCAGAGGGCCCTCGAAGCTGTCGAGCTTCACCGAGTAGGCGTCGGGCGACGACTCGAAATCGGCGGCAGACGGCGGCATCTCGTTTGACATTCCCAGTCCTTGAGCCTTTAGCCCTGAGCCTTTAGCCCCTGTAAGCGATCTTCATCGCCTCTCGCACCCGCCCCATCGTCTCGACGGCGACCTTTCTGGCGCGGGCCGAACCGTCGACGAGAATCTCATGAATCCGCCCCGGACGTGAAGCCAATTCAGCCCGGCGCTCCCGCATCGGCTCCAGCACGGCATTGAGCGCCCTGGCGAGCTTGTCCTTCACTTCGACGTCGCCGACTTTCCCCGCGCGATAGCGGGCCTTGAGATCGTCCACCTCGGCCGTGTTCGAGTTGAAGACGTCGTGATACAGGAACACCGGATTGCCTTCGACGTTTCCAGGGATATCCGGTCTGATGCGCTTGGGATCGGTGTACATCGATCGCACTTTTTTCTTCACCGCCTCGGCGTCCTCGGACAGCAGGATCGTGTTCCCCAGGCTCTTGCTCATTTTCCTGCCGCCGTCGAGGCCGGGCAGCCGCGCCACTTTCGTGAGCAGCGCCTGAGGCTCCACCAGGACATCGCCGTAGAAGCGGTTGAAACGCCGCACCGCTTCACGCGCCAGCTCCAGGTGCGCCACTTGATCCTCGCCCACCGGCACGAGGTTGGCGCCGTACATCGCCACGTCGGCCGTTTGCAGAAGCGGGTAGCCGAGAAAGCCAATCGACGACAGATCCTTGTCGCTCAGCGCTTCCTGCTGCTCCTTGTACGTCGGCACCCGCTCCAGCCACGGCACCGGCACCACCATCGACAGCAGCAGATACAACTCCGCGTGCTCGGGCACCATCGACTGCACGAAGAAGGTGCTCCGCTCGGGATCCAGGCCGGCGGCGATCCAGTCGATCACGTTGTCGACGGCGTACGCCGTGAGCCCGCTCGTGTCGGCAAAATCGCTCGTCAGCGCGTGCCAGTCGGCGACGAAATAGAAGCTGTCGTACTGCTCCTGCAGCGCGACCCAGTTCTGCAGCGCTCCCACCAGATGCCCCAGATGGAGTTTGCCGGTCGGGCGCATCCCCGAGACGACGCGCTTTTTCTGAACCGCCGTCGACGTCATCGGAGCAATCCGCGCAGGAAATAGTACGGCGGCGAGAGCAGATAGCCAAGCGCTCCCGTCAACATCAGCGCGTAGAGAATCAGCATGCCGTACGACCGCGACGCCGCGTATCTGAAGGCCAGTCTGGGAGGCAACACCGTCAGCACGATGTTTCCGCCATCGAGCGGAAGCACCGGAATCAGGTTGAAGAGCGCCAGCAGCAGATTGATGTCAATCAACCCGGCAAGAATCATCGTGACCGGCCTGGCCACGTCCATCCCGGAGGCGGGATCGCCGGCAGGAATAAAGTGAAAAATCACGGCGGCGCACAACGCAATCACCAGGTTGCTGACCGGGCCCGCTGCCGTCACCAGAGCGTTATCCCGCCGCGGATGCCTGAGATTTCTGACGTTCACCGGTGTCGGCTTCGCCCATCCAATCACCGGCAGTCCGCCGACGATGGCCAGGAGCGGAAAGATGACGGTACCGACGAGATCGATGTGAACGAGGGGATTCAGGGAAACACGGCCCAGCCGCCGCGCCGTGTCGTCGCCAAAATGGCTGGCCGTCCACGCGTGCGCCGACTCGTGAACGGTAAGAGAAAAAATCAGAACGAGGAACGAGATCAGAACGTAAGGAATATCGATCGCGGGCAAGCGGCCCTAGTATACCCGACGGTTTGCCGAGGCGGCGGAGCCCTCAGGCATTCCCCTTCTCGCCAAAGTACCGCAGCACGGCGTCCGCCGTCCTGGCGCCGACCACGGCAAGCAGCTCTTCCCGCGATGCGCGGCGCACGCCAGCCAGGCTGCCAAAGGCGACCAGCAGCGCGCGGCGCCGCCGTGGACCGATGCCCGCCACGCTGTCGAGCTCCGAACGCAGGTCCCGCATGCTGCGGGCCTTGCGATGAAAGCTCACCGCAAACCTGTGGGCTTCATCCCGAATCATCTGCAGCAGCCGGAGCGCCGGATCGTCTTTCGTGAATACAATCGGCTCGTCGCGGTCGCGCGTGTGAATCAGCTCCTCTTTCTTGGCGATGCCGATCGCCACGAGATTCGCGAGGCCGAGCTCGCGCAGCGCGCCGTAGGCGGCTGTCAGCTGCCCCTTGCCGCCGTCGATGAGAATCACATCGGGAAACGGGCCGCCTTGCTCGAGGAGCTTGCGATACCGGCGCTGCACCACTTCGCTCATCGCCGCAAAATCGTCCGAGCCCGCATGATTGGCGGGCGAGATGCGGTATTTGCGGTAGTCGCCCTTGCGCATCCGTCCGTCTTCGCAGACGACCATCGACGCCACCGTTTCGCTCCCCTGGATCGTGGAAATGTCGAAGCACTCGATCCGGCGCGGAATGGCCGGCAGGGCGAGGGTGGCGCGCAGCGTCTCGAGCGCGTCGTATTGCGAGAGACCCGTATCGATGAGGCGCGCCTGGTAGGCGACCTTGGCGTTGCGGTTCGCCAGCTCGACCAGCCCGCGCTTTTCGCCGCGCTTGGGCACCAGCACCTGCACACGCCGGCCCGCGCGCGATGAGAGCCAGGCCTCGAGGATCTCGCAGTCTTCCGGCGGGCTGGGCAAGTGCACCTCGGCGGGCGCCGGCCGATCCTCGTAGAACTGCTCCACCGAGGCTTGCAGGATCTCGGCGGCAGAGCCCGACAGGCCTTCGCTCGCCGCCAGCTCCACACGCTCGAGGACGCGGCCCTCGCGCATCAGAAATACATGGACGACGGCTCCCGCGGGGCCCAGATGCAGCCCGAAGGCATCGCGATCGCCCAGCCGCGCCGTCGAGATTTTCTGCTGTCGATCTTTCAGCGTCTGAACCGTGCGTGCGGCGTCGCGCAGGTGGGCCGCTTCTTCGAATCGCTCGGCCGCCGCCGCCTCTTTCATCGAATCGGTCAGCCTGCCGACCAGCTCTTCGTTCTTGCCCTCGAAAAACAACTGCGTCCGCTCGACCGCCTCGCCGTAGCGCTCTTTACTGCACAGCGCGGCGACGCACGGCGCGATGCAGCGCTTGATGTCGTACTCCAGGCAGGGCCGCTCGCGCATCCCCGTGATCACTTCGTTGCACGATCGAATGCCGAACAGGCGATGCGTCAGCCCCATCGTCCGCCGCGCCAGCGAGGCCGGCATGAACGGCCCCGCATAGAAGCTTCCGTCGCGTTCGACATGGCGAGCGACCAGCACGCGCGGGAACTCCTCGTTGGTCGTCAACTGCAGGTAGGGATAGTTCTTGTCGTCGCGAAGCAGGACGTTGTATTTCGGCCCGCGCTCCTTGATGAGATGGTTCTCGAGCGCCAGCGCCTCGACGACCGAATCGGTCACGATGACTTCGAGGTGATCGGCTTCGTCGAGGAGCGCGTCGGTTTTCGGGTGGACGCCACGCGCGCCGAGGTAGCTGCGCACCCGGTCGCGCAGCGAGCGCGCCTTGCCGATATAGATGGTCTCGCCCGCCTGATTGGCGTAGAGATAGACCCCCGGCTGCTCCGGCAGATGCGCGATCTGGGTCTTGAGATTCTGGACGGGCATAAGCTACTATGGCGCCCTCTCTGTTCACTCGTCGAACCTTTCATTATAACCCATAGTATCGATGACATTTACTGGCACGATCGGGAAAATCTGCATGTTCCCGCTACGGGCCATCATCAACACCAGCGTGGCGCTCGGGATCTCCCCGAACACGCTCACGCTCATCGGGGTCCTGATCAACTGCGTCGCGGGCTGGGCGCTGGCGCGCGAGCGCTTCATCCTGGCCGGCGTCATCATGATCCTGGCCAACATTTTCGACTTCATCGACGGCAAGGTGGCCTTCATCACCGGCCAGCAGTCCGAGTTCGGTGCGTTCTGGGATTCCACGCTCGATCGATTCTCGGACCTTGCGCTCTTCACCGGCTTGATCTGGCTGTATGCGAAGCTGGGCCGCGAGGACTACGTCCTGATCACGACGCTCACGCTAATCTTCGCGACGATGACGAGCTACGCGCGGGCGCGCGCCGAGTGCCTGGTGGAGAAATGCAAGGTCGGCTTCATGGAGCGGCCCGAGCGAATCGTGCTGTTCATGATTGGCGCCTTCACCAATCGAATGGCGGCGGTGCTGTGGGTCATCCTCACGCTGTCGATCGTCACCGTGGCCAACCGGATCCATTACACGTATCTGGCGCTGAACAAGAAACCGATGCCGTCGGGCACGGGGCTGAAAGGTCTGTTCTGGCGGGCGTTCTTCTGGCGCGACGAGCGGACGACGATCCCCTACGATGTCTGGGTGGTCGCGATTCTCGCGTTCGTCTGGCTGACGCCGCCTGGCTGGCTGCACGATCCGGTCGCGGACGGACAGCACGGGTTGCTCGGGTGGCTGTTCGCGCACGGCTAAAAACGAGATCGGGTGCCCTTCAAACGACTCCCGATCTCGTCTTCAGTTCCTCGAGGGTCAGCGCGCCTGGCGCCCGCCCCTCGATCGCAGCGCTCTTCGAGAGCTGCTGCAGCATTCTGTTGACGGGTGTCGGGATCCCGTGCAGGCGGCCAAGCAGGACAATTTCGCCATTGAGGTAGTCCGTCTCGAGACGGTGGGTGCGACGCTCCAGGCTCTGCCAGGTGGAGCCGCCGCCACGATACTGACCGTCGATCGGGCGAAGCTCCAGCGTCCTTTCACGGCTGGACGGACTTGGCCCGCCCTCGGCTTCGGGTTCCTCGGGCACGAACGGAATCCCCGCTGCGGTGAGGCATTCCACGCCCTCGCGCCTCGCCTCCCTGACGATCGCATTTCCCCGCTCCAGCCGTCCGCTGAGCGCCTCGACCGCGTTGCCGAGATTCATCAGCAGCTTTCGATATTTCCAGCGCATAATGTCGGACCTCGGCTCCGCAAGAAACGTCGAGCGCCGGAATGCGGCCGCCACCGATCCGGAGACCTGGTCTTCATCTGCTTCATTTGCCCGGGCGCCCGGATACCGGCCGATATCGAGAATGCCGGTCGCCGGCGCGTACCACGCCTGCACGACGCCGGGCGTCAGGTGGGCGGTCGCGCAATAGACGAACACGCCATAGACGTTCGCGAACCGGCGAAGGGCCATCCGCTCGTTCGCCACGCCGTTCTGCATGCAGACGATCGGGATGGTGGGCGGCGCGACAGCGGCAAGCTCGTCGAGCGCGGCCAGCGTGTCCTGGCTCTTCATGCCGAGGAGCACGACGTCACCTTGCGCGTACGCGATTCGATCGGGGCGATCGAAGACGGGCAGGCGGAGCGTGACGACTTCGTCGGGCGACTCGATGCGAAGCCCGCGATCGCGGATGGCTTCGAAGTGCGTCCCGCGCGCGATGAGCGCAACATCGTGGCCGTGTTGGGCCAGGCGTCCGCCGACGACCCCGCCGACTCCGCCCGCGCCGAAGACGATGAACCGCATCGGGTCCTATGAGATGCGCTTTTTCTTGGGTTCCGTCTTGGACTCGTTCTTGGGCTCGGCGCGCGTCACCTTTTTCGGCAGCTCAGCCTTGGCGGCTTGCTTCTTCTGGCCGCTGACCGAATCGAGGCTCTTGCGCAGCGCCTCCATCAGGTTCACGACCTTCGGCGGCATCTCCACCAAGGGCGCCGCGACCTCTTCGCCGGCCACCTTCGCGTCGATGATCTTCTGCAGCCCTTCCCGGTACTCGTCGCGATAGTCTGAGAGATCGAGCTTTTTCGCGAATGTGCCGATCACCTGTTTGGCCAGCTGCACCGATTCGGGTTTGACCTTGGCGGGAATGGTGTTCAGCTCCTCGATCGCGCCCATGTCGCGAATCTCGGCGGCGTGGTGCAGCGTGTACATCACCAGCCCCTTCTTGTGCGGTTTCACCGCGACAAGATATTCGCGGCCGTAGAGCGCCAGCTTGCCGACGCCGATTTTCCCCTTCATCCCCTCGCCCATCACCGCGAACGCGTCGGCGGCCACCTGTCCATCGGGCGCGAGGTAATACGTGCGGTCCACGTACATCGGATCGAGCGCCGTCGCGTCGTCGAACTGCACCAGGTCGATGATACGCGTCGAGGTGGGCCGGACCTTTTCGATGTCCTCTTCGGACACGACCACGTAGCGGCTTTTCTCAAACTCGTAGCCCTTCACGAGGTCATCGTGGGCCACCTCCTTTTGGCAGGTGGGGCACCATCGCTTCTGCTGGATGCGGGTCTGGCAGACGTTGTGGAGCTGGTTGAACGAGATGGTGGCGCTCGACTCGGTCGCCGGGAACACCTTGACGGGGATGTTCACGAGACTGACGCGCAGGTACCCTTTCCAGGTGGCTCGTGCTGACATAATTTACATTCCTTCTCCGGATTTCCTATCGGCACATGCCGACCGGAACAGTACCCCTTGCCCTTAAACGTCATCGCGCTCGTCGTGAGCTCCCAGTTCCAGCCCTGTATGCATCAGCTGGATGTCGTGCGCCGCAATCTTGTCACGCAATAGCCTGCGGGCAGCAGCGTAATGGACGCCGGGGACAATCAGCCGCCTGGCCAGGTTGCGCAGCCTCCACACAATCACGAGCGCCGTTTCCGGTCCCTCCCGCCACGACACCGCGCCGATCTTCCAGTACGGAACGAACCCGCTTTCCGACCAGATGCCGTCGGCGTAGAAGCCGCGGCCGATGCGCAGGCTGAGCGGCATCGCGTACCCGTAATAGACGAACATCATCGCGACGCCGAACACCTGGGGAGCAGGACGGTGGAGGAAGACCGTGTCGTACACCAGCAACAGTCCAAGAACGACGGCAAGCCCGAGCTGCATGCCGTAATACCGGGGCCTCGACCCTCGCCACGTGAGGATGGCCGACGAGCGCCGCCTGAGAAACCGCAGTGTGTCGAGCCCGATGCGGAGGTTCGCAATCAGAAACCCGACGCCCAGGAGAAACAATATCTGCGGGGCGACCTGGACGAGCATGCCGCGATCTTAAAACGGAGACGAGCATCCTGAAAACTACTTGGCCAAACTACTTGGCGGCGGGCTTCGCCTTTTCGGGGCTGCCCGCCAGCGTGGGGTCGAAGCACCGCCGGCACCGCGCCTCGTAGGTGCCGGAGGCCCCGAGCAGGCGGCGCTCGTCGCTCGCGACCAGCCGCTGTGTATGGCTGGCCGGGTTGCCGCACACCATGCAGATGGCGTGGGTCTTGGTGACAAACTCGGCGATGGCCATCAGGTTCGGCATCGGCTCGAACGGCCGGCCGAGATAATCGGTATCGAGCCCCGCCACGACGACGCGCTTGCCGCGGTTGGCGAGATCGACGCAGGCTGCGGGAAGATCGTTGTCGAAGAACTGCGCCTCATCGATCCCGATCACCTCGGTGTCGTCCAGCACCTGCCGCAGCAGCTCGGCCGAGCTGCCTATCTTGACCGACTGGATCCTCATCTCGCTGTGCGACACGATCTCGTCGGGCGAAAATCGATCGTCGAACACCGGCTTGAAAATCTGCACTCGCTGCCGCGCGATTTGCGCGCGGCGCAGCCGGCGGATCAGCTCTTCGCTCTTGCCGCTGAACATGCTGCCGGTAATGACCTCGATCCAGCCGTGCGAGGGGGAGCGATAGGGTACATCCATGGGGGAATCAGCTGTCCGCCATCAGCGATCAGCTATCAGCTGACAGCTGAACGCTGACAGCTGCCAACATCAAACTCGCGACTGGTACTCTCCCGTTTCGGTGCTCACGCGGATACGGTCGCCTTCGTTCACAAACGGCGGCACCTGCACCACCAGACCGGTTTCCGTCAGCGCCGGCTTCACCTGCGCACTGGCGGTAGCGCCCTTGATGCCGGGCACCGTTTCCTTGACCAGCAGGTCGACGGTCGGCGGCAGGTCGATGCCGACCGCCTCGTCGCCGTAAAACTCCACTTTGATGGTCGAATCCTGAATCAGGTAATTCACCGAATCCCCCAGCACTTCGCGGTCGATGTGCACCTGCTCGAAGGACTCCGTGTTCATGAAATGGAACGCATCGCCGTCGCTGTAGAGATACTGCATCTCGTGCTCGTCCAGGACGGCGCGCTCCACGTCCTCTTCGGCGCGCAGCTTCAGATCCGACAGATTGCGCGTCCGGATATTTCGCAGCCGGGCCTGCACGAACCCGCGCTTGTTGCCCGGCGTCATGTGCTGCACGTCCATCACCCGCAGCAAGTCGTTTCCGACCTTGATCAGGTTGCCTTTTCGAAGGCGAGTGGCTTGAAGCGAACTTGAGCTCATAAAGGGAAATTACCGCTGCTACAACCTATCAATCGTAGAGCAGTTCGCGAAGGTGCGTCAATCGTGGTACGATGCCGGAACGCGCCGATGAAACGGGCCTCGATCGGTATCGCGTTGCTCCTCTCCGGATTTCTCGCGGGACTTGTCCTGACCGGCCGTCTTCGTTCAGCGAGCGACCTCGCCGCCAGTCAGACGAATCGATCCGCGGGGACCGCGCTTGCCGCGCCTTCTTCGCCTTCCTCTATTGCAGCTATTACAGGCCCGGCCCAGGGCCCTCCCGATTTCACCGTCATCGCCGCCCAGGCCGTCAAGGGCGTCGTCAACATCTCGTCGGTCAACCTGGTGCGCACGCCGAACTCGCCGTGGGCCAACGACCCGATGTTTCAGTACTTCTTCGGCGGGCAGGATGACATGTTCGGCTCGCGTCCCCGTGCGGAAATGAGCCTCGGATCGGGGGTGCTCATCTCCTCCGACGGCTACGTCGTCACCAACAACCACGTTGTCCAGAGCCGGAACGCGGAAATCACCGTGGTATTCGGCGACAAGCACGAGCTGCCGGGAAAAATCATCGGGACCGATCCAGCCACCGATATCGCGCTCGTCAAGGTGGCGCAGGCGTCACAGCCGGCCGTGGCGTGGGGCGATTCGTCCAATTTGAAGGTGGGACAGTGGGTGCTGGCGATCGGGAGCCCGTATCAGCTCAATCAGACGGTCACCTCGGGCATCGTAAGCGCGCTCGGCCGCACGAATCTCGGCTTCTCGGAGTATGAAGATTTCATTCAGACCGACGCGGCGATCAATCCGGGCAACTCCGGGGGCGCGCTCGTGAATATGCGCGGCGAGCTCATCGGCATCAACACGGGCATCTACAGCACGACTCAGGGTGGCGGGTACCAGGGTATCGGCTTCGCCATTCCGAGCAATCTCGCGCGGCACGTCATCGACCAGCTGATTCAGCGGGGCCAGGTCCTGCGCGGCTCGATCGGCAGAATGCAGCTCTACCAGCTCACCACGCAGCTCGCCACCGAGCTCGGCGCTCACGACACGCGAGGCGCGTTCGTCAATCAAATCGATCGGCGCTCTCCCGCCTATTCGGCCGGCCTGCGCCCCACCGACGTGATCGTGTCGTTCAACGGACAGACGGTGCAGGATCCATCACACCTGGTCCGGCTCGTGGCCGATGCCAAGATCGGCTCGAGCGCCACGGTCGGCGTCGTCCGCGACGGCCGCCAGCTCACACTGAAAATCCCGGTAGTCGAGAGCCAGGGCTGAGTCCGGAACAACCGGTGCGGAATCGATGAGATTCAAGGTCGTGATGGTCGTCATCGGCGTGGTTTCCGCCTGCCTGGCTTTCGAGGCCTTCGGAGCACTCGGCCGGGCGCAGCAGCTTCCGCAAACGGCTGTTCCCGAGCACTACGACATTCACCTGACGCCGGACTTCGCGACGGATGCGTTTCAAGGCGAGGTGGCCGTCAGCGTCCGGCTCGCGCAGCCGGCCGCCAGCATCACCCTCCACGCCGCCGAGATCGCATTTGTCCGCACGACGATCACCGCGGGCGGCAGCACGCAAACGGCCGCAGTGACGCTGAATCCCCACGAGGAAACGGCGACGCTCGCCGTGCCACGGGAAATTCCCGCGGGCGCGGCGACGATCAATATTCAGTACACCGGCATCCTGAACGATCAGCTTCGCGGCTTCTATCTGAGCAGGGCCAATCAACGCAAATACGCGGTCACGCAGATGGAAGCCACCGACGCGCCCCGCGCGTTCCCCTGTTTCGACGAGCCGGCGATGAAGGCGACATTTTCGGTCAGCGCGACGATTGACGCGCGCGACACGGCGATCTCCAACGGCCGCATCATGTCGGACACGCCGGGACCAGGGACGGGCAAGCACACGCTGAGGTTCGCGACGTCGCCGAAAATGTCGAGCTATCTCGTCGCGCTGGCGGTCGGCGATTGGTCGTGTGCGAGCGGAAGCGCCGATGGCATTCCAATCCGGGCGTGCGCGACACCCGACAGGAAGGATCAGCTCGCGTTCGCTCTTGAATCGGCGGAATTCGCGATGCGGTATTACAACCGCTACTTCACCATCAAGTACCCGTTCGAGAAGCTCGACCTCGTTGCTGTGCCTGACTTTGCGGCCGGCGCCATGGAAAACCCGGGCGCCATCTTCTTCCGCGATCGCACGCTGCTGGTCGACGAGAGCCGGGGCACGACCGGCGTCAACCGGCAGATCGTGGCCGTCGACATCGATCATGAGATGGCGCACCAGTGGTTCGGCGATCTGGTGACGATGCAGTGGTGGGACGACATCTGGCTGAACGAAGGGTTCGCCACGTGGATGGAGCGCAAGCCTCTTCGGGAATCGCATCCGGAATGGAACCCGCAGCTCGAGGAAGAGCGGGAAACGGAAACCGCGATGGCGATCGACGCGCTCGACTCCACCAGGGCGATCCGCACGCATGTGGAGACGCCGGCGGAGATCAATCAGGTATTCGACGCGATCGCCTACCAGAAAACCGGCGCGGTGGTGCGGATGATCGAAGGCTATGTTGGCGCCGACGCTTACCGGGCGGCCATCAACCTCTACCTGAAGAAGTTCGCGTACGGGAACGCTACCGGCGAGGACTACTGGACGACGATCGCCGGAGCGACCGGCAAACCGGTCGACGGCATTCTCTCGAGCTTCGTCACGCAGAAGAGCATGCCGCTCCTCGGCGTGAAAACGTCTTGCACGGGAGGGAGCACGCGCGTCGAGCTCACGCAACAACCGCTATCATCCTCGGTCCCCCCCTCGACGACGTGGCAGATTCCGGTGTGCCTGAAGCATGCGGCCGGCGCGCGCGGCGACGGGAAGACGGAGACCGGTGCCTGTGAGATTCTTTCGAAATCTTCCCAGACGGTGACCCTGGAAGGCTGTCCGCCGTGGGTGTTCGCCAACCCCGACAGCACCGGCTACTACCGGACATCTTATTCATCAAAGGATCTCGATGCGCTGGGCGGCGCGCTGCAACGCGGCGCGCTCACGCCGCTCGAGCAGACCTCGCTCCTGGACGATGTCTGGCAGCTCGTGCGGCTGAACCGGCAGAACATTGCCGGCTTCCTGTCGCTCTCGGACCAGATATTTCATGGCCCGCTCAGCGGATCCATTTCCACGGCGGCCGACCGCGTCAACTACATCTCGGATCATTTCATCGACGACCGCACCCGGCCTGCGTTCGAGCAGTGGGTTCGGCGCACGCTCGGGCCGCTCGCCGACAAGCTCGGTTATGCGCCCGGCCCGCAGGAGCAGGAGAGCGACGAACGCCGTGAAGTGCGATCGAGGGTGCTTTACACGCTTGGCTATGCCGGGCGGGATGCCAACGCGCTGAACGAGGCGCGGCGAAGAGTGGACATCCTGCTGGGCAACGCAGGCACGATAGACGCCAGCCTGCTCGGAACGTTTCTTGATCTGGCCGCCATCAACGGCGACGCCTCGCTTTACGATCGCTACCTCGCCCAGATGAAGCGGTTGAATCAGTCGCGGCAGTTTGAATATCGGGGCGCTCTGACTTATTTCTCCGATCCCGCGCTGCAGAAACGGACGATGGAGTACGCCTTGTCGCCGGACATCCGCACGCAGGACTCGCCGTATGTGATTTCCGGATTGCTCGATCGGCCGTGGTCGTCGCACGGGGCGTGGGAGGACTTGAAGAGCCACTGGGACCAGATCCAGGCGTCGCTCGGTGTCTTTCAGGGGCTGCCGCGCATCGCAGGCCATCTGAACAACTTTTGCGACCAGCCGACGCGCGACGATATCGGACGGTTTTTCCAGGCGCACAGCATTTTCGCGATTGATCGCCAGGTCAGGCAGTCGCTGGAAACGATCGACCGGTGCATCCAGACGAAGATGCAGCAAGAGCAGAACCTGAGCGGGTTTCTTCGCTGAGGCTGAGGGCTGAAAGCTGAGAGCTGAAAGCTGAGGGCCTGACAGCTGAGAGCTGAGAGCTGAGAGCTTAGCGACGTGGGCCGGAGACTGACGCGCTGTCGCCGGCGAAGCAGCGCCACGGTCTTTCCGTGCCCTTCGTGATGCCAATCCGCGGGCTCCAGATGACCTGGCCGACCCGAAGCCCGCGATCTTCGATGTAGAGCTCCCGCCCGAGAAGATCCAGGCGGTTCTGGCGGAGCGAGATGCCCATCGCATGCGTCACGTTGCCCGGACCTTTGCAGAGGTCCTGATCGGAAATCCTGCGCGAGTTCTTCCTCTGCCTTGCCGTGCGCGCACGAAGGCGTCGTTTACGCATCAGCGCCAGGCCTTCGAGCGGCTCCAGCGCGCGAATCAGCACCGCGGCCGGCGACGCTTCCGGCTCCGTCACGACATTCACCAGGTAATGAACGCCGTAATTGAGATACACATAGGCGTGCCCCGGCGGGCCGTAGAGCGGTGCGTTGCGGCCGGTGGGACCTGGAGCCGCATGGCAGGCGGGATCGGCCTCGCCGACATAGGCTTCGACCTCGACGATCGCTCCCGAGGTGCGGCCGGCCGGCGTGTTGTGAATGAGGACCTTGCCGACTAGATCCCCGGCCACCTCCAGCGTCGGTCGCGCATAAAACGACCGCGGAAGGCGCGCCATCGCCATTCAGCGCAGGTTGATCCGATCGATGGCACGCCTGGCCGCGCGCGCCGTCTCCATGTCGGGATCTTTGGTGGCGGCTTCCAGCCTGGGAACGATCGCCGCATCGCGCGAGAAGCCGAGCACGTCAGCTACCAGCATTCGCGTTTCAGGGTCGGGATCCTGGAGATGGCTGGCGAGCGCTGGCGCGATAGCCGGGCTCAGGTCGAGTAGATACTGCAGCGCAAGGGGCCGGAGCGACGGATCGCGAAGCGAGGCGATGAGCTGGTCCGGCTTGGCGCCCGGCGCACCCAGCTTGAGCGCGGCGTAGTGGAGCGCGAGCAACACCGGGTTCGACTTTTCGGTCTGCGCCATGCGTTGGACGTCCGGAAGATCCGCGGCGCTGCCGGCGCGCGCGAGACCCTCGACGGCGAGCCGCCGGAAATCAGGATCGCCGCTGGCGAGCAGCCGCTTGAAGATGTCGGCCGATGTAGGATGGCCGATGCCGGCCAGGCCTTCGAGCGCGGCGTGCGCGTCCGGACCGTTCTGGTAGTAGCTGAGCTGATCGGCGAGCGCCTGGACGGCATTCGGATAGCGCAGCTGGCCGAGCGATACCATGGCGGCGCGATGGACCTGCGCATCGCGATTGTTTACGGCGTCGACGAGCGCGTTGCCCATCTCGACGCACAACTCCCCCGCGACGGGGCTCCCGCAATCTTTCAGCGCGCGTCCTGCCACCTCGGCGGCGGCTGTCTGCTCGGCGCGATTGCCCCGGCGAAGCGCTTCGATCGTCCACGAGATCCCGCTGCGGATGGCGTCTTCGCTTGCAGCGGTTGCGGGCGCTGCCGGGCTCGCAGCGGTTCCGGGGGCGGCCGGCCGGCCAAGCGGCGCAAGCGCCCCGAACACGTAGAGGGCGTCGAGGCGCACGCGTGGATTCGATGAGTGCATCGCTTCGGCGAGCGCGGACAGCACTTCCGGCGGAACGACTCTCGCCACCAGCGCCAGCTGGCCGGCGGCAAAGACCTGCTCGCCAACATCGTTGTTTCGCACTTCAACGACGAAGCCAATCATTCTCTTCCGCGCGATCGGCTTGGTTATGAAGAGCGAGCGCTCGGCATCAATCGCGGCAAGTTGCACGCGGGCATCGGGGTCGTTCACGGCCGCCGACAGCGGCCCGGCAGCCTCGGCGAGCCCGCCGTCCTTCAGGATCTGAACCGCACGAAGCCTCGTGTCCGGGTCCGGCGCCCGGAGCCCCGCGGCGACTTCTTCAAACGTATGCTGGGCCCCAGCAGACGATGCAGACGACGCAGAGGACGCGGGGGACGCCGCCAGCAGAACGCCCAGCGCGGCGGCCATCATGAGCCTCCTCACGTCACTCTCCGGCATACGCGTGCGCCCTCCCGATTGCCAGAACGGGCGCCAGAAATTCCCCGGTGTGCGTGCCGGGCATCCGCGCCACCTGCTCGGGCGTGCCGGTGGCCACCACGCGTCCGCCTTCTTCTCCGCCCTCGGGCCCAAGGTCGATCAGATAGTCGGCGGTCTTGAGCACATCGAGGTTGTGTTCGATGACCACGAGGGTATGCCCCGCTTCGATCAACTTCTTGAACGCCGTCAACAACTTGGCGATGTCGTCGAAATGGAGGCCCGTTGTCGGCTCGTCCAGTACATAAAGGATGCGATCGCCGGTCCGCGACGACAAATGCGAGGCGATCTTGATCCGCTGCGCCTCGCCGCCCGACAGCGTCGTCGCGGGCTGGCCGAGGCGGAGATAGCCAAGGCCGATTTCATCCAGCACGAGCAGCCGCCGCAAGACTTTCGGCGAGGTGCTGAAAAAGGCGAGCGCTTCACGAACCGTCAGGTCGAGCACCTGATTGATGTTCTTGCCGCGATACTTCACCTCGAGCACCTGCGGCTTGAACCGCTTGCCGTCGCACTGGTCGCACGGCACGAACACGTCGGCCAGGAACTGCATCTCGACGCGCACCTCCCCTTCGCCCTGGCACGCCTCGCACCGCCCGCCCGGCACGTTGAAAGAGAAGTGGCTGGCGGTGAGCCCGCGTGATTTCGCGTCCTTGGTCGCGGCGAAGATCTCCCGGATCGGATCGAACGCCTTCAGATAGGTCACCGGATTGGACCGCGGCGTCCGGCCAATCGGCGTCTGGTCGACCAGCACGACGTCGCTGACGTATTCCGCGCCTTCGAGCTTGCGATGCGCGCCCACGCGGCGTTCGGTTCCGCCCTTCGCGCGCTTCACGGCGGTGTAGAGAATGTCGTGCACCAGCGTCGACTTCCCGGAGCCGCTGACGCCGGCGATGCAGGTCAGCGTGTTCAGCGGGATCTCGATGTCGATGTTCTTGAGATTGTGCTCGGTCGCACCCAGCAAGCGCAGCTTCTGTCCGCTGCCGCGCCGGCGGGTGGCAGGGACAGGAATCGTCAGATCGTCCCGGAGATATTTCGCCGTGAGCGACCGCTGGTCCAGCAGCAGTCCGGCCAGCGAGCCCGCGTACACGACGCGGCCACCCTGCTCGCCGGCGCCGAGACCGAGATCGATAATCGTGTCGCCGACGCGAATCATGTCGGCATCGTGCTCGACCACCAGCACCGTGTTTCCCTGGTCGCGCAGCTGGCGCAGAATGTTGATGAGCCGCATATTATCGCGCGAGTGGAGTCCTATGGACGGCTCGTCGAGGACGTACAGTGTGTCGACGAGCGATGACCCGAGCGACGTCGCGAGGTTGATCCGCTGCGACTCGCCCCCCGACAGGGTGGACGACAGGCGATCGAGCGTCAGGTAGTCGAGCCCGACGTCGCCGAGGAATTTCAGCCGCTTGAGGATCTCCCGGAGAATCTTGTCGCCGATCGCCCGTTCCTTTTCGGTCAGCTCGAGCGAGGTAAAAAACCGCTCGGCCTCGCGCACGGTATCCGACGACACCTGGTCGATGGTGCGCCCGCCGACCTTCACCACGCGAGCTTCCTTTCGCAATCTGGCGCCGCCGCACTCCGGACAGATGAGGTATCCGCGATACCGGCTCAGGAAAACCCGGACGTGGACCTTGTATTTCTTGCGCTCCAGCCAGCGGAAGAACCCGCGGATGCCGTCGTAATCGCGGCCGTCGCCTTCGATGACAATCCGCTTCTCGTCTTCGTTCAGATTGCTCCAGGGGACGTCGAACGGAATCCCCGCCGTTTTCGCCGCGCGCTTGAGCCCCGCCATCTGGCTGCGGTAATGGGCCTTGGTCCACGGTTCGATCGCGCCTTGCTGCAGAGTCTTCGTCTTGTCGGGAACGACCAGGTCCATGTCGAGCTCGATGATGTTGCCGAAGCCATGGCACGCCGGGCAGGCGCCGAACGGATTATTGAACGAAAACAGCCGCGGCTGCGGCGTCTCATACGCGATGCCGCACGTCCGGCACTCGAACCGCTCGCTGAAGAGGTGCACCTTGGATGCCCTGGTATCCTCGGATGCCCCGGTATCCTCGATGGCAAACGCGGCGCCGCCGCCCTCCCGGTATGCCGTCTCGATGGAGTCGGTGAGCCGCGTGCGAAGATCGCCCTCGAGCTTCAGCCGATCGACGATCACCTGGAGCGTGACGAGGCCCCTGAGCTCCGCCGGATCCGCCTCATCCAACATGATAGTCCGGCCATTTATGAACAAACGGTGGAACCCTTTCCGGCGCAGCGTGTCGAGGGTGGCGGTGACCGAAGCGCTTCCCCCGCTTCCCCCGTTTCCCCCGTTTCCCCCATTTCCCCCGCTTCCCCCGTTTGTCTCGTTCCCTCCAGCGTCTGAATCCGTCTCCTCGCCCTCAGCGTCTGAATGATCGGTGACTCCGGCGGCGTCGACGACCGGCATGTCGAAGCCGATCAGCAAACGGGTGCCGGCCGCGAGCTCCAGGAGATGACCCGCAACGATTTCCGCCGTCTCTCGCACGACTTCCTGCCCGCATTTGCGGCAGTACGTGCGCCCGACTCTGGCGAACAGCAGACGCATGTAGTCATGAATCTCCGTCGTCGTGGCGACCGTCGAACGCGGGTTGCGAATGCTGTTTTTCTGGCGGATCGCGATCGCCGGACAGATCCCTTCGATGCGATCGACGTCCGGCTTCTCCATGCGCTCGAGAAACTGGCGGGCGTAGGCCGAGAGCGAGCTGACGTAGCGGCGTTGCCCTTCGGCGTAGATCGTATCGAAGGCCAGCGACGACTTCCCGGAGCCGCTCACACCGGTGACGATGATGAGCTGGCCGAGCGGCAGCGCCACATCGATGTTCTTCAGGTTGTGAGTACGGGCGCCCCGGACGACGATTTCGCTCGCCGGCGCCACAACAGGTTCAGCCATACTGCGGAAGATTTTTCTACAGGCCTAAACCTTAAATGGTAGCGCACGCTGGCACGATCTTCAACAACCCGATAGAATGAAAACGTTTTGCCTTACGATCATCTGAACGCGCTGGAA
This sequence comes from Vicinamibacterales bacterium, assembly GCA_035937795.1. GTDB lineage: Bacteria > Acidobacteriota > Vicinamibacteria > Vicinamibacterales > JAMQPK01 > JAMQPK01. Next base: position 6,721 of record DASZHO010000073.1, on the reverse strand, counting down.
AGCGAATCGATCTTCATCATGCGGGAGGCGTTCGCCAAGTTCGACAACATGGCGATGCTCTGGAGCATCGGCAAGGACTCCACGGCGATGCTCTGGCTGGCGCGGAAGGCCTTTTTCGGACATGTGCCGTTTCCGCTCGTCCACATCGACACGAGCTACAAGATTCCCTCGATGATCGAGTACCGCGACCGCCTGGTCCGCGAATGGAACCTGCAGCTCGTCGTGGGACAGAACAAGGCGGTGCTCGAGGAAGGCCGTACCTACCCGAACGGCCGCGCCACGCGCGTGGAATGCTGCGGCTGGCTCAAGAAAGACGGGCTGCAGCAGGTGATCGAGCACTACGGCTACACCGGCATCATCGTCGGCGTGAGGCGCGACGAGGACGCCACGCGCGCCAAGGAGCGCTATTTCTCCCCGCGCAACGCCAACATGGAATGGAACGCGTCGGACCAGCCGCCGGAGTTCTGGAATCAGTTCAAGACGGACTTCGCGCCCGGCACGCACATCCGTATCCATCCGCTGCTGCACTGGACCGAGCTGAATGTCTGGGAGTACATCGAGCGCGAGAAGATCCCCGTGATCCCGCTGTATTTCGACGATGGGACGGGTCACCGGTATCGATCGCTCGGATGCGCGCCGTGCACGTTCCCGATTCAGTCGACGGCGAGGACGGTCTCCGAGATCGTCACCGAGCTCAAGGCGACCAGAATCCCCGAACGCGCCGGGCGCGCGCAGGACCAGGAAAGCGAAGACGCCTTCGAGAAGCTGCGGCGCGACGGCTACATGTGATGACCGACTCGCGCCAGTTGCGGCTGGTCGTGGTCGGCCACGTGGACCACGGCAAGTCAACCCTCATCGGCCGGCTCTTCTACGATACCGGCTCTCTGCCCGACGGCAAGTACGAGCAGCTCGTCGCCATCGCGCAGCGGCGCGGGGTGCCGTTCGAGTTCGCGAATCTGATGGACGGCCTGCAGGCCGAGCGCGATCAGAACATCACCATCGACACCGCGCAGATCTGGTTTCGCACCGCCCAGCGCGAATACGTGATCATCGATGCCCCGGGCCACAAAGAGTTCGTCAAGAACATGGTGACCGGCGCCTCGCGGGCGGACGCAGCGCTCATCATCATCGACGCCCTGGAAGGGGTGCAGGAGCAGACGCGCCGGCACGGCTACCTGCTTCGCCTGATCGGCGTGCTCGAAGTCGTCGTGGTGGTCAACAAGATGGATCTCGTTGATTACTCGCAGAAGGTGTTCGAGGAGGTCTCGACCGAGTACTCGAAATTTCTGGGCGGCATCGGCGTCCGGCCGCGGCAGATCCTGCCGGTCTCGGCGCGACAGGGCGACAACATCGCGTCGCGCGACGAGCACCTGCAGTGGTTCAAGGGGCCAACGGTGGTTGAAGCGCTGGACTCGATCCCGGACGCGGCGGAAATCACCGATCGGCCGCTGCGGTTTCCCATTCAGGACGTCTACCGCTTCGACCACCGGCGCATCCTCGCCGGCCGCATCGAAGCCGGCACGCTGAAGACGGGCGATCAGCTGCTCTTCCTGCCTTCGGGCCGCACGAGCGTCGTCCGATCGATCGAAAGCTGGAACACGCCGCACGTCGACACGCTGCGCGCCGGCGACCCCGCGGGGGTCACCCTCGCCGACCAGTTGTTCGTCGAGCGCGGATCGATTGCCGTTCACACGAACGACGCGCCGAGCCTGGCCACCGAGTTCACCGCGCGCATTTTCTGGCTGGGCAGGACGCCGCTGGCCGCCGGCAAACGCTACAAGCTGAAGCTGGTGACGCAGGAAGTCGAGTGCGAGATCAAAACGCTCGAAGAAGTGGTCGACGCGTCGACGGTCGAGATCATCCAGGGCGCCGACTCGGTGCGGACCAACGATGCAGCCAGGGTGGTGATTCATACCCACCGGCCCGTGGCGGTTGATTTGTTCACACGCATCCCGACGCTCGGACGGATCGTTCTGGTCGACGGGTTCGATGTGGCGGGCGGCGGAATTGTGATCGAGGTCCCCGAGCGATTTGCCGCAGCCACGGTGGTGGCCGATGCCGGGCTGACCGCGGACCTCACGCGTGTGGCGCGCGGCGAACGGCACCTGCGCCACGGCCATCGGGGCGCGGTGGTCTGGCTGACCGGGGTGCCCGGCAGCGGAAAAACGACGCTGGCCAAGGCGCTCGAGCGTCAGTTGTTCGAGCGGCATATCCAGGTCTTCGTGCTCGACGGCGACAATATCCGGCCGGGGCTGAGCGCCGACCTCGGCGTGTCGGGGTCGGATCGCGAAGAGAACTTGCGCCGCGTGTCGGAAGTCGCGAAGCTGTTCGCAGAATCCGGCCAGGTGTGCATCGTGAGCTTCACCTCGCCGACGCGCGCTGAACGCGACCGCGCCCGCAACATCACGGAGACGCACGACGGGCCGAAGATTCCCTTCCTCGAGGCCTACTTGAGCATCAGCAACGATGCGAGCTCGCAATACGAGCCGCCCGAGCACCCGGAAGTGACCCTCCCGGAGCGGACGCCGCTTGACGAGCGCGTCAATCGGGTGCTGGAGCACTTGATGCGGCAAATTCGCTAAATCAGTTAAAATAACATTTCTGTCGACTGCCGCCGTTCGCGCTGACTGTGTGCCTTCGCGGCGCGGCCCGGCGAATCGTCTTCTCCGTCTCAGTCTCAGACTTCGCACGCATGGCGGGCAGGGCTGGCAGGGGCGCAAGCCTGACTCCATTTCAGAGGTATCGCGGATGAATAGGCTCATGGGGTCACGGCCCCGCACCAGTTGGATGCACGCGGGCGCGCTGTTGGCCGCCGTGGTGCTGGCCGAGGCCTGCAGCAACGCGGCCGGCCAGGCGACCCGACAGGCCCAAGGGGTTCCGGTGGAAGTCGTTAAGGTGTCTCGGATCTCCGTTCAACGCACGGTCGATCTGTCGGGCAACCTGATGTCTCCGGACCAGGCGAAGGTCAGCAGCGAGGTCGCGGGCGTCGTCCGCGATGTTGCGGTGCAACTGGGACAGGCGGTCCAGCGGGGACAGGTCCTGGTGCACGTCGAGCCGCGCGAACTGGAGCTGGCGCTGGAGCGGGCCGAGAGCGCGCTGAGGCAGACCGAGGCGCAGCTGAACATGACCGCGGGAGCGGAGGTGCTGCCGCCCGACGAACAGATCTCCGGCGTGAGAACCGCGCTGGCCAACCGCGACGATGCGCGCACGCAGAACATCCGGGCGGAAGAGCTCTCGAAACAGGGGCTGATCTCAGCTGTGGATCTCGAAGCGACGCGGACGAGGCTCAAAGTCACGGACGCCGCGTACCAGGCGGCGCTCGAAACCGTCCACAGCCTGAAGGCGAGTCTGCAGGATCGGCGCGCGGCCTATTTTCTGGCGCAGAAGAAGCTCGACGACGCCTCGATCAAGGCGCCTGTCGCCGGATCGGTCGCCGAGCGGCTGGTGCAGCCGGGGGAATTCATCAAGGAAGACACGCCGGTCGTCACGCTGGTGCAGATGGATCCGCTGAAAATGGTCACGGCGGCGCAGGAACGCTACGCCAGCGCGATTCATCTCGGCATGCCGGTGCAGTTCAGCGTCGAATCGTTTCCCGGAGAAATTTTTCATGGCGTGATCGTGTCCGTCAGCCCGGCGGTCGATCAGCTGACGCGCACATTCCCCATCGAAGCCGAGCTGGCGAATCCCAACTACCGGCTGAAGCCGGGATTCTTCGCAAAGGGCGTCGTCCTGACGCACATCGACGACCGGGTCCTGGCGGTGCCCGAGCAAGCGGTCTCGACGCTGGCCGGCGTGTCGACCGTGTACATCATCGACAAGGGCAAGGTGAAGGCGCAGCAGGTCGCCCAGGGGGTGCATCAAGGCCCGCTCGTCGAGATTGTCGATGGGCTGAAGGGCGATGAACGGCTGGCGATCACCAACCTGAACCAGCTCGCGTCCGGGGTGCCCGTGGTCGAATCGAAGGGGGACGCGGCCAACAAGGCGCCGGCGGCTGGCGGCGGGAGGCAGCCATGATCATATCCCGCGTCAGCGTGAATCGTCCCGTCTTCGCCGTCATGATCACGGCGGCGATTGTCGTGACCGGCGCCTTCTCGTATCGCCAGCTCGGCCTCGACCTGATGCCGAAAACGGATCCGCCCATCGTGTTCGTGTCGGTGTCGCTCCCGGGCGCCAGCGCCGAAGAGATCGAGACGCAAATCACCAAGCCGCTCGAGGAGGCCGTCAACACGATCAACGGCATCGACGAGCTGCGCGCCAGCTCGGACGAGGGGCGCGCCGGGGTCACCATCACGTTCGTGCTCGAGCGCAATATCGAGGCCGCGGTCCAGGATGTGCGCGACAAGGTGGCGGTCGCGGTGCGGAATTTCCCGCGCGACACCTACCCGCCGGTCGTGCAGAAGCTCGACCCGGATTCGGCGCCAATTCTCACCCTCGTCGTGTCGGGGCCGCGGTCGGCGAAAGAGCTGACCGAGATCACCGATGTGCAGATCGCCCAGGTGCTCGAAACGGTCAAAGACGTGGGCGCCATCACGTTCATCGGCGACCGCCATCGCGAGATCGACCTGCTCCTGAACCCAGACCGATTGAACGCCTACGGCCTGACCGTCGATCAGGTGCGCGCGTCTGTTCAGCGCCAGGACGTCGAGATCCCGGGCGGGACGTTCGTGTCCGGCCCGGCGGAAATCAGCGTCCGGACGATGGGACGCATCCAGAACGTCGACGACTTCAATCGCATCATCGTTTCTTCGAGCAAAGGGTCGGTGGTGACGTTCGGCGACGTCGGCCGTGTGACCGACACCGTGCAGGAGATCAGCAGCGCCGCCCGCCTGGACGGCCAACCCGCGATCTCTCTGCTGATTCAGAAGCAGTCGGGGACCAACACGGTCGACGTGGTCGACGGCGTGCTGAAGCGGATCGAATCGATTCGCCGCACGCTCCCGTCCGACATCCGCGTGCAGCCGATCCGCGATCAGTCGCGATTCATCCGCCGCTCGTTCGAGGACATCAAGCTGCACCTGTTCCTCGGCGGTTTTCTGGCGAGCTTCGTCGTCTTTTTGTTCATGCGCAACCCGAAGGTCACGCTGATCGCCGCGCTGGCCATCCCGACGTCGATCATCGGCACGTTCACGGTGATGAAGGCGTTCGGATTCACGCTGAACAACATGACGATGCTGGCGTTGTCGCTTGCCACGGGCATCGTCATCGACGATGCGATCGTCGTGCTGGAGAACATCTTCAGGTACATCGAAGAGAAGGATGTCACGCCCCACGAGGCGGCGATCCAAGCGACCGAGGAGATCGGCCTCGCGGTGATGGCCACCACGCTGTCGCTGGTCGTGATCTTCCTGCCGGTGGCCTTCATGACCGGGCAGGTGGGCCAGTACTTCTTCAGCTTCGGCATCACCTCGGCGGCGGCGATTCTGATCTCGATGCTGGTGTCCTTCACGCTGACTCCGACGCTCTGCTCGCTGTGGCTGAAGAAGTCGGACGTGGGCGGCCATGGTCCGCACGACGGAAAGGAGAGGCACCACACGCAGTCGAAGTCGCGCGGAGCCTACGCGTGGATGGATCGGCATTACGGGCGCATGCTGCAGTGGGCGCTCAGCCACCGTCTGGCAATGGCGGCGATCGCGGCGGGCGTCACCCTTTCGGCGGGGCTGCTCTATCCGTATGTCGGCAAAGAGCTCGTGCCAGACGACGACCAGAGCGAGTTCAGCGTGGGGGCGAAGCTGCCCTCCGGCACGAGTTTCGCGCGCACCGACGAGTACACGGCCGACATCGAGCGCGATCTGCGCGCGCTGCCGGAAGTGGCGCTCGTGTTCACAACCATCTACCCCGCCGGGGCGAATTTCTACGTGGGAATGACGCCGCTGGAGTCGCGCAAGCTATCGCAGCAGGACCTGATGCGGCAGGCGCGGACGATTCTCGCGCGCTATCGCGGCGTTCGCCCCCGGATCATGGGCGGCACCGACATTTCCGGCGCGTCATCGAGTAGCGGGGGCGGCGGTGGCGGCGGTGGAAACCGGCTGCAGGCGCTGATTCAAGGGCCGGATCTCGATCAGCTCCAGGCGTATTCGGCAGAGCTGGTCCAGAAGATCAAGACGATCCCGGGCATCGTGGATGCCGACACGAATCTCGACGCCACCAAGCCGGAGCTGCGCGTGACGGTCGATCGCGTGCGGGCGGCCGACATGGGGGTGCCCATCGATTCGCTCGCCACGAATCTGCGCACGCTCATCGGCGGCGAAGAAGTCTCGAAATTCAAGGACGGCGACCAGCAGTACAGCGTGCAGCTGCGGCTGGACGAGCCATATCGGGATTCGAAGATCGTGGGCACCCTGCTGATTCCGTCGACGTCGCAAAACGCGCTGCGCATCAGCGACGTGGCGAAGCTCTCGATGGCGTCGGCGCCGGCGTCGATCGATCGATACAACCGCCAGCGCCAGGTGACGGTGTTCGGGAACCTCGATCGCGTGCCGCTCGGCACGGTGCTCGACGCCGCGCGCGCGAAGGTCGCCGAGATGAATCTCAAGCCGGGCTACCAGGTGGTCTTCGGCGGAAACGCGCGGACGCTCAATGAGGCGTCGAACGATTTTGCCGTCGCCATTTTTCTCGCCGTCGCGTTCATCTACATGGTGCTGGCCTCGCAGTTCGACAGCTTCGTCCATCCGCTGTCGATCATGGCATCGCTGCCGCTGAGCCTGCCGGCCGGGCTTCTGGC
>DASZHO010000072.1:0-1926 GCA_035937795.1 Vicinamibacterales bacterium | reverse complement strand
TTGTTGCTGCTATTGATAATCGGCGCGAGCGCGTCCAAGGGGTCCATGATGGTTTCGACAAAGATCATCGTGTTGTTCGGCGCGTTGAGGGCTTCTTGCAGATCCCTGCTGGTCTCGACGACGAACGATCGCGCAGAGGTGTCGCGACGAAAAACCTTCGGCAGGTCGGCATAAGACCAGTTGGCGATGTCGTTGTAAGTATCGGTTTTGCCGAGATAGCCCCGTTCGATGGTGTATCCGCCGTTATTGACCAGGAAGATCACCGGTTTGTGGTCGTGGCGCAGAATGGTCGACAGTTCCTGGGCCGAGACCTGGAACGAGCCGTCGCCCACGAACAGAATGTGACGGCGTTCCGGCGCAGCGGTCAGTGCGCCGAGCAGCGCTCCGACCGAGTAGCCGATCGACCCCCAGTTGACCGAGCCGACCAGCGTGCATTTCGGTGGAAACTTCAGGCCGAAGAGTGTGAATGCCGTGCCATTGTCGACGAACAGGACGTCGCCCTCCCGAAGGTACCCCTGCATGGCCTGCCAGTAGGCCGCTTGAGTGAGCTTGGCGGATGGATCGGCGCGCGAGCCATCGGCGTGCGTGCCGGGTATCGCCGTCGCAGCAGGACGTGGAGCGCGATTTTTGTTGATTTGCGGGACCGCGTCGATGACGCCCTTGAGGACTTCCTTGAGCGTCACTGCCTGATAGTTGTCGTCGCCGACGTCCACGGAATGGCCGCGGGCGTGGATCGTGTTGGCGGGCAGCGCGGCCGTGAAGTCACCCGTGGTCACCTCGATCGGTCGGTAGCCGATGGCGAGCAGGCAGTCGCTTGTCTCAATCGCCTCGCGGACGTGGGGTACGCTGACTTTGCCGTTGTAGATGCCGAGGTAATGGGGGAACGTCTCGTCGATTACCCCCTTGGCTGGGTTGATTACGGCCACTGGAGCCTGCATCTTCTCGGCCAGCGCCATGAGTTCTGATGCGACGCCGAACCGGCCGGCATCCGCATCCACCAGGATCGCCGGCGACTTGGAGGCGGATAGTTGCCCCGCGACCGCGGCGATGCACGAACGCAGCCGCTCCGGGTCGCTGGGTGCGTCGGCGAGCACGAGCGGATCGGCCGGGACCTCGATGTCGAGATAGGCAATGTCGGACGGCAGCTCCATGTACACCGGGAGCTTCTCCCGCCACGCGGTGAGGATCAGCCTGTCGATCTCGGTGGCTGCGTTGCGTGGTGTGAGCCTGGCGTGCGCGGCGGTCACGTGTGCGTAAGCGTTGAGAAAGTGGTCAAAGGTGCCGTCGGCCATTGTGTGATGCATCCCAAGGCCACGGTCGATGGACCTGAGCGGTATCGATCCGGCGATGCAGATGACGGGGACGTGCTCGCTGCAGGCCCCGCCGATACCGTTGATTGCGCTCAGGGGACCGACGCCGTTCGTCACCAGGAGCGCACCCAGGCCGTTCAGCCGCGCATAGCCGTCCGCCGCATAGGACGCGTTCAGCTCGCTGCATGTGCCGATCCATTTCAGAGTGCCGGTGTCCTGGAGCTGTTGCAGTAGCTCGAGGTTATAATCGCCGGGAACGCCGAACAGGTGCCGGACGCCGGCCTCCGCGAGACGCCGAAGAAGGAAGTCTCCTATCTTCATTTGTCGGCTGGGGGCGCTGGACATCGTTTTAGTCTCCTTCGACTCCTTGGTAACACGCCCAGTCCGACCCGCCTGGCTACGGCGCTCCGCGCCTTTGCCTATACGGCATCAGAAAAACGCCAGCGTGCGGATTTCGATGCTCTCGCGCGGCCGCGCGTGCGGCGGCGTGGTCGGATCCTCGAACGCGGTATGCGCGGTCCAGCGCGCGCGGCCGTCCTTCATCGAATCGAACACCTTGAAGACGTAGGCTTCCTCGCGCCGCATGCGCGGGAACCAGTACCATTTGTGCGCCGGA
>DASZHO010000071.1:0-3563 GCA_035937795.1 Vicinamibacterales bacterium | reverse complement strand
CGAGTTGCCGTCGTGCTTGTAGGTGTCGCGCGCGACACCCATCAGTCCCTGCCCCGCCAGCGCCGTGGCCGATCGCTTCGTGAAGACGTTGATGTCCTTGGGCAGCTCATGGCCATCGTACACGCCGCCGAGCTCGATGGCGCGCTGCGCCGCTTTCGCGAGCGTCATCCCGCCGCCGCCGCCTTTGCGGTGCACGCGCTCGTCGCTGACCTCGTAATCTTCAGGTTTTCCGCCAAGATCCTTGGCGGCGATTTCCTGCAGCTTCTTGATCGCGTCCGACGCCGAGGCATGGGCCGCGCGCGTCGTCGCATGCGTCGTCTGGCTGCCGCCCGAGACGCACGACCACGGCAGATTCTTGGACGTATCGCCCCACGCAATCTCGACTTTCTCCCACGGCACGCCCATCATCTCGGCGGCCACGCGCTGGCAATCGGACCACGATTCAGTGCCGAGGTTGCCGACGCCGGTCTGGATGTACATCTTGCCGTCCGGCTTGATGACGAAGAGGCCGTCGAAGCCGACCGACCCGGCGTTATAGGCGCTGACCGCCACTCCGCTGCCGCGCACCTTGGACCCCTGCCGCTGGCCGCTGCGGGCTTTTCGTTCCTCCCACTTGAAGGTCTCCGCTCCCTTATCGAGCGCCTCCTTCAAGAAGCAGCTCGTCGAATACGCCCGCGAGCCGTTGGGGTTGGCCGGACCGAACTTCGCCTTGCCGCTCGGCGCGTTGATCTTCCGAATCTCGACCTGGTCGATCCCGAGCTTGCGCGCCGCCTTCGCGACGATCGGTTCCATCAGCACGATCCCCTGCATGCCGCCCGGCTGGCTCTGCGCGCCGCGCGGCGGCGTGTTGGTAATCGACGTGATGCCGCGCCAGCGCATCGTCTCGGGCTGGAACAGCAGCGACGCGAAGCGGCTCGCCGTGTTGCCGTCGCCGCCCGGGCCGTACGGCCCGCCTTCGACGACCGTGAACATGTCGACCGCCGTGATGCGGCCGTCCTTGGCGAACCCGACCTTCATCCGGCCGTGCATCGCGGGACGCGCGCGGCCGATGGCGTGCTCTTCCTCGCGGCTGACGCGCATCATGACCGGCGCGCCGGTCTTCTTGGAAAGAAGCGCAGGGATGATATCGGTGACCGACCCGGTTCCCTTGCTCCCGTAGCCGCCGCCGCAATATTCACTGACGAGCACGACATCTTCTGGTTTGATGTCCAGCCAGCGCACCACCGACATGACGGTCTGCACGGTGCTCTGTGTCGACAGGTGAATATGGAGCTTGCCGTTTTCCCAGTACGCCATCGAGGTGCGGCTCTCGAGGCACTGATGGCTGGTGTTCGGACAGATGAACGTCTCGTCGAGGATGAGAGACGCCTTCTTGAAGCCAGCCTCGATGTCGCCGAGCACCCACTCCGGGTCGGTGCCTTTGTTCATCGGCAGGCGCCCTTCCCTGTACTCTTTGGCTTCTTCCTCGGTCCATTTCACGTTGATAGGTTCGGGGAGCGGTGCGGCCGCCGCCTGCCCACGCCCGCCGCCGCCGGCAGGCCGCGACCAGACGTTTCCCTCGACACGCGGATTCATCGCCCCCGGCAGCATCGACGCGACGGGATCCACGCTGAACGGCAGCGCTTCCCACTTGATCTTGATCTTCTCGATCGCCTCGGCAGCCGTCAGCTCGTCGACGGCGGCCACGGCGAGCACCGGTTCGCCCTGATAGAGCGGCTCATTGGTGAGCGCCTTCTCGCTCCTCGGGTTCGCTTTGATGACCGTCCCGTTGTCGTTCACCTGATCCCTGGGTCCGGGAACATCGTCCGCCGTGAGGATCGCCTTCACGCCGGGCATCGCCAGCGCCGCGCTCGTGTCGATGCTCCTGATGCGCGCGTGCGAGTACGGACTCAGCACGAGACGCGCAAACAGCATTCCCTCTGCGCGAAAGTCCTCGGCGTATTTCGAGCGGCCGGTGACCTTGGCCCGCAATTCGGGCGTTGAGTAGTCTTCGCCAACGAGTTTCTTCTTATCAGCCATGCTCACACCTCGCGCTGGAGTGACCCATCCATTACGGCACTGTGGTTTCGGGATAAGTTACGTCGAATCGCATGACTTTTCAAGGGTTTAGTGCTGCTGAGGGCGCTCGATGCGAACGTGCCTCACCTCGACGCGATCCCGGGGGGCCTCGCCGTTAACCGGCACGTTTTCAAGAGCTTCCAGCACCGGCAGGCCGTCCACGACCCGCGCGAAGGCCGTGTACTTGCCGTCCAGGACGCCGTTGGGGCCGAACGAGATGAAAAACGACGTGTCGGCGCTCGCCGGATCCTCGCCGCGCGCCATCGAGACGGTCCCCTTCACATGCTTGGTGTCGTTGAATTCCGGCTGGAGATTATGAACCAGGCGCTGCTGGCTCTCGGAGAGCGGTTCGGCTCGCGACGGCAGGTAGCCGGTCTGGGCGACGAACCCTTTGACGACGCGATGGAACGCCATGCCGTCGTACACTCCAGCCTGGGCGAGCCGCAGGAAATTGCGGACGTGGTTCGGGGCCTTGTCGGGCAGGAATTCGAGAGCGATGTTCCCGAGACTTGTCTCGACGACCGCCCGGTAGCTCCCCAGCTCCGCCGCGGTCTCGGACGAGAACGGCTCGGGGCCCGGCGCGGGCTTGTCGCGGATGACCACCGAACGCACCGTGACGCGGGTGACCGGATGCCCTTTCTCGTCGACAGGCGCCTCGGAGATTTTTTGCGCCACCAGGATGCCTTCGGCGACACGTCCGAACACGTCGTGCACGCCGTCGAGCGCCGGCTGGTTGGTGACGCAGATGAAGAATTGCGAGCCGCCGCTGTCGGGATTGTTCGCGCCCACCACGGCCGAGACGGCGCCGCGCGTATTTTTCTCACCGTTGCGCTCCGCGCGCAACACCATCAGGCCGCCGGTGCCGTAGGCATCGGCCTTCGCCGGATCCTTCGTGAGCGGATCGCCGCCCTGGATGATGGCGTCCTTGATCACCCGGTGGAAGATCGTTCCGTTGTAGCCGCCCTCCTGCGCCGTCTTGATGAAGTAGGCGACATGATTCGGCGCCGCTTCGGGGAGCAGATCGATGACGATGGCACCGAGGTCGGTGTCGAGCACCGCCTGTTTGCCTTTCATCGCGTCGACGGTGAGCGCAGCCGTGAAAAACTGCGGAGCGGGAACAGGCTTGGCCGTGGCAGGCTGGGCGGGCCGCGGTATCGGCCGCGGCGCGGGCTGCTGAGCCGCCACGGCAATGACCATCAGCGCGGTCAATGCTGCATTCACCATTTACAGTCTATACAGATTTTACATCATCGTTCAGGCGGCTTGACCAGAGCGGCCGGGCTCGCTACAGTCCATTCCAGGAGGATTCGTATGCGCGCTCTGTCCCATCTGGCACTGGCTATCGTTCTCACTCTCGGCATTCTTTCAGTCGCCGTCGCTCAGGGCGATCCTGACCGCGTGATTCCCGGCGGTGGCATCTTCGTCCAAGGCTGGACCGGCAAGATCGATGAAGGCTCGGTTCGTCAGGGGCGAACTCTGAACGACTCGAAATTCGTGCAGGAGGG
>DASZHO010000070.1:0-2874 GCA_035937795.1 Vicinamibacterales bacterium | reverse complement strand
ACCGATGCTCGTGCAGACACTTGTCGAGAATGCCGTGAAGCACGGGATCGCCGAGCTGCTGCGCGGCGGCTTCGTGCGGCGGGATGAACGCGGTGATTGTGGACGACGAGCGGGCTGGCGCGCAGCGAGCTGCGGCGATTGCTCCAGGTGCATCCGGATGTGCAGGTCATCCGCGAAGCCGCGAACGCTGACGAAGCGGTCGCGCGGTTGGCCGAGCTCTCTGTCGATCTGCTGCTGCTCGACATCAGGCTGCCGGGCGAGAGCGGCTTCGATCTGCTCGAGCGCCTCGACAACGTGCCGGCGCTGATCTTCACCACGGCGTACGACGAGTTCGCCGTGCGCGCGTTCGAGGTCAACGCGCTCGAGCTCGTCACTGGTCTCGCCGCCGCCCGCGCAGCTATTTCCTAGATTTCACGTCGAGCCACTCGTACAAGCGACGCACGCCGCGGATGTCGGCGCCTGGCGCCTGAATCTGCGGGAACGTGTCCTTGTACCTCGTGAGATCCACCTGCTTGGACGTCTGCTCTGCCGTGCGACCCTGCTGCTTGAGCGCCCGTCCCTGCGAGACCAGATCGTTCAGGTAGCCCTGAAACGCCGTGATGCGCGACTTCTCTCTGAATGGCACGCCGTGGCCGGGCAGGTCCAGGTCAAAGTCGATCTTCTTGAGCGCCTCCAGCGTCGCCACCCACTCGTCGAACTGGGCGTCGCCCATATAGGCGATTGTCGACTCCATCAGGTCGCCGGTTGCGACGATCTTTTCCTTCGGCAGGTAGACGACGGTGTCGCCGTTGGTATGGCCGCGACCGAGAAACAGCATCTGCACCTCGCGCCCGCCGAGGTTCACGACCTTCTTCTTCGAGTAAGTCACGTTCGGCGGCGTCGGCCGGATTTCCTTCAAGTCTTCCCAGCCCTGTTGCGCCTGGGCGAGCTGACGCTCGAGCGCTGACTTGCGCTGGGCGTCGGTTTCGTCAGCGATGCGCTTCTTCAGCGTTTCGATCTGCGCAGGCACGTTGGTCACCTGCGACGTCTGGTACGGCTCCCGATGCAGGACGTCGAGCTTCTCGAGCGCGTACTTCACGTAGTCATGCGCGATGATGTCGGCCTTGCCGGCGTACACCTGGTTGCCGTCGGTGTGGTCGTAGTGGAAGTGCGTGTTGACGACGTAGCGGATCGGCTTGGTGGTGACAAGCTTGAGATCCTCGATGAACGCGCGCGCCGCGGCAGGCGAGGTGCCGGTGTCGACGACGAGGACGTCGCGGTCGCCGACAATCGCCACGTTGTTGCTGCCCGTGACCATCGATCCCGTGGATGTCGCGTAGTAGACGCCGCTCGTGACCGCCTCGAACTTGTAAGCTTTGCCCGTGGTGACCGGATTGGGGGCTTGCGCCTGCCCCTGCAGTGAGGCGGCGGCGAGCCCGGCGGACAGAAGAAAAAGTGCTCGTTTCATCCGGCCGTTATACATCAATCAGGCGGGGAACGCCGGGTTCTGCCGGACCTCGCGCGCCTGCAGCGCCCGCCGTTTGCTCGCAGAACCTCCGAGCATTCAATTCGGTGTTCGGAAGCCGGGTTGAGACGCTGGATCCAGTGCGCAATCCCGACCTCTTAAGGAACGCGTTGAAAAGCTATCGATAGGTTATGCCTCCTGTGACGTCGGGTGAACTGATTCGCGCTCCTCTTCGACTCTACTACCTCTGCTGTAAGTTCAGCGGGCAGGGGAAAGCTGGACGACGTGCCATTCGCCACTGCGCAGCCGGACTTCGTGCGCCGCGAACTTGCTCCCGTCGTCGATGCAAGTGACGGTCCAGTTGATGTCGCTGCTTCGCGGGGCGGCTGGCGAAGGTGTGTCGACCCCGCATTCGCGTTTTCGATACGCACCTGCCGCCACCTGCGCAACTTCCTGCACGTCTGAACGCCAGGGGGAGTGGCCGCCATACTGCATGCTGATGATGTCTTCGGGCGTGATCGCCATCGAATCGATCTGCCAGACACCGGCACTGTTTCTTTCGAGCTTCAACGTTCCCGTGTACCACGCCATCGCCGGCACCTGCTCGTTGGTGCCCGTGCGCGCCACAATCGTTGCTCCTCCTCGACAAACACTTCAGCTGCGCCTGCGCGCTCGTCCACCCGTACGAGGTGTGCCTGCAGCAATTTCATGTGTGCGACTTCCGCGTATGTTTCCTCGAATGACGCTTTCGGAATGGCTGCCTTCAACGCCGCCGACAGAAGCACGTACGCCTCATCAAAGCGTCCTCCGACAAACCCGCCGTATTGCGCCCGAATTCCCGCGGAACTCTCACATGTCTTGTACCAGTCACGAACACTTCGAACCGCCGGATGATCGGATTGTGCTTGTCCAAATGAAGCCTGCACAATGAAACCACCGGCAAGAACCCACATCAGAAGACGAATGGATCGGGTCATGTTACGACCTCCGCTCTCGCTGAAGAGAGCCTGCATTAAGGCCATGGCGCGAGAGCGAGTGTAACGATCCCCTGCTGGACGGCGCTCGCCCGTAATCCCTGTCTTCGTTCGAGAGTGGAGGGCCGACTGAGGCGGCGTCAGGTCGTCGGGTGGGCGCGGTTTGCGGGAAGAGTGTCGCGAGCGATTCGCCGCCGTTCCCGGGCCCGAGCACGTCGCGCGCCGCGTATACGCTGCCTGGCAACTTGGCCGTTGCATCGTTTTCGATCCAACGCCGCCGTTGTCCTGGTGTTGAAAATATCGGCCACGGATCACTCCGCCCTGAGCGCTTCTGCCGGATCCAACCTGGCGGCGCGACGGGCGGGAATCGCCGCCGCGATCAGCGCGGCCAGCACGAGCAACACGGGGGCCGCCGACAACATCATCGGATCCCACGGTGTCACCCCGAACAACTGA
>DASZHO010000069.1:0-76792 GCA_035937795.1 Vicinamibacterales bacterium | reverse complement strand
AACATCAAGGTCCGCGACGATGGCACGGTCAAGGTGCTGGACTTCGGGCTCGCGAGGGCAGTGGCGCCCGATGGCGGACCCACGGCCGTTGCGAACCTGTCGCGCTCGCCAACGATCACCAGTCCGGCGGCGATGACCGGTGTGGGCGTGTTGCTCGGCACCGCCGCTTATATGAGTCCCGAGCAGGCGAAGGGACGCGTTGCCGACAAGCGGAGTGATATCTGGGCCTTCGGCTGCGTGCTCTACGAGATGCTCACGGGCAAGCGCGCGTTCGGGGGTGATGACGTACAAGACACCCTCGCGGCGATTCTGCGCGGTGAGCCCGACTGGACAGTGCTGCCCGCGGACACACCCGCGCCCATCCGCAGGCTGCTCCGCCGGTGCCTTGAGAAGGATCGCAGGCAACGGATGCCGGATGCGGCGGCGGCGCGGCTGGAGATCGAGGACGCGCTGACAGCGCCGGCCGAGATTCCCGTGACGCCGGCAGTACCGCCGCCGCGCACCCGCTGGCAAAGAGTGGCGCCGCTCGGGGCGGCCGCGCTGGTGGGCGCCGCTATTGCTGTCGCCGCAACGCTGATCTTCCTCCGCTTCCTCCGCGCGGCGCCTGAGCCGGTGGTCACGCGCCTGGAGATCACCACGCCGGCCACTGCGACGCCCTACCAATTTGCGCTCTCGCCTGATGGCCGCCGGCTGGCGTTCGTGGCAGGCACGAGTGCCAGCACGCGACAACTCTGGGTCCGCGCGCTCGACCAGGTCAACGCGCAGCCGCTCGCCGGGACCGACGGCGCCAGTTATCCCTTCTGGGCACCGGATAGCCGGGCGATCGGGTTTTTTGCGAACGGCAAGCTGCAGCGGGTCGATCTCAACGGCGGCGCCCCCCAGGTCCTTGCGGATGTGAGCGGCGGCGGCGGCGGGGGGACGTGGAACGCCGAGGAAGTGATCGTATTCGGGCCCGGGCCCGGTTCCGGCCGCCCGCTGATGCGCGTCTCGGCAACCGGAGGAGACGCAGAGGCGGTGACACACATTGCGCCTGGACAGGGCGATCTCGGGCCGCAGTTTCTGCCTGATGGCCGGCACGTGCTCTTTCTTACGGTCACGCCCGGGCAGCAAGGTGTCGTCTCGGTCGCCTCGCTCGACGGCGGCGAGCCGACGCGCGTTGTCGGTTCCACCAGCGCCGCCGCCTATGCACCGCCGGGCTATTTACTGCGCGTCTCGCAAGGGGTGCTGGTCGCGCAACGGTTCGATGCGGCGCATGCCTCGCTCTCGGGCGACCCGATCCCGGTGGCACAAGCGGTCGTGGAAAACGATGGAGCTTATCGCAGCGCCTTTTCCGTCTCGGCGGGCGGGCTCCTGGCACACCGCGCGGGTGCCGGGGGAGGCCAGCGTCAGTTGATGTGGCTGGACCGAACGGGCAAAGTCCTGGGCACCGTCGGCCCCCCGGACGAAAATGCGCCCACCAGCTTCGCCCTCGCACCGGACGGTCAGCACGTAGCCAACGCCCGGAACGTGCAGGGCAACTACGACATCTGGCTCACCGACGTGGCCCGCTCAGTGGCCACCCGGTTCACGTTCAATCTCGCCCCCGAGTACTCCCCCGTCTGGTCGCCAGATGGCACTCTGGTAGTCTTTCGGTCGCTCAACCGCAATGGGTTTGGTCCATCCGATCTGTTCGTGAAGCCGGCCAACGGCGCGACGGACGAACAGCCGCTCCTGGTCACGCCGCAGGCCAAGACGCCGCTCGACTGGTCGCGCGATGGGCGCTTCCTGCTTTATTCCAGCTTGGATCCGAAAACGCAGTCGGATCTATGGGTGCTCCCGCTCACCGACGGCGCGAAACCATTTCCGGTCGTGCAAACGGCGTTTGAGGAGACCCAGGGACAGTTTTCTCCCGATGGGCACTGGCTGGCCTACACCTCCAACGAGTCGGGCCGCGACGAAATCTACGCGCGGCCGTTCCCCGATTCCGGCGGCAAGTGGCAACTGTCGACGGGCGGCGGCAGTCAGCCACGGTGGCGACCCGACGGCAAGGAACTGTTCTACGTCGCGGCGGACGCCAAGTTGACGGCCGTTCCTATCGGCGTGGCGCCGCAGGCCCGCGCCCTGACCGTGGGGGCGCCCGTGGCGCTCTTCCCGACACACCTGGCCATTGGCGCGGGCATCAGTCTGACCGGGTACCAGTCCCGAGCCCTGTACGCGATCGCCGCCGATGGTCGCTTCCTGATGAACGTCACCCTCGAGGAAGACCGCCCGGCGCCCATCACGATCGTGCAGAACTGGACCGCGGCGCTGAAAAAATAAGGCACGACTCGATATCGTCTCCATGCGCAATGGTCTGCCACGACGAGCGCCATGTCTTTGCGAATGTGCTGAGCCAGAACTTCGCTGATTAGCGCCTGGTAGCCAACGCGTCGGCGGCGCGCTTCCTTGCGGAACTGATCGAGCACGCCCGGATCGACCCGGATCGCGATCAACGTTCGCTTCTCAGACGGCTACAAATAAGATCGTATCCATCTTACCCTTTTGGTAAGATACGACGAATGGCGATAACAACTGTTTCGTCCAAGGGCCAAGTCGTGATACCGCGGCATCTGCGCGAAAAACATCGCTTGACGTCAGGCGTTCGCCTTCAGATCAGCGAAACGGACGATGGCCTGCTCTTCTCGCCCATCAGGCGAGCTCGGCCCTCCGCGGGTCAGGCTGGATGGCGATCCCTGCGCGGCTCCGCCAAAGGCACGGATGCTCTGAAGGAGCACCTCGCGGAGCATCGGCGTGAAGCGAAACGCTAAATTCTGCCTCGATGCTTTTGCCTGGCTCGCGTGGCTGCAGGATGAGCCCGGCGCGCCGGCTGTTCAACACTGTCTTGACGAGGCCGAACGCGGCCACGCCGACTGCGTCACGTCTATCATCAACCTGGGTGAGGCGTACTATCGCCTGATTCGCGTCGACCGGCGTGAGAAGGCAGAGTCGCTCTGGCGGATGGCGTTGCGACGTACGCTCCCCGTCTCCGTGAAAGAAGCCACGCAACGGAGAGTGCGACTGGCGGCCGAGCTGAAGGCCAATCATGCCATTGCGTACGCAGACGCCTTCGCCATCGCGACGGCGCTCGAGTTTCACGCGACACTCCTGACCGGTGATCCCGAAATCAAGCCGCTCGAAGGCGAGCTGGACCTGGAAGTGCAATGGCTGCCCCAGCCGCGTTGATGAGGTGCCAGCCACTCCTTGTCGCGAGCGGTGGGCCGCTGAGCCAGCTCGAACCCGAAGAACGCCATCGGTGCAGCAACTTGTGCGGTGATCGTGTCGGCAACGGTCTCTGACCGTGCAACCGACGTCCATCGAAAACCACAGAAAGGCAAAACTTGTCGCGTCCAAGGGAGGATCATTCTCGAGCGCGAGGGCCAGGAAAAGGCCGGCGCGCGCCAGTCACTTCGTCGGAACGAGGCGCTTCAGCTCCTCGTCCCAATGTTGCACGACGACGAGCGTGGGCGGCGCGGCGCCCGCCTCGGGCCCGGGCGCTTTGATCATCAGGAAGCGCTGACCGTCGGCCGATACGTCGTACGTGCGGACCAGGGTGCCGCTGCCGGTAACGTAGCGCCCTTCGATGAGCTTCGTCGGCGTGCCGGCGTGCCACGTCGTGCCGTTCGCCTCCACCGGCACGCGCAGCAGCGCGCCATCGGGGCCGACATAGAACAGTTCCTTGCCGCTCCGCGCCCAGAGCGGCTGTCTACCCCCCGCCGACGAGACCAGCCACTCGCCGCCGCCGACATTCGGAAAGGGCCGGACGTAGATTTCGGGCGGGCCCGAGCTGGTGGACTCGTACGCCAGCCACCGGCCGTCGGGCGAGACGATCCCGTTGCGTTCGTCGAATTTCGTCTGCAGCAAGGGCGTCACGCGGCGTGTCTCGTCGAGCGCGACTTGCAGCAGATCGAAGCCCATCGTTGGCGTCAGTTCGAAGAACAGGGCCGCGGTCCCATCGGGCGTGATCCCAGTGGCCAGCTGGGGGTTAGTGCTCGTCGTCAGCCGCTCGGCGGCGCCGGTCCCGTCGGCCGCCTGCCGCCAGAGGTTGAGCTGGCCGCTGCGCGCCGAGCTAAAGACGATCCGCTGGCCGTCCGGAGTCCACACAGGAAACTGGTCCAGGCCCGGGTCGAAGGTCAGGCGCGTGAGCGTCGCCCGTCCCAGGTCCCAGATCCAGAGGTCGTTCTCCTCATCGATACTGGAGAGCGCGACGCGCGTCCCGTCGGGCGAGATGCGCGGATGCTGGTAGGCGCGCGGCGGTGCGGCGATGGACTCCTCTTTGCCCATACGATCGACCCACACGAGCGTGCGCGCGTTCACCCCAAGGTTGCCCGGCACGTCCACGTACACGAGCGTCCCGTCTTTGGCCACGGCGAAATCGCCCGCGCCGAAGCTCGTTGTGACGAGCCGCGGCAGCACCGGCACCGCCGTTCCGTGCGTCTCCAGCCGCATCAGATCGAAGGGGATCGCGCGCAGCGTCCCCGCCGCCACGTAGACGAGGTGGCCGCTGTCCACATAGTGCCCGTGGCTCCCGCCGTGCAGCAGCACTCTGTGCGTCCCGGTGCGCAGATCGCCCACGACCACCTGGGCCGTATCGATCCCGCCCGCCCGCGACGTGATCGTGAAAAGGACCGCCCGGCCGCCGGGCAGGATTTCTGGCCAGACGTGGTTGGCTTCGCCGTGGGCGTGGTCGGGCCGCGTCAGCACCTCGGGCGTCCCACCTGCGGCGGACACGCGCTGCAGCCCCGTCGCCACGTTGCTGGTCGCGAAGATGATCGTGTCGTCGGGCGCCCATGTAGCGCCAAGGGAAACGCCGTCGAGGCGGGCGAGCGTGATCGGCGGACCACCCGTGATGGCAACCTTTCTCAGCGTGTTGACACCGTCGATGAAGCCGATCCACTGACCATCCGGCGAGACGAATGGCCCGCGCAAAACGCCGCCGGTGGCGATCGCCACCGGTTCGAGCGCGTCGAGTGCGCGGACGAAGAGCTGCGTACCGTTGTTGCCGACGTAGACGACGTGCGTCCCGTCGGGTGAGAGGGCCACGTCGCCATCGAAGCCGTTGATGGTCAGGGCCGCCCGGCCGGATGTCGTGGTTGCCATGCGCGTGACGCGCGGTGGCGCCGCCGCGCGCCATGGCGCCCACAGCACGAGCACCCCCCCGAGTCCCGCTGCGAGCGCTCCGGCAACCGCCCACGGTAGGGCGCGCGCCCACGCCGGACGCAACGCCGCTCCGGTTGGTGCGGTGGCTCCGTCGCTGGCCGGCGGCGCGGTCAACGCCTCCTCGATCTCCAGCCGCGCGTCGGCGGCCGAATCGACTCGTCGCTTACGATCCTTTTCCAGGCAGCGGCGGAGCAGGCGGCGAACCGCCGTCGGCGTGGCCGCCGGGAGCGCGTGCCAATTCGGCTCCGTCTTCAGTACCGACGCCAACGTATCGGAGATCGTCTCGCCGGTGAACAACCGCTGGCCAGTCAACATCTCGAAGACGACCACCCCGAACCCCCAGAGGTCCGCTCGCTTGTCCGCCGCCTGTCCCTTCGCCTGTTCCGGCGCCATGTATGCCGCCGTGCCGAGAAGCACACCGGCGCCCGTCATCTGCGCGGGACTGGTGATCGTCGGTGACTGCGTAAGGTGAAGCTCCCCAGCTCGGCCCGGTCCGCCTCTCTCCGAGAGCTTCGCCAGACCAAAGTCCAGCACCTTGACGGTGCCGTCGGGCCGCACCTTGATGTTGGCGGGCTTGAGATCGCGGTGGATGATCCCTTGCTCGTGCGCCGCTTGGAGCGCCTCGGCGATCTGCTTCGCGATCGGCAGGGCCTCGTCGAGCGGGATCGCGCCGCGTGCGATGCGCTGTGACAGATCCTCACCGGCCACCAACTCCATGACGAGGGCATGGACGTCACGCGCCTGCTCGAGCCCGTAGATGATC
Source organism: Vicinamibacterales bacterium (assembly GCA_035937795.1). GTDB lineage: Bacteria > Acidobacteriota > Vicinamibacteria > Vicinamibacterales > JAMQPK01 > JAMQPK01. Next base: position 70,854 of record DASZHO010000069.1, on the reverse strand, counting down.
GCGATATTGGGATGGTTCAACGACGCGAGGGTCTGGGCCTCGCGTGTGAACCGGGCGAGTCGTTCGGGGTCGCTCGCGAACGAGTCAGGCAGGACTTTGATCGCGACGTCTCGATTCAGCGTTGTATCCCGCGCGCGAAACACTTCACCCATGCCGCCGGTACCGAGTGCGGCGACGATTTCATACGGGCCGAGTCTCGCGCCCGAGGTGAGGGCCAAGGTTTGCCGTGGATTATAGCGGTGGGGCGGCTGCGCGGACGGGATTACTCTTGAGTGACGCCGTAATATCTAGAGGAGACGCTTTCAGCTGACATCCGAAAACGCTGAATCGCTTCGATCGAGAGGCTTGTGTCGCAATTCGTCACGCCGGGAACAGAATAGCGCTCGGAGACGTTAGCGCGCCCGGATATCGTAGCAAGCAAGCGTACCCTGGTTGCGGACGTACAACCTGCCGCCGCTCACCACGGGGTGCGCCCAACTGGGCCAGCCTTGATCCGCAATTCGGAATCGGCCTTTTTCCCTGTAGCCCATCGGAGTGGCCTCAGCGAGTCCGACGATGTTGTCTTCACCCAGGATGTAAAGGTTGCCGTCGGCGTAGGTCAGCGAACCTTTGCCCACACTACGGTCGCGCCACATGACCTTGCCTGTGGCGAACTCGAGACTCGTCAGGATCGAATTGTTGAAGCCGTACAGGTATCCGTTCACGAGGACGACCCCGCCATGATGATTCTGTAACTCTCGTGTGGCGTAAATCTCTCGAGCCTTGACTTCTCCGTTCTGAGCCGTCAACCCGAGCAGCGCGCCGCCTGTACCGTAGTCCGAGGTGTAGAACACTTTGTTGTCGGAGAAGATGGGCGTCGCGACGTTGGCGGTGTCGTTCGCGACCGGCTCGTACCGCCACATTAACTTTCCATCCGACGCACGAACGCCCACGCCCGCTCTTGCCGTCAGCGTCATCAACGTCCGGACTCCCTGCACATCGCCGGCAATAACGGATGCGTGTCCGGCTTCGTCGCTCAGCTCCTTGCTCGTCCAGATTGTCTTCCCCGTCATCTTGTCCAGCGCGACCATGCCGGCGTTTCGGCCGCCCGGGGTCACGATCACGTTGTTCCCGTCGATGAGCGGCGATTCGCTGATCAGCCACGGGATATTCCGCGCGCCGAAGTCTTTGAGAATGTTGCGCTGCCAGAGCACAGAACCGTCCTGGATTCGGAGACACGCCAGGTCTCCGTTCTCCGTGAGCACATACACCCGGTCGGCGTCCACGGTTGGCGTGCCTCTCGGCCCGGGCCCCTGCTCATTCGTCACCGCCGGTCCCAGGATCTTCGACCAGACAGGCTTGCCATCGGCGCGGTTCAGACTGAACACCGTGCTGTCTCGACCTTTCATGCCCTGGACGAAGATGCGGTCCCCGCTCACGGAGATCGAGCCATAGCCGGCGCCCAGGTTTGAAGCCGACCACACCAGAGATGGCCCGGAAGCGGGCCACTGTTTCATCAGCCCTGACTCTTTTGACAGCCCAGTCCGCTCAGGCCCGCGCCACTGCGGCCAATCAGCACCAGGAGCGGACTGACCGCCCGTGACGGCTGCCATTCCGAGAGCGAGCACCAAAGTCGCGGCGATACGGAAATTCACCATCTCCGTTCTTCTCCTCCACCTTGTCGGCCGCGACGCGCGGCCACTGATGCCGACATGCTAGCATCTCTAATTCTCCGTGATTGCTCAAAGCTCGATTGTTCCCTCGATCACACCATTCGATTTTCGGCCCCGCACGAACGTGACGTTCGGCGAGGCGGCGCTGGAACGGCTGGGCGTGCTGGCCAGAGAGCTCGGCTTCACTCGCACGCTGCTGGTAGGGGATCCGGGCCTGGTCAAGTCCGGACATGTCGAACATGCAGCCGCGCTGCTGAGAGTGACGGGCATCGAGGTCCTCTCCTTCAGCGACTTCGACTCGAATCCCGACACACATATGATCGAGGCGGGCCGCGGTTTCGCATCAGCGCATCACATCGACTCGATCGTCGGTCTGGGCGGCGGGAGCTCGTTGGACTGTGCGAAGGGGATCAATTTTGTGCTGACCCAGGGCGGAACGATCGCCGACTACCAAGGGTTCGGCAAGGCGAAGAAGCCGATGCTCCCGATGATCGGGATTCCGACCACGGCCGGAACGGGGAGCGAGGCGCAGTCATATGCGATCATTTCCGACCCACACACCCATGCAAAGATGGCCTGCGGCGATGCCAAGGCGGCTTTCCGCGCTGTTATCCTCGACCCCAGTCTGACACTCTCTCAACCCGCTGCGGTCACGGCAACCTCAGGCTACGACGCGATCGCACACGCAGTAGAGACGTACGTCACCACACGGCGCAACAGTTTCTCGGACATGCTGTCGCGTGAAGCCTGGCGGCTCCTCGAGGCACACTACGAGCGCGCTCTCCTCACCCCGCGCGCGCTTGACGCACGGGCCGCCATGCAGCTCGGGGCGTTCTATGCCGGAATGGCCATAGAGCTTTCCATGCTTGGAGCGACCCATGCCTGCGCGAATCCCGTCACTGCCCGCTATGGAACGACCCACGGCGTGGCCATCGCGATCTTGCTGCCTCACGTGGTCCGATGGAACGCGGGCGCGGTGAGCGCGAGGTATGGCGACCTGTTGCGCACCGCGGGCAGAGACTCCAAGGACAACCAAGCTGGAGAAGCTCTGGCGGCACGTCTCGAAGAATTGGCGCTGGCGGGTGGATTGCCCAAAGATCTGAGAGCGCTGGGTGTGTCGCGGGAGGATCTGCCCGCCCTTGCGCAGGACGCGGCGTCTCAATGGACGGGGGGATTCAATCCCCGACCGTTCGACGCGACGGGCGCCCGGGAGGTCTACGAATGCGCCTTCTGACGGTCCTGTTGGCGCTCGTCTCAGTCGGTTCTGCCACCGACCCGCGGCTGCCACGCGTGGGGCCCAGTTCTGTCACCCACACGCAGCTGCCACGTATGGGGCCCGGCCAGCAACGACCGGCTCCGAACACGGTCAGAGCCGACGCCTGGCCTCAGTTCCGCGGGAATCCCGCGCTCACCGGAGTCTCGTCGTCTGAACTTGGGGCCACGCTCAAGCTTCTATGGACGTACGACGCGGGGGAATCGGTCGACTCTTCTGCGGCAATTGTCGATGGTACGGTCTTCGCGAGTTCAGCGTCGGGCGAGTTGGTTGCGCTCAACCTCCAGACCGGGTCGGTGCGTTGGAAGTACCGCACCGCAGAACTTGGCGAATCGTCTCCTAGTGTTGCGAACGGAGTGGTGTACATCGGCGATCTTACCGGAGTCCTTCACGCGGTTGACGTTCAGACCGGCAAGGCTGTCTGGACGTTCAAGACTCAAGGGGAGATCCGGTCATCACCGGTCGTGGTTGCCGACAAGGTGCTCATCGGTTCCTACGACCGGTACTTGTACGGTCTGTCGACACGAAACGGCGCGCTCGCGTGGAAAGTGGAATTTCAAGGATACGTGCACGCCACACCGGCGGTCGTCAACGGCATCGCCTACCTTGGCGGCTGCGACGAAACGTTTCGCGGCATCCGGGTCTCGGATGGAAAGGAGATGTTCAAGACGGCGATAGGGGCATACATGGGTGCATCGCCCGCACTCGCCGGAGATGTCGCGTACATCGGGACATTTGACAATGACGTGATCGGCGTGAGCCTTCGATCGCGGCGCGTGCTCTGGAGCTATCGCCATCCAGAGCGGCACTTCCCGTTCTATTCGTCGGCAGCCGTCGCCCAGGGACATGTGGTGATCGGCGGCCGCGACAAGATGCTGCACGCGCTGGATCCTTCGACCGGAAAGGCGCTCTGGACCTTCATGACCAACGCCCGGATCGAATCCTCGCCCGCAATCGTGGGGAACCGTGTGTTTGTCGGTTCGAACGACGGGCGTCTCTATGGACTTGACCTGGCAACCGGGATGAAACAGTGGGAGTTCGACGCTGGAGCTGCTGTCTCGGCTTCACCGGCAGTTGCGGAAGGGCGTCTCGTGTTCGGTGCGCAAGACGGGCGTCTATACTGCTTCGGGTAGAGACCGGCGTCTTAACATCAGCGCCAGAAACCCCGGCAGAAATGCGACCGTCCAGCTCAGGAAATGGACGGCGTAGTCCCAGCCGTGGGGATGAAACGGCCGCCAAATCCCGGAGATCGCATAAAACGCGATCCCCGATGAGAGCGCCGCGGCGGCGCCTCGCAGGAATGCGTCACGGACCGTCGCGCGATCAGTTTGCATCCAGCAGTACAGCGCACCGAAGGCTGCCCAGAGCGCGATCCACACGACGAACATCACGGAGTAGCCGATCAGAGGTACCAGGAGATAGAAGCTCCCGGCGGCGATGAATCCGGCAAGCGCACCTGCGATCGCTCCGATTGCCGGCCTGCGTGCGGTGGCACCGAGATAGACGCCCATGCAGAGGAAGAGAAGCGTACCGTGCGTGAGGCCGAAAATCATGCGATGGCGCGGAATCCAGTTCGCCCAGATGAAGTCGCCGAGCGTGCTGACCGCGGCCATCACGAGGGCGCCGCCGATCGACGCCACGATGCCCGTGCCCGTCATCACTCCGGCAGTTTCCCGGTTTTCGGTTCGGGCAGCCAGAAGCTGGCAGTAAAGCCGATGAGGTAAGCCGCGGTGCCGACCAGGGCTGCCGCGTACGCAAGCCTGGTCTGGAGCGTCGCGCCCGGCATCACGTTCACGAGCTGTGTCGTGACGAGCGCGGCGGAGGTGCCAATCATCCGACCGCCAACGTTGGCGGCGAAACCCTCGCCCGTTCCACGCAAGTAGGTCGGGTACACGCGCGGTAGATAATTCCCCCAGAAGCTGAACTGCGCGATCGTCGCCATCCCGACGAGAAACACTCCCCACCTGAGCAGCGTGAGATTACCGACGGCCGGAAGCAGAAACACGAGAGGAAGCAGGATCAGACCCGGGACCTGGAACACATGAAGCAGGCGGCGGCGGGACACGATGCGCACGGCCAGAAATGCGAGCAGAATCCGGCCGACGAGGCCGCCGAACTCCTGAAACGACTGAACGGCGCTGACGATCTGTTGCTGCGCCGGACGCGGCAGCGTCCGAACTTCAGGCAGACCGGGCACGATCCGCGGCATCTGTTGAATGGCGCCAAAGGCTGCGGCGAATGCGCACGCCATCATCACCGTTGTGACCAGCGTCGTCGTCCGGAATTGCGGGCGGAACAGCTCGGTGAGTCCGGGGCGCTTCAATGTGCCGGCGGCTTTCTTGGCGCGCCATGTCGGAGACTCTGGCAGAAACGGCCTGATCACGATCAGCGGGATCGCGGGAATCACGCCCGACATCAGCGTATAGCGCCACGCTTCGTGTCCGCCGTGAACCGCGGGGAGGCGAGCGCCGTAGGTGACAACGAGATAGTACGCACCGGTGACCATGATGCCGCCGATCGATCCGAGCGCCTGCGTGTAGCCGACGACCGCTTCGCGTTGTTTCGGGTCCGGGAAGAGCTCGGCCAGCCAGGCGACGGCCGCGACGAACTCCACACACACGCCGACGAACGTACAGCAGCGCCAGACGAGCAGCCACTGCACCGAGGTCGTGAAGCCGGCCGCGAGTGCGGAAAACGCATACAACAGAATGCTCCAGACCAGCACGCGGCGGCGTCCCAGCAGATCCGTCAGATAGCCGCCGAGCAGACCGAAGATCCCGCCTGCCACGGCCGGCACATAAAAGAGGATGCCGACCCAGTCGTTGACTGCGGGATTGGTCGGCGGCACGCCGAGCAGTTCGACGAGCGCTGGCGGTATGACCAGCGGCACCATGAGCAGCACGTAGCTGTCGAACGCAAACCCGAGGGCGGCGATGGCACAGATGAGCCACTGCAGCGGGGTCAGCGGAGGGGCCTCCGATTCGATCTGACCCGTGGTGGACGGGATCGATGCGATCATGGATGTCTCACTTCGTTCGCGACAAGTTGCGATGGGTGTCGAGTATATAACTTCGCCTATACTACGGCCGATGCACTCGACCTCGTCTCCGGCGAAGGCAGGCGCCTCTGCGGATCCCGCGCGGCAAGCACGCGATGGGCTCGATGCCTGGGTGCGCGAAGTTGTGGACTGGCACTTCGATCCGGCATCCGGCTGCCCGTTCTGGCTCGACTACGCACGGAAGGCCGGCTGGGATCCGCGCCGTGAGGTCAAGGGCTTCGCCGATCTCGAACGTTTTGTCTCGTTCGAGGATGAGTGGCTGCGTGGCGGCCCGGTGCAGCGTTGGATGCCGAAAGGCTACGAAGGCAAGCCGGCCTATGTGTTTGAGACCGGAGGCACGACCGGGACTCCCAAGACGCGCGTGGCGTTCGAGGATTTCCGGATCGATTACGAGCTCTTCAGCGAGACGCTGCCCGAGGAGTTTTTTCCGAAAGGCTCGAACTGGCTGATGCTCGGTCCGTCCGGACCGCGGCGGCTGCGGCTGTCGGTCGAGCATCTCGCGCAGTATCGGGGCGGCATCTCCTTTTGCGTCGACCTGGATCCCCGCTGGGTGATCAAATTAATCAAGAAGGGCTGGGCGGAGCATCTGAGCGCTTACAAGGATCACGTCATCGATCAGGCTGTGACGATTCTTCAGGCGGGCCACGACGTCCGCTGCATGTTCACGACACCGAAGCTGCTGGAAGCGCTGGCGCTCCGGCTGGACTCGATGGGAACGACGATCCGCAAGGCGGGAATCACGGGCATCTTTTCCGGCGGGACCGAATTCACGCCGCAGTGGAACCGCTTCGCCCATGAAGAGCTGCTCGACGGCGCGTACATGACACCGACCTACGGCAACACGTTGATGGGGTTGGCGGCGAGCGCGCCGAGCGGACCGCACAACAACTACAAGATCACCTACTACGCCCCACAGCCACGAGCCGTGATTGAGGTCGTCGATTTCGACAACCCCGGCAGGGTCGTTGAGTACGGCGAGAGCGGCCGGGTAAAGCTGACGACGCTCACCAAAGAGTTCTTCATGCCGGGCTTTCTCGAGCGGGATGAAGGGGAGCGCGAGGCTGCCTGCGACCGCTATCCGTGGGACGGCATCAGCGGCGTGCGCCCCTTTCGCGCATTTGCCGCCACGACAACGGTGGGGGTCTACTAGGTTAGTCGTTGGTCGTTGGTCGTTGGTCGTTGGTCGTTGGTCGTTGGTCGTTGGTCAGCCACGGCGACGTCGATTTGAGCGCTCCAAGTACTGAATGAGCCGGGTCGACATTTTTCCGACTGCCTCAAAGACTGCAGTCGTCTCGGTGAAATGTTCGGAAGTAATGTAGCCGCGTTCTCGTGCAATGCCTAGGCGAGTCCGGACTTCGTTCGCGGACCCTCTGGCGATATAAAGATACTGCGCGAACTTGCGATCAGATTGCTGGCCGAACCCTTCGGAGATATTGCTGCAGGTTGAATCTGAGGCATCTGACAACTGATGACGAAGTTTGAAGTCTTTGCACAGCCCCGGGCAGTTCAATAGCGCAGAAATTGCTTTGGATCCGGTCAGTGCCTTTTGATAAACCAGCAGTTCGTCGAGGTTCTTGGCGATCATGCGGCGCGCTGTCGCAAACCTCTTGCCACGTGGGCCAACGACTAGCAATTAAATAACTGGGACTAGAATCTAACGACCAACGACCAACGACCAACGACTAACGACCAACGACTAAACCATGCTTCATCTTCCAGTCGTCCGCTGGGGACAACCCTACACGAGCCTTGACGTTGACCACGTCGTGCACTTTGCGACTGGCGAGCCGATTGCGAAGGTCAGCCGCGCCAACGCCGGGTTGATTCGGCGCGACGCGCGCAAGGCTCAGCACGCCCGAGACGTGCTTCGCGAGATCCCCATCGACGAGCTGGTCAGCCGCGTCGGCCAGGCTGGCACGCTCTACATGAACGCGACTCTGCCGATGGGGGACGGGACGCAGACCCCCGACGAGTTCGTGCGCGCGCAGTCGGCAAGCACCGGCCTTCCTGAGGGCATGGCCCGCGCAAACATGCAGAAGAACGAATTCGTCCTGTCCGAGATGGGACGAATTCTGACCTCGCTGACACGTGGCCTCGCGTTCAGTGTGCTCTCGAACGGCCACGGCGAGGAACGCGGCGTGCCGACTAGCTTTCAAGTGCAGAGTCCTGTCGTCGGACTTGTCTTGCCGTCCAACTCGCCCGGCGTGCACACGCTGTGGCTGCCGATCATTCCGCTGCAGGTCGGCCTCGTCCTCAAACCGGGACCCCAGGAGCCGTGGACGCCCTACCGGATGGCGGAAGCCTTCTTTCAGGCGGGCATCCCGCGCGAGGCCATTTCGATTTATCCCGGCGAGGGCGATGTCGGCGCCGCGGTCCTCGACAGCTGCGGGCGCAGCATGATCTTCGGCGGCACGGCGACGGTGGATCGTTATCGCGGCAACCCGGCGGTCCAGGCGCACGGCCCCGGATTCTCGAAGATTCTGATCGGCGACGATCAGATCGACCATTGGGAGAAGTATCTCGACGTGATGGTCGACAGCGTCTTCCTCAACAGCGGCCGCGGCTGCATCAACTGCTCCGGTATCTGGGCGAGCCGCCACACTCGCGAGATCGCGGACGCGCTGGCCCGACGCCTATCACCCGTCCGGGCGCTGCCGCACGATGATCCCGAGGCGAGTCTGGCGGCATTCACCGTGCCCGGCGTGGCCGACGCGATTTCGAAGGCGATCGATGCCGACGTGCAGGCGCCCGGCGTCAGCGAGGTGACAGCCAAATATCGCGAGGGCTCCCGCCTGGTGAAGCAGGGCTCGGCCGAGTATCTGCTGCCGACCGTCGTGCACTGCGAATCACCAGAGGCGCCAGTGACGAAGAAGGAATACATGTTTCCGTTCGTCTCGGTTGTCGAATGCCCGGAAGCGAAGATGCTCGAACTCATCGGTCCGACGCTGGTGTGCAGTGCCATCACATGCGCACCGGACTTCCGGCGCCGCCTGCTCGATGCCGTCCATATCGATCGTCTCAACCTCGGCCCTGTCCCGACGACCCGGTTGAACTGGCTACAACCACACGAAGGCAACCTCGTCGACTTCCTGTACCGCGCCCGGGCCTTCCAGTCGGCCGACCTGTGAGCATGAAGATCCTTTCGCTGACTGCCGGCGCGGCGGGCATGTACTGCGGAAGCTGTCTCCGAGACAATGCGCTGGCGGCGGAGCTCGTCGCGCGCGGTCATGACGTGACGCTTGTTCCTCTCTATACGCCGACGACGACCGACGAGGCGAATCTGAGTCGCGATGAAGTCCTCTTCGGCGGCATCAGCGTGTATCTCCAGCAGCATCTGGCATGGTTCCGGAGGACGCCGCGCGCTCTCGATCGCCTCTGGGACTCACCTCGGGTCATCCAGACGTTGGCCGGCCGGTCGGTGTCGACCGATCCAAAGTTGCTTGGGGATCTGACCATCTCGATGCTCGAGGGGGAGCGCGGCGTATTGCGCAAGGAATTCGACAAGCTGCTGGAGTGGATCGACACCGAGCCTGTGCCAGACATCATCAACCTACCGAACTCGCTGTTGATCGGCCTTGCCGGTCCACTGCGGAAAGCATTGGGACGGCCGATCTGCTGCACGCTGCAGGGGGAAGATCTCTTCCTGGGCGGTCTCGCTGCACCCTATCGCGATCGGGTTCTTGCCCTGATCCGGGAACGAGTGCAGGACGTCGATCGCTTCATTGCGGTCAGCGACGACTACGCGCCCGCGATGTCGAGTCTTCTGGAGATCCCGCCCGAACGCATGGCCGTCGTGCCGCTTGGCATCAATCTGACGGGCTACGATCGTCGTGGGGCTCGAAACGGCACGTTTCGGATCGGCTATTTCGCGCGCATCGCGCCGGAGAAGGGCTTGCACATGCTGGCGGATGCCTACGTGCAGTTCAGGCGCCGCACCGCCGGCACGAAAGCACGGCTCGAGGCTGCGGGATACTTGCCGCCGGCGCAGGCGCCGTATCTCGACGCCGTCAAACACAACCTGGAGAAGGCAGGGCTTGCCGAGGAGTTCACGTACCGAGGTGCGCTCGATCGCGACGGAAAGCTGGCGTTTCTCCGATCGCTCGACGTGTTTTCGGTGCCGGCCACATACGACGAGCCCAAGGGTCTGTTCCTGCTCGAGGCGATGGCAAGCGGTATTCCGGTCGTGCAACCGCGCCGCGGCGCTTTCACTGAGATCGTCGAGAAGACCGGGGGCGGGTTGCTCGTGGCGCCCGACGACGCCACGGCGCTGGCGAACGGGTTGCTTCAGGTCTTCGAGAACCGAGCGATGGCGGAAGACCTTGCCACGCGCGGAGTCCGCGGAGTTTCGGCGCATTACAGCATCGCGCGCTCGGCGGATCGGTTGTTGGAAGTGTATGAAGAGCTGACGACGGAGAATCGGCGGGTCCACTCCTCGACGGAGCTCAGGGTGCCCTGAGCATCGTCGAAGCGAGCCGTACGCAAGCCATGCGATTGGGAACAGGCGACTCGTGGGGAGCGTATGGCTGAGATGACTATCGCGCAGACCGACAATTCGACTCCTCGGAAACCACTCAGGCTGTGGCCCGGCGTGCTCGCCGCGGCGCTGCTATTGCTGGTCAGGTTTGTCATCCCCATCGTCGTGCCCGGTGCGGGTGGCACCGCGATACTTGGCGGGCTCGCCGGCGGGTTGGCGATCATCGTGTGGTGGCTGTTTTTCAGCCAGGCACACTGGTCCGAGCGCGTCGGCGCCATCGTCATAATGGTCGGCGCCGTGCTCGCGACATCGCGCATCGTGCACGAGTCGATCGCGAACGGAATGATGGGGATGATGCTCCCCATCTTCGCCATCCCTGTATTGAGCCTCGCGTTGGTCGCCTCGGCGGCAGCCAGCCGCCGCCTCTCCAACGGACCTCGCCGCGCGGCGATGGCCGCGGCCATCCTGCTCGCATCCGGGGGGTTTGCCACAGGTGATCGGCGCTGGATCGGCCCGGCTCGCGGCGGGGGCTATAGCTCGCCACACCTATTGATGATCGACGGAGTTGCGCAGATCCTCTTGATGAGTGCTGCCGGCGCCACTAGCGTCGCGCCGGCCGATGGCACCCTGCTCTGGGAGCACCCGTGGCCGGGCATGCCCATCGTGCAGCCGGCCCAGATTGCGGACGGTGCTCTCCTCATCAGCACCGCCGACGCCATGGGAGGAAACGGCACGCGGCGCATCGCGGTCGCGCATGGACCCGGCGGATGGACCGTCGAAGAACGCTGGACGTCGAACGGGCTGAAGCCTTACTTCAACGACTTCGTCGTTCACAAGGGCCATGCCTTCGGCTTCGACGGAAGCATCCTCGCGTGTATCGACCTCGAGGACGGCAAGCGCAAGTGGAAGGGCGGCCGCTACGGCAACGGCCAACTCGTCCTGTTACCGGACCAGGACTTGCTGCTGGTGCTGTCGGAGGACGGCGAGCTGGCGCTGGTCGGGGCGGCCACCGACCAGTTCAGGGAGATCGCGCGGTTCCAGGCGCTCGAGGGCAAGACCTGGAACCACCCGGTGCTGGTTGGCGACGTTCTGCTGGTTCGCAACGGCGAGGAGATGGCCGCGTTCCGCCTGTCCCTCGCGGGCCGCTGACGGGGTTGCCTTCGCAGCCTTCGGAATTCCTGATCTGTTCGTGAGGTGAAGGTGTCGTGGGATCAGAACCCAACGTTTTGCGGGAGGAACGCGGTGAAAATCACGCTTCTGCCGTTAGTCGGTCTTCTATTCTCCGCAGTCGCCCCTCCATGGCTCGTGGCGGTCACGCTCCACCCGATCGCCGTAGCGGACAGCCGGTCAGATGCGAAGGCGTTGGAGATCTATTTCATTGATGTCGAAGGTGGGCAGTCGACGCTCATCGTCACGCCGGCCGGGCAGTCACTCCTCGTCGATACCGGATTTCCTGGTGCTGGAACGATGCAGTCACCGACCGGCGATCCGCGACAAGCGCGCGACGCGCAACGCATTCTCGCCGCCGCGCACCATGCCGGCCTGAAGGCAATCGACTATCTGCTCATCACGCATTTTCATCCGGATCACGACGGCGGAGTTCCCGAGCTCGCCGAGTTGATCCCAATCCGCACGTTCATCGATCACGGGAGCGTCAGCCCAAATGAGGAGCAGAACGTGCCGGGCACAATCGCCGCGTTCGATGCGTACACAACGGTTCGCGCAAAAGGACGCCACATTGAGCCGAAACCTGGGGATCGCCTTCCCCTGAACGGCATAAACGCCGTCATCGTGAGCTCGGCGGGTTCCACTATCGTGAAGCCACTGGCGGGTGGCGGCGCGCCGAATCCGGCCTGCGATCCTTCTGCGCCCCTGCCGCAGGCCGGAGAAAATCCGCGCTCGACCGGACTCCGCTTGCAGTTCGGAAGATTCCGATTCGTCGACCTCGGCGACTTGAGCGGCAATCCCTTGTTTGGGCTGTTTTGTCCGAACGATCTGCTGGGCGTAGCCGACCTGTATCTGTTGCCGCACCACGGCAACGCCGATGTGTCCGACCCGGCGATGTTTGGCGCCGTCCGTCCGCGCGTGGCCATCATGAACAACGGCGCGACGAAGGGCGGTGCGCCGGAGATGTTCGTCTCTCTCCACCGCGCGCAGGGTATTGAGGATGTGTGGCAGCTCCACCGGTCGGAAAACGAAGGCGCGCTGAACTTTGCGGACGACCGGATTGCGAACCTCGACCAGAGCACCGATTACTGGATCAAGGTGAGCGCGCAGGAGGACGGATCGTTCGTGGTGACGAACGCGCGAACTGGTGCGAGCAAGATGTACACCGTGCTCAGCGGGTCATCGCGCCGTTGAGCACATTGACGCCGACGGCTCGGATATGGCATCGAGGAGTCCAAGACGAAAAGATCGGATGGGCGCGTTGCCGCCTCGATGAGCCAATCATGAACCGAATCGTTTCTTGTTGCCTCGCGCTGCTCGCCTTCGCTGCGCCCGTAAGGACGCAGAACTCGACACCGACCGCGACCACGGTGCTCGTCCTCGAACACGCCAGCCTGATCGACGGCCGTTCCGATGCCGTGCGCTCCAACGTGACGATTGTCATCCGCGGCTCCGAGATCGCCGAGGTGCGCTCCACTCCGCTTCCGGCGATGCCCGACAATTCGTTCGTGCTCGACGTCGCCGGCGCATGGGTTATCCCTGGGCTGGTCGATTCGCACGTGCACGTCAGCGAGGACTCGCGAAAAGCGATCGAAGACGCGTTGGAGCGCGCGCTGCGCGGAGGGGTAACGACCGTGCGCGACATGGCCGGCGACGCGCGGCAGCTCGCAGGCCTGCAGCGCGATGCGCTGCTCGGCGCGATCCTGTCGCCGGACATCGTCTACTCGGCTCTGTTCGCCGGCGCGGAGTTCTTCACCGACCCGCGCGCGGTGGACGTGACGCGCGGCGCCGTGCCCGGCGAAGTGGCATGGGCCCGCGCCGTGCGTCCAGGGACCGACCTCATGGCGGCCGCCCTCGAGGCGAAGGGCGCAGGCGCGTCAGCCGTCAAGATTTACGCGGATCTCCCCCCCAACGGATCTCGCGCGTGTCGCCGCCGCCGCGCATGCCCAGGGACTACGGGTGTGGAGCCACGCAACGGTCTTCCCGAGCCGGCCGTCAGACGCGCTCGCTGCGGGCGTCGACGTGATCTCCCACGCCAGCTTGCTTTACTGGCAGACCACGAAGGAGGTACCGCGCGCGTACGGACCACACCGCGATGCCGCGCCGCCCGCTTCTGGCGCTGCCTCGTCACCCGTGCTGGCGACGCTCTACGCCGAGATGAAGCGCCGCGGCACGATTCTCGATGCCACGCTGTTCATTTCGAAGGCACAGGCTGAGAGGGCGGCCGATTCAGGCAGGAAACAGTACTTTGAAGCGTTCCGGGACTTCTCGGCTGCCGCCGTGCGTGCCGCGCACACCGCCGGCGTTCAAATCTCCGCCGGAACCGACGACATGATCGACAACGGGAAGGACTTCCCGAACCTTCACGAGGAATTGCGGCTGCTGGTCGATTGCGGATTCACCCCGATGCAGGCGATTCAGGCCGCGACACGCGTAAGCGCTGAGGCCAGCGGTCTGGGCGATCGCATCGGCACCGTGGAATCGGGCAAGCGCGCGAACTTGGTAGTGCTCGGCGCCGATCCCACCACGAACGTCTCGAACACGACCAGCATCCGCTTCGTGATCAAAGCCGGACGATTGGTCGTGCGCCAGTGAAGACGCTCTTCATCTTCGGCTGGCGCTGAAGCAGCCGTCGGGCGACGGCGTCGCGGTCACTGCCGGTCATCGCCACGTGGTATCCTGCCCCCCGACTTTTCCTCACGGAGCGAACCATGGTCCTGACCAAGTCCGAACTCATTGGCTCTCTTCAGAACCCGTGGGGGAATCTGATGATGCGCGCGCAGCCAATCGTCCTCAGCGCGATTCTCCTCGTCCTGAGCGCCGCCGCCGCCCTGGGGCAGTCGTCCGGGCCGTCCGATAAAGCCGATGCGTTGTGGGAAGCCGCCCGTAAGGGCGACGTCCCCACGGTGAAGAAGCTCCTGGACGAGGGCGTCGATGTCGACACGAAGTTCCGTTATGGCGCAACGGCGCTGTCGTATGCGTGCGATCGCGGCAATCTCGACGTCGTGAAAATTCTTCTCGAGCGTGGGGCCGACGTCAACGTCAGGGATACGTTCTATGGCGCGACGCCGCTCACCTGGGCGGCAAGTCCCGCGATGGCGCGCACACCGCACCACCCCGAAATCGTGAAGCTACTCCTGGAGCATGGTGCGGAGGGCAAAGAGAGCGCGCTGATGGGGGCCGTCGCCGAACCTGACGCGGCCACGACAAAGGTCATCCTCGACCATGGCGGCCTCTCGGCTGCGACACTCACCGACGCGCTCGAATCGGCAAAGAAAAACGGTCACCAGAACATTATCGCGCTGCTCGAGCAGGCCGGAGCGAAGCCGTTCGTCGAGTTCAAGATGGATGAGGCGCAGCTCGCGCGCTACGCCGGGAGGTACCGCGATGCCGGTGGCGCTGATTACCTCCTGACCGTGGCAGGCGGGCGCCTGACGCTGGACCTCGCCGGGGGGCAGCGCCTCACCCTGGTCGCGCGTGACGAGACGACGTTCGTGAATCTCGGGTCGTCGGACATCACGATGACCTTCCGTCTCGAACAGGGCAACGCGGTTGCGCTCACGTTGCTGCGGGGCAGCAACGCCACAACCTACACGCGAGTGGAGGACAAATAGTCATGCGGCGAGTGATCTCGGTCCTTGTGTGGGTGATCGCCGGCGCATCGGTCTCGGGCCAGCAGTGGCCGGCATTTCGAGGGCCGAACGCGTCCGGCATCGCGGACGGCCAGCCGATGCCCGTGACGTGGAACACATCGACCGGGGAGGACGTGCTGTGGAAAACGCCCGTTCCCGGCCTCGCCGTGTCGAGCCCGATCGTGTGGGGCGATCGCGTCTTCGTGTCGACAGCGGTGAGCAGCGATCCCAACGTGGGCATCCGCACTGGTCTGTACGGCGATGTCGAGCCGGTGAACGATCTCTCGAAGCACTCGTGGCGGCTCCTCGCGATCGACAAACGCACGGGCAAAGTGCTGTGGGACCGCGTCGCCTACGAGGGCATTCCAAAGACCAAGCGTCACCCGAAGTCGAGCCAGGCCTCGCCGACGCCGGTCACCGACGGACTCCACGTGATCGTGTCGTTCGGCCCGCAGGGTCTCTATGCGTACGACGTCGACGGCAAGCTGATCTGGAAGCGGGACCTGGGCGCGCTGAATGCCGGCTGGTTCTACGATCCCGACTACGAATGGGGCATCGGCAGCTCGCCAATCATCTGGAAGAACCTCGTGATCGTCCAGTGTGATATCCAGAAAAACTCCTTCATCGCCGCGTTCAACGTCGCGACGGGCGAACCTGTCTGGCGTACGGCGCGCGAGGAGATTCCTTCCTGGTCAACGCCCACCATCTATGAAAGCAACGGACACGCGGAGCTCGTGACACAAGCGACCGGTTTTACGCGCGGATACGATCCGACCAACGGCAAGGAGCTGTGGCGGCTCTCGGGCAACTCCGAAATCACGATTCCCACTCCGATCGTCGGCCCCGGCTTCGTGGTCGTCACCAACGGATACCGCGTCGTACAGCCGATCTACGCCATCAAACCGGGCGCGACCGGCGACATTACGCTCAAGAGCGATCAGACCAAGAGTGACTTCATCGCCTGGAGTACGAACCGCGGCGGTCCGTACATCCCCACTCCGCTGATCTACCGCGATCAGCTCTATGTCGTCCAGACTAACGGTGTGCTGGCGGCGTACGACGTCCGCACCGGACAGCGTCTCTACCAGGAGCGCATCGGATCGGGAGGTTCGTTCAGCGCGTCGCCGGTGGCCGGAGACGGCAAGATCTACTTCGCGAGCGAGGATGGCGACATCTTCGTCGTCAAGGCGGGACCGAGCTACGAGCTATTGGCGACCAACTCCATCGGCGAGGTTGTCATGGCAACGCCTGCGATCTCGAGTGGCACCATCATCATTCGTGGCCTGAAGGATCTCTTCGCCATCGGCCAGCCCATGGCGACCAAGCCATCGGGTCGGTGATGAGAGGATATCTATGCGTGCGGTCTGAAATACAGCACCATCGACGCGCCAAGGGACGCCAGCAGAAAACCGACGTACAGCATCGGGCTCGGCGCGGTTTTCGGCGGATGCATGACCATGGCGAGCAGCACGTTGACGATCGGTGCGCCGCCGAAGACCAGCGGCATGACGTACAGGGGCAGGCCACCGGACCTGAACGCCCAGATGATGCACGCGGCGCCGGCGGCGCCCAGCGCGCCGGCAATCGTCGCGGTGATCAGTCCGCCGGTGTTGAAGCCCGACATCGCGCCCTGAGACGACAAGCCGGCAACCGGCACGACGACGCCGATCAGGAAGTACGCGACCCCTACGCACAGCAGCGCCTTCAGCGGATTGCCCAATTGCATCTGCCCTTCGAACAGCAGCGCGCCGTACGCGCCCCACGCCAGCACGGCGCCTGCCACAAAGATCGCCCATGTCATACGTCGCCTCTGATTTTTTCCGGTCTGTGTCGTCAATGTGTGATCGCTAGCGCGCCGGGACGGCTTCGGCCAGCGCGTAGAGCTCGTTGCGATTGTTCAGGAAGAGCGTTCCATGGGCCGGTACCGGAGTCGCGTAGACCGAGCTGCCCATGTTCATCTTGGCGAGGATCTTCTTCTCTTTCCCCTCTGCGAAAACGGTGACGTCGCCGTCTTCGTCGCCAACGTAGACCTTGCCATCCACGACCAGCGCAGAACCCCACACCGATGACAGGAGGTCGTGCACCCAGTACTCCTGACCGGTCTTCGCATCGAGGCAGTGGAAGTAGCCGCTGAAATCGGGGATGTAGACCAGGCCGTCGTGTATCGCCGCAGTGGAAATGGAGCGACGGATCTTGTCGAAGTGCCAAACCCGTCCGGTTTCGGTGATGTTGCCGCGCTTGGTCGCATCGATGGCGTAAAAGTGACCGACGCCTTCGCCGTGTTCGGGATCCTGGCCGTTGCCGATGTAGACGCGATCTTCGTAGATGACCGGCGTCGAGATCAGCTCGTTGCGGGTTCTGGGCCAGACGGCGTCTTTCGGGTTGGAATCGAACTCCCACAGTTTCTTGCCGGTCAAGGCTTCGTAGCCACGGACCCAGCCATCGCCCTGCGCCGAGACCACTTGCAGCACACCGCCGATCGTGCCCACCGAAGGCGTGGACCACTGCCCGTGCAGGATGCGATCGTCGACCGAGTTGTCCTCCCAGACGAGCTTGCCGCTGTTCTTGTTGAGCGCGATGATCGCGGGAGCGCGCGGCGACGGAATGTGCACGTGGCTCTCGTCCTGTCCGTTCGACGTGCTGAGGAAGATCAGATCGCCCCAGATGACTGGTGACGAGTTCGACATGTTGTGCGGGTAGGACCCGACTTCTTCCATCATGTCGAACGACCAGATCACGTCGGCATCGAAGGGGCCGGTCAGTTTCTCGTCGGTGACGGGACCGTCGTTCTTGCCGTCGCGGAAGCCGTTCACGTCGAGACACCACACGACGCCGCGATTGCTGACGTAATACACATGACCGCCTTCGACGATCGGCGACGAGGCCACGCCCTGATACGGCCAGTCGTTCGCGCGGCCCGAGGCGAGTTTTTCGTGGGTCTGCTGCCACATGAACTCGCCGTCGGATTCGCGGAACGCCATCAACACGCCGCGATCCCCTGGCTGCTTCGGATCCCGCGCGAGCTCGTTGTTGGTACCCACGAAGACCATTCCGCCGCCAACAACGGGATTACCGTAGCTTTGTGAGCCAAGCTTGGCCATCCATTTGACATTCTTCTTTGTCTTGACGTCCCACTGCAGCGGCAGGCCCTTCATGTTGGACACCATGTTGCGATCCGGCGCGCCGCCCCACATGGGCCACTCCCCAGTGCCGGGGTCGGACGCAGCGAGCCGCACCGGCCACGCGAAGGCCGCGACGGCCAGGACCATGGCAAGGAGAATCAACAGAACGCGGGGCCCGCTGAGTCTTGAAGCGCGAATGCAGATATTCATGATGTCAGGTGCCTAACGGTTTGCCTCGATTTTCAGATTGTCAAGATACGCGCCGAACTCCGAGTCGATGAAGAACCCGGGTGCGCCGCGCCGGTTTCCGATGGGGTCAATCTTATCGATCGCCCATTCGGCGGGTTCTGCCTGCCCCGTCGGCCACGCTTTGCCGCGAGCGCGCACCTTGCCATCGGGCGTGTTTTCAACGCGCAGTTTCAGGTGGTACCAGGCGTCGGGTTTCCACTCAAACGGCTTGGTGACCGTGCGCTGAGTCTCCGGCTCCCATGATTCCAACTTCAACTGCTGCGAGGTACCGTACAACACCAGCGTATAGCGCTGTGCGGTAATCCCGAGGTCGGACATCTGCCGCCGACGTGTGTTGGACCGTACGTCGGCCTCGAACGTGTAGTTCGACCAATCCACCGGCCCGATAAACACGCGGAGCCGTTTCAAAATCGAGCTATCCGGCGCCTTCGCCAGAACTTTCTGGCCGTCGAGTGTCGCCACCGATAACTTTGCGTTGACGGCGTTGACCCACCCCGGCGGTACTGCCCCGTCGGCGTACGCATCGAACGTTTCGTTCCACGGCAGCGGCCGTACGATTCGAGCTCTGGCGTCGCCGGTCAACCCACCGACGGTCGCCTTGATGAGGCCGGCGGACTCCATGGGATCGCTGGCTGCGGTAAACGCTCCATCGACGACAGAGCCTTTGAGTCCATCGAGGGACCAGGCGGCTTTCTCTTCGCGCAGGAATCGTCCCTTGCCGTCGAAGAGCCTGGCATGGAGCTGGACGACTTGCCCTGGCTTGAGCACGAGCTCCGTCGGAGCGACCTGCACGTAGGTCGGCGCACCGTCGCTCTTGTCCGCAGGCTCATCCACGGCCCACCCGGTCAGCGGCTTTGCCTGCTTCGGCCCGAACGCATAGATCGCATCGCTCGACGCGAAGAAAATTCGGCCGCGCGAAATGGCCGCGCCTCCCAGAATCGGCTCCGGCGTGCCCTCTTCCTGCTCCACGCTGTTGGTGCTCACCGGCAATTGCACCTGGCTCAGCACAACCGCTCGATCGGCTTGTGGTCGAACGATGAAAAACTGCCCCTGGTCGGTTCCAACGTAAATCTTTCCATCCGCCAGCACGGGCGGGGCCTTCTGGCTCTTGCCCAGTGGCTGCTCCCACAGAAGACGACCCGTGTCGACGTCATACGCCCTCAGGTTCGCTCCGCCGTCAAGCTGATAGATACGGTTGCCGTCGATGAGCGGCGACGAGAACGGAAACTCGGTGCCCTTTACCGCCCACTTTGTCGTCTTGATGTCGCCTGTCTGTGATCCGTCAATCGCCGCGAGCATTCCCAGCTCGTTGGTGTCCATGTTCTCGTCGCCGTGCGAGACGATGACGGAATTGCCCTTGACCACCACGCCGGTGTTGATCGCTCGCTTTGACGCGACGAAACTCCAGACCCTTTCACCTGTCTGAGGTTTGATGGCGTGAAACCCGCCGTCGCCGAGTCCGCAGATCAGCAGGCGCATGCCGTTGATCGTCGCGATGAGCGGCAAGGCGTACGCCGTGTCGTAGGGACGAGTACCCGGATTGGCGACATAGACGATGTCGCCCGTGCGTTTGTCGAGCGCGATGAAGCGATGCGAGCGATTTGCCTGCGTTCCCCAATTCGAGACGGCGGCGCTGACAATGACCAACCCGCCATCGATGATGGGCGACATCGTTCGGCCGCCGTGTGTGGTGAACGCGGCAAACTCCTCACCGATCGAACGCTCCCACAGCAGCTTGCCGTCACGGTTCAGCGCAACGAGATTGGCCCCGACGTTCAACGCATACACGTTTCCGGTTTCGGGATCGGCAGCCGGCGACGGCCATCCCACCCGGTGCGGAGGCACGTCGCTCTGAAAAACGTTGAACTTGTATTCCCAGATGACCTTCCCGGTTGCGGCATCGAGCGCCATGACGCGCTCCTGGAGCGCGGCCCCGCGGCCCGACGGATTCTGCACATACACCCGATCTCCCATGACGATGGGCGCGGAACGGCCGCCGTACGGCGCACGCCATAGGAAGTTCTCGCCGTTGAGCGCCCACTTTTCGGGAAGGCCGGTTTCGAGCGATATCCCATCCCGGCCGGGGCCTCTCGCTTCCGGCCAATCACCGAGCGCGACACGACGCGGCGCCGGTGGTTGGGCCGGCGTGTTCTGCGCGGCGCGGAGACCGTAGGTTCCGCTCGAGGCGGCCAGCAGCAGAAGCGCCAGCAGCCTGCCCAATCGTCTTGGAAACGTGGGAGTCATGGAGACCTTCCAGACCGTGTTTAGATGAAGGGAAAAGTGCTGGTTCATTCTTGCACAGCCCACTCCTGAGCCGTCAAGCCGTTATGCTATCCAGGTGCTGAAGGTCGAGGGTTTGACAAAGGATTATCCGACGCCGCAGGGACTGCTGTCGGTACTGTCGGGCATTTCTCTGTCGCTCGCGGCGGGTGAGGCCGCGGCCATCATGGGACCGTCGGGGAGCGGGAAGAGCACGCTCCTCTATGTTCTCGGAGGACTCGAGCCTCCAAGCTCTGGCGTGGTGACCCTGAACGGCAAAAATCCCTTCGCGTTGCCGCCCCGAGAACTGGCAAAGTTCCGAAACACCGAGATTGGGTTCGTTTTCCAGGATCACTGCCTGCTGCCGCAATGCACGGTTCTGGAAAATGTGCTCATCCCGACGCTCGTCGGTCGGCGCGAGCCCGACCAGGTGCCGCGTGCCCGAGATCTCATCAATAAAGTCGGCCTG
Organism: Vicinamibacterales bacterium; assembly: GCA_035937795.1. Classification (GTDB taxonomy): domain Bacteria; phylum Acidobacteriota; class Vicinamibacteria; order Vicinamibacterales; family JAMQPK01; genus JAMQPK01. Next base: position 49,499 of record DASZHO010000069.1, on the reverse strand, counting down.
ACCTCGCGCGCCGATCATCGTCCGGCAGAGTTGTCGGGCGGAGAAAAACAACGGGTGGCGCTGGCGAGAGCGCTGATCCGCGGGCCGCGGTTGCTGCTGTGCGATGAGCCAACCGGCAACCTCGATCGTGCCTCGGCGGAAGTCGTGGCATCGCTGCTCCTGGCGCTTCATCATCAGCAGCGGACCATTCTCGTCGTCGTGACGCATAGCGTCGAGCTGGCGGGAAAACTTCCGCAGCGTTTCGAGCTGACCGATCGTGCGCTCCTGAAAGTTTCATGCTGATCAAGCGGAGTCTCTTCTATTACTGGCGCACCAATCTCGCGGTGATCGCGGGAGTGGCTATCGCTGTAACGGTGCTGGCTGGGGCGCTGGTGGTCGGCGAGTCGGTCCGGGCAAGTCTTCGCGACCTCGTCCTGCAGAGGCTGGGCCGAACCGACGACGTGGTCTTTTCTACTGGGTTTTTCAGGGAAAGGCTTGCCGATGAACTCAAGGCGCATCGCGCGTTCAGCGATTCGTTCGACGCGGCTTGTCCGCTCATCGTGCTGGACGGATTCGTCAGCGATCAGATCACCGGGCGACGCGCCTCCGGCGTACAGATCTATGGCGTCGACGACCGGTTCTGGCGATTTCACGGGCGTCAGGCAATGTCGCCGCCGGAAACGGCCGAAGCGCTGCTCAGCGAGGGGCTGGCGCAGGCGCTGGGAACAGGCGAGGGCGGATCGATTCTGCTGCGGGTTGAGACGCGTCCGGCGATTCCGGTGGAATCGCTTCATGGCCGGAAGGAAGACCTTGGCCAAACCCTGCGACTCTCGGTCCGCAAGATCCTCCCAGCGATCGACCTCGGTGAATTCTCGCTGCGCCCGCAGCAAGGAGCCGTCCGCGCAGTGTTCGTGCCGTTAGGACGATTGCAGTCGGCTCTCGAGCGCCAAGGGCGGGTCAATACGATCCTGATCTCGAGGCGCGATGGGGCTGAAAACGCGCAGGATGCATCGCGTCAACTCGTCGAGCGCCTCGTGCGCGACACGGCGCGACTCGAGGATCTCGGCCTCACGCTGCGAGCGTTGACGGATCACCGGAGCCTGTCGCTCGAAAGCGATAGCACCGCCATCAGCGACGCCCTGGCGACCAGTGCTCGAGCGACAGCCGCCGAGCAGGGGATGGCTGCCACGGCCGTGCTGAGCTATCTGGCGAACGCCATCCGTCTGGACGACCGCCGGATTCCGTACTCGGTCGTGACGGCTCTCGATCTGAACGCGATTAGCGTTCCCGAATCCAGAATCCCGAAGCTTGCCGACGGAATTGGACGACAAGCGGAGGCGGCCGAATCCCGCCCCCCGATCATCCTGAACGACTGGGCAGCGCGCAATCTCGGCGCTCGCTTGGGGTCCACGGTATCGCTCGACTACTACGTCTGGAAAGAAGAGGGCCGGCTGGAAACGCGGAGCGCGGCGTTTCAGGTTGCGGGAATCGTTCCGATCGAAGGTCCGGCGGCCGACCGTGACCTGACGCCGAACTATCCAGGCATTACAAACTCCGACCGGCTTTCCGACTGGGACCCGCCATTCCCGATCGACCTCAGCCAGGTTCGTCCGGTGGACGAAGAGTACTGGCGCCAGTACCGAACGACACCCAAAGCATTCGTTCCTCTCGAAACCGGACAACAGCTGTGGAAAACCCGCTACGGGTCTCTGACATCTTTGCGCCTTCGGGTCGAGGGCGATCGTGGGCTCGAGGAAGGCCTGGCATCGTACGGAAAAGCCTTACGTCTTGCGCTCGATCCGCTCCTGATGGGATTTTCCGTCAGGGCCGTACGCGCGGAGGATCTGGCGGCATCGCGAGGTGCCACCGACTTCGGCGCGTATTTCACGTACTTCAGCACCTTTCTCGTCTTGTCAGCGTTGCTGCTGGCGGCGCTCTTTTTCAAACTTGGCGTCGAACAGCGCCTGCAGGAGATCGGGCTCCTGCAAGCGGTTGGCTTCGACGAAAACCGAATCCGCGTGCAGTTTTTTTCGGAAGCGATGGTCCTGTCGGTCATCGGCAGCGTGCTGGGCGTGGCCGGCGCCCTCGGATATGGGGCGCTGATGATGACAGGGCTGCGCACATGGTGGATTGACGCGGTCGGAACCAGGGCGCTGACGCTGCACGTCACGCCGCTGTCCCTGATTCTGGGAGCGATGGCCTGTCAGCTCGCGGCGCTCGCGTGCCTTTGGTGGACGCTGCGTTCGCTCAGAGCGTTGTCTGCGCGCGAGTTGCTGGTGGGCGCAGGACTGCTGTCAGCCTTGAAGCCGCGCGCTGCGGCCGTACCATCTGCGCCATCCGCGCGAGGGTCACCTTCATCGATCGTCGCTGGAGGCTGCGCTGTGGTCGGTCTTCTCTTGCTGGCAGCTACGTCCGCCAATCTGATCGATCGCGTGGCCGGGTTCTTCGGTGCGGGAGCCCTGTTGCTCGTCGCGTCGCTGTTCTTCGTGTCTTCCCGGCTTCGTCAGGCAAAGCACTCGCTCGTCGCTGGGCATGGCTGGTGGCCGGTGTTCGAGCTCGGCCTTCGAAACACGATCTGCCGTCCGGGCCGGAGCCTTCTCTGCATCGCGCTGGTGGCCTCCGCGACATTCGTCATTGTGGCGGTGGAGGCGTTCAAGCGGGACGACACTCAGGTGTCGCTGGACCGGCGATCCGGAACAGGCGGCTACATGCTGCTCGCAGAATCGCTGCTGCCGATCGTCCGCGATCTTGACAGCCGCCAAGGCAGGGACGGGCTCAATCTCCCAACGGGCGCCGGCGGCGGGCTGGAAGGCGTGACGTTCAGCCGGTTCCGACTGCGTCCAGGCGATGATACCAGTTGCCTGAATCTGTATCAGCCGAGCAACCCGAGGATCCTGGCGCCGACACCGGATTTCGTGCGGCAAGGCCGCTTCAGCTTTCAGAGCTCAGCCGCGGAAACAGCGGCCGAGCACGCCAATCCCTGGCTGCTCCTCAACCGGCAGTTCAGCGACGGCGCGATACCGGTCGTTGCCGATGCGAATTCCATGACCTACGTTCTTCATCTCCAGCTCGGTGAGGATCTTGTCCTCGCCGGGGCGGCCGATCGTCCCCTGCGCCTTCGTCTGGTGGGTGCGCTTGCGGACAGCATCTTCCAGGGTGAGCTGTTGATGTCGGAGGATAACTTCGTTCGATTATTTCCCTCGCAGGAGGGCTATCGATTCCTCCTCATCGATGTGCCGGCCGATCGCATGAGGGCGGTGTCCGACCTCCTCGACACCCGCCTTGCGGACTTCGGCATCGATGTGAGCCCGACTCGGGAGCGCCTGGCGGCGTTCCATCGAGTCGAATATACTTACCTCTCCACTTTTCAGACGCTTGGTGGCCTCGGTGTGTTGCTCGGTACGTTTGGCCTGGGCGCGGTGCTGTTGCGAAACGTGCTGGAGCGCAGGCGAGAGCTGGCTGTGCTGCGCGTGGTGGGTTATGAGCCATTGCACTTGTGCGCGATGGTCGTTGCCGAGACGCTCCTGCTCCTGGTAGCGGGTCTGGCCATCGGCACCTTGTCGGCGCTTCTGGCCGTTGCACCCGTCTTTCTCCAGCGTGGTGGCAGGCTGCCGGTGGAGTCGTTAAGTCTCTTGCTCACGAGCGTACTTGCGGCCGGCCTGCTGGCGTCGCTCGCCGCCACTGCGGCGGCCCTGCGATCTCCGACATTGCCAGCACTTCGAGTGGAGTAATTTCTCAGAGGACGCCATGACACGAAATTTCAATGCATTGACGCCGGGACCCACGCGCGGCAGCCGCGCGTGGGTGGCAGTCGTGGTCGTCGCGGGACTTTCAGCCGGGATAGCCGGCCAAAGCGTGTCGCTGGACTATCCGCAGTGGCGCGGACCGAACCGCGACGGCTCTGCCGCGTCCTTTGTGGAGCCGAAAGCCTGGCCGGAAACGCTCACGCGACGCTGGAAGGTCGAGATCGGACTCGGGTACGCCACGCCCCTTCTCGTGGGCAACAGCGTCTACGTCTTCTCGCGGCAGGGTGAAAACGAGGTGATGACTGCCCTGGATACGGCGACCGGAAAAATACTCTGGCAGACTGGCTATCGGGCCGCATTCACGATGCAGAGCGCCGCGTCGAGACACGGCCCCGGGCCGAAATCGACGCCGGTGTTTGCAAACGGCAGGCTCTATGCCATCGGGATGACTGGTATCGTCACGGCGTTCGATGCGGCCACCGGCAAGCAACTCTGGCAGAAACCAGGTTCAGATGTGGTGCCGATGTACACCACCCATGCCTTCTCGCCGCTTGTCGATCGCGGAATGGTCATCTTTCATGTCGGAGGTAACAACCAGGGAGCGCTGACCGCGTTTGACCTCAACACCGGCGCGACGAAGTGGAGCTGGAACGGCGACGGCCCTGGCTACGGATCGCCAATCCTGGTGGATCTGGGCGACGCACGGCAGATCGTCACACTCACGCAGACAAAGCTCGTTGGCGTCGATGCCGCCACTGGGTCGCTCGTCTGGGAACGTCCATTCGTGAACTCGAGCGTCACCAACGCGGCCACGCCAATCCTCTACGGGCAAACGCTCATCGTGTCGAATGGCGGGCCAGCCGTCGCGTTTACGCTGACGAAGCGCAACAACCAGTGGATCGCCGAGGACGCCTGGGAGAATGCCGACGTGCCGTTTCGGCTGAGCAACCCCGTGGTCGTTGGCGACATGCTCTTCGGCCTTTCGACGAAGGCCATGGGCCAGTACTTCGGCGTCGACGCAAAGACGGGAAAAACCTTGTGGACCTCCGAAGGGCGTCAGGCCGGGAATGCGGCTATCGTCAAAGCCGGTGACGTATTGTTCAGCCTCCAGGATGATGGCGAGCTGATTGTCGCGCGCAGCAGCAGGACCGCCTTCGACCTGCTGCACCGCTACAAAGTTGCCGACAGCGAGACCTGGGCGCAGCCAACCATCTCGGGGAATCGCATCTTCGTCAAGGATGTCTCCACCCTCGCGCTCTGGACCCTGAACTGAAGGAAGCGCGGTATAGTACCTTCGATGAGCGAAGCGGTTCAGGGCACCCTCGTCGACGACACCGAAATCGGCAGTTACTTCGTCGCGAACTATCCACCGTTTTCGGTGTGGACGCGTGAGGCCGTCAAAGGCGACGCGCTGGAGGCGCTTGCCGAGGCTCCGGCTCCCGTTCCGCTCGGCTTGTACCTTCACGTTCCGTTCTGCCGCAAGCGCTGCCACTTCTGCTATTTCCGCGTGTACACGGACAAGACCGCCCGCGAGATCGAAGATTATCTCGACGTGATGGCTCGCGAGTGGGAGCTGTACAACACGTATCCGGCCATCGCCGGGCGGACGCTCAATTTCGTCTATTTTGGGGGCGGCACGCCGTCGTTCCTTTCGGTGCGCCAGCTCGAGCGACTCGTGCGCCGCCTGGACGCGGTCAGCAGTTGGCGCGACGCCGAGGAGATCACGTTCGAGTGCGAGCCCGGCACGCTCACCGAGAGCAAGCTGGCGGCGATTCGCGGACTCGGTGTCACGCGCCTGAGCCTGGGCGTCGAGAATTTTGACGATCACATTCTCGAGGCGAACGGCCGCGCCCACCGCTCGCCCGAGATTTTTCGCGCGTATCGGTTTGCGCAGTCGCTGGGGTTTCCACAGATCAACATCGATCTCATCGCGGGCATGCTCGGCGAAACAGATGACAACTGGCGGCTCTGCATCGAGAAAACGCTCGAGCTCGAACCCGACAGCGTGACCGTCTACCAGATGGAGCTGCCGTTCAATACGACGATCAGTTCGGATGTGCTCAAGGGAACGGGCCGATTCAGCGAGCAGGTGGCGAGCTGGTCGACCAAGCGGCGCTGGGTTGATGAAGCGTTCAACGCGCTCGAGCGAGGGGGGTACACGGTCGGCAGCGCATACACGGCGGTCAAGGATCCTGGCCGGACGCGATTCATCTATCGCGATCGGCTGTGGCAGGGCGCCGATCTGGCCGGCCTGGGCGTCGCATCGTTCGGGCACATCAACGGAGTGCACCTGCAGAATCTCGACACGTGGGAAGACTACAGCGCCGGCATCGGCCGGGGAGCGCTTCCGTTGAGCCGCGCGTACCGTCCTGATTCCGACGAGCGGCTCATTCGAGAGCTGGTACTGCAGCTGAAGCTGGGACGAATCCGTCCGACGTACTTTCTGGAGAAATACGGCATCAGGATTCTCGACCGATTCCGCGAACCTCTGGCCGCCCTTTCCGAACAGGGCTATCTGGCCGAGGCAAGTGAAGACCTCGTGGCGTTGACGCGAGAGGGATTACTGCGCGTCGATTCGCTGCTACGTCGATTTTTCCAGCCGCGGCACGCGGGAATCCGGTACACCTAACCTCCTGTCATCCGATGAGCGCATCGCGTCGAGCAGTTTCCTCCACCACGGGCAGACCTCGTGCGCGGCCCTCCCGGAACGGCATCCTGTTTCCGCTCGATTCCGTCTATGCGCGGGCCGGCGTTCGATCGCCCGGCGTGAAAGCGATCGAGCCTCACGACATTCCCCTGCCGTACCGATCGCTGCTCGTGCACGCGAACGATATGACACTGACGCTCGAACGGTACTTCGGTGGGCGCGTCTTGCTTCGTCCGCTTTCGACGTTTCTCGACCGGCGTTGGTACTTCCGCCGGGTGCTGCTCGTCCAGGAATCCACGGGACGGCCGGTCGAGATGGGCGCGATCCGGATCCTGGTGGACGCCTTCAGCGAACGCATTCGTCGACAGATTCTCGAGAACGAGATCCCGCTCGGACGTCTCCTTCGCAACGGCGGCGTTCAATATGAGAGCCGGCCGAAAGCGTTTCTGGCCGTGACTCCGAATTCGGAGATGATGGGCGTGTTCTGGATGAGGAGGCCGCGCACGCTTTACGGACGGCGTACCGAGATGATCCATGAAGGCTCCAAAATCGGCGACATCGTCGAAGTTCTTCCCCTCGTCTGATCTCCGTTCTCGCGAGCTCGATACCGGCTGTCACGACTGAGCATGACTCGATCGTCATCAAGGCTCTGGACCGCAGCGCTTTACGCCGGCATGGTGCTCGGCACCATCGGGTTGTTTCTGCTGATCCGCGGGTACGGAGAGGGCTTGCCTGCGCCGCCGCCTGCAGCGGGCGGCACCTCGGGCGGTTCGGCCGCGACAGCCACGCCGGACACTCTCTTCCACGTATTACTGGCGCTGGCGGCAGTGCTTGTGGCGGGTCGATCGACTGGCCTGCTGCTGGGACTTCTCGGCCAGCCTGTGGTGATCGGCGAAGTCGTGGCCGGCATTCTGCTCGGTCCCTCACTTCTCGGCCGCGTCGCTCCAAGCGTGTCAGCCTACATCCTGCCGGTGGAGGTTGCCCCGTACCTCGGGCTCGTCGCGCAAATCGGCGTCGCCTTCTACATGTTTCTCGTCGGTCTCGACTTGAACGTTGCCCTCCTGCGTCGCCGCGCTTCAGCCGCGGTCGCCACATCGCATGCCAGCATCGTCGTGCCATTTCTCCTCGGATCGACGATGGCGCTGTATCTCTATCCTCGACTGTCGACGAGCGACGTCTCGTTTACGAGCTTCGCCCTGTTCATGGGGGTCGCCCTGTCGGTGACGGCGTTCCCGGTGCTCGCGCGCATCCTGGCGGATCGCGGGATGGCACAAACGGAGTTCGGCGCCGTGGCGTTGGCCTGTGCAGCCGCAGACGATGTGACGGCATGGTGTCTGCTGGCGTTTGTGAGCGGAGTCGCTCAGGCCAGGGGAGCGGGGGCGTTGGTCGTTGCAGTCCTGACGGCGGGATTTATCGCGTGCATGTTCATCTTCATCCGGCCTCTGGCCGTCCGGCTCGTCGATCGAGCGCGCGACACACCCCCGACGAGCGGTGCGATTGCGTTTGTGCTGCTGTGTGTGCTGTTGTCCGCTGTGACGACTGAACTGATCGGTGTACACGCAATCTTCGGGGCATTTCTGTTCGGGGTCATCGTGCCTCACGACAGCGCGCTCGCCCGCGCCCTGATCCAGCGGTTGCAGGATTTTGTGACGATCCTCCTGCTGCCGGCCTTTTTCGCCATCACAGGCATGAGAACCCGGATCGATCTGCTGGCAGGGTACGATCAGTGGCTGGTGTGCGGCATGATCGTCGTGGTGGCTACGCTCGGGAAATTCGGAGGGACGCTGGCGGCTGCCCGCTTGACAGGATTGAACTGGCGGCAGGCGAGCACGCTGGGCATTCTGATGAACACACGTGGCCTCATGGAGCTCATCGTACTCAATGTCGGCCTCGATCTGGGCGTGATCTCACCAACGCTCTTCGCGATGCTGGTGATCATGGCGCTCGTGACAACTCTGGCGACGACGCCGGTCGTGCAGCTCGTGCATCGACAGAAGATGGTGGAGGCAAGGAGCGATTCGTGGTTAGCGAACATCGGCTGAGGCGACGCGTTCAGTTCTACGAGACCGACGCCGCGGGCATCGTGCACTTCAGCTGCTTCTTCCGGTACATGGAGGAAGCCGAGCACGCGCTCTGGCGCGCGGCCGGGCTGAGCATCGCGCCGATCGACGCGGAGATTGGCTGGCCCCGTGTGGCGGCGTCGTTCGACTTCCACCGGCCGCTGCGCTTCGAGGACGAGTTCGACGTGCTGATTCGTATTGTGGCGATCGCCGAAAAGACGATGCGGTACCTCTGCCTGATCACGAAGGGCGACACGGAGATCGCCAGCGGCACCATGACCATCACGTGCGTGAGCAAACGCCACCAACCGTTGAAATCGATCAGCATCCCTCCCGAGATCGCCGCCCGTTTTCAAGCCGCGCCGGAAGAGCCGGAGCGGCCGTGACGCGGACCATCGAGGCCGAGCGGAGCGATAGAACGACGCTCGCCGAACTGCAAGGCCGCCGGCTCACCGATCTCGTGACCGCCATCCGGCGACGAAACGTTTTCTATACGCGCAAGCTACTGAACGCCGGGGTTGCCATCGAGCGGTTGCGCCTGCCCGCTGACCTTCATGAATTGCCGCTGACGACAAAAGCCGAGCTCGTCGCCGATCAACGCGAGCATCCGCCATGGGGCACCGTGCTCACCGAATCCGTCGATCGATACACCCGCTACAACCAGACGTCAGCGACGACCGGCGATCCGTTGCGCTGGCTCGATACCAATGAGAGCTGGCAATGGATGCTGGACTGCTGGAAGGCGGTCTACCGCGGGGCGCGGGTGGGCGCGACCGATCGGATTCTCTTCACGTTTTCTTTCGGCCCCTTCCTCGGATTCTGGACCGCATTCGAAGCGGGATGTCAGATCGGTGCTCATTGCATTCCGGCCGGCGGGATGTCCAGCCAGGCTCGACTGATGTTGATCGACGCGGTCGCGCCGACCGTTCTGTGCTGCACCCCGACGTACGCATTGCGCCTCGTCGAGGTTGCGGCCGATGCCAGGAAGGGCAAGCCCGACCTTTCGAAGAGTTCCGTCCGGGTCCTCATCGTGGCAGGAGAACCGGGAGGTCACATTCCATCGACGCGTGAGCGCATCGAGCGGGCCTGGGGCGCCCGCGTGATCGATCATCACGGCCTCACCGAGGTCGGGCCGGTCAGCTTTGAGTGCTGGGAGGAGCCCGGATCGCTCCATCTCAACGAGTGCGAATATATCTGCGAGGTGCTGGAGCCCGGGGCAGAGCGGCCGGTGCCTGATGGGGAGCGAGGCGAACTGGTCGTCACGAACCTTGGGCGCACCGCGAGCCCGGTTATTCGTTATCGCACCGGTGATATCGTCGTGAGACGGACAGAACAGTGCGCGTGCGGTCGGACGCTGGCGCGTCTCGAGGGGGGAATCCTGGCGCGCACCGATGACATGATCAACGTGCGCGGCGTGAACCTTTACCCTGGTGCGATCGAGGACGTCATGCGACGCTTTGATGAGGTCGTCGAATATCGGGCGACCGTGACAGCCCCGTCGCCGTTGCGCGCATTGTCGATTGAGGTGGAGCTCGCGCCCAACCGTGGAGAAGCCAGCGCCGTGAGCGATGCCGTGGGGTTGGCGTTGCGACAAGCGCTTGGGCTGACCGCCAACGTACAGCTCGTGCGTACAGGGACGCTGCCTCGCTTCGAGATGAAGGCGCGCCGCTTCGTTGTCGAGAAGTGACCCGATCATGCCAGGACGCAAAGTGCATTCGGACATTGCTGCATCGGAGTTGCTCGCTCTCATCGACGCGGGTGCCGCTCCCACGATCATCGATGTCCGGTCTCGACGAGAGTTTCGAGACGGGCACGTGCCAGGCGCGAGGCTGATAGAGTTCTGGAAGCTGCTGACCCGATCTCCGGAGATTCCCGCTTCTCGGGAGGATCTGCTCGTCCTTTATTGCGGGTACGGACCGCGGGCAATTCTGGCGGGAGCGGCGCTTCGCCGACGGGGCTTTCAGCGCGTGCTGTATCTCAGGGGCCACATGGCTGGCTGGCGCCGTTGGGGGCTCCCTCAGGAGAAGGTGTGAGGCAGATCCCGATCGCAGCTGCGGCGCTCGTCGCCATGTCTGGCCATTTCGGCGCGGCGGGCTTTGCGCGTCAGGACGGCGGGCGCCAGGACAACGCCGTTCGCATGATCGCGGTAGAAGGTGAGGGCGCTCGGTACTGGACCCGATGGCGGGGACCTTCAGGCCAGGGACTCGCGAGTTCGGACGCCTATCCGGACACGTGGTCCGGCACGTCCAACGTCCAGTGGAAAATACCGATTCCTGGCCAGGGGAATTCGTCGCCGATCGTCTGGGCGGATCGAGTTTTTCTGACAACGGCTTACGACGGCGGGAAGCGACTCTCGGTTCTGGCGTTCCAGCGATCCAATGGCGCGCGTCTCTGGGAAGGCTTCGTGCCCGAAGGGCGGGCGGACAGTTCGGTTGACCGGAAGAACACTCACGCTTCCGGAACGCCGGCGACTGACGGCCAACGGGTGTACGCCTACTTCGGCGGTCGCGGACTCGTCGCTTTCGATTTCAGCGGCAAGCTCGTCTGGCATCGGGACCTCGGGCCGATGGACGTCGACCATGGCCCCGCCGGCTCGCCGTTGCTCTACAAAGATCGACTCGTGCTCTATCAGGATCAGGGCAGGGGCTCCTTCATTGCGGCCTTTGACACACAAGACGGCCGGCAGCTCTGGCGGACGAGCCGCGCCGCACGCGTCGGATGGGGCACGCCGATCGCCATCCGCGTCGCCGATCACGACGAGATCATCGTCAGCAGCGAGCGGATGGTGCAGGCATACGATCCAGACACGGGACGCGAGCTCTGGCGATGTGGCGGAAACCTCTGGGAGGTCATTCCGACTCCGGTCGTGGGATATGGAATGGTGTTCTGCTCCTCCGGGCGGGCGGGCCCCACTCTGGCGATCCGTCCTGGCGGCAAAGGCGACGTCACGCACAGCAACGTGGCCTGGAGCAGCCCGAGAGGCTCGCCGTTCGTGCCTTCACCAATCCTCTACGGCGACGCTCTCTACATGGTCAACGACATGAGCAGCATCGTGACCGCGCTCGAGGCACTGACCGGTCGTGTGATGTGGCAGGGGCGGCTCGGGACCGCGCGCAGCGAAGGATTTTCGGCATCGCCGGTTGCGGTCAATGACAAGGTATTCTTCACCAACGACGATGGCGAGACATTTGTGCTGCAGGCCGGTCCGAAGTTCGAGCTGCTCCACGTGAACCGGATCGGGGAACCCACGCTTGCATCTCCGGCGCTCGTCGACGGTCGTTGGTACATCAGAACCAACCGCACGCTGTTCGCGATTGGACACTGAGCCAAGAATGAAGCGATCGCTTATTCCAGCTCTGTCGGTGGGCCTCGTGTTGCTGGCATCGATGCCGCGCGCTCAAGACGCCACGGCCGATCGCTTCTGGCACCAGTGGCGTGGCCCGTATGCCAGCGGCATTTCGAGGTCCGCAAACCCACCGCTCGAATGGAACGAAAAAACAAACATTCGCTGGAAGGTCGAGATTCCAGGGCGGGGATCGGGTTCTCCGGTCGTCTGGGGCGATCGGGTGTTCGTGCTGACCGCCGTTCCCTCCAATGCGACGCTGGCCGACTCGCACACCCCGCGGGGCGGCCGGGCCCTCGAGGTCCATCGGTTCGTCGTGATGGCGATCGACCGAAAGACGGGCCGCACGATATGGGAGCGGACAGCGCGCGAAGAGCGTCCGCATGAAGGATCGCATCCGGACAACGGGACATGGGCGTCCAGCTCCGCCATCACGGACGGCGAGCATGTCGTGGCGTTTTTCGAGTCGCGCGGACTGTATGTGTACGACATGGACGGAAAGCCGCTGTGGCAGAAGGATTTCGGCCACAAGAGAATGCGAAACCAGTTCGGCGAGGGGACGACGCCCGCTTTGCACGGCAATCGGCTCGTTCTCGTCTGGGACCATCAGGGCGAGTCTTTCATCACCGTACTCGACATGCGGACAGGCAACGAGATCTGGCGGGCCCGGCGCGAGGAAATCGATTCCTGGGCCACTCCGCTCGTCGTCGAATATGCAGGCCGCACTCAAGTGATCGCCAGCGGCATGAATCGCCTTCGCAGCTACGATCTCGAAACCGGCGAGCTCATCTGGCACAGCAAGGGGCTGACGATGAATCCGATCCCCTCGCCTGTCGCAGCCGACGGGATGGTATTTGCGACCAGCGGGTTTGCCGGCAACGATCTCAAAGCGGTTCGGCTCGCCGACGCTCGCGGCGACATCACCGGTTCGAGCGCGATTGTCTGGTCCCTCAACCGTGACACGCCGTACGTGCCGTCGCCGCTCCTGTACGACGGCCTCCTCTACCTGCTCAAGACGAATTCCGGCATCCTCTCGGTCTTCGACGCCAAGACCGGAGCCCCGCATTATCAGCTCCAGCGTCTCCCGAAACTGGGAGAGGTGTTTTCGTCTCCGGTCGGAGCGGCGGGGCGCGTGTACGTCACTGACCGCGACGGCACAACGGTCGTGATCCGTCACGGACCGAAATTCGAGGTGCTGGCGACCAACCACCTCGACGACGGGTTTGATGCATCGCCGGCGCTGGTGGACAACGAGATCTACATGCGCGGCTACAAGTACCTCTACAACATCGGCGTGCGGTGAGGGGAGACTCGATGATGTCAGGCAACGGGAATGCCGCGCATCCGGATGTGGTCGTCATCGGGGGCGGCCCTGCCGGCTCGACGGTCTCGACCTTGATCGCACAGCAGGGATATCGCGTGGCGCTCTTCGAGCGCGAGCGCTTCCCGCGGTTCCATATCGGCGAATCGTTGATCCCGGAAACGTACTGGGTGCTGAAGCGCCTGAACATGCTGCCCAAAATGCAGCACAGCCATTTCGTCAAAAAGTACAGCGTGCAGTTCGTCAACGCCAGCGGCAAGCTTTCTGCGCCGTTTTATTTCTGGGACAACAAGCCGCACGAGTGCTCGCAGACCTGGCAGGTGGCGCGCAGCGAATTCGATCAGCTGATGCTGACGAACGCCCGCGAGCATGGCGTCGAGGCGCACGAAGGGGTGCGCGTGCTCGATGTGTTGTTCGAAGGCGATCGGGCGGTCGGCGTGACGGTGCGCGACGAGAGCGGCCGGGATCGCGAGGTTCGCGCGACGGTCATCGTCGATGCCAGCGGCCAGACAGCGCTGCTGCAGAACCGCTTCAAGCTCAGGCTCTGGGATCCGGTGCTGAACAAAGGCGCGATCTGGACGTACTGGGAAGGAGCCTATCGGGACGCCGGCCGGGACGAGGGGGCCACGCTCGTGTTGCAGACGGCCGACAAGCAGGGATGGTTCTGGTACATCCCGTTGCACAACGATATCGTGAGCGTCGGTGTCGTCGCGCCCTTCGAGCATTTATTTAGCAAGACTCGCATCAGCCACGAACACACCTATGAGACGGAAGTGGATCGCTGTCCCGCGGTCAAGCGGAGGGTGGCGAACGGGCGCCGAGCGACCGGCTACTTCGCCACGAAAGACTATTCGTACCGGTCGAAAGAAGTCGCCGGCAACGGCTGGGTCCTTGTGGGCGACGCGTTTGGTTTTCTCGACCCGCTGTATTCTTCAGGCGTCCTCCTGGCCTTGCAGTCGGGGCAAATGGCTGCCGATGCGATTGTCGAGGGGCTGGAGCGAGGTGATACCTCGGCTGCCCAACTCGGCAAGTGGGGCACGGTGTTCAATCAGGGCATCGATCGCATGCGGCGGCTGGTTTGTGAGTACTATGCAGGCTTCAGCTTCGGCGAGTTCGTCCGGCGCTATCCTGAGCTGCGCGGTACGATCACCGATCTGCTGATCGGCGATCTTTTCACGGGGCGCGTCGACAAGGTCTGGCCTCCGATGGAGACGCTGTACGAGCCGGGGAAACCGCCGATTCCGCCCTGGCACGCAGGCACCGCGCCGGACGCGGTGCAAGGTAAGGTCAATGAGCTGTTTTTACCTCAAGGCCGCAGGCCGTAGCTTCCTTCTTCTCTGGCTTCTCTGGGCCGTTAGCCTCGCGCAACAGGTTGACGCGCAGAGCCATCGCGCCGCGATCCGCGGCCGCGTCGAAGATCCGTCAGGTGCCGTGATCGCGGGTGCCGCGATCACGGCGACGAATGAAGCCACGCATGAAGTTCGCGCGGTGGTCACCGGCGAGAACGGTGCGTTTGCCATCGTGGAACTGCCGCCGGGAGTGTGGACGGTCGAGATCGCCGTTCCCGGACACAAAACGCACGTGCAGCGGCTGACGCTGGAAGTCGATCAGGAGCGGCACGCGGATGTGCGCCTGGAACTTGGTGAGGTGACCGATCGCGTGGAAGTCACAGCGCCACCAGCCGACCTCCGGCGTGGTTCATCGGCGCAGGGCACGGTTGTCGACAACCGCCAGATTCTCGATATGCCGCTCGACGGCCGGAATTTTCTCGAGCTGACGCTGCTGGTGCCCGGCGCGCTTCCGGCCGCACAAGGCTCGGCCGGTTCGGTGCGTGGCGATTTCTCGTTCAGCGTGAACGGCGGACGGGAGGATGCGAACGACTTTCTGCTCGACGGCGCCGACAACGTGGATCCCAAGCTGAATACGATCGGGGTGAAGCCACCTGTTGACGCCATTCAGGAATTCGAGGTGCTGACCAGCACGCCGGAAGCCGGGTCCGGAGTCCATTCTGCGGGCCTGGTGAACGTGGTTCTGAAATCCGGTACGAACGAAGTGCGGGGCACCACCTACGGCTTCTTCCGCAATGGAGCGCTCGACGCCCGGAACCACTTCGCCCCGAGCTCGGAGCCGGCGCCGGAATATCAGCGCAATCAGGCTGGGTTCTCGCTGGGTGGGCCGATCGCACGCGATCGGTCATTTTTCTTCGCCGACTACGAAGAGACGCGGGCCAACGAGGGGATCACGCGGATCGCGACGGTGCCAACGGCCGCCGAGCTGGCGTCTGTGCCCGATTTCCTCAGTCATCCGGTCGGCCGCGCGATCGCCGCGCTGTATCCCGCGCCGAATCGCCCCGGCGCGGTCGGCAATTTCGTGTCGTCGCCGACCCAGCGCGATCGTGTCGATCTTTTTGACATCCGCGGAGATGTGGCGGCCGGCCGCCGCCTGGCCGTGATGTCAAGGTACAGCTTCGCGGATCGCAGGTTCTTCGAGCCGTTCAGCGGAGCCGGGTTCTCTGCGCTTCCGGGCTACGGTTCCAACGTCGACCGGCGAGGCCAGAACCTGATCGTCAATGCCACTCAGATCTGGTCGTCGCAGCTCCTGAACGAGACGAGGGTCGGATTCAACCGCGTGTCGGCCGGCGTGCAGCCCGAGCTGAATGGCTCGACCAATCGCGGTGTGGGGCTGCCGGAGCTGTGGACAAACCCGCGAGACGCGGGACTGAGTTTCATTACGGTCAGCGGTTTTTCTCCGATCGGGCAGGAGTACAACAACCCGCAGCACGGCACGACCAATACGCTGCAGGTCGGCGACACGCTCACCTGGACCCGGGGCAGCCATCTCATCCGATCGGGATTCGACAGCCGGTTCATTCGGCAGGATGCGTTTCGCGATGTGCTGTCACGCGGCACGCTGGCGTTTACCGGCGCCTTTACCGGGAGCCCGCTCGCGGATCTGCTGATGGGCCTGCCAACGTTTACCACTCTCGCGCGGCTCGACAACCCGCAGCGGCTGCGGACGAAATACTACGCGGCCTTCATGCAGGACAGCGTTCGTCTACGGCAAGATCTGACGCTCTCGGCGGGCCTGCGGTACGACGTGAATTCGCCGCCGGTCGATGCCGGCGATCGAGCCACGCTGTACGATCCGGTCAGCCACTCGCTGCTGCCGGTGGGGACCGGCGGATTGCCTCGCGCCGGATACAAGGCAGATCGCAATAACTGGGGCCCGCGCGTCGGCATCGCGTGGACGGCTGACAGCAGCGCGCAAACGGTCGTTCGCAGCGCCTATGGCATCCGCTACAACCTGTCGGCTCTGGCGCCGAGCGAAGGGTTGTATTTCAACGCTCCGTACTTCAACTACACCGCCTACTTCACGTCGCCCGCCGGGCTTCTGACGCTGAGCGATCCGTTCCCGCGGGCGTTCCCGATCCCGACGCCCAATTCGGCGCTCGGCATTCAGCGCGATCTCCGCACGCCCTACGCTCACGAGTTCAACCTCAACGTGCAGCGCCAGCTCGGCGCAACGCGGCTGGTGGAGATCGGCTATGTCGGATCGCGCGGCCGCGACCTGATTGCCGCGCGCGATATCAATCAGCCGCAACCGAGCGCGGTGCAGCCGAATTTGAGGCCGGATCCGAGGTTCGCCGACATCACCTTCATCGAATCCCGCGCCCGATCCAGGTACGACAGCCTCCAGGCGAGTTTCCAGCAGCGATACGAATTCGGATGCACGATGCTTGTCGCGTACACACTCGGCAAGTCAATGGACGACGCGTCGGGATTCTTCGCGAGCGCCGGGGATCCGAACTTTCCGCAGGACAGCCACAATCCCGGCGCCGAATGGGGCCGCTCGAACTTCGACGTCCGGCACCGCTTCTCGGTGAGCTTTTCTTACGCCATCCCGTTCGGTCGCGGCCGCGGTGGCACAGCCGAGGCGCTGCTCGGAGACTGGACTGTCAGCGGGATTGTTGCGATGCAGAGCGGCCCCCCGTTCACGGTC
This sequence comes from Vicinamibacterales bacterium, assembly GCA_035937795.1. GTDB lineage: Bacteria > Acidobacteriota > Vicinamibacteria > Vicinamibacterales > JAMQPK01 > JAMQPK01. The sequence continues at coordinate 32,404 of DASZHO010000069.1, read as the reverse complement.
GCGCTTCTTCCCGAGGTGGACAACAGCAACACCGGGCAATCGTCTCTCGGTTTCGGGGCGAACGACCGGCCGAACCTGGTCGGCAATCCGAAGCTGAACGCTCCGACTGCGGCCCGGTGGTTCGACACAGCGGCATTCACGCTCCCGCCGTACGGTAGCTTCGGCAGTGCCGGCCGGAACATTCTCGAAGGGCCGGGATATCAGAACGTCAATCTCGCCTTGTTGAAGCAGGTGCCGATCTCGTCGCGGGTAGGGCTGCAGGTTCGGATCGAAGCATTCAATCTGCTCAACCGCGTGAATCTGGATCTGCCGGACAACTTCTTCGGGTCGCCCACCTTCGGGCAGGTGCTGTCCGCCGGGAGTCCCCGGCACGTGCAGTTCGGCGCACGGCTCTCGTTTTAGATGGCCCGTGGAATCGCCCTGCCGCTCCTGCTCCTGCTCCTGCTCACGCTGAGCGGGCTCGCGGCAGAGGCTCAAGACTGGCCGGAATTCCGTGGCCCTACCGGTCAGGGAATCTCGACCGAGCGCGGCTTGCCGCTCGAGTGGAGCGAGTCGCGGAATGTGATCTGGAAGACCCCGGTCCCAGGTCTTGGGTGGTCGTCCCCAGTGGTCGTTGGAGGCCGTGTCTGGGTGACCACGGCCATCGAACAGAAAGGCGCATCGCTTCGCGCCCTCGCCTTCGACGTCGAAACGGGACGCGAGGTGGTGAACACTGAAGTATTCCGGCTCGGGAATGCCAGACTCACGAACCCCAAGAACAGCTTCGCGTCCCCCACACCCGTTGTCGAAGGGGACCGCGTGTACGTCCACTTCGGCGCCAGCGGCACCGCGGCGCTGACGAGCGCCGGTGAAATTGTGTGGAAGACGCGACTTCCATATGACTCCCAGCACGGCAATGGCGGTTCGCCCGTGCTGTACGGAGACCTGCTCATTATCAATTGCGACGGCAGCGACACCGCGTTTGTGGTGGCGCTCGACAAGCGCACCGGAAAGGTGCGCTGGAAAACCGAGCGGCGTCAACCGTGGGACCAGGCGTACTCGACTCCGCTCGTGATTCAGGTCGGAGACCGGGATGAAGTCGTCAGCGTGGGAGCGTATCGCGCCGCCGCTTATGACCCGCAGTCGGGCAAGGAGGTCTGGCGGGTGAGCTACCGCGACGGTTTCTCCAATGTCCCGCGTCCGGTGTACGGTCACGGGCTCGTCTACATCGCGACGGGCTTCCAAGAGCCTTCCCTGCTGGCGGTACGCGCCGATGGCGCGGGCGACGTGACCAAGTCGCACGTCGTGTGGACGCTGCGGCGGGCCGCGCCGCTGACGCCGTCGCCGCTGCTGGTCGGCGATGAGCTCTACGTCGTCAGCGATATCGGCATCGCCTCCTGTCTGGACGCGACGACGGGAGAGGTGCACTGGCTGCAGCGACTAGGCGGGAACTATTCAGCCTCGCCGATCTTTGCCGACGGACGAATCTATTTCCTGAGCGAAGAGGGCATGGCGATTGTGATCGCGCCGGGGAAAGAGTTTCGCAGACTCGCGATGAATCAACTTGACGGCGCGGCGCTCGCCTCGATAGCGGTGTCTGGCGGATCGATCTTCATTCGCACCGACAGCCACTTGTACCGCATCGGCGCGGGGAACTGAAAAAGCTGCTCATGACTCGGGACCGAGGACGGCTTCGATGGCCTCGCGAAACGACCTGGGATCGAGCGCTGGATAGCGATACAAATTCGCTTCGATCGCCGCAAAATACTCCCACGCGCGCCGCGGTTCGACCAGGCCGCGTGTCACCATCGCACGTACATCCTCCAAATCCTGCTGATGGCTCCGTTCGATCTTGGCCAGCGCCTGCGCGTACAAATCGAAATGGTAGAACCCCAGAGGCCCATCTTGCTCGATGAAGGTGCTTCGATCGGCCCATGCGGGATGCACCGGAATGAAATCGGCCGGCGACGCGAGCTCGACGTTGATCTGAAGACGTTCCTTGATCGACGGGAGTGCGCGAAACAGCCGATCGGGTTCGGGAACCAGCTTGATGTCGACGTCGATGGTGCTGTCCCGCCAGCCGAACAGCACGGCGGTGGCGCCCCCCGTGAGATACACGCGAGCCACGGTGTCGGCTTCAGCCGCCAACGCGCGCATGAAACGCCGAATACGATCGGCGTCGGCTATCTGCCGCATTCCATGGCACGCTCGAAGCTCACCAGCCGGCGCACCAGCGCGTTGTACTTCGCATGCGCCGCGTCGGCGTCCGTCTCGGCCAGCCTTTGGTACAACTTCCGCTCGGGTGCCGGCACCGGATCGGGAATCTGCAGGCCCAGCCGGGTCAAGCGCGGTGCGCCAATCGAGACGAGCAAGGCCTCGAGCGAGCAGATCCCGGCGGCCAAATCGCACATACCCTGATCGATGAGCTCGGCTCCCGGAAGACGGCGGCCATTTCCCTGCATGGACGAGATGATAACGCAGGTGCGATCATTTCGTCGGAGGCCGCAGGTCGAGACACACGAGCGTGTTGTCGTTCCGGACGTACAACAAACCGTCGGCAAGCGCGGGATACGCCCGCACAGTCGGCGGAAGGACTTGTGCCCGAGCCAGGGGTTGGAAGGCGTCGGGTGACGCTCTCGCGAGGATCAGCTCGCCGGTTTCGCGGAGGATCAACAGACGGTCGCCGGCGAGCGTGACGCTACCAGCCAGGAACCGATCCTGGGTCCAGCGGACCTTCCCTGTGCGGAATTCGACGGCGCGGAAGCTCGGGCCGTACTCCTGACGGCCGTGGAATCCGTAGAGATAGCCGTCATGGTAGACGCTCGTCGCGTAGTGATTTGACAGCACGTCGTCTGACGCCCACAGCCCGGTGAGCTTCGAGCCGTCGACGCGCAGCACGGCTGCGCCCGGTCCGTACTCGGCTGACACAAAGATCAGGTCACCGACGACGAGTGGGGTTGCCACATTGACCGACGCGGCCTGCCGAGCTCGCCAGTCCCGCTGAAATTGCAGGCTCCCGGTCGCCGGATCGAGCCCGACCAGGCTATTGCGCGTCAGGAAGATTGCAGACCGGCGCCCCGCGATCGTCGCACCGATCGCCGACGAATAACTTGCGCCCTCGCTGGTCACCGCCCAGAGCACCTTGCCGGTCTTGGCGTCAAACGCAACGATGCCGGCGTTTGGCCCACCTATGTTGGCGAGCACCCTGCCGTTCTCGACGAGCGGAGAGCCAGCGGCGCCGAAGAATCCCTTCGGCACGCTGAAACGCCGCATGGTGTCCTCGCTCCAGATGCGCTTGCCCGTCGCGAGATCAATCGCGTGCAGCTGTCCCTCTGCCCCGAACGTGTATACGACGCCATCGGCGACGACCGGCACGGCCCGCGGTCCCTCGTCGAATCCGAAATCGTCACGATAGGAGGTTGGATACCCGTATTGCCACTGAGCTGCTCCCGTGCGCGCATCGAACGCGTCGACGACCTCACGATTCGACACGCGATGAAACAGGAGGAGGCGGCCTTCGGCCACCACGGGCCCACTGAGTCCCTGACCGATCGGCTTGCGCCAGACTACACGGGGACCGCTTGCGTCCCACGTCTCCGACAACGCCGGTCCGCGGTAGACGCCGTTCCGTTCCGGGCCGAGAAACTGGGGCCAGTCGTACGCGGCGCCCTGGATCCCGACAGCGAGGGCGATCACCGTCCAGCCCAACACAACGTATCGCATGCCCTTTTTCCGTGGAGGTTATGTTGCGACAGTGTACTGGAATTCAAGGTGAGAGGAGCACCGGCTCCTCCCTGTGAGAGTCAGTTATCTGTGCAGCAAATTGTGCAGCAACCGTGTTGCGGCCAGATCAGAACGCGCGCTCCAGACCAATCACCGGGGTGAGGCCAGGCTTGAGACCCGCGCTGTTCAGCGGGAACGCGACAGACATGTTCAGCAGCAAGGCATGCCCGATGAGAATCTTGCCGCCGAGCGCGCCTAGCAGCAGGTTCACCGTCCCCGGTTTCATCGTGATCTGCGCGGCAAGCGGCTCGACCGTCTGTATGAAGTTGTAGCTGCGAAGCAACGAGCGTCCGATGACGTCGCCGTTGAGCGTCAGCGAATTGCTGACGGCGACGTCGGCGCCGACCGTGTAGTCGATCTCGCTGCCGTTCTTGATGTTCGGAGCCTGAACCGTGTGGGCGAGGATCCCTGGCGTATACCCCGCCATGTACGTGGCGCCCACGTTGAAATGGGGAGAAAAGCTCCCTCGGGGCAACGAGCCGATGAGCATCATCTTCGTCTGCGCCGCGCCGGCGGTCAGTTGATCCGCGGCAACGATGGACGGCAGCCGCACTTCGACGCCAACCGCCAGATCGAGCGCCGGACGCGAGAGGAATTCGAACTTGCCGCGAATCGCGATGCGCCCCCCACCTGCCGACGTCCCGCACTCGTGACGACCGTCCACCACAAGCACCTGCCCGGTCGTGAGGTCCGTCCGCATGTAGTGCTCGGTGCCATCAACGGTCGCCTGCAAGGCCGTTAGAAGAACACCGATGTCGATCCGGCTCGTCAGGCCGTAGTTCAACCCCATGACGGCCCTATCCATCTGGAACGTGATTCGAGTCGTGGCGTACTCAGCTTCCGGGTCGCCTGATGACGTCACTGACGCCGGGTAGGTCCTGATGTTTACAAGACCGCTGCGGAGGTCCACTCCCCCGAGGGCCCGCCAGTTGGTCCGCTGAGCGGCCAACTCGACGCTGAACTTGTGCAAGCCACCGCTTTGCGGACGATCGGCAAACATGGGACCGAAGCTTTGGGTGCGCCGTACGGGCAGCCCCAGTTGCGGGTCGAACGTGTAAGAGAAGCCTCCCAGCGACGAACCTATTGGGAACGTCGTCGCCTGCCTCTGCACGACGGACATGAGGGCTTCCGAGAAGTTCAAATCGTTGGCGTAATTGGCATTGGTGGCGGCCTGCGGGTCGGAAAATCCCGCAGGGTAAGAGTTCAACGGCGCTGACAGAAGGGCCATGTTCGTGAGCGCAAGGCCTCCGGTTCCCGATCCCCCTTGATTGTAGGTGTCGTTGGGGTCTCTTGAGCACTGCGCCTGCGCGCCGCGCGCGATTGGAAGGATCAGGAGGACGTAAAGGAGAATTCGCACGCGCATGTGATGACCTTGATTTACTACCTCCAAGGGGTGTCGTCTGTTCAATACGGCACATCGCTGTCGTGACGACGCTGCTACTCTTGATGTTCACCCCTAATGAGAACACCTTGTGTTCGGTGGCTCGGCGGCGTGGCCGGGCTGCTGCTGGTGGCCTCTGCGGCGACGGCGCAGGATCGCGGCGTCGGGGTCACCAGCGCTACGTCTGAGCGACGGGTCGCGCTGGTGATTGGCAACAACGCGTACGCCCTGACTCCGCTCCAGAACGCGGTCAGCGACGCCAAAGCCATTACCGACGTGTTGCGCGATTCGGGCTTCCAGGTGGATTTGGTGCTGAATGCCACGCTGAAGGATTTCGACACCGCCTTGGAGCGGTTCGCGTCCCAGCTGCGCGACGGCGACGTGGCGATGTTCTATTACTCGGGCCATGGCGTCCAGATTGCCAACGAGAACTATCTGCTGCCGGTGGATTTCACAGCCCAGGAGGAAACTGACGCGAAATACGAATCGATGCCGGCCAGCCGTATCGTCGATCGGCTGGGCGAGTCGGGCGCCCGCCTCAATATCATCGTCCTCGATGCGTGCCGCACCAACCCGTTTCGTTCGACACGCGGCGGCACGCGCGGGCTGGCGCCGATGGAATCGGGGCGAGGCAGCCTCATCGCGTTTGCCACCGCGCCGAACCGGACAGCCGACGACAACCCTGGTGGCTCGAACGGGCTCTTCACGAGCTACGTGCTCGAAGCCATGAATCAACCGGGCCTCGGCATCGAGGAGGTCTTCTCGCGAGCGCGTCAGAGCGTCTATCAGGCATCGAAAGGTCAACAGGTGCCGTGGGTGGTGTCGAGCGTGATCGGTGATTTCCAGTTTCGCGCGGGTGCCGGGGGCGGGTCGCCCTCGATCGCGCCGGCCCCGGTCTTCCGGCGCCAACCGCTTGATCCCAAGGCCGCCGTCGGCGACGTGCTCAGCCAGTATCAGCGCGCCTACCAGGCGATGGACGTGGACGCCCTGATGCAGGTGTTTCCTTCGTTCAGCGGCAGGGTCGCGCTGCAGAAACGATTTGCCGATCTGGAGGGCGTGGCGATGGCGCTGGGTGCCCCGACCGTCCAACTGACGTCGAATACCACCGCGAAAGCCACGGTGCTCTACTCGCTCACCTACACCTCGAAAGCCGGAAAGAACGAAACCACGAAGCCGGTGCGCGCCGAGTTCACCTTGAAGAAGTCTGGCGCCGACTGGGTGATCGAGTCCGTGCGATTCCCCGGTATGGGCGGAGCGTGATCCTGTGCCGGCATCGAAGCGACTGCGCATCGCGTCGCTTGTATTGACAATCCTGGCGGCAGCCGCGGCCGCCGCGGGGCAGACGCGCCGGGCCGTCCTGGTCGGCATCGACAAATACACTCTGCCTGCCTCATCCTCAGACGTCAGTCGCAGCACCGGACGCCCACGAGACGCGTGGACCGATCTCGAAGGCTCGGTCAACGACGTCGAAGCTGTGCGGCAGGTGCTCGTGAGCCGGTTTGGCTTCAAGGATGCTGATATTCACGTGCTCGAGAACGACGCTGCGACGAGCGACCGTATCGTCGGCGAGATTCGCCGGTGGTTGCTCGACGCGGCGGCGCCGGGCGACGTGAGCTTTTTCTTCTACGCCGGCCACGGCTCGCAGGTGCGCAACTCGAAAAGCAGCGAGCTCGACAAGCTGGACGAGACGATTGTGCCGATCGACGCCACCACAGGTCACCCCGACCTGCGCGACAAGCAGCTGGGGCAGCACTTCAACGACATCCTCGACAAGGATGTGCAGCTGACGGTGGCGTTCGACAGCTGCCACAGCGGAGGGATCAGCCGTGGAGCGCTGAGGGCGATCCGCGTGCGCGGCGTGGCTCCCGACATGAGAGACGTGGCCGACCCTGCCGCGCCTCCCGCGCTCGAGTCGCGCGGCGCCCTCGTGCTGACGGCGACCCAGAGTCACCAGAATGCCTTTGAAACGATCGACGATGACCACGTGCCGCACGGCGTGTTCACATGGGCGCTCTTGAAGACGCTGCGAACGCTTCCCGCCAACGCGTCGGTGGAGCGGGTGTTTCTGTCCGTGCGCGGGTTGATGCAATCGGTGAACGGAGATCAGCAGCCCGACCTGGGCGCGTCGCCGGCGCGCCGCCAGGCGGCGCTGTTTGGAGCGGCGGCCGCAGACCAGCGGCGTGGAAGCGTGATTGCCGTGCAATCGGTTGATGCAGACGGGACGGTCTACTTGCAGGGCGGCTTGGCCGCCGGCATTCGCCAGAACACCGAGCTGCGGCCGGTGGACCGATCGGTGGGGACCACGCTTCGCGTGGTTCAGGAAGACGGGGTCTCCCTGAGCCGTGCCGTCGCCACGAGCGGCCACGCGACGGCGCTGCAGCCTGGTATGTTGCTCGAAGTCACGCGGTGGGCGGCACCGCACGGCCCGACGCTTCGGGTGTGGCTCGGCGGACTGAAGCTCGACCTGCAGCTTGGGGCAGGCTCGGCGAACGATGCCATCGAAGTACTGCCATCTCCGGCCGGCGCAGACTACATGCTGGTGAGTCGCCGGCGCGGAACGATCGAGGAATATGCGTGGGAGCGGCCGTTGCCTGGTGACCCGAGACGAGCCGTACCGATGCCGATTCGCACGGACTGGGTGGGTCTAAATCCTGCCTCGCCAGCCCCGGCCGCGCGGCAACTCGAGCACCTTGCGCTCCGGCTGGGCATCGTCCGCTCATGGCTGCAGCTCGAGTCGCCCGCAGACAACGGCACGTTTCCATTCCACCTCGCGCTGATGAATAGCGCGAGCGGTCAGTTGTGGAGCGAGGGTCCGACGCGCGAGGGCGAGCAGTACGCCCTCGTGATGGCGCCCGAAGGTGATCACGCCCAGCCGCTGTTCACGCGCCGATACGTGTATGTGTTTGCGCTCGACAGCGCCGGCGGAAGTACGTTGCTATACCCGTCGGCGGCCGCGGGTGGAGGCGGTAAGAACTTTCTTCCGCCGCGAACCGCTGACGGCAACGCGCCGAAGGGACCGATGACACTGGGCTCGGTGGGCTTCACGATTCAGGCACCGTTTGGCATCGATACGTTTGTGATGCTGACCACCCGGACGCCGCTTCCCGATCCGGGGGTGCTGGAGGGTGCGGCCGCGCTGACGCGCGCGCTGCAACCCGCCGGCGCCGATCCGCTTGCGCGGCTGCTTGCGCAGGTGGGCGCCGGCACGCGAAGCGGCCCGCCGCCGCCGACCCAGCTGGAATGGTCCATCGAACGTTTAACAATCGAAAGCGTGCCGGCGACAGCACACTGAGGAGCAGATGATTCATCCTCCGCGCCGCGATTTCATGAAAGAGCTGCTAGCCGCCGGCCTGTTTCCAGGCCTGGCGCCCTTTGCGCAGCAGGCCGGCCGGTTGTTGCAGCAGCCGGGTGTCGCCGCACAGTTGCTGGAGCCCGACCCGGATGCGTTCACGTTCTGGAACGACTTCCTGGGTTCCCGGGCTGCGCCGGCAGCGCAGGCGGGACCTGCGCTGGCGCGCGGCCGGGCCGACGGCCTCGAACGCGAGGCCTTCTTCTTTCACTACGGGCCTCACGGAATTCAGCCCGCGATGGATCTGCCGTCAACCGATCTCCTTCCGTCGGGCGACGTCAGCCTCAGCGTGAACGTGGTCGCATTCAGACCGGGCAATGAGGATCGCGCGCTGTTCGAGCGCGTCGAAAATGCGCAGCTGCGGCTCGACTTCGTGCAGGAGACGCCGATCCTCGATTTCATCGACACGATGGCCTGGACCGCGCTGGCGGCGCTGCATGCGGATAGAACGAAGAAGCTCCCGCCGCTGCAGAACCTCGCCTTCGATCCAGGCGCGAGCTGGCAGAAAATGCAGAACATCGTGCTGCCCGGCGGCCATGGCCTGTGCGCGGTCAACCTGTATGCACAACAGAAGGCGTCGTTTTTGTGCCAGCTGATCGGCGTGATTACTAAAGAAGTGGATCGATTTGCGCCCGTGCTGGGCTTGCCTGGCATCAGCACGGCTGCACTGCAGTCGTTCAACGCGTTCTACGGCGCCCTTCATTCCAGTCCGGAGTACTTATTCAAGAGCAATCCTGTTCCGGTGTTCGCCACGTCGTCGGCCATGACCGGCACGGTGGCGTCGCGCGGCCTGCCACTGCGGAGCGGCACTTACATGCTGGTGCCCGTGGCACACGCGCAGACCTTGTCGGCCGACCGGCTGTCGCCGTTCGATCTCAGCCAGGGTTTATTGGTGCCGAAGAACACGCCGACCAATCAGGTGCAGATGGCAGCGCTCACGACGCTTCCCGAGATCACGTACGCGACGATCGATGTGAACGTGAAGCCGTTTCAGGCGACAAGCGCCTCGCGCTCCGGCCAGGCAGGCACCCCCGGTTCTGCTCCAGCCGCGCCGGACGACGGCGCGAGCACGACGCCCGCGCCGGCCGGCAGGGGACGGACGGGAGGGGCGAGCGGCGCGGGAGGTTCGACGACGGCGCCCGCGCAGGGTGGGCGCGGCGGCCGGCCGGGTGGGACAAGCCGCTAGTCCGTCTAGGTCTAGGCGGTCGTCTAGGCGTGGTGTGCGGCGGCGAGTTTCTGGTATTCGCGCGCTTGCTCGTAGAACACGTGGATCAGCACCGAGGCGACAACGGGGATGAAGTTCAACCAGAAGGCGAACGCTGAAAACACCGCGTAGCTGGCGCCCAGGCAAAGTAGCGGAATCAGCAGCAGGCTTACGGCCAGCGCGGCCGCCAGACGCGATCGCAGCCAGTAGTTCACGAGGAACAACGCATAGCCAATCACCACGTCGAGCGCCAATTCCTGCCAGATCTCGAGCGATCCGATCCCTCCACCGTGCAGTTCGCTTTCGATGGCTTGCGCGTGAATCTGCACGCCGTTCAGCCGCCCGATTGGCGTAATCTGTGTGTCGCGGGCCGCGCGGTAGTTGCCGCCCAGCAGCACGATCTTGTGCGTCAGCAGGCCGTCGGTGCCCCAGGCTGTTTGTCCTCCTGCCTTTTTGTCCGCTTCAACCGCCTTTAGCACGTCCTGGACCGAGAGCGGCGTGAAGTTGAAACGGTCGCCGGCAAAGTTCAACCGCAGGCCTTCGCTCGATTGTCCTTTTGTGCCGCTGGCGGTCCGGCAGCACACCTCGCATTGCGCCTTACACCCCGCCTCGATCACGGCCCAGGCGAATGACGGGATCAGCCCGGCGGCCTCGGTCGGAAACCGGCGGAGATAGCGCCGAACTACGCCGTCGCCATCTTGCGGAAACAGCGCGATGCCGTGCGAATCCCGCGGCCGTTCCAACACTCGCCCGCCAAGAACCGGCGTGTGGAAGAACACGTTCTTGTTTTGATCCCATTCGGCGTCGGCGGCCCACACCATCGGAGGCCAGCCCGCTGCGGTGACGAGGCAGTCGAACCGCATGGGTGGCGACGTGTCGAGGTCGACGCCGATCACACGGGGCTTGCCGGCGGCGATCGCGTCGAGAATCTCTTTCAGCCGCTCGCAGCCGAGCGGGCTCGTTTCGTTGAATAGCCTCGTGTAATCCTCATCGTAAATGCCCACGACAACCAGATCGCTCGGGTCGCGCGGCGCCTGCAGCAGGTTGAACGCGTCGAGCCCCGTCGTCTCGAAGCGATCAAGGAAATGGAAATGCTCGAGGACGAGCGTGAGCACACTGACGGTGAGAATCGTCGCCGTCGCCCACAGAAATTGCTTGAGGAAGCGACTCAATCGCGCCTACCGGATTTGGCTGGCGATTTGGTCGAGACAGGCGCGCAACATCAGTTGCTTGTCGCGATTGGAGGCGAGCTCGCCCCATGACGCGATCATTCTGGTGGTTTCATCGAAGGCGGCGCGCGAGATGTCGTAGTGCGGCGGAGTGTCCAGTAGCAACCATACTGTGTCGGATGCCGTGTCGGCGTCGGGCGCCGTCATCAGGCTCACCTCATACAGCCCGGGAAGAAGGCCGGCAGCCGCCACCGGCGATTTCGACTGAGCGGCGTTCACGGTGATGGTGGTAGTTGCTGACGATCCGTTTGCGTGCGGAAGGCTCCGGAGGCGCATCACGAATGTTCCGGAGCCGATGTTCTGAAACAGCGGAGCCAAATCCAGCCCGCCCGCCTGCAGCCTCACGACGCCGTCAGGCACGCGCGCGCGGCCGCCCGGCTCGCCGCGGCTGAGCGCCGACACATAACGATTGGGTTCCTTGAAGATCAGGTTGAACGCATCGGCGATTCGCGGCAACAGGGAGCCCGGTTCATTCAGCGAGGCTGGAAGCGTGATTCCGGCGCGACAGGCCTGTTCGGTGAGGCAGAGGGCGGGAAAGGGCTGGCTGTTGGCAAGTATGATCAGAAACGACCGGGCCGCGCCGACCGGCGAAGCGGGCGACAATCGAAGCGTGGCGCCCGCCCGCACCTGCTGCCCGATCCCCAGCGGCTGGCCGTCGACCAGCCACACGCCGTCCAGTTTGAGCACGAAGCCAATCGGCGGCTGCTGGGCGAACGAAGTGTGCGCGCACAGCATCACGACGAGAAAGGCTGGAAGCCAGGCGCTGGGCGCAGAACTCATGGCTGCTCCAGAGTGGACGAACCTTTACGACACCAACGCGCTCAGAACGCGCGCTCGAGGCCGATCGTGGGCGTGATACTGGGCTCGAGACCGTTGCTTGTCATCGGAAACAGCACGTTGGCACGCAGCAGCCACGGACCTCCGACATTCAGTTTCACGCCGGCCACCCCGACGAGCAGCATCAGCACGTCTCGATGCTCGAGGGATAGATAATATCCCTGCGGAGACGTCAGCTTGATGGCGTTTCGAAGGCCTCGCGCAATCACATCGCCGGACACCGTCACTTTCGATCCCACTGCGAAATCGATGCCGCCCGACAGGTTGATCTCGTCGGAAGGCTCCAGCGAGGTCTGCGAACTCAGGCGCGCGTCGCTGGGCAATTCGCCCTTGCCGCCAAACGTATAGCCGGCGTTGAGATGATGCGACACCCGGTCGCTGCGTTCCTCCGCGATGAGCAGGATCCGAACCTCGGCCCTGCCTACGCCCAGAAGCTTGGCAGCATCGCCGGTGGGCAGCCGTGCGTCGACCTGGGCCGCCAGGCCGAAAGCGCCAGCATCCAGGACACGAACTTTCGATCGAAGCGTCACATCGCCAATGCCACGCGAACTGCCGGCGAGGCTGGAGTGGAAATGGCCGCTGAAGGTCGAGGAACTCCCTGAGACTGATGCCGTCACGATCGGAATAGTCGCGCCGAGGTCGACGCGATCCGACACGCCGGCGGTAGCGCCGATAACCGCAATCGCCGTGTTCAAATCGACGAACGTCTGGGAAAAGCCGGTAGCCGCCTCGTTGCTCTGCAGGTCGCCGCGCTTCAGGTTGAAACCATCGAGCGCGCGCCAGTGGGTTCGCTGAAAATCGAGGCTTATCCCGAAGCGACCTCTTCCGGTTGTCTCGGGACGTTCAACGAATAGGGGCCCGAAGCTTTTTGTCCTCAACACCGGCACTCCGAGCTGCGGGTCGAAGGTGTAGCTGAAGCCGGCAGAGGAAGACGCAGTCGGGAAGCTGGCAATCTCGGTCGTGATTGAGTTTACGACAACGGGCGCGAGCAAACTTTGCAGGTCTTGGCCCTCGCCGATGAGGTCGCGCAGCGCCGTGCCCGCGTCAAGAGGCGGCGCCGACTGCGCCATCACCGGCCGTCCACCGGCCAGAATCATTGCCATCACCAGGACGGCCAACCAAACACGGTGTTGCGCCGCGCTCATCAAAACGCGCGTTCCAGGCCGACGACCGGTGTCACGCCCGGCTTCAGGCCGTTGGTTCCCAAAGGAAACAGGACGTTCACGATGACTAGCCATTGCGCCCTGACGTTGTACTTCGCGCCAACGACACCGACGAGTATAGGCAGTCGTGCGCGTGAGGTTAACGATGGAATACCGGCAACGACCTGGGCGTCGTTCCTGAGCGATCGGCCGATGAAATCGACGCTCGCGGTGAGCCTCGATCCGGCCGCGACATCCGCGCCGCCCGCGTAGTCCACCTCGTTCGACGGCTGAATCGCCGAGGTGGCAGCCGAGAGCTGGAATCCCCCGGTGTTGGGCGGAAAGCCGCTGCCGGCAAACGTATAGCCGAGGTTTACATGCGAGGTCACTACACCCGACCTGCCCGATGCGATGAGCAAGGTTCGGAACGAGGCCTTGCCGGAACCGAGCAGATGAGCCTGATTGCCGGTCGGCAGCTTAATTTCCAACAGGCCGCCGAGGCCCGCGTCGTCGGAGCGCGCGAAAGTCATTTTCGCGCGGAGTCCCATGTCGCCGATGCCGGTCGATATCCCGGCGATCGAGCGGTTTCCGCCGAATTCAGAGGCTGCGGCGATGTGGCCCGACACAGACTGGTGCACGATCGGAAGACTCAAGCCGATGTCGATGCGATCGATCAAACCCGCGGTTACGCTGAGCACGGCCGTCGTCGTGCTGAGATCGATGAAGCTGTGGGCGTTAAAGTCCAGGCTGCCCAGATCGCCGTTTTTCAGATTCAACCCGTCGATCGCCTGCCAGTTGGTGTGCTGGAAGTTGAGGCCGGCCGCCCACCTCCCGCGGCCGACTGTTTCCGGCCGCTCAACAAAGGAAGGACCAAAGCTTGAAACACCGCGGACGGGAAGGCCGATCTGGGGATCGAACGTGTAAGTGAACCCAGAGGACGAAGCGGCGACCGGGAAGGTGCCGATCTCAGTCGAGATGAGCCGCGCCATGGCCGGCGCGAGCAGCGGCTGCGTGCGAGGGTCGCCTTGGGCGCCCTGGATGAGCGCCTGCAGCGCGGTTCCGGCATCTGTCTGGGCCTGGGCTGGAACGGCGGCCGAGCAGACGAAAACCGCCGCAAAGGCGAGCGACCGTGCGCCGTGATGGCCGGGAGGTAGGCGCGGCTCCAAGAAGTTTCGACGATAGCGGGGAGGGCGGGATACCTGATCAGATCGAAGCCGCACCTGCTGAGCCTGCCTCGCGCTCCGGTTCGCAGTCTGTTCAAAACCGCACAGGCAACGACGGTGCGCCGCCGAAGGCGCCAGACGAAGGGTCGGCCGATAGTCAACAGATGTTGGCCGCTCACAAAAGCCGATGGATCGCTAAAGAACTCGGCGACGTTCGCGACATCTTCGACATCACCACGGGAGCGGGCCGTCCTCATTCGAGAACGTTCCCGTCGGACCGTTCGCGTCGAGAAGCGCGAGACGGACGGGCTCACGTGCGGCCTGCTGGACGGTGCGCGTGCCCTGGAAGTTGTTGAGGTCCGTTGCCGTGAAGCCGGGGCACGCCGCGTTAACCCTGATGCCCGTCGACTCGAGGGCACGGGCATCCGTTCCGATGCTCTTCGCGGCCGTCTCCCCGTGCTCGACGTTGCGCGACCCGACGAGCACGCTGAAGCCGTGCGCCGCGAGATCCTTCGCTATTTGAAGACCGATTCCTTTGTTGGCCCCTGTGACCAGGGCGACGGGGTTGTTGTGCATAGTGATCTCCTTTCTTGCATCGATGCGCGGTCAACGCCGCCACATTGCCGTTGTTTGGCTCGCGCGGAACTTCTATGGATCATAATATGAAGGATTATTCAGGTTCACAATTCGCATTATGAGTGCGCCAGCCTGGGCCCCTTTGGAGCCAAGAAAAACGCCGATCCAGACGCGGTCTGCGGTCACCGTCGACAGCATTTCCGAAGCCACCATTCAGATTTTGCTCTCGGCAGGGCCCTGATCGACTGACCACAACCCGCCTTGCCGAGCGGGCGGGAGTCTTGGTCGGCAGCCCGTCGGATCCGCATGGCACCCGAAGTCGTGCGAGCATGTTCCGGGCTAAGACCGAGTGGAAGTCGATTCGAGGTTGATCGGTGACGTAATTCTTCGCCGGCGGTAGCGCGAGGCCCTGCGGAGTGAGGTCCCATGAACCACAAGGATCACCAAGCGCCAGACCCGCACGGGGGTCACACAGGGTCGAACACTCACGGGGGCCACGACCCTCACGCCGGGCACTCTGTTGCCATGTTTCGCGACAAGTTTTGGCTGAGCCTCGCTCTCACCATTCCCGTCGTCTTCTGGTCTCCCGACGTTCAACACTGGCTGGGCTACACAGCGCCTTCCTTCCCTGGCTCGGGGTTTATCCCCGCCACCTTCGGCACAGTCGTCTTCGTGTATGGCGGCCTGGTCTTCATCCGCGGCGCATGGAGCGAACTTGCCGATCACAAACCGGGCATGATGACGCTCATCAGCCTGGCGATCATCGTCGCGTTTGGAACGTCGCTCGCTGCGACATTCGGCCTCTTCGAGATTGACGTGTGGTGGGAAGTCGCGTCGTTGATTACGATCATGGTCCTCGGCCACTGGCTCGAAATGCGGGCCATTTCCCAGGCTCGTGGCGCGCT
The DNA here is from genome assembly GCA_035937795.1 of Vicinamibacterales bacterium. Taxonomy (GTDB): domain Bacteria; phylum Acidobacteriota; class Vicinamibacteria; order Vicinamibacterales; family JAMQPK01; genus JAMQPK01. The sequence continues at coordinate 16,856 of DASZHO010000069.1, read as the reverse complement.
GAATGCACTCGCCGCCTTGCTCCCGGACACCGCTGAACGAGTACAGGGAGCAGACACTCAATCTGTGCCACTCTCCGAGTTGCGCATTGGCGACGTCGTTCTCGTCAGGCCCGGAGCCCGCGTTCCGGCAGACGGCACTGTCGTTGAAGGCGCTGCCGATGTTGACGAGTCGATGATCACCGGCGAGTCAAGAACAGTCCCGAAAATGGCAGCCTCCAACGTCATCGCCGGAACCGTGGTCAGCGGCGGGAGCCTTCGCGTCAGTATTGCGGCAGTCGGGGATCAGACCGTTCTCTCTGGAATCATGCGGCTCGTCGCCGCGGCGCAAGCGTCCGGCTCTCGTGCGCAGGCGCTTGCCGACCGGGCGGCCGCGATTCTTTTTTACGTCGCAGTCGCCTCGGGGTCGATGACTTTTGGCTATTGGTGGTGGTCAGGCGATCGGGAACACGCCCTGATTAGAACCGCAACAGTCCTCGTCATTGCTTGCCCGCATGCCCTTGGTCTGGCGATTCCACTCGTCATCGCCATCTCGACGTCGCTCGGGGCTCAAAACGGGCTCCTGGTAACGGACAGACTCGCACTGGAGCGCGCCCGCAATCTGGATATCGTCATTTTCGACAAGACGGGCACCCTGACACGCGGTTCTCCTGCGGTGTCAGGAGTCGCGGCGGCGCCTGGTACTCCTGAAGACGATTTAGTTGCGCGCGCGGCCGCCGTCGAATCGAACTCCGAACACCCCCTCGCCAAAGCCATCGTCGCAGCAGCCGCGCGCCGCAGCCTGCCCCAATTGGCCGTGACGAATTTCGAGGCGCTTCCTGGTCGAGGAGCGAAGGCGCTTGTGGAAGGCACGAGTGTCCAAATCGGCGGACTGCGGCTGGTGACCGAGGCCAAGGTACCGGTGCCGCCGGAAGTTGAAACACTGACAACCGCGTGGGCATCTGAGGGGAAGACGATTCTGTATGTACTCGCTCAAGGCCGGCTACTCGGAGCGTTCGCAGTGGAAGACGAGATTCGACCCGAATCCAGTGAAGCCGTCGCGGCCCTTCATCGGCTTGGTGTTCGCGTCGCGATGATCACCGGTGATTCGAAAGCGGTCGCCGAATCGGTCGCCCGGCGTATCGGAATCGATGAGGTCGCCGCCGACGTGCTCCCCGCCGACAAGGCCGCTGCCGTGAGGAACTTTCAGGCAGGCGGCAAACGGGTCGCAATGGTTGGCGACGGCGTGAACGATGCCCCCGCTCTGGCAACCGCCAATGTCGGAATCGCTATCGGGGCGGGAACCGAAGTGGCGATTGAGTCCGCGGGGATCGTACTCGTGCGTAGCGATCCGCGCGACGTCGTGGGTGCGATCGAACTGTCCCGCGCCGCCTATCGAAAAATGATCCAGAACCTGGTGTGGGCGACGGCTTATAACATTGTCGCTATTCCGGTCGCTGCTGGCCTGTTCGTCCACTGGGGATTCGATCTTCCTATGAGTGTGGGGGCGATCGCGATGAGCCTCTCCACCATCATCGTCGCCGCCAACGCTCAGTTGCTTCGCGGATTTAAGTTGCGACAAGACGCCCTTTCCCATTGACCCACGTTCGGGCAAACTTTTGCAGGTGCCTCCCCGACTTCTACTCCTCGTCCGGACCGCCTGCGCCAGCATAGGAAGCGACGAGCGGGCTCTTCACCGTGACGCCGCGCGAGACAAGTTGCTCTTCGCTCGGTTCGTTATGGTTAGTCCGGCTCGGTGCTGGCGCGCCGACCGCAGGTCCGACCGTTATCGCTTCAACGTCGCTCCGGTCAACTGTGCGACAGCGCTGAGCGTCGTCTGCGCCGCATTGAGACCGAGCCGGAAATCCTTGTCGTTATAGGTCGCATACAGATCGGTCGGCTGATGATGTTGCGGATCCCATCCGTTGCCAATCTGAGTACCGCGTTCATTCTCGCGAACGCTGATCGCGGCCGCGACGTCCTGAAAGGGCCGGGAATCGGTGTTGGTCATGTGACTGCCCACGGCTGCCGGATAGTCGGTTGCGTATCTCTCGTTGGCGCGCTCCAATACCCACGCTAACTCCTGTGCTGCCGCGGCAAATTTCGCGTTGGCCTGGAACTCGACGTTGACATCCGCCTCGGGGCGCTGCTCCTTGCTCATCGTGCCGTCTGATCGCGGCATGCCGTGATCGAACAGCATCATATCGTGCTGGATCATCCCGAGCCACTTTGGCTCGGGATATCTTCCCGATCCGATCGGATTCTCCTTCCCCTGAAGATCCTTGCGCTGCTGGACGTACGCACCGGCGCCGGCCGACCCAGTCTCTTCGTTGTTCCACAGGATGAATCGAATAGATCGCTCGGTCAGCACGTCGGGACTGCTGAAAACCCGGGCCAGCTCCATGACAAGCGCCGTGCCCGAACCATCGTCGTTCGCGGCTTCTCCAAAACCGCGCCCATCCATGTGTCCGCTCACGATGTACATCTCGTCGGGATGGCTGGTGCCGATTTTGGTGCAATAGACTTCTTCTCGCGCTCCCGGTGTCGGCGTCTGCGCATTCAGCTCGCGCAACTTGAGATCCGGCTGCTTGTTGGGATCGGTGTTCGCCTGGTCTGGAATGCGATAACCTCGGGGCCGTCCGCCCCCGACGGCGAGAGGGGTGGAGGTTCCCGCTGCGTTACTTGGCTGGCTCCCGGCAGCGGCTGCTGGGGTCGCGGTTGGCGGCCGGTATTCGTAGCTGAGTCGCTCGGTGTTCGTGCATCCGGAGCTTTTGAGCTGAGTCTCGATCCAATCGATGGCCTCTTTGTTGCGATCGGTGCCCTCCCGGCGATCGCCGAACTGCGTGAGTCCTTTGATCGTGGCCTTGTACTTCTCGAGATCAAGTCGTTGCACCAGAACCCTTGCCGGATCCTCGGCCGGTCCATTCTGTGCCCACACTGTCGAGCCGCTGATTCCCGAAACCGCAGCGAGGCTGATTGTCCCCAAGGACACGACTACAGCGAGTTTCGAGCGCATCGCAGTCCTCCTGGCAAGAGATACTCAGGTTAAGGCCAAGCGAATGCAGCCAGACAACCACTAACGGCGTCGCAATCAGCGTGATTCCGACAAAGGACATCACTGCCAGGGCCTCCCAATCGCCTCTAGGGATTTGGTGCCCGGTCCTTGTGCCGGTCGCCTACACGCGAACATGCGCTTGAGATCTTCGAGTATAGAGGAGTATCGTCAACTCTCAGGCCACCAAATAGTTCTCAATCTTTGTAACCTTGCTCGCGCGTGGAGTAGACCATGAAGAGCGCCGCAATCTTGATGTCCGCGATCATCGTCGCCGCCACGATGCGCGGCGAGGCATTTGCCGCAGCGGGCTCGTGTGACAGCCTGAAGTCTTTGAGGCTACCCGATACGACGATTACCTCGACCGAAAATGTCCCGGCCGGGCGATTTACGGCGCCCGGTCGCGGCGGCGCCGACAGTCAGCTATATCGTGGGCTGCCGGAATTCTGCCGCGTCAGCGCGACGCTGAAGCCAACCGAGGATTCGGACATCAAACTGGAGATCTGGCTCCCGGCATCCGGGTGGAACGGGAAGTTCCAGGCCGTGGGTAACGGCGCCTGGAACGGCACGATTGGGTACGGAGCGATGGCCGACGCGCTCCGCCGCGGCTACGCGACGAGCTCTACCGACACGGGTCATGTCGGTGGGAGCGCGAGCTTCGCACTCGGCCATCCCCAGAAACTGATCGACTTCGCGTACCGCTCGGAGCATCTCATGGCCGTTCAGGCCAAAGCGATCGTCAATGCGTTCTACGGCAGCTCGCCGAAATACTCATACTGGAACGGCTGCTCGGCGGGCGGACGGCAGGCGCTCAAAGAGGCGCAGATGTTTCCGGCCGACTTCGACGGCATCATCGCCGGTTCACCCGGGCTCGATTGGTCAGGCCGCACCGCACAGGCCGTGAGAATCGCCCAGACGCTTCAGAACGACGACGCGCGGCTGACGCGCGCCCAGGTGGAACTGCTGCACAACGCCGTGGTGCAGGCGTGCGACGCGATGGACGGCGTGAAGGACGGCCTCATCGGAAATCCGGTCGCCTGCAAGTTCGATCCCAAGGTGTTGCAGTGCAAGAACGGCGCAGGTCCCGACTGCCTGACGCCGACGCAGGTGGAAACGGCAAGGATGATCTACTCGCCAATCGTGAATGCAAAGACGAAGCGCGAAATCGCCGGTCTGGCACCGGGAAGCGAGCTTGGGTGGACCGACCAGGGCTGGACGGCATCGGCTCGCGCGACCGGAATCGACCACTTCCGCTTCGTCATTTTCAAAGATCCCGGCTGGGATCTCCTGAAGTTCAATGTGTCGACCGACGTGCCGCGCCTGGAGGAAGGGGACAGCGCGGCGATCGACGCACGCGATCCAAACTTGAGTCCGTTCTTCGACCGGGGCGGAAAGCTCCTTCAGTATCACGGGTGGAGCGATCCACAGATCTCGCCGCTGAACAGCACGGCGTACTACGATCGCGTCGTGGCCACGCTTGGCAGCGCGAGCAAGATAAGCGAATCGTACCGCTTGTTCGTGGCGCCGGGGATGGCGCACTGCAGCGGCGGCGAAGGACCAAACGATTTTGACAAGATCGCGACGCTCGAGCAGTGGGTCGAGCTCGGTAAGGCGCCCGATCAGATTGTCGCGTCTCACAGCACCGCGGGCAAAGTCGATCGTACTCGTCCGTTGTGCCCCTACCCGCAGGTCGCGCACTATAAGGGAACCGGAAGTATCGATGAGGCTTCGAATTTCACCTGCGTGAAGAAGTGAAACAGGTTTTTATCCGGCCGAACGCCAGGCGACCCGCGCGGGCACCCGCCTTAGCGCACGATGTCCCGGATGACGTCCATGATCTTCTGGGTGGTGGATCGGTATACGACGACGTTCGTGTCCACGATCACGCGACGAGCGTGCCGTTCCGCCGGAGCTGCTTCTCCAGTCCGGGCGCCAGCGCGCCATGTCGCTTGGCCAGGCCAGGCGGCAGGCTCGATGCGCGCTGTGTGTAGTACGCCGTGATGATCTCGCGGTCGCGCGGCGCAAATCCATACTGCACCACCTCCACGGCCTCGGCAGGCGGAGCGGCCTTCTTTGAGTCACTTTGATCGTGGCTGGCCTCGCCTCGGCCCCTGCCTTGGGCAAGGGCGGGGGTAGCCACGACAGCGCCCAGCAGAGCCACAATCAAAATGCACACTGCTAATCGAAGCCGCATGATGTCTTCCGGGAAATGCCCGGCGGGAATGCCGGATCTCTTCGATTGTCGTTCGTCGAAAGGGCGGCCGCTGTCTAGAATTGCACTGACCAGGGCCGAGAACCTTCAAGATCTCGTGATTTTGGCCATTTTTTTTTGATCTGTGATTCGCCGATGACTTGTCTCGTGGAAGTTCCCATGGCGCCATCGGCTACGGTCTCGCCACCGTGTATTGCTCGAGCCGATGAAACTTTTCGCGAGCGACATCACGAAAAATAGTGCAAGATAGACATTACATATGACGAAGAAGATCGCACTCGCGGCAGCGTTGATGATTGTCGCAGGCGGACGTTTCGCAGCCGGCCAAGGCCAGCGGGATCAGATATTCACCGGTTTGATCACGGACTCGATGTGCGCCCAGTCGCATGCGGCCAATATCGAACACGCCCGCGGCAACTCGGGAAAGACGATGACCGAAAAGGAATGCACCGTCGGCTGCGTCACGCGGAGAGGCCAGAAGTACGTCCTCGTGTCGGACGGCAAGGTCTACCAGATCTCGAACCAGACGTATGGCGCCCTGGCCACCTACGCCGCCGAGAACGTGAAGCTCACCGGCAAGCTTGCCGGTGACACGATCACGGTGTCCAACGTCGCGCCCCAAAATTGATCACCAGTTCTTCTTTGAGGCGGGCCGCCAAATAGCCGCGCGTACCGAGGGCGGTGCACCCAACGATCTCACCCGGCCGCTCACAGTCCCCTGGTATCGCAAACGACAGAGACACGCTCACCGACGGGCGCGCGTCCTCTTGAGAGGCAGTTCGTCGCCGGCGACTGCAGGATTGCCCTTGCCGGCCCGCTTGCTAGCCCTCTGATGCACCTCGCCCGTGTCCGAGTCTCCTCCGGCTCACAACACGGCAACTCGATTTGCGTCGGTTCGCAGTCGAGGCTCTGGGTTGCCGCACGCTCTCGTCAGAGAGATCGAGCGGCTGCCGCGCCCCAGACCCTTCTGGCAGGTCGCGCATGACAAAATGTGTCCCGGCACCCGCACCCGCATGACGCATCAGCCTGTCGTCCACGTTGCCTCCATCCGGAAGACATACGGCTCGACTGTCGCCGTGGACGAGGTCTCGTTCGACGTTCAACCGGGGGAAATATTCGGCCTGATCGGCCCGAACGGCGCCGGCAAGACCACGACCATGGAGTGCGTCGAAGGTCTGCGCACCCCCGATCGGGGCCTCATCTCGGTTCTGGGGCTGGATCCCAGACGATACGTTTACTCGCTGCAAGAACGGATTGGCGTGCAGCTCCAGGAGGCGCAGCTCCAGAAGCGAATCAAGGTGCACGAAGCCGTCGGCCTCTGGGCGTCTCTCTACCGAAAACCCATGGACGGCGATCGTTTGATCGAGCAACTCGGCTTGCGCGACAAGCGGAACGCCTGGTTCATGACGCTGTCCGGCGGGCAAAAGCAGCGGCTCTTCATCGCGCTCGCACTCATCAACGACCCCGAACTGGTCTTCCTCGACGAATTGACGACAGGACTGGACCCGCAAGCGCGGCGGGCAATCTGGGACCTGGTACGCGGCATTCGCCAGCGTGGCAAGACGGTGTTTCTGACGACGCATCTCATGGAGGAAGCCGAGCGCCTCTGCGACCGAGTGGCCATTATCGATCATGGTCGCATCATCGACATTGGCACTCCGGCCGAACTCGTGCAACGACATTGCCCTGAGCGGACCGTGATCATCGCGACGGAGGATCCGACCGCCCCAGAGCGCTTTCGGGCGATTCCGCAGGTGCAGTCGTTGAGCAGCGAGGGGATGCAGCTGACCATTCGAGGATCGGGGGCCGATCTAGTGACCCACGTCATCCAGTGTCTGGCGGAGCATCGGATTCGGGTGATCGACTTTCGCACAGAGCTCCCGACACTCGAGGACGTCTTTCTCAAGCTGACTGGCCACCTGATTCGAGATTGAGGCGGCCGACACCATGCTGCGTGGACTCTGGAACCTGACCTGGCTCGAAATCAAGATCTTCGTGCGGGAACCGCTGGGCGTCGTTGGCACGGTAGGGCTCCCCGTCTTGATCTTTGTGGGATTTGGCCGGTTGCTCGGCTCCCAGGTTCGACAAGCCTCGCCCGGCATGCCGCGCGCTATTTCGGTCGACCTCCCGATCCTGGCTTCCGTTCTGATCGCCACGAGCACTGTGCAATCGCTGGTCGCAATCATCGCGATTTACCGCGAAGGCGGAATCCTCAAACGGCTGAGAGCCACGCCCCTGCGGCCCTACACCATCCTGACGGCGCATGTGATGGTCAAGCTGCTGTTCACGGCGATCACGCTTGCGGCAATGCTCCTGGCTGGCCGACGCTACTACCCTGTGGATGCGAACGTCCCGCTCATGTCTTTTACGCTGGCGCTGCTCTTCAGTACTGTGAGCATCCTGTCTATGGGTTTTCTGATCGCCAGCATTGTTCCCACCGCGCGCTTTGCGCAGCCGATCGGTACACTGATCCTCTACCCCATGCTTGGTATATCCGGGCTGTTCGTGCCGGTCGCCTCGCTGCCACTGATGCTGCAAGCGGTTGCCCGCGCGCTGCCGCTCACGTACGCGGTGTCGCTCCTGCGAGGAATCTGGGGCGGAGAGGGCTGGTCCGCCCACGTCGGTGACGTCACGATCTTACTAGTGATGTTCCTGGCATTCACCGCGGTATCAGCCAGGGTGTTTCGATGGGAATAGTTGCCGTTGTGCCTGACGATCCGCCGGACCGTTCAGCAACGGCGGTGATTGATTCCTCGACGCCCGCGATCTTCAGGACGGCCGTTTGCTCTGCAGTGGAGCCGGCGCCGATCCCGGTCAAGCACTGTCCGACAGCCGGCCGAGGCAGCAACACATACGCGGAAACAACGACCAGCAACAGTCCCCGCACTATCCGCAAAGCCTGATGACTTCGTCGCCTGATTCCCATGTGTCGCTGCCTTTCGTGAAACTCAAGTAACGATCCGTCACTCGTGCTGTCGAGTGCCCGCCGGAGCATCTCTTCGGCTAGAACGGACAGTTGCCGGGCGAGGCTGCATCAATCCGCCTTACGGCCGCTGCCGGAATCAGCTGAACCGCGATCGTGCGGGCCTGGCTCGAGGTTTCGTTCCGCAGGACGTGCACGTGGCCGCCGCCGGGATCGATAAAGCCCATCCCCTGCGAGTAGACGTGCGGGGTGCAGCTGGGATCATCGCCTTCGTAGCCCGTGACTGTGCCCGCTGTGACAATGATCAGGCTGGGGCCCGGGTGCGTGTGCCAGCCGGTGGTCCCTCCTGGCGTCCAGACATTCGACTGGACGTACAGGTCGGAGAGGCCTTCGGTCTCCAGCCTCGCCCGCCAGGCGTCGGCAGATTCGGTGCGATCGTCGGCGTCGCCTTCAGCACGGTGTTCACGACCGTCTCGGTGGGTGTTCAGGTCAATTTCGTCGAATCGCGCGACCGCAAGCGTGGTACCTGTGAACCCGGAGCTGGGCGTCGCCAGCAAGATCCTGGCATAAGTTCCACCGACCACGATGACCGCGACCAAGAACCACATCAGCCTTCGTCTCATCTCGTGCCTCCTTGTGATGTTTCGTTAGCATCCGGCTTGCGCCGTTCACCCACGATGAGTCGCTTGCGAGGCACGGGCAAGCGGTAATCCATTGCGTGTTCAAATGGTTCATCATCGTGCCGTCGATTGCCGTCGATTACAGCTAGGAGACGCGGAGGGCACAGGCCGTCCTGCGAGGATGACACCGTTCCAGAGTCCTATCTGCGCTGGCCGGGAAATGCTGCCAAAATCGCGTGCACTGGTTGGCAGGACCGTTGCCTCACCGCGGCCGATGGCGTTCATGCGACGGTCCATCATCCCGCGATCGATATTGGTGGCGCTGGCGGCCCCGTCGATCGACACCGCTTCGTTCTGAAAGTTGTCGAGCGAGAAACCGGCGGCAGCAATCGGGTGGCTTGGCTGGCGATCTCGGCGGTGGTGGTCGTCTCCACCGCCTCCGCGCCATTGGCGTCCTGTTGCACGTTGAGAGTCGTGAATCGATTCGCCTGGCCGATCCGGCCCGGCTGTTTCGCACGCCCGGCCGGCTGCGCCGGCGGACGCGGCCCAGCCTGCCCAGAGCCGGCCACGGCGGACGGTGACTGCGTTCGATCACCCGCTGCGGCCGGCTGTTGAGCCGCAGCAGCCGGCCGATTGTCCGAGGTTTCACCGGCTGCGGTCTGATCCGCCGGTCCGGTCCACGGCCGGAGCGCGAGCTGGAAATCGAGAGTCTGATCACATCGGAGCGCACCGAGCGTCAGATCACGATCGAGTTGTTCAAAGGCCATGAGATCAACCGTCATGTGATAAGTCGCGTTGCAGCTTTGAGCGTCGGGCCCACGTGCACGACCACCGCCGCTCCGGGCAGCGGCCTCATCCCATCCATTACCTTCCCGGTGATCCGACATCCGGCCGGAGGCGGGATCGCCGCCTGCTGGGCAGCGGGCGTTGACGCGTAGCTGGCCACGAGCAGAACGCCTACGTATAGCGCGGCGTTTCCCCGCAAGGCGAGAGGGCCTGAAGGCCTTCGCGGCATAATCGGATCATTGGACAACGAGAATGTTGGAAGACTGTGGCCACGGCTTGACATAAGCGTGGCACTAATGTCCTTCAAATCTCCCGACCTGTCGCACGAAAGCGACACTCAATCCACCTCGATGACCGTCAAGATCGTCCCGCCATGCGGACGCCGGTGAGCAGGCTGTCTGTCACCGGCGCACCGTGACCCTTCGACGTCGTTTACCCCGTAATCACAATCGACTCGGAACCCGTGATGCCCTGATCGGTGGCCGTGATCGTTGCAGCCCCGTCGGCCAGGCCCGACACGACACCGGTCCCTGAAACGGCTGCGTCCGCCGTGTTGGACGACACCCAGGTCGCCGAACTTGTCACGTCCTGTGTGGTCCCATCCGACATCGTCGCGGTCACTTTGAATTGTGACGCGCCGCCGACCGTCGGGGCGGATCCTGTGACGGTGAGAGATGAGATCGTGGCTGATGGAGAGGTTGAATTATTGTTGCATCCGACCGCACACACAGCCAATCCGACGACGACGACGAATGACGACAACGATCGAACCATACATGTTCTCCTGTACGACTCGGCAGGCGCTGAAGACTTCGCACTCCGGCAGGCTAGCAACCACTGTGCCGTGCTCGTGTCAGCGTCCTCCCAAGAAAATTACTTGTCGTTTTGCGCGAGCACGAATCGTGACACGATTGTGAAATTGTGGCGGATGTGCGGCGGAGACATCCCGCTGACCGAGATGATCTGGTACTCTTCTCAGGATGCAACTTCGAGGGCTTCTACTCTCCCTGTTTGTTACCGGCCTTCTGGCTCAAGGCCGTCCTTCTTCGTGCGCCGATTGTCCGACGTGGAACATGCCGCAGCAACCGTTCAGGATCTACGGCGATAGTTACTACGTCGGTACGCATGGTCTGGGCTCCGTTCTCATCACGTCGCAGGCCGGCCATGTTCTGATTGATGGAGCACTACCGGAGTCGGTGCCACAGATCGCTGCCAATATCCGCTCGGTTGGCTTTCGCGTCGAAGACATCAAGTTCATCGTCAACTCACATGTCCATTTCGATCATGCAGGCGGCATTGCGGAGCTGCAAAGGCTGAGCGGCGCGCGCGTGGCGGCGAGCCGGTGGACGGCGAACGTTATGAGGAAGGGGGCCGTTCCGCGCGACGATCCGCAGTTCGGCGTCATTATCGCCATCCCTCGAGTGGCTCACGTCGAGATTATCGAGGACGGCGAAACGTTGAGTGCCGGAGCCGTCCCAATCACCGCACATCTAACGGCGGGCCATACTCCCGGAGGCACGACTTGGACATGGCGGTCCTGCGAAAACGCCCGCTGTCTAGCCATGGTTTATGCCGACAGCCTTACACCGGTATCGGCCGATGGGTTTCTATTCAGCCGCAGCAAGGAATATCCTCGGGCCCTGGCGGACTTCGAGCGGAGCTTTGCGTTCCTCGAGAGCACGCCGTGCGATATCCTCATCACGCCGCACCCGGATGTCTCCAACCTTTGGCAGCGTGTTGAGCAACGCAAGGTCAGCGCCGATGGTCTGATCGACCGGACAGCATGCCGGGCTCTTGCCGAGAGGTCCCGTGAACAACTCAGCAGGCGTCTCGCAACAGAACGCGGTCAGCAGATGAATGTCAGATCCCGGGCGAAGAAGCTCTTCCGTCAGTAGCCAACGTGGTGCAGGTACATGACAGCGCCAGCGGCGATCAGGCAGTACACACCGAACAGATACCAGCGCCCCGACTCGAGCCAGCGGCTGAGCCATCTCAGCGCGACGAGACCAGCCAGAAACGCGCAGACGGCGCCGAGGATGCTGGGCATCGTCGCTGACGCGAGACTCGAGCCATTCGCTATGTGCCCCGCTTTGATCAATCTGAGCGCTTCCCGTGCGACCACCGGGGGGGTAAGGATAACCGCCAGAGCGAAACTGAATTCCTCCGCGCGCACCTTGGGGACACCCGCAAGCATCCCGGTCGATATGGTGGCGCCCGATCGGGAAAAGCCTCGAAAGGGCAGGCAGAGGCCCTGCACTCCACCGATGAGCACCGCCTGCTTCATGTCCAGACCCGAAGGATTCCCCGGCCTCGACAGCGCCGTCCGTTCTTCGAAGAGTCCGGCGACGATGATGAGAATTCCTGCCAGCGCCAATGCCGGCGCGATGAGCTCGAGATGGCTGAACAGCTGTTCGACTTCAGCGTCAGGGGCGCTGTGAAACCACGTTCTTTCGATGATCTTGATCAGTATCTCGCCGATGATCCCGGTGATCGCCGTCGCCACGACCAGCAGAAGAGCAGAGCTCTTGAAGGCCGCGGCGTTCTGAAAGAACGCCTGGCGCCATCGCTTCCAGAAGTACCAGATGACCGCCACCATGGTGCCGGTATGAAGCATCACGAGCAGCAGCGTCATTTCCGGCGAGGAGGGATCCAGGCCCATCAGCTTTTCAGCGACGACGACATGGGCAGAGCTCGAGATTGGAAGAAGCTCGGCTACACCCTGGACGACGGCGAGGATGAGAACGCGTAGCAGCGACATACAGGAATACTAGTGCCCTTTTACGACTGTCTTCGCTCGATAAGCTCCTTGCCTCGCATGTAGGGCCGCAGGGCCGGGGGAATCACCACCGATCCGTCTTTCTGCTGGTAATTCTCGAGCACGGCGACCAGGGTGCGCCCGATCGGCAGGCCCGATCCGTTCAGCGTGTGGACGTATTCAGCCTTCCCGGTGCCGCCGACTTTGAACTTGATGTTCGCCCGGCGCGCCTGAAAGGCTTCCGCGTTGCTGCACGAAGAGATCTCGCGATACCTCTGCTGGCCAGGCAGCCACGCTTCGATGTCGTACGTTTTCGCCATGGAAGGGCCGAGGTCGCCCGAGCAGAGCACGACGGTGCGATACGGCAGACCGAGGCGTTTCAATATCTCTTCGGCGTTCAACGTCATTGTCTCGAGCTGGTCGTAGGACTGCTCAGGATGAGTCAACTGCACGAGTTCGACTTTCTCAAACTGGTGCTGGCGAATGAGGCCGCGGGTGTCGGTGCCATGGGATCCCGCTTCGCTGCGAAAGCAGGGGGTTAAGGCGGTGTATTTCAGCGGCAGAAGATCGCCGTTCAGAATCTCGCCGCGATGCAGGTTGGTGAGCGGCACCTCGGCGGTCGGCACCAGAAACAGATCCCAGTCGCCGGCGATCTTGAACAGATCGGCCTCGAACTTCGGGAGCTGCCCGGTGGCCTCGAGCGACGCGCGATTCACCAGGTACGGCGGCACCACTTCGAGATAGCCGTGTTCGCTCGTGTGCAGATCGAGCATGAAATCGGCGAGCGCGCGTGACAGCCGTGCGCCGTCCCCGAGCAGCACGGAAAAGCGTGCACCCGACATTCTGGCCGCCCGCTCGAAATCCAGGATTCCGAGCGCTGGCCCCAGGTCCCAATGAGCCGACGGTTCGAAGTCAAATGCCGTTGCCTCGCCCCAGGTGCGGACCACCTGGTTGTCGGCCTCCATCTTGCCGACTGGCACGCTCTCGTGCGGCAGATTCGGCAGCGACAGCAACAGCGCGTTTCGCTGCTGCTCCACCTGGTCGAGCTCGTTGCCAATCTGGCGGATTTGCTGGGCCCGCTGGCGGTTCGCCTCCAAAATCGCGCTCGCGTCCTTGCCCTGGCGCTTCGCGCGCGCGACTTCATCACCGGACGTGTTCTGGTCGCGCTTCAGGCCTTCGAGCTCCGGAATCAGCCGCCGCCGCCTGTTCTCGAGGATCGCGAACGCCTCGAGGTCGCTGTCGACGTTCAGGCCTCGCTTTTGAAGCCCGCGGCGCACCTCGTCACGGTGGTCGCGGACGAAAACCGGATCAAGCATGGGAGGATCCTACAAGTACAAACTGGAAAGTAGAAGGTGGAAAGTAGAAGGTGGAAAGTAGAAAGTGGAAGGTAGAATAGTCCCGTGCCTGTTCGCAAAGCCGTTTTTCCCGCCGCCGGCCTCGGCACCCGGTTCCTGCCGGCCACCAAGGCGCAGCCCAAGGAAATGCTGCCGCTGGTCGACAAGCCGATCATCCAATACGGCGTCGAAGAAGCGGTCGCCTCCGGCGTGGACAACATCATCATCGTCACCGGCCGCGGCAAAAACGCGATCGAAGACCACTTCGATGTGAACATCGAGCTCGAAAGCTTTCTCGAGTCGCGCGGCAAAACAGAACAGCTTGCAGAGGTGCGCAAGATCTCGAACCTGATCAACGTGGCCTACGTCCGCCAGGGCGAGCCGCTCGGTCTGGGCCACGCGGTCCTGGTGACTGCCGAGCTCATCGGCAACGAGCCTTTCGCCGTGATTCTTGCCGATGACGTGATCGACGCCGAGACGCCGGCGCTGCGCCAGATGATCGACGTGTTTGAAAAAGTCGGCGGCCCGGTTCTCGCCGTCGAGCGCGTGCCTGCCGATCAGGTCTCCAACTACGGCATCGTCGACGTCGACCCGGACGCCAAGCTTGGCGCCGGCATCCATCTGGTGCGGGATCTGGTCGAAAAGCCGGCAACAGGCGAGGCGCCGTCCAACCTCGCCATCATCGGCCGCTACATTCTTACGCCCGATATTTTTCCCGTATTGAAATCGACCGCCAGCGATCGCACGGGGGAGATCCAACTCACCAACGGCCTGAAGAAGCTGCTGCAGCAACGAAAGATCTATGCGTACGAAGTGCAGGGGTCGCGCCACGACACCGGCAACAAGCTCGGCTACCTGCAGGCCGTGGTGTACTTCGCGTTGAGGCGCCCCGATCTGAACGAAGCGTTCCGCGCCTACCTCCGGTCTGAAAATATCGAGCGCCGCAGCACGTTCCGTTCCGGCAACGGCAAGTAGACCGCGTCAGGCAGCCAGACTCAGGAACCTGGGATTGGACACAACAGATGGCGCTGAATCAAATTGTGTTCGCCGCCGCGCTGGCCCTCTTTCAATCGGCAACTGCCACAACTACGGTGGCGCTGGTGGAGGAAGTCGGGAAGCTGGCCACGGCGTCCGACAACGACGCGCGCTTCGAGGCCATGACGTCGTTGCTGCGCGCGCACAACCTTCCCTTCACGGTAGAGCCGTTCACGATTGCAAGAGCGGTCGGTGTTGAACCCCGCACGAGCGGCCGCAACATCGTCGTCTCGATTGGAGAAGGCTCGGAGGAGATCGTCCTCGGCGCCCATTACGACGCCATTCGGATCCCTGACGGATCGCTCAGCCACGGCGCTGTGGACAATGGCGCAGCCTGCGTGATGCTGCTGCACGTAGCAGAAATGCTGCGCACGGAGCGACTGCCCGTTCGCGTGAAGATCGTGTGGTTCGACATGGAGGAACTTGGGATGCTCGGGTCCGCTCACTATGTCCAGGCGCACGCGGCGGAGCATATCGGTGCCATGCTGAATTTCGACATTGACGCGTACGGCGACACCGTTCTCTTTGCCCCTCCGCCCGGTGGTGACAGCGCATCGCTGCGGCGTGCGTTTCTTACCACCTGCGCCGAGGAAGAGATTGATTGCGTGAGGTTTCCCAGTCTGCCGAACGGCGATGATCGACCTTTCGGTGCAGCGAAGGTGCCGACCCTGTCAGTGGGGTCCCTTCCGCCGACAGAGGTTCATCAGATCTGGCTGCTGATGAACGCCGGACTCAGCGGAGGTCTCGTGCCCGGCACCTTGCCCACCATCTTTCGCACGATGCATACGGCAGAAGACGTGCTCGCCAAAGTAGACGGCGCCACCATCGCTCGGATGCAGCGGCTCGTGACGGCCCTTGTAAGACGCCTGAGCAATTGGCGGCCCTGATTCGAACCAACGACTCCGGCACTACTCCCGGCTAGTCTTTGGAGCTGGATTTAGAGTCCTTGGAGCCGGACGAGGACGCCGCCGGGGACGTGCTCGCCGCACTCGAGGCAGCGGCGGGTTTGTCCGCGGATTTTTCAGACTTTTCGTCATTTTTTGCCGGCTTCTCGGTCTTGGCCGACGAGTCCTTCGAGGAGTCGGTGTCCTTCGAGGACTCGTCGCCTTTGGCTCCCTTGCGGGCGTAGTCGTTGATGTAGAAGCCGGATCCCTTGAACTGGATGGCGGGGGACGATACGAGCTTGCGCAGCTTCTTTTTGCCGCACTTCGGGCAGACCTCGACCGGCGCGTCGGAGAACTTCTGGATGCGCTCGAACCGGTGGGCGCAGGCCTCGCACTCGTATTCGTACAACGGCATGTGGCTTTATTGTATCAGTCGAGGAGATCGCCCGAAGAATCGCCCAGCATCAGCTGACGGTGGACGGCAAACGTCGCGGTGCCGTTGGTCAGCAGCTGATCGTGAAAGGCCCGCTGTGAGTAGCGGGCGCCCTGCTGTTCCTTGTAGTCGCGCCGGAGCTTCAACAGCATCAGCTTGCCGAGCGAATACACAAGATAGGTCGGATCGAACGTGCCGCGTTCGGCCTCGCGACGTGCTGTGCCTTCCTCCAGAAACGTTTCGTCGCGGAACAACCGCATCCCCTGCTCCACCGACATGTCTTCCACGTGAAGCCGGATGCTGACCACGAAGCGCGCGAGGCGAATGAGCGCTTCGGCGAGCTGTCCGAGCCGGAGCGTTTGATCGCCTCTGCGGAACCCCGCCTCCACCATCATCTGCTCGCAGTAGTGCGCCCAGCCTTCGACGAACGACGCCGGCGAAAACATGATCGACTTGCGCACCTTCGATGCCACGCGGCGCAGATGCTGAAAGTGAAGGAAGTGGCCCGGGAAGACCTCGTGAATCGAGATCGACCAGAGCGTCGGGTAGTTGAAATCGCGGAGGTGCTCTTGCTTTTTCTCGTCGGGCCACGAAGGATCCGCGTCGGTCAGGTAGTAGTACGCGGGCGTCGGCTTCTGTTCGAACGGCCCGGACACCCACATGCTGGCAAACGACCATCGATAAAAATCCGGCGTCGGCGCCGCGATCACCGGTTCGGCATCGGGTCTGGTGACGATCGCGTTGCGATCGATGAACGTCATCAGCTCGTCCAGCTGGGCCTGCGCGGCCTGCGCCAGATCGCCCGGCGCCGGGTGGTGCTCTTTCGCCTTTCGCCAGACCGCGATC
>DASZHO010000068.1:0-2800 GCA_035937795.1 Vicinamibacterales bacterium | reverse complement strand
GGCGGCGGATCAGCTCCTCGCTCTTGCCGCTGAACATGCTGCCCGTGATGACCTCGATCCAGCCGTTCTGCGGTGCTCGTCTGACGACGTCGATGGGAGAGCGCACAGATTGTCAGTTGCAGCTTGCTAATTGCAAATTGTCATTTGCAAATTGCTGATCGCCAATCGTCGGTTTAGACACGCGACTGATACTCGCCCGTCTCCGTGTTCACCCTGACCTTGTCGCCCTCGTTGACGAACGGCGGGACCTGGATCACAAGGCCGGTCTCGAGCGTGGCCGGCTTGACCTGCGCGCTCGCCGTCGCTCCCTTGATACCCGGCACGGTCTCCTTGACGAGGAGATCCACGGTTGATGGCAGCTCGATGCCGACCGGCTCGACGTCGTAGAACTCGACGCGAATCGTCGCTTCAGGGATGAGGTAGTTCACCGAGTCGCCCAGCGCCTCGTTCGAGATGTGGATCTGCTCGTAGGTCGACGTGTCCATGAAGTAGTAGTGGTCGCCGTCGTTGTACAGGTACTGCATCTCCCGCTCGTCGAGCGTCGCGCGCTCGATGTCCTCTTCGGCCCGGAACTTCTCGTCGGCCAGCGCAAACGACCGGATGTTGCGCATGCGTGCCTGGATGTGCGCCCGCTTGTTGCCGGGCGTCAGGTGATGCAGGTCCAGAATGCGGAACAGATCATTTCCCCGCTTGATGAGCATGCCTTTGCGGAGTCGGGTCGCTTGAATGGATGCCATATCGATGCTGGTATATCCTTGGAATCGTAGCACATATAGTCGAGGCCGGACCAATCATGCTACGATCAAAACATGGCGTTTTCGCGGTGGGATTCACTGCGCGATCTGCTCGCGCTTCATGAGCAGATCGGTCAGCTCGTGGGTGCCGACGCACCAGGCTGGACCCCGCCGGTGGACCTGTACGAGACCGCGACCGAGTTCGTCTTGACCGCCGAGCTTCCCGGTCTGTCGCGCGACCAGATCGAGATCCACGTCGAGGAATACCGCGTCGTCGTGCGCGGGGCGCGTACGACGGTGCCCGGCGGCGACATCTCCTGTGAGCAGTTTCATCGCGTCGAGCGCGGCCACGGACGCTTCTCTCGCGCTTTCACGCTACCGGAACCGATCGAGGTCGAGAACGTGGCCGCCGATCTCAGGGACGGCGTCCTGACAATCACCATCCCGAAGGCGGCCGACCGGGGCATGCGTCACGTCAATGTGACCTGACTGACTACCGCGGTGCTGGAAAGTACCCATGTTCAGACGCCTGTCACTCTCAACGCTCCTGTTCGTGGCCGGCTTGAGCGCCGGCCTCGTGGTGAGCGGCCGGATGCGGATCACCACGGAGAGTCACGCCAGCACGCCGCCCCCGCCCGCTGCGTCTCCGTCTTCAACCGCTCGATCTGAGGCCATCCAGTCTCCAGCCCCGCGGCCGACCGCCGCGGCAAGCCTGCCGGCGGCCGGCGCTCCGGACTTCACGCGCATCGCGGCAAGCGCTGTCAGGGGCGTCGCCAACATCTCCTCGCTGCAGGTCGTGCGGGCGCCGAACGGGTCGAGCGATCCCTTTTTTCGTTACTTTTTCGGTGACGGCGACGAGATCTTCGGATCGCGGGATCGTCGTTCGCTCAGTCTCGGGTCGGGCGTCGTCATCTCCCCTGACGGCTACGTCATCACCAACAATCACGTCGTGGGAGAGCACGTAACCGAGATCACGGTTGCGATGTCCGACAAGCGCGCGATCAAGGGCAGGGTCATCGGCGTCGACCCGACCACCGACATCGCGCTGCTCAAGATCAACGTGAAGGGGCTCCCGGTCGTGGCGTGGGGTGATTCGAACCAGCTGAAGGTCGGCGAATGGGTGCTCGCGATCGGCAGCCCCTACCAGCTGAATCAGACCGTGACCGCGGGCATCGTCAGCGCCGTGGGACGAACCGGGCTCGGTTTCGCCGATTACGAGGACTTCATTCAGACCGACGCCGCCATCAACCGCGGCAATTCCGGCGGCGCACTCATCAACTCCCGCGGCGAGCTCGTCGGCATCAATACCGGCATCTTCAGCGAGAGCGGCGGTTACCAGGGCATCGGCTTCGCGGTTCCGAGCAACCTGGCCCGGCGCATCGTCGACGACCTGATGAGATACGGCGAGGTGCGGCGTGGATCCATCGGTCAGCTCAGCATCGAAAGGCTCAACGACCAGCTGGCCGAGGATTACGGCGCGCCGAATGCCAACGGCGCGCTGATCTCTCGAATGTTTCGGAACTCCGAGGCCTACCAGGCCGGCCTGCGCCCCGGCGACGTCATCGTCTCGTTCAACGGCCTGCCTGTCGACGACCCATCCCAGTTCGTCCGCAACGTCGCAGACGCGCGAATCGGTTCGACCGCAACCGTCAAGGTGCTGCGGAACGGGCGACCCATCGAGTTCAAGCTGCCGATCGTGTCGAGCTCGAGCCAGCGCACTCAGAGATAGGGGCGGCTGTCAATGCGCGACGACGGAGGGGCCCCCTGGAAGCACGACGGCGGAGTTGACGAGGAACCGCTGGCCGTCCGCGGTGACATCGAACGCGTGATACTGGCCGTAGGCATAGCGCATCTCGAACAACGGCTGCGGTATCGCGGCGGCGAAATCTGAGCCGGGCTTGACAACGGCAGCGGACATCAGCACTCTCCCGGGCGCCAGATAGAAGAGCTCCTTGCCGTCCCGTCGCCAGCGAGCTTGCGAGCCGCCACCGCTCGAAATCCGCACCTTTCGTCCCGGCGCGGGCGGAAACTGCGCGACGTACACTTCCGCCTCACCGGATTCATCC